>CANJLB010000058.1 GCA_947475065.1 Opitutia bacterium | reverse complement strand
GGGCCGACTATAACCATCTTCGCCCGCACAGCTCGCTGGCAAATCGGCCTCCGGCCGAGTTTGCCAGCGAGCTGTGCGCTCTTCCCAACCCGGATCGTTAACGCCCAATCCCGGCTTCGCCGCTGTCCAATCGTTGGGGGCAGGTCAAACCATAACTAAAAACTACGCCCAAACTGTCCAACGTTTGGGGTCCACCTCAAATCTACATGAAACAATTCCCCGATTCCCTCCGCGCCGCGACGCCCGTCGACGGCCACGCCCTCGCCCGCCAAATGGCCGAGTTCGCGCTCGCCGAGCGCAGCACCTCGCAACGTGACATGGCCGCCCACCTTTCGGCTCCACCCCCCGCGCCCGTCGAAACGCTCACCGCCATCTATTTTCAGACGGTCGCCACCGCCAACGCTGGCTGGCAGCGCTGAAGCGGGATCCCAAAATCAACGATCGCGCCAGCTCCTTAACCCCCAATTCAAAAAACCATGGACAACCCAACTGAAAGCAGCGGCGGCAAATGCCCTTTTCCCCACCTGCACGGCAACACCCCGAAACCCACGCCCACGAGCGCTGGTGGCCGGTCCAACCGCGACTGGTGGCCGAACCAGATCAACCTCAAAATGCTTCACCAGAATTCCGCCTTGTCCGATCCGATGGGCGCGGACTTCGACTACGCCGAGGAGTTCAAGTCGCTCGATCTGCCGGCGCTGAAGCAGGATCTCTACGCGCTGATGACGGACTCGCAGGAGTGGTGGCCGGCGGACTTTGGGCACTACGGTCCGTTCTTCATCCGCATGGCGTGGCACAGCGCGGGCACCTACCGCACGGGGGATGGCCGCGGCGGCGCCGGTGCCGGCCAGCAACGCTTCGCGCCCCTCAACAGCTGGCCGGACAACGCCAACCTCGACAAGGCACGCCGGCTCCTCTGGCCGATCAAACAAAAATACGGCAAGAAAATCTCCTGGGCGGACCTCATGGTCCTGACCGGCAATTGCGCGCTCGAATCGATGGGTTTCAAAACGTTCGGTTTCGGCGGCGGTCGGGCCGACGTGTGGGAACCCGAGGAAAACGTGTATTGGGGTGCCGAGGATACCTGGCTTGGCGACAAGCGCTACGCCGGTGACCGCGAACTCGAGAACCCGCTCGCCGCCGTGCAGATGGGCCTCATCTACGTCAACCCGGAGGGTCCGAACGGCAACCCTGACCCGCTCGCCTCGGCGAAGGACATTCGTGAGACCTTCGCACGGATGGCGATGAACGACGAGGAGACGGTCGCCCTCATCGCGGGCGGCCACAGCTTCGGCAAGACCCACGGTGCGGCCTCCGCCGCCCATTGCGGACGCGAACCCGAAGCCGCCAGCCTCGCCGAGCAAGGCCTCGGCTGGACGAGCAGCTACGCCAGCGGCAAGGGGGCCGACACGATCACCAGCGGCCTCGAAGTCACGTGGAGCACCACGCCGACGAAGTGGAGCAACTATTTCTTCGAAAATCTATTTCGCTTCGAATGGGTCTTGGAGAAGAGCCCGGCCGGCGCGCACCAGTGGGTCGCAAATGATGCGGAAGCCACTATTCCCCACGCCTACGATGCGTCGAAGAAACTGCGTCCGACGATGCTGACCACGGACCTTGCCCTTCGCGTAGATCCCGCCTACGAAAAAATTTCGCGGCACTTTCTCGCCAACCCGGATCAGTTCGCCGACGCGTTTGCCCGCGCGTGGTTCAAGCTCACCCATCGCGACATGGGCCCGAAGGGCCGCTACCTCGGCGCGGACGTTCCCGCCGAAGATCTCCTCTGGCAGGATCCGATCCCCGCGGTGAATCACCCGCTGGTCGATGCCAACGACCTCGCCGACCTTAAGGCCAAAATTCTCACCACGGGTCTTTCGATCTCAGAACTCGTCTCGACTGCGTGGGCCTCGGCGTCGACCTTCCGCGGTTCCGACAAACGCGGCGGCGCCAACGGCGCGCGCATCCGTCTCGCCCCGCAGAAGGACTGGGAAGCCAATCAACCCGCCCGTCTCGCCAAAGTCCTCAAGGCCCTCGAAGGCATTCAGCAGGCGTTCAACGCCAGCGCGCCCGGCGGCAAAAAAGTGTCGCTCGCCGATCTGATCGTCCTCGGCGGCAGCGCCGCCGTCGAACAAGCGGCGAAGAAGGCCGGCCACGACGTCGCGGTGCCCTTCACCCCCGGCCGGATGGATGCCTCGCCGGCGCAGACCGACGTGGCGTCCTTCGCCGTGCTCGAACCGATCGCCGACGGTTTTCGCAATTACCTCAAGACGCGCTACACGCTGCCCGCCGAACAGCTCCTCGTGGACAAGGCCCAATTGCTCGGGCTGACCGCGCCGGAGATGACCGTGCTCATCGGCGGCCTGCGCGTCCTCAACGCCAACCACGGCAAGTCGCCGCACGGCGTCTTCACCAGCCGCCCGGAGACGCTCACCACGGATTTCTTCGTCAACCTCCTCGACATGGCCAACGTCGTGAAGCCGACCTCGCCCGCCGAGGAACTCTTCGAGGTCCGCGACCGCGCGACCGGCGATGTGAAGTGGACCGCGACTCGGGTCGACCTCGTCTTCGGCTCTAACTCGCAACTGCGCGCCCTCGCCGAAGTCTATGCCGGCAGCGACGCCTCGGCGAAGTTCGTCCACGATTTCGTGGCGGCGTGGACCAAGGCGATGAACGCCGACCGCCTCGCCTGATCCGTCCGGCCCGCAGCCGAGGACTCGTCCCAAACCAAGGCGCCACGCCGCCATGAAACGCGGCGTGGTGCCTTGTCATTTTTTCAGTGGCAGCCGGACGGGTTGCGGGCGGTAGAGGCCCCAAGAGCAGGAGCAGATCGCAACCCATCTGGCTGCGCGTGCCCGGTTCGGTGTCTATGGCGGACCTATAAGGGGTCATGTGTGAACTCTCGACAAGGCGGCGGCGAAGCCCCGCGTGCCGGCCCCGCTGCACAGCCGGAAACGCCGCCCATATCGCGTCACGCTGCCCGGCACCCCCATCTGCAGCCGCGCCGCCGCCGAAGCGGG
>CANJLB010000057.1 GCA_947475065.1 Opitutia bacterium | reverse complement strand
CGTTCGACATCGCGACGCACAAACAGCCAGTGGACCAACGCACCACCGCGCGGGCGATAGCGCACGCGATCCAGGCAGAGCGTGCCGCCATCCCGTTCCTCGAAGGTGTGCGTGTGATGCCACAAGGTGTAAGGGCCGCTCAGTTGCACATCCACGAACCGGTGCGGCGGATCCCACTCGGTGATTTCCGTGCGCCAGCGGATGGGAAGACCGTGAACGGTGATTCGATAATCAATCAGCGTGCCGGGACGCAAGATGATCGGCGACGGCGTGAGGACTTCGAACTTCAGCCAGGGAGGCGTGAGGGTTTGCAGGTTGCTCGCCTCGGCGAAGAAGGGGAAGACTTCGCTGCGCGGGCGCGGAACGCAGGTTTCGGATTGGAAGGTAAACTCTTTCATGTGGGGTGCCCCGCTCAAAGCCGGGTTTTGATGCCGCAGGCGCGCATCACGCACCAGCCCCGAAGCGCCTCGAACCCGACGAATACCCCCGCCGACAGCAACCCCAAACCCAGCCAGACGGAAACTTTGAAGCCAAAGCCCGCACCGATCAGGAGCACCAGCGCGCCGAGTCCACGCACAAGTCGGCCCTTATTATCAATGTTGCGGGTGAATAACGGTTTCATCGGTTCATTTTCTTGGCGGGCCGGCGCAAATCATCCAAGGCGGAGTAGAGCTGCGCTAGGTCATTCATTTGCACCGCGCCGATTTTTTCTAGGGCATCGCGATAAGCAGGCGTCGCGCGCCCACCGACGAGGAGCGTGACTTCTGGCGGCAGTGACCCGTGCAATCGCGTCAACTCGCCTTCCAGCCGCGGGTCGTCTTCTGGATAGACCAGGCTCAACGCCACGGCGCGGGCGCGATGCTGGCGGGCCGCACTGGCTATTTCTGCCGCCGGCAGGCTGGCCCCGAGGTAGGTAACGTGCCAGCCGAGATTCGCTGCGGCCGCACCGACGAGCAGCGCGCCGAGTTCGTGGATCTGTCCCGCCGGGGTCGCAACCACCAGCACGGGCGCGCTCTCCGTTCCAGCGAACGGTTTGGCCGCGTGCCCGAGGAAAACCCGAAGCACTGCGCTGGCAAAATGTTCATGCGCCGCAGTTATGGTGCCGTCACGCCACAAGTCGCCCATGGTCTGCGCAAGCGGCGCGACGACGCGTTGCAGCAACCCCTGCGCGCCCAGGTCGGTCCCGGCGCGCTGCAACGTCTCTTCCAGCGCGCGGGCGTCGAGCGATTTCACTGCGGCGACGCATTCATCGAGAAACGTGTGGGCCGCAGGAACGGCAGGCGCAGCAGCCCGCGACCGAGAAGCTCGGCCGTTGGTGTCGTGGGACTCCTTGGCTAGTTGGCGCAATTTCTCCGTCGGCAACTTCGCGACGTGTCCGATGCTATGCCCGCCCTGCGTGATGTCGCGGAGCAGACTCAGCCGCTCGATTTGCTCATCCGAATACAGGCGGCGGTTCGTCCCGGTGCGCTCTGGCTCCACGGCGCCGTAGCGCTTCTCCCATATCCGAATGACGTGCGCGCTCAATCCGGTGCGCCGGGCAACTACTTTGATTGCTAGATGGGCTTCAGCCATACTTAGACAAGATTGATACAGGTCGCTTTTTATGCAAGTCAGTAATTCCAGATTGCTGCGGAATATCCAATCAACCTAAAACGCGCAGTTGGGCGGGCATGGCATTTCGCTAGGCTTTTGCTGGGCAGAGGTTTGTATGCCAACTCCCGCGCGCCCCGAGCTTCCCCCCGGCAGGTGAAATGATTTTATGTTCACGACGGCCGGTGCGGCGGCGGGTCACGCTGTGCACCACGGCGGACGCGCTCACGCCCTACCGTGGCCCGGTGCCGTGGGCGGCGTTTGCGCGCCACACCGGCATAGTCGAGCGGCTGGCGGCGGCCTGCCCGGTGACGCGCACCAGCCCCAACGCCAAGCCGATCCACGACATCCTCCACCGCTTCCTGCTCCCCGCGCTGGTGGACGGGCGGCGCTTCGCGCACGTCGAGCGCCTCCGCGAGGATTCGACCATCACCACGCTGTTCGACCTGAGTGGCGTGGTGGGAGACTACACCATCAAGCGGCTCTTTGCGTCCATTGCGGAGCCTGCCGGGGCCGCGTAGGTTGCGCAGGCCGCCGCGCCGCTGTGGCGCGCTGCCCGACCGGTTCATCCTCGACTGGGACTCGACGGTGCAGACCAAATACGGCGAGCAATAAGGCGCCGCGCGCGGCTACAACCCCGCCAAGCCCGGGTGCAAGAGCTTCCAACTGCGATTTTTAGGTTGAATTTCCCCGATCAATTCTTTTCTGAAAATAATCCGAGACAAACTATTGACACCTAAACAAACATTAGACATTATTTCGACGTTCAAGGCTGCTTGTCAGCTAACTGAACATACAAAACACAGTGAACATTGGAAAGCAAACGCAAGCGTCGCCCGCTGCCGGCTTGAATGCCGGTTCGCAAGCCGAGTCGCTTCGCGGTGGTCGTCCAAGTTCACACCCAACCAAAACAAAACATCCCATCCAAACCATGAAAACCATCCGTATCTTCAGCCTCACGGCCCTCGTCGCCACAGCCGGCTTCTTCGGAGTCGCGCACGCTCAAACCAAGACCGCAAGCAACGACATCGTGGCGGTCGCATCCGGCGCGGGCAGTTTCAATACCCTCGTCGCCGCAGTGAAAGCTGCCGGTCTCGTCGAGACGTTGCAAGGCCCCGGGCCGTTCACCGTCTTCGCGCCGACCGACGAAGCTTTCGCCAAACTCCCCAAGGGCACCGTGGAAGATTTGCTCAAGCCGGAGAACAAGGCCAAGCTCGTCGCCATCCTCACCTACCACGTCGTGGCGGGCAAAGTCATGGCCGCTGATGTTAAGACGATGATGGTCAAGACTGTGAACGGCCAGTCGCTCGACGTGAAAGTCACCAATGGCGCGGTCACCGTGGACAACGCCAAGGTCGTCAAGACTGACGTGGCCGCCAGCAACGGAGTCATTCACGTCATCGACACCGTCGTGCTGCCGAAATGAACGCTTGTGCCGGGCGGGGAGACTTCCGCTCCCCACCCGGCCTTAGCGGGTGTCTGCAACCGCAGAGCTAAAGATGGCGCCAACACCCCAATCCAAATCGCCCACCGCATCGCCAAGCGCACTGCGGCTGGGGCTTTGCTGCATGTTTGCCAGCGAGCCAATCAAGTTCCGCACCACGACCGCCACGGCAATGT
>CANJLB010000056.1 GCA_947475065.1 Opitutia bacterium | reverse complement strand
GGCTGGCTCAACCGCTATCTCGCGACGAGCGGTACCTGCGAGGCCTCCTGCGAGCCGTCGCCGTTCCGCGCGGTGGGGGGGGGGCGAAGAGGCAGGAGCCAGATGCCAGAGGCAGAGGGGAAAAACTCCAACGGCCTAATCCGAACCGTCCCGCCGAACCACCTGATGGCTTGAAAAGCGTCGTTGGTTCCCGTCATGCATGACAGGGCGACTTTCAACCTATCGCCGCGCCATGACCGCACCCGCCAAAATCCGGCTCGACGAGCTGCTCGTCTCACGAGGGCTGACGGCGTCGCGCGCCCAGGCGAAGGCGCTCATAATGACGGGCCGCGTGCGGCACGGCACCGAGCGGCTCGACAAGCCGGGCAAGGAATTTCCCGCCGACCTCCCGCTAACCGTGGAACAGCCGCCACGCTTCGTCAGCCGGGGCGGGGAGAAACTGCAGGGCTGGCTCGAACGCTTCGGCACCGGCCTGCACGGGGCGCACGTGCTCGACGTGGGCGCCTCGACCGGCGGTTTCACCGACTGCGCGCTGCAAGCCGGCGCGGCGGATGTCGTATGCGTGGACGTGGGCCGCGCGCAACTGCATGCGAAGCTCCGCGCCGACCCGCGCGTGACCAACCTCGAAAAGATCAACGCCCGCCACCTCGCCGCCACCGACCTGCCACGGGCGGAGTTCGACGCGGTGGTGATGGACCTGTCATTCATCTCGCTACGCGCCGTGCTGCCCGCCGTGTGGCCGCTCGTGCGCGCGGGCGGCACGCTGGTCGCGCTGGTCAAACCCCAGTTCGAGGCGGGCAAGGCCGAGGCTGACAAAGGCCGGGGCGTCATCCGCGACCCGGCGGTGCAGGCGGCGGTGCTGGCAGACGTGACCGCATTTGCCCTCGGCGAACTGCCGGGGGCGACCCTCATCGGCACGATGGACTCGCCCATCACCGGCGGAGACGGCAACCGCGAGTTTCTGCTCGGCCTGCGGCGGACGGAACATCGGGCCGGCTGATGAACACCGCCTCTCCAAGGGCCATCGCCGCACTTGCATCCGCAGGCCGGACTGTGACACTGTCGCCGACTGCGCTCAGCCGCCTTCTTCTGTGTCAGACCTTCCCCGTGAACTGCAGGACCTGCTCGTCCGCGAGGCCCACCTCCGGCTGGGCCGCGAGCAGCTTGCGCCCGTGCTGGCGGAGAAGGAGGCCGAGCTGAAGGCGGTACAGGTCTCCAAGCCGGCCATGCTGCTGTTTTCCGCCAAGGAAAAACGCGACGCGTATCTGGCGCAGCTCGTGGAAGCGCAAGAGACCGTGCGCCTGCTCCGCACCGGCATTGAGCAACTCGACCGCGTCGAGCCGCACCTGCGCAAGCTCCTGCGCGACAGCATCGAGGATTTTTTGCGCGCCTCCTGCCCCGAATACACGGCCGCGCTCGCCGCGCGCCAGCAAAAGGCGGACTGGCGGCGCTGCCTGGAGCGTTTTGCCGAGCGCGTGTATGAATTTTTGCAGGCGCTGGGCAACGCGCGCAACATGGCCTGCACCGGCTATGCGCGCGCCACGCAGGCCTACTCGCAGTCGGCGGTCCAGGCGTTTGTCATCGCGATCACCGCGGCCCAGAAGGTCGAGAGCGAGGTGCTCTTTGCCAACAAAATCGCCGAGGCGCAGGCCGCGATGTACCGCGAGGCGGGCTTTGAGGCCGCCCGGCCGCTGCCCAAGCTGCGCGTCGTAAGCTATGCCGTCTGGGTGAGCACCATCGGCTCGCGCAGCCTCAACGAGGCCCAGATGCAGTTCGAGTCGCTCATCTCCGACACCAAGCAGCTCTACGAGGCGGGGATCGTCGAGCTGATCGCGCAGGCCGACGCCGCCGACCAGGCGCAGGGCTCGGTGATCGAAAACTTTCTCGAGACCGCATGGGCGCAACTGCGCGATGAGATCACCCCGCTGGTCAACCCCGACGACACGGAACGCAGCGTCGCCGACAGCGAGATCATGGTCATGTCGCTCGCCAAGCAGACGGCGCTCGGCCGGCTCGCGGATGTCGGCCCGAGCGCCCCCGCGGCGGGCTGAAGGCGGCCCGGGGGACAGCGGACGCTACTTCGTGTAGAGGTGGCCGCTGTCATCGCGCAGGATGATGCGGTCGCCCAGCACCTCCTGCAACGTCAGCGCATCGGCCACCCGGTCGCCGGGAACATAGGTCTTGCCATTGATCACGGCCCGCTGGTCCGTGCCGCCTTTTCTCACGGTGACGGAAAATTTTGCAACCTGCTCCTGCAACAACGCGATGTCCGGCGACCCGGTGACCGGCGGAGGCGTGACTACCGCCGGCCTGGCGGGCGTGGCCGGGACTGGCGCGGTGACGACGGGAGCGGCGGCCGGCGGCGGCAAAGCCGGCGGTTTGGCCACGGAAGCCGGCACGGCAGGTTTGGCCGCCACGACCGCCGGGGTCTCCGCCGGCCCGGCCGCAGGTTTCAGAAAAAACCATGCGGCCGCCGCCAGCACCAGCACGGTCAGGCCGCCGCCGAGGACCAGCGGCAGGGGGAATTTTTTGGGCGCGGCCGCCGCGGCGGCGGCCGCCGGAGCCGGGGCACGCACGGGCATCGGCAGCACCGGCGCCGGCAAGGCCGGCGGGACCAGCGTGCCGGGCGGGGCTTCGACTTTCTTGCCTTTGCTTTTGGCGAGGGCGGCGGCGATATGGCTCACGGTGAAACGGCTATCACTTCCCGGGGAAAAGGAAAGCCCCGAGTGCAGGGTGCCGGCGCAATCAGAAGACCAATCATTGAACCACTGAGTCACAGAGCAGCGGTGTTAACGGACAAGGACAAAGTGAGGGTCGGCGAGCAACCGATTGAGGACGTGGAGCATCTTGCGCATGACGGCGATGAGCGCGACCAGCTTGGGTTTGCCGGCGGCGACCAGACGAGCGTAGAAGGCCCGCAGGACCGGGTTGTGTTGAGTGGCGGCGACTGCTGCCATGTAGAGGACGTGACGGACGACGCCCCGACCGCCGCGCACATGCCGAGCCCGGTGGCTGCGGCCGCTGTCGCGCGCGAAGGGTGCCACGCCGACCAGAGCGGAGAGCTGGGGTCCCTCAATTTCGCCGAGTTCAGGTAGATAGGCGAGCACGGTCGCCGTCAGCACGGGGCCTGCCCCTTGGAGCTCCCGCAGGCGCGCGGCTTTACGGCGCAGCGTGTCGTCGTGGTCAATGTGCTCCTCTATCAGCCGGTCGGTCTCGGACAGCTCCTTTTGCAGGAAGGCGACCTGTGTGTCCAAGCGGGCGCACAGCACCGGACCGGCCAGCTCCAGGCGGTTGCGGACGGCAACCAGTTGGTCGCTCAACTGTCGGCGGTAGTCCAGCAGCTCGCGCAGCGTAATCGCCGCTTGATCCATCGGGGCATGCAGGCGGGGCCGGACCTTTTCCCCGAAGCGGCGGAGCAGTTGGGCATCGAGACGGTCGGTCTTGGCCAGCAATCCCTCGGCGTGCGCAAAGGCGCGCACGCGGCCGGGGTTGACGACGCAGACCTCCAGTTTTTCGAGCAGGAGTGCGGCGACGATGGCGCGTTCGTAGCCGCCGGTTGCTTCGCAGATCACCCGGATGCCGCGCCGCGAGCGCAGGGCCGCGAGCAAACGCGCGTGGCCGGTTGGGGTGTTGGGCACATGGTCACAGCGCGTGCTGTCCACGGTGTAATCAAGCCGGTCCTTGGCAATGTCCAGACCGACATAGGTGGTTGTAGTGGGGGTGGTTGTCTCCATCTTGCAATGCGAGCTCAAGGCTCGGTCAGCGGTTCGAGTTTAACCAGGTCTGGGACCGGGGCCCATGGCTCTGTGTGGAGGTCTAGCCTCGGGGCACTGATCGGCCTGCCGGTCCCAGCGCCACCCCAACGGCCAGTCGGAGTGGCGTCCCGGTCGTTGCAGCCAAGCCCTTCCGAGCCTGACGTGCAAGTCCGCCAAAGGCGGCTTCCTCCGACGAGCTTGATCGCCCATTCTCGGAAGCCGCCTTTGGCTCTGCCCTCATCCGGGTTTAACATCGGGTTGAACATACAAG
>CANJLB010000055.1 GCA_947475065.1 Opitutia bacterium | reverse complement strand
TTCTTCTTCCGTGGCGTCACGTCCGCGCCCAACCCCGATTATTCGTTTTGGGTCTCCCAAAACGTCTTCGCTATTTTCCAGATGGCGTTCGCCATCATCACGCCCGCCGTCCTCATCGGCTCCATCGTCGAGCGCGCACGCTTTTCCGCCGTGCTCCTGATCGCCGCGCTCTGGGTGCTGCTGATCTACTGCCCACTGGCGCACATGGTATGGGGCATCAACGGCCTCATGAACGGCGTGTTCAACGCCTCCGCCAGCATCAAGGCGATTGATTTCGCCGGCGGCATGGTCGTCGAGATGGCATCGGGGTATTCTGCGCTGGTGCTGTGCCTCATCGTGGGTCGCCGTCACGGTTTTGGCCGGACGCCGATGCCGCCGCACAGCCTCGTGTTCTGCATGGCCGGCACAGGCCTGTTGTGGTTCGGCTGGTATGGCTTCAACGCTGGGTCGGCCATCGCCGCCGATGGCATCGCGGCCAACGCCTTCACCACCACCACGCTTGCCGCCGCCATCGCCGCCGGCACCTGGGCCGCGCTGGAGCGCCTCCAGCGCGGCAAGGCCAGCGTGCTCGGCTTCTGCTCCGGGGCGGTCGCGGGACTCGTCACGGTCACTCCCGCCTGTGGCTTTGTGGACGCGACCGGCGCCATCGTCGTCGCTGTGCTCGGCGGCGCGATACCCTATTTTGCCTGCACCAAATTGAAATCCCGCTTCGGCTACGACGACGCACTGGATGTGTTTGGCATCCACGGGGTCGGCGGCACCGTCGGGCTCGTGCTGACGGGCATCTTCGCCACGGTTTCGGCCAACCCCAACCTCACGACCAACCTCTCCGCTATTGTCGGCCGCACCCTCTGGCGGGAGCAACTCAAGGGTATCGGCCTGACCGCCTTGCTCGCGCTCGGTGGCACGGCGGTGATCGCCTGGATGGTCAGCCGCGTCCTGCCGCTCCGCCCACCGGTCGAGGTCGAGCACGAAGGCCTCGACCTCGCCGAACACGGCGAGGAGGGCTATATCTTCGAGTCCAAATCCTGATCACGGAAAGACCGGGACACCTGACGGAGGGAATGGGAGCGGTATTTGTTCCGCCCCAGCCACCCTTCTCCGTTTCCCCGCGTCACGGCGTCTTTGCGTCTCTGCCTATCGCGTTAACGCTCCCGGCTCACACCTTCGCTTTCTTCTCCGGCAACGCCCGCGTCGCGATCTCGATTTTCAGGCGCTCCAGGTATTGGGCGAAGGGCTGCGTGCCCTCGTCGCCCTTGGCGCGTGAGCGCACGCTCACGGCCTGCGCCTCGGCTTCCTTGCCGCCGAGCACCAGCGTGTAGGGCACCTTGTCAATTTCGCCGCGACGGATTTTTGCGCCGAGCTTGTCGTTGTGCTCGTCGAGCGTCACGCGCACGCCGGCGGCGAGGAGCTGGTCAATGAGCGGCATGGCGGGTGGTGAAAATCAGGCCGTCACTTCGCCATGGCCCGCTGGCGGATGATGCGCGCGGCCTCGAGCAGCGCCAGGGGCACGAAAATCCAGAGCACCTGCACGGGGAACAGTTTCCGCGCGTATATCTGGTGATAGGCCGCCAGAGCCGCCGCAAGGTAGGCGAGCCGGTGCAGGTTTTTCCAGCGGCGCCCGCCCAGCCGGCGCAGCGCAGCGTGCGGACTGGTGAGCGTGAGCACGAGCAGGATCGTGAACGTGATCAGCCCGACCAGCTGGAACGGCTTGCCCAGCGCCGTGCCGAAGATGGCGGCCACCCGCGCGGGATCTGTGCCGCCTTCGTGGAGGACGTGCGCCACGAGGTGCAACAGGGCGTAGGCAAAGCTTGCCACGCCGACGAGCCGGCGGTGCCGGTTCAGCGCAAGGGCGGGTTTCGACTGCGGCCAGAGCACGCGCAGCGGCGTTAACGCCAGCACCACCGCCAGCAGCACGCACGCGACGAAGCCGAAGTGGTGCAGGAGAAACTTGAGCGGATCGGCCCCGGTGGTCGGGTTGCGCGTCACCAGCAGCGGCCAAAACGGCCAGAGGCCGGGCAGGACGAGGAGCGTCCAGATGACGGCCTTGGATCGGAGAAGTTTTTCCAGCAAAGGCACGGGGTGATATTACGGGTCAGGCGGCTTCGCCCGCCCGACTTTCCGTTCGGCCGAACGGCTTTGGTGCCAGATCCTGCCTCCCACCGGCAGGGTCAACAGGAGTTGGCGGCGAGGCTCCGCCGCCAGAACTGTCACCGCGCCACAGCCATCGGATGCAGGCCCCATGACCTCAGTAATTCTTCACCAGATCCAGCCCCTTGTAGAGCGGGGCGACCTCTTTTTCATAGCCGTTGAACATGAGCGTGGCCTGGCTGCCGCTGAACAGCCCGCCACCGATGATGCGCTCGCTCGCCTGCGACCAGCGCGGGTGGTCCACCTTCGGGTTCACGTTGGCGTAAAAGCCGTATTCGCCCGCCTGCATGATGTTCCACGTGTTCTTCGGCTGTGTCGTGGTGAACTCGATTTTCACGACGGACTTGATGTTTTTGAAACCGTACTTCCAGGGCGTGACGAGCCGGATGGGCGCGCCGTTCTGGTTGGGCAGCGGCTTGCCGTAGAGGCCGGTCGCCATGAACGCCAGCTCGTGCGCCGCCTCGTCCATCCGCAGACCCTCGACGTAGGGGTAGTCGAGATTGGCCTGCCGCTGGCCGGGGGCGCTGTTCGGGTCGTTGAACGAGGTGAACTTTACAAACTTCGCCTCGGGCTTCGGGTCGGCCAGCGCAATGAGCTTGGCGAGCGGAAAGCCATCCCACGGGATGACCATGGACCACGCCTCGACACAGCGGAAACGGTAGACGCGCTCCTCGATGCCGCCGATTTTTTTCACCAGCTCGTTCACGTCAAACTTGGCCGGCTTGTTCACGAGGCCGGCCAGCTCGATGGTCCATGGGTCGGTTTTCCAGCCCTTGTTCGCAAACACCTTGGGCTCGTCCTTGCCGGTGCCAAATTCGTAGAAATTGTTGTAGCTCGTGATGTAGTCCTCGGCGGTGGGTTTGAGCTTGGCGGCTGGAAACGCCGGATTTTCCTTGGCGGGAAACCCGGCGGTGGCCGCGCTGAGCAGCGGGGCCGATCGGAAGAATGCCGCGCCGGCGAGGCCGACGCCGGCCGTTTTCAGAAAATCACGGCGCTGCGTCAGGCGGTAAAGCGCCTCGGGCGTGACGGCGGCCGTGGGGAGTTCCCAGGTTTTTGGCGAGCGGATGAGCATGGCGGGGATGGGTTGGAACGGAGTGTGGCGCAACGGTGGTGGGAGGCAGGCTCAATGTGTTTTCCAGGATTGATTTTAATAATCATCGCAACCAGTCAACGCAATATTTTTGCGTAACGTCAAGGGTGTTTCCCCTATTGGCGGTAGGTTAGTCCGTAATACCGTTTGGTAGGATTAGGTGCCCAAAATGGCCATGCCCTCCGCCAGTTCCCAAACGCGGGGATGATTGCCTGCCTTTTCCTTCACTGGCCCGGTCCCACTGCACCTTTGTAAAAAATGCCGGGGCCGCCGTCGAAATTTCCCGCTGTATGTGGCGGTGCCAAAACGCTGCCCCGCGTTGGTCAGCTTTTGACCAAGGATGTAGCCAGGATAATTCCACCGAGCGAAAGCATCCTTCTGCGGCCCCGCCAGATTAAGCTCGGCAAGTCCTTGCACATCTGGAATGCGTTGAGGCGCGCTTCGCGCACACCATGCCCCTTTGGGAATACAAACACATCACCAGCGGCCCCCACGGCTTTGCCACGCCGGCATTGCTTGAGGCCCATCTCAACCAGCTCGGCAAAGACGAGTGGGAGATCATACATTATCAGACGCTGCCCGCCAACACGCTCGCCTTCAACGGTGTCGCCCGCCGGCCCACCACCCGCGAGTGGACGCTCGAGGACGCGGCGGCGGCCGCCGCCAAGGTTGAGGCGGACAAGCTGCGCGCCGAGTTTGCCGCGAAATTCCAAAGCGCGACCGCCACGACCAGCCCCGCCGCCGAGGACAGCAAGCCCGCCGTCCTCGACACCGAGGCCGCCGGCGGCGACGGCCTGCGACGCCTGCGCGACACCGAGCGCGACGACGACCCGGAGGCGCTCGCCGACGAGGCCGCCGGCGACGACTGGGCCAACCTCGGGGAGAACGAGGACGAGCTGCCGACGTTCTTCGACGCCATCAAGCCCCACCTACGCCGCAACCAGCGCGGCCCCGGCCACTCGGTCGCCATTGACTATCTCGCCAAACGCTGGGAGCAGCCCGAGACCGACCTCGTGGGCGCGCTTATCGAGTGCGGCTTTGCCGTGCCCGAGGCCGAGGACACGCCGCCCGAATACATCGAGTTCGACGGCGACCTGCACTGGCTCAATCGCAACCAACGCGGCCAGCTTTTCCTCAACGTCCGGGAAAAACCGCGCCCCGCCTTCCGCGTCACCGCCGGACAAAAACTGGATCCCGCCGACCCCGCCGCCATCGCCCTCGCCGACGAGCACGCCGCCGAACAGTCCCTGCGGCAGAAAATCGCCGACGAGCGCGCCGCGCGGCAGGCCGAGCAGGATGCCCGCCGCGCCGAGGCCGCGGCAAAACGTGAGGCTGAGCGCACTGAGCGTGCCGCCCGCGCCGGTGAGCCGGCCGCCGACGGAACCGCCGTGCCGGCGGACCCCTCCCTCCCGCCCGAACCGTTGCCCGCCGGCGAGGATCTGCTCGCCAAAATCCGCCCGCTCATGCGCCCCAACCGGCGCGGACCGGGCTGGTCGGGCAGCACGACTTTCCTGGCCCGCGCGCTGCGTTGCACCGAGGCCGACCTCGTCGCCGCGCTCGCCGCGCTCGGCCTCGTCGCCAGTGAAGCTCCCGGTGACAAGCCTGCGCCCACCGAGATCGGCGCGCACGCCTACTGGCTGAACCGCGACAGCCGCGGCGGCATCTGGATCAACGGTCATGCCCGGCGTGAGGCCGGTGGCCAGTCGCCGGAGAACGAAAGCCCGCCGGTCACGGAGGCCGGCGCTCCCGCCGCCGCTCCGATTGAGCCGGCCGCCGTCGTCCCCTCGCCTGCGCCTGATGCCCCCGCCAGGCCGGCGGACGAAACTGAGGCCAAGCCGGTTAAAAAGCCGGCCAGCCGCCTCAGCCGTCTGGCCAGCCGGCTGCGACCCCGTTCTTCGCGTCCGGAGGAATAAGCCCGGGCGACGAGGATCCGTCTGCCCGGCCCGGTTGAGACCACGGGCTCCCGCCCCGGCGCCCCGTCACCAAAAACCGGTTACAGCCGGCCGGGCGCGGTCACCGCCGCCGCGCCACGAGCGAGAAATGCCCCGGCGCGCGCTGCTGGAAAACGGTCTCCCGCTCAAACGGCCACGGCTCGGCCGGCGCGAGCCGCCAGTCGGCATGCGCCCGCAACCCGGCCTCCACTTTGTGAAAATACGGTTCGTGGTCGGTGCGAAAATAAAACGGTGTCCCGGCGGGCGCCCGCGCCGCCACCTCGCGCAGAAAGTTTTCCTGCAGCAGCCGGTGCTTATGATGCCGGCGCTTCGGCCATGGGTCCGGAAACAGGACAAAAATCGCGGTGAAGGCCGCGTCCGCCGGCAGCGCCTCCAAAAACAGCCGCGCCTCGGCCCGCACAAAATGGAGGTTGGCCAGCCTGGCCCGCTCCTGTTTCCGCACCGCCCGGCGGATGCGGTCGAGTTCCTGGTCCACCCCCACGCACCGCGCGCCCGGATGCGCCGCCGCATAGGCCGTGAGAAAGTGCCCGTGACCGCAGCCCACCTCCCACACGAGCTGCGCGCGGGCGGGGAGCAGGCGTGTCAGCTCCGCGCGCAACGCCTCCCGCCGCATGGCCAGCTCCGCGCGGTGCGCCGTGTCACCCGGCGCGGGTGGATCGATTTCGTTGATGGCTTCGGTCAGACGCATGGAGTCAACCATGGCCGTGGCCGCGTCGTGGGCAAGCCGCGCCCGGCACCCTTCACTGCGCTCAGCGCAACGAGAACGAGGCGTTGACAGTGGCCGTGATGGTTTTTTCCGCCGAGGAGGCGTCGTTGTTGCCATCCCAGCTTGCCGCCCCGGAATAAAGCGGGTTGATCTGGATCACCCCCATGTGCGCCGAACGCAGCTCCTTGATCGTGCGCCCGCCCTGCGTGGCAATCTGCTCGGCCCGGGCGCGGGCGTCTCTCGTCGCCTCGGCCATCATCTCAACCTTCGCCTCGCCGGCCTTGGTGTAAATGAAGGAGAAATTCTCCGATAGAAACGCCACCCCCTGCCCCAACAGCTCCGTGGCCTCGCTGGCAAGCTGCGGAATGCGCGTGACCTGGTCCGATTGCACTTCAAGGTCTTGGGTCAGCCGGTAGCCGATACGCCGCGAAGCGCCGTCCTCCTCTCCGCCTTTGACCATGGTGGTGAGTTCGCGGATGCGAACCGGTTTTACATGGCGTTGTTTCACGCCCTTGGCGTCGAGCCAGGTCTCAACCTTGGCCCGGTCCGCCGTCAGGCGCTCCTGCGCCACAAGCAAGGTGTCCGCCTCGGCGGAAAAACTGGCCCGCCAGATCACCAGGTCGCTCTGGACGTTGCGTCGGGACGAACCGGTCACCTCAATGACCCGCGAGTCGCTGATACGCGTCCACGCGCCGGCAACCACCAGCGAGGCGAAACACAGGGCCGCCGCCAAAAACAGGCCGGCGGCCAGTCCAAAAAGATGCGGGCGGGGGGCGTGCATGGTGAAAGGAGCCTCCCTTTACTTTCGCGTGGCCCGGGGCTTGGCGATATGAAATCGTGTGCAATTCCCTAAAGTCTTTCGGTCAACGGGTTGCAAACCATATTCCCCCTGGAAACATTTTGTGAATAATTTTGAGCATTCCTGCGCCCCGCGCGTCTATCCCCGTATCTGCAGATTCATCCACTTTGGTTTGTGGTTTCAAGGTTTGCTTGATGAGAGGCGTCCCGTGCAAGGGGACGCCTCTCTTTTTTGCAGCCGTCAACGGGCACCGGTTTCACTTCCAAGAAATCTTCTTTTCTCCTGACGACCGGTTCGTTATACATTCTCCCCTACATCCTCCCCCCCCCGCCCATGAACACTGCCCTTCCCTACCGTCCATTCGCCCGTGCCTTTGCGCTGGTCGCCACGGCCATCTGTTTCGCCACCGCCTGCACTCCGGCCAGTTCGTCCGCCCCTGCGGCGGCGGCCACGCCTGCACCGGCTGCCGCCACCCCCACCCCCGCGCCGGCCGCGCTCACCGACATCCGCATCGTCCTCCACACGAACAAGGGCGACATCGCCGGCACGCTCTTCGCCAGCAAAGCGCCCATGACCGTCGCCAACTATCTTAACCTCGCCTCCAGGGGTTTCTACGACGGCATCCTTTTCCACCGCGTCATCAATAGTCCGCAGCCTTTCATGATCCAGGGCGGAGACCCGCTTTCCAAGGACGAATCCATGCGGGCGCGCTGGGGCTCCGGCGGCCCCGGCTACAAATTCGCCGATGAAACCCGCCGGGACCTCAAGCTCGACAAGCCCGGCGTCTTTGCGATGGCCAACTCCGACCAGGGCAAGACCGCGTATTCCAACACCGGCATGACCAATGGCAGCCAGTTCTTCATCACCCATGTCGCCACCTCGTGGCTCGACGGCATGCACACCGTCTTCGGTCAGGTCACGAAGGGCCAAGATGTGGTCAACAAGATCGCCATCGGCGACAAGATCCTCAAAATCGAGATTCTCGACTCCACCGAAGCCCTCTTCAAGGCGCAGGCTGATAACCTCGCGAAGTGGAACGCCGTGCTGAAGAAATAGGCAACGGCGGTGGTGACGCTTTTTGACGCTTGTGGGTGGAGCGCGACAAGTCTGTAAGGGCCGGAGACAAGGGTAATCGGTGTTCGGAGACATGGGTTACACTTTGGGTGTGGTCAGATGGTGGACGAAGCGGGGTGGTAGATGGAGCGCAAGGTGTGTTTGGGCAGACGGGGCATGGTGAGGTCGAGCCACCCGAGC
>CANJLB010000054.1 GCA_947475065.1 Opitutia bacterium | reverse complement strand
GCTCGGGTGGCTCGACCTCACCATGCCCCGTCTGCCCAAACACACCTTGCGCTCCATCTACCACCCCGCTTCGTCCACCATCTGACCACACCCAAAGTGTAACCCATGTCTCCGAACACCGATTACCCTTGTCTCCGGCCCTTACAGACGGGAGGGAATCGGCGGTGGTGGTGGATTTCATGGGATGCGGGAAAGGGGATTCAGGAGTCGAGAGACAGGAGTCGAGAGTCGGGAGAAAGAGTAAGAGTAAGATTAAGAGAACGAGGGGCGGAGGTAGGATGGATCACGGGCACGAATAAGAACACGATCACGAGGGGCCAGGAGGAGGGGGGAGAAGCAGGGCCTCGAGACAGGCGAGGTGTTGACGGACGGCGGCGAGATGGCCGAGGGCGAGCACCGGCACGTCGGCGGAAGGGACGCCCGCAGTCGGCGTGATGGAAACACCCCCAACGGCGACTGGGCGGCGGCGAGAATGCTGCCCAGCCCGGAGGGGCCGAGGGACGACAAGGCCCGAGCGACCGAGGCCGAGGGGCCTGGAAACACCGGCGGGGCCGGCGGCGAGGCGGGAGGGATTTGGATGAGTGGTCATAACGGAAACAGTTTACACAATGCACCAAACCGCTTTTGACCCCCCGAATTCAGAACCCGCTTTCGGGGGTCATTTTTTAAGGATGCTCGCGAGCTGCTTTCCGAATCTTTGCTGCAAACTGGAAACACGCGCAGCACGGGACGGATGCATCTTATCAATTTTCGTCTGCCATGCAGCGGCGCGATACTCATACCTTCCACGGTCGTCGGCATTCTTCAGCTGAAACGTTTTCCGATATCGCTTCAGCCGAAGCTCGCGACGGCCTTTTGCCTTTTTGAATTCTTTATCCAAAGCCTTGATCAACACACCGAAAGTTGGAGCAGGCCCGAGCACCAAGCCGCTCTGGTCAGGCCAGAAAACCCTCCCGACATCGAAGATTTCAGGACCCGGAAAGCAGCTATCAGGGACACACAGCTTGCCGCCCTGCTCGTCATTGAGCACAAGCCACTCCGCGATCATCCGCGCCCACTGCCCACGGGTGGCGTAGCACAAGGGAGGCAACTTGGCCCATTTGGCATTAAACCCAGCCCAAGCCTGATTTTCAAAAGGAAGGCGCGATACCCCCATAGATAACCGTTCGAGCCGCTTTCTGCGCTCCCCCTCCAAGATGGGAAACAGCACCTCGGTGATGAGCAAATTCAGAAGATTCTGCGGCATGGTGGTCGTTTTCCAAATCGAGCGATCCGCCAGACGGAGGGCCCTTTGAAACTCGCGCTGTCGATCCAAGTCCATTTTTTTCCATGAATGAAAGGCAGGGAAATCATCACGGGAGCAGGCGAGGTCCAAGATGACGCGACGGCGGTTCTCCCGCTTCGACCGCTCCTCATCAAACGCCGGACGGCCGTAGGGGCGCGAATCCCAGAGATCAAGGACCGCACGGCTCGCGTGAACCGCATGATTGATCAGATGACACAGGCCGGCGGGGCTGCCATCCTCGGCCTGCTGCCAAAGCAACTGGACATACGCCAAGTGGTCACCCCGGCAAATCCGCTGGCGCAGCGATTTAACAATGGCCTCCTTGGTGTTCAGAACCGCATAGCGATCCGGCACTTGGTTGGCAGCCTCCCGCCATAAGTCCAGCACGGCGACATAGGGCGCATGCCTCACCGATGGCACGGGAGAGATTGTGGCAGGGATGGGCTTGCGGACGGCGCCACGGACGGAAGGGCGGCGCTTTTTGGGGAGGGCGCGCTGATGCATGGTGAAGGCGGAACGGTGGTAAAAATGCCCCCGAGGCGCAACGCCGAAGGGGCCCGCCCCGCGCCCCAAGCCTGCGCTTGCGGTAGCCGGAGCGCGGGCCGCCGGCCCGCTTTCAATACGCAAGCATCGCGTTGAGCTTTTTCTGACATTCGTCTCCGAAAACCAGCTCAAAAAACAATTTTCCTCTCTGGAAATTCCAAGCCCAGCTCCGTCCAGCTCTTTTCTCCTGCGAGCCGGTTGCACAGCTTGAAAATCTTTTCTTGTAGTCGGTGTCCTCGTTTTTCAGGTGGATGTCTTTCGACTCGACCACGAAAACTTTGTCGAAGTCCGTCCTGTCCGCGACGCTGGTATGCGAGTCGATGAAGTCGGGGAAAATCGCGTGCTTGCGCCAGCCCTGGATGCGGTAATCAGCCCGCGAAAGGTTCCTATACCACCAGAGCAGCGTGGGGTTATTTGTCCAAATACCGGGTCTTTTTGAAATTAACCGCATCTGCCGCGGCGCCAAATGTTCCTTGGCCGGGCCGGAGGAGGTTGTGCCGGCCGTTCAGTCAATGAGCCGTTTCGTCAAACCCGCGTAGGCGTCTATCCGCCGGTCACGCAGAAACGGCCAGTGCGTGCGGGTGTCATCCACCTGCGCCAGATCCACCGGCACCAGGAGAATTTCCTCCCTGGCCGCGCGGGCCCGGGCGAGGATCTCGCCGCTCGTTCCCGCCACAAAGCTCCGGCCCCAGAATTCCAGCCCGTCGCCGCCGGCGGGACGCTCCCGGCCGATGCGGTTGACGGCGGCGACATAGCAGCCGTTGGCGACGGCGTGGCTGCGCTGAATCGTTTCCCATGCAGCGTGCTGTTTCGCGCCGAGCCGCCGCTTTTCCTTCGGGTGCCAGCCGATGGCGGTCGGATAAAAAATGATCTCGGCGCCAGCCAGCGCCGTCAGCCGGGCGGCTTCGGGATACCACTGGTCCCAGCAGATGAGCACGCCGATCTTGCCAAATTTCGTGGGCCAGGCGCGGAAGCCGGTGTCCCCCGGGGTGAAATAAAATTTTTCGTAAAACAGCGGGTCGTCCGGGACATGCATCTTGCGGTAGCGGCCGAGAAGCGCGCCGTCGGCATCAATGATGACCGCAGTGTTGTGGTAGAGGCCGGAGGTGCGCCGCTCAAACAGGGAGGCGACGACGACCACCCCGTGCTTTCTGGCAAACTGCTGAAATATCTCCGTGGTCGGGCCGGGAATCTTTTCCGCCAGCGCGAAGTTCGCGTAGTCCTCGCTCTGGCAGAAATACTGCGAGCGAAACAGCTCCTGTGTGCAGATGATGTTCGCCCCGCGCCGGGCCGCGCGCCCGGCCAGTGCGAGCGTCTTCGCCAGGTTCACCGCCGGATCGGCGACGCAGGCATGCTGCAGGAGGGCGAGCGTGACCTTCATCGGAAATGCGGAACGCGGATTGCAGAATGCGGAATGGCAGCAAGACCAGCGCGCCCGGAGGTTACTCTCAATACACCACCTTGTTCAGCGGATATTCCACGATGCCCTCGGCCCCGAGTTCCTTGAGCTGCGGGATGATCTCGCGGGCGACACTCTCATCAATGATGGTTTCCAGCGCGATCCAGTCGGCGTTGCTCAGGGGTGAGATGGTCGGATTGCGGAGCGCGGGGATGGCCGCGAGGATGGCGTCGAGCGATTTTTTCGGCGCATTCATCTTGAGGCCGACCTTGCTCTCCGCCTCGAGCGCCCCCCGCAGGAGCAACGCGATGGTCTCAATCTTGCGGCGCTTGGCGGGGTCGGCCCAGCTCGCCTTGTTGGCGATGAGCTTCGTGTTCGTCTCCAGCAGCGTGTCCACGATCCGGAGCTTGTTCGCACGCAGCGACGAGCCGGTCTCGGTGATATCCACGATGGCGTCCACCAGGTCGGGCACCTTCACCTCGGTCGCGCCCCAGGAGAACTCGATCTCGACGGGGATCTTTTTGGCCGCGAAGTAGCGTTTGACCGTGCCGACGAGCTCGGTGGCGACCCGTTTGCCGGCCAGATCCTCGGCCCGCTGCACGGTCGAGGCCTCCGGCACGCAGAGCACCCAGCGGGATTTCTGCGCGGAGGCCTTGCTGTAGATGAGGTCGCACACCTCGACCACGTCGGACTCGTTTTCCCGGACCCAGTCGAGGCCGGTCAGGCCGCAGTCAAAAAAGCCGTGTTCGACATAGCGGCTGACCTCCTGCGCCCGCACGAAACGGCCGTCGAGCTGCGGGTCGTCAATGGCCGGCTTGTAGGAACGCGAGCTGGTGGTGATCTTCCAGCCGGCCTTGGCGAAAAGATTTTTGGTGGATTCCTCAAGGCTGCCCTTGGGCAGCCCGAGCATCAGGAGCGGTTTTTTCTCGGCGGACACGTCGTCCAAGGCACACACCCCGCCCCACCCCTTCAAGCCAATTTCTGATGGTGGCACAGTTTGAATTTTCCGGTGTAGGTGGCGTGCTCGTCACACCACGTTTGCCCTCTGTCGCCGGAGTTGCGCGGCGAGCGCGCAACCTACCACCGACCAAACGATACCATCACCCAATTTCTCCCCACATCTGTCCAAACAGGCGGAGACTTAAGCAGGAAGCCAAGAAACCAGGAACCGGACTGAACTCGCTTTGCCCTCACCGACCTGTTTCTACCGCTCAATCCCTGGTTTCCGCCCCCATCCCTCTCCTCTTCCCTCCGTTTCCTCCGTTAGCTCCTGTTCAAATTTTCAGCCCTTCTGTCCTTGCATGGCTTCCTGGCTTCTGAATTCCACTCGTTTGTTCATGGTTCAGTATTTCAGGAACCGGACCGGAAATTGCTTCCTCTCGCAGTCTTGTTCCAGGTTTCCTAGTTGGCTGATGTCGGCCTGCCGGCCTCGGTAACCTGCTTCAATTTGGTTATTCCGGTTGTGCCGCCGCCAAAAACTTCGGCCACAGATACGCAAACGCCCTTGAAAACTCCTTTGGTCGCTCCGCCAGCGCGCGCGTCACTTCGTCCACGGTGAGCCACTCGCCCGCCTGGACCTCCGTCGGATGCAGTGCGAACGGCCCGTCGCTGAGCGCCGAATAGACCCATGCGAACTCCCAGCCCGTCTCGCGGCACGGCGCGAGTTTCAGCCTCCGCGTGAGCCGCGTCGCCGGCGTCACCGTCAGGCCGATTTCCTCGCCGAGCTCGCGCACGGCCGCCCCGTCGGAGTCCTCGCCGGCGTCGAGATGGCCGGAGCATGACGAGTTCCACCGGCCGGGCGAGGTGTCCTTGAATTTTGAGCGCTGCTGCAAAAACACCCGACCGTCCGCCCCGAACACGAGCACATGGACGGCACGGTGGAGGAGCCGCCGGGCGTGCACCTCGCCGCGCGTGGCGCGCGCGACGGGCTCGTCGCGGTCGTTGACCACGTCGAAAATCTCGTCGTCGCGCTGGGCCTCGGCGGGGCCGGGGCGGGAACTGGGGGCGGCGGGCTTCATGCTTTTGTTGTCGCGTCACTGACAACGGGACGTTTCGACAGTGCCAGCCAAATTTCACCCTCCATGCCGAAAATTGACATCAACAAGGTCGCCGAGATTCTGAAAAAGAACCAGGTAGCCCCCGCCCTCCTCCGCCAGATCGTGGAGGAGATGAACCTCGCCGCCCAGCCCGAGACCGGTGAAGACGCGCCGCCGCCGGTGAAAAAGCAGTTTGTCCTGCTCGTCTCCGACCCCGAGGGCCGGCTGCCCAAGGCCGACTTCGTCGGCTGGGCGCTGCAGCTCCCCGAAAACGAAAGCCCCGCCACGGCGCTGGAGCGCGTCCACCGCGCGGCCTACGATTTTAATCTCTCGAAAAAAGGCCGGCTGCTGCCCGTGAAGACCATCGGCGAGGCCATTGAGAACGTGCCGGCAAAGCATTTCAAGGAGACCGACGTGTGGGTGAAGACCAAGACCCCCGTGCTCATCGTCAGGACCGACAACCAGCTCCCCGCCGACGAGGACGAGGTCAAGGCCTCCCGGCGGCGTTGAGGGGAAGGTTTATGAGGGTTGTTTCGGAACGGCGTCTGCAAGCCAGACGCCCTCCCCCCCCCGACAAGCCAAACTGTACCACTACCAACACCCGCCCCACGCTGCGCTGCGAACCCACGGCAAATTTTCGGCGGGAGCAGAGCGGCGCGCCCAGCGGGCCCGCCCTACCTTGCTGCAAGTTTTCTGACCAGCATGGGCAGGCTGCCCGTGCCACGGGGAGAGTGCCGTTTCACCATTGCCGCACTGGCGCCGCTGCGCCACGACTTTTCCGTGCCGTTCCGCTCCCTCTTTTTCCGCCACCTGCTGCTGCGCCCGACGGCGCTGCTGGCCTCGCTCGGGCTCGCGCTGCTGGCGGGCTGCGGCCAGAAGCCGGCCGGCACGGGCGGACCGGCAACGTCGAGCGTGCCGGTCTTCACCTACGAGGTGGTCCACACCTGGCCGCATGACCCGGGCGCGTTCACCCAGGGGCTGGTCTATCTCGATGGGGCGCTGCTTGAAAGCACGGGGCTCAATGGCCGCTCATCACTGCGCGACGTCGAGCTGGCAACCGGCCGCGTCCAACGCCGCACGGACGTGCCGGCCGAGTTTTTTGCCGAGGGCATGACGGTGCTGAACGGGAAAGTTTTTCAGCTCACCTGGCAAAACCAGCAGGGCTTCGTCTATGATCTGGCCTCCTTTGCACGGGAAAAGGCGTTCACCTACACGGGCGAGGGCTGGGGTCTCACGACCGACGGCCACGTGCTCATCATGAGCGACGGCACGGCCCAAATCCGTTGCCTCGACCCGGCGACGTTTGCGATCACACGGAGCATCAACGTGACGCTGAACGGCCAGCCGCTCGCGCAGCTCAACGAGCTGGAATGGGTGAAGGGGGAGATCTGGGCCAACGTCTGGCAGACTCCAGCCATCGCCCGGATTGATCCGGCGACCGGCCGCGTGCTCGGCCTGATCGATCTCACCGGACTGCTCCCTGCCGGGGACCGCGCCCCCGACACCGACGTGCTCAACGGCATCGCCTATGACGCGGCCGGCGACCGGATTTTTGTCACGGGCAAGAACTGGCCGAAAGTGTTTGAGGTGCGGCTGCGGCCGAAGTGAATGGAACAGGGCCTATTTTTAACCGCGAATGGACGCGAATGAACGCGAATCAAAACCACGGATTGTTTTAACCACGGATATACACGGATATACACGGATGAAGGCCTCGGAATTCTGAATCGTCAATTGGCCAAGAAAATGCACAATATTCACAATATAACAGAGCTTGTGCTAGGTACGAACCACGAAGTTTTTATATCCGTGTCTTCGGTGTAATCCGTGATCAAATTGAACTTTAGAATTTAGGATAAAACCAAGCCCTGCAACTAAATCACCTCATTTCTGTGAACCGCCCTGCCCTCTCTCCGCTCCTCTACGCCGCCACCGAGCGCAGCGCCGACATGCTGTATTTCGGCCGTTTCGATGTGCCGGATCCGTTCATCGCCTTCGGCGTCCGTGGCAGGAAAATCGCCGTGCTCAGCGCGCTGGAGTTTGGCCGGGCAAAAAAATCTTCCGGCTTCGACCGCGTGCTGCCGTTGGAGCCGTGGCTGAAAAAGGCCCAGGCCGCCTTCCCGCAGGCCCGGCCCCGCGCGGGCGCAGCCGAGGTCATCGCGCTGCTCGCCCGCGCACACGGGCTGCGCGGGTTTGCCGTGCCAGAGGACTTTCCCGCCGGCCTGCTCGACCGGCTGCGCCGACTGGGGCTGAAAATCACCGTCACCCCCGGTGCGTTTTTCCCGGAGCGCGAAATCAAATCCGCCGCCGAGGCTGCAGCCATCCGCGAGGGCAACCGTTGCAGCGCCCTCGGCCTCGCCGCCGCGCGGCGCATGCTGCGCGCGAGCAAAATCCGGGGCAACCGGCTCTGGCATCGGGGGGAGCTGCTCACCTCGGAACGGCTCAAGACCACGATCGAGACCGCCTGCCTTCTGGGCGGCGCGGTCTCGCTCAACACCATCGCCGCCGGCGGCGACCAGGCCTGCGACCCGCATGAGCGCGGCTCCGGCCCGCTGCGCCCGCACGAGCTGATCATTGTGGATATTTTTCCCCGCGTGACGGCGACCGGCTACCATGGCGACATGACGCGCACGTTTCTCCGGGGCCGCGCCAGCGAAGCCCAACACGCGCTCGTCGCCGCCGTGCGTGCGGCGCAACTCGCCGCGCTCGCCAAGGTCCGCGCCGGCGCCAATGGGCGCGATGTGCACCAGGCCTGCGTGGACCTTTTCACCGCCCGCGGCTACCGGACAAAACGCACCGCGCACGGCTCGGTTGGCTTTTTCCACGGGACCGGACACGGCCTCGGCCTCGACATCCATGAACCACCGCGCATGAGCGGCACGGTGGACTATGCGTTGAAAAAGGGCTCGGTCGTCACCGTGGAACCGGGCCTCTACTACCCCGGGCTCGGGGGCTGCCGCATTGAGGATGTGGTGCAGGTCACGGCGAGCCGACCGAGGATGCTGTCGAGCTACCCTTACGAGTGGGAGCTGGGCTGAAGGGGTCCCGGCCATGCCGAGAGGCGGCGGCGGACCCAGCGGGTCCGCCCTACCCCAAGACCCCACAGACCCTCCTGCGGGTGCCCTTCGGAATTGCGGGGAAGCAGGGCGGGGCCGACAATGCCAATTTATGCCCGAGCTCGCCGAGGCTGAATTTTACCGCAAACGCTGGCACCAGGCCGCCAGCGGGCGGCGCATCGTCGCGGTGCTCACGCATGATCGCGCCCGGATCTTCCGCGGCGCCGATCCCGCCGCACTGCGCCGGGCGCTGGCGGGCGCGCGCTATCTCGGCTCGGAGGCGGCGGCGAAGCAGATGGTCTTTCGCTTTGGCGGCGGCGCGTGGCTGGGCATTCACCTCGGCATGAGCGGCGAGCTGCGCGTCGAGCCGGCCGGCTATGCCCCCGCGCGGCATGACCATCTGGTGCTCCGGCTGGCACGGGCGTCGCTCGTATTCGGCGACCCGCGGATGTTTGGCCGCGTGCAGCTTCATGCCGGCCCAACTGCGCCCGCGTGGTGGACGTGCATCGCGCCGGCGGTGCTCTCGCCCGCCTTCACCGCCGATGCCGTGGCCGCGTTTCTTCGCCGTCGCGCCCGCGCGCCGATCAAGGCCGTGCTGCTCATGCAGGAGCGGTTTCCCGGCATCGGCAACTGGATGGCCGACGAAATTCTCTGGCGTGCGGCCATCCATCCCCGGCGGCCGGCCGGCTCGCTGAGCCCCGCCGAGGTGCGGGCGCTATGGCGTGAATGCCGCCATGTCGCCCGCCTCGCGCTCGCCACCATCGCCGGACGCGGCACCTGCCTGCCGCGTGACCTCAACGTGCATATTCCCAATTCATGGCTCTTCAACCATCGCTGGGAGGACGGTGGACGCTGCCCGAAAACCAAAAAACTGCTCGTGCGCGAGGAGATCGGCGGTCGCACGACCTGCTGGTCGCCGGCGCGGCAAAAGCTGAGATGAGACGGCAAGGGGAACCACGGATGACACAGGAGGAAGGAGGCCAGAATGGCGACACAGAGAGCACAGAGAATCCAAGCCGAGGGCCCAGAGGAGCAGCAGAAGAAACAGGAAACCAAGAAGCCCAGAATAAGACAAAAGCGATTTTAACCACGAATTGCACCGATGTACACGGATCAATGGCCGCAAAAACGCACAATACGCCGCATTTCATCTCAGAAACACGAAAGGGCTGAAACACGGAACCGAGAAACCGACAACCGGTTTCACCACAGATGAACATTGGGGGGGGGGGGGGGG
>CANJLB010000053.1 GCA_947475065.1 Opitutia bacterium | reverse complement strand
CCTCCTTCAGCAGCCGGGTGCATTCGGCCACCAGCTCACGCAGCGTGTATTCGGGCAGGGTGGCGAGGAAATCTGCCCGCGTCGTCCCGTTCATCCGGCGCACGATGAAGTTGCGGTAGCTCTCGATGGGCACGCGCCAGCTGGGCTTGGCCGCGCGGAGGGATTTGCCGTTGACGGTGATGAGCTCGCCCTGCTCGCCCAGCTGGTAGATGTGCTTGGGCGAGTAGCCCAGGCGCTCCGCGATCTCGCTGACCAGCAGCGCCGCCGTGCGGCCCCGGAAATCCAACGAAAATGGAGGGGCTTCGTTCACCGCAGCACCTCCAGAATCTTGGCGCGGACGAACGGGAACCGGCCGTGGTTGATCGCCTTGCTCACCGTCGCGCGGGGATGCCTGGTGGCGTGCCGGTCGCAACCGTCTCGATCGGTGGGGGACGCAACGCTGGACTGCTTGCCGTGGCGATCCTCGCTACCTCGGATTATCAACTCCAGACGCGTCTCCTCCGATTCAAGGCTGGCCTCGCCGCCGAATCGCGGCGCCGTGGAAGGCGTTTACAAAAGCGGATACTAGCTAGTGCCTAAATCGCGCACTGATTCTTCGAATGGATGCCTCCACCCAGTTCACGGGCAAGGACAGCTTCCATTCACGCCGACCTGCTGCTCGGTTTGAAGATGTTTGCAATTTACCGCCGCCGGGCAGATATTTCGCTGTGATCCGAATGAACGTTGCGATAGTTTTCATTATTCTGACGGCCGTCCTGCTGCTGGCAGGCTGCCAGACAACGCGAGCTGGTTATGCCTCGGCTCCTTATACCGTTGTCCGCACCGCCGACGGAGTCGAGCTGCGTGATTACCCCGCCTTGTCCGTTGTGGAGACAACCACCGCCCCCGATGCAAATGGGTCGGACGGCAGTTTCGGTCGCCTGTTCCGCTTTATCAGCGGCAATAATTCGGCTCAACAAAAGATCTCCATGACCACCCCCGTTTTCATGTCGGGCGGTGAGAGCACCGGCACGATGGCATTTGTTCTGCCGGCCGGTTTGTCCGGCACACAGGTGCCCAGCCCGGCTGATGGCAAGGTCGCGGTGCGGGAGCTGCCGCCGGGCCGTTTCGCCGTGCTGCGTTACAGCGGCGGGCGGAACGCGAAGAACGAAGTCGAGGCGCTTGCTCGGCTGCGGTCATGGCTGCTGCAGCAGGGGTTGAAATCAACGGAAGCGACCCCCGTGTATGGATATTTCGACCCGCCGTGGACCCCGTGGTTTTTAAGACGCAACGAAGTTATGCTCCGACTGGTGTCGTCACCCTGACTTACCCGCTCTCGTTGACTGACTTCATCCACATTTTTTCCAATGCTTGTGGCGACCGCTTTGGCGGTCTCGGCGGTCGATTTTTTCCGGGTGGTGTGGTTCATCAGCATCGGCTACGGCTACGCCATCGCGGCAATGGCCGGGCTGCTGGCCTGTCTGGCTGGCTCCGGTATGTCTTGGCTGCTGGCGACCCAACTCGTGGTCCTGTTTGCCTATGGGGCGAGACTCGGGACCCATGTGCTGATGCGCGGCGGTCAGGCGGCCTATCGGCGGGCGGCCCAGGCGAGTTACGGCGAAATCAACATCGGCCTGGGTAAAATATTCATGATCTGGATCGCGGTCAGCCTGCTTTATGTGATGATGTTTTCGCCGGCGGCCTTCCTTGCCCGTCAGCCCCCGGCGGTGCCGGCGCTGGCCGTGGCGGGTCTGATGCTTATGACCGCGGGCCTCGCCTTGGAAGCGGCGGCCGACTGGCAGAAGTCCGCGGCGAAAATATTCGCCTCGGAGCGTTTCTGTGATCGCGGTCTTTTCGCGTGGCTCAGGTTCGCGGTGCACGGAGGGCGGCCAATTTAGTCGGCCCTTAAAAACCCGTTTGGGCGAGAGGGCGGGCAGGGAGGGGGCGTAAGCCGAGGAGGAAGGCCAGCCGGGCTAGGATCGCGTGCAGGCACGCCGAAGCGCGGCGCAGCCACAGGCTGAGATTGGCGGCGGTGGCGGCGAGCAGCAGGTTCAGGGCGTCGCCTTGGACGCCGCGCAGGAAGTTGCGGCCGAGCCGGAAGTCGCTTTTGAGATGACCGATGCGTGGTTCGATGGCCGCACGGCGACGGAAGCGTGTCCGCATCTTGCGCTTGGCGTAGTCGGTGGCTTCGGCGGCAGGCTTGTCGGGCAGGAGCAGCTCGGTCGAGCCATACTGCTTGCGGCCACGGTAGCCGCGGTCGGTGATGGCTTTCTCGGGCCGGTAGCCGGCAACACGCTCGATCTGGGTCAGCGCGGGCTCGACGGTGTGCCCGTCGTAGGTGTTCTCTTCGAGATTGAGCGCGCCGAGGATGACGCCGTGGTCCTTGCCGACGGCCAGCGCGGCCTTGGCCCCGAACTCATACTCCTTGTGCGCCTTGCCCTTGGCCAGACAGTAGACGTGGGGTTCGTGTAGGGAGTAGACTTTGTTTTGGTCATGGCGTTTTTGCGCGAGCACCCGCGCACAGAGCTGGAGCAGCTCGGCGTGACGGTGCCCGGCGGGCAGCTTGCGCTCCAACTCGCGCACGAGCCGGCCGGCGATGGTCTTGAGCTTGCGCGCGGCCTTGCGGGCGAGCCCGCGGGTGCGGGGGTGCCGCCAGCCGCGCTGGGCCTGCAAGAGCTTCGGCACGGTGCGCGCATACGACTGGCGCAGCCCGATCCCGTCCTGGGCGGCGATCCGACGGGCGGTTTTGATCACCTTGGCGTGCAGCTTGGCGTCGGTGGGGAACGTGATCGCCTTCTCCTGTGCGGTGGTGTCGAGCACGACCTCCTTTTCCTTGGCCCGTGCGCCGTGCAGCGCGATGGAAGCGGCCAGCAGTTTTTCTCCGCCGTCGGGACCGATTCGGTCGCGGAAGTGCACCAGCTCGCTCGCCGCGCAGGGCGCGCTCCACTGGAACTCGCGCTCGCCGCAGAAGAATTGGAAGTAGGGATTGAGCGTCCACTGCTCGACCACGCGCTCGTCGGAGAGGTTGTGCAGCTGCTTCAACAGCAGCAGCCCCACCATGCGGCGGATCGGCAACGCGGGCCGGCCCTCGTCCGTGTAGAGCGTGGCGAAGGCGCTCTCGAACTGCGTCCAATCCATCGTCTGCGCCAGCCGATACAGCGGCTGGCGGGCATCGAGCATCGTGCAGAGGTCGGGCAGCAGGAACTGCATTTGCGGAGTGGAGTTGGCGGCGGGTTGGAGCATCGGAGTTTGCCGGAAATCCGGCCATCATAGCCGGTTGTCCTGCAAACCAATCTAGCACAATCCATGCCTATCCTGTTGGACTGCAACAGTATGATTGGTTTTTAAGGGACGACCAATTTAGTCAGCACGGGCCGGAGCGGGTAATAGACGGCAGCCACGATGATCGGAACGCTGATGAGCCACGCGGTAAAAGCGTGGATGCCGGCCCAGCCAAAACGCTGGAGAAAATCGCCAATGGAGGCGTCGCGAAACGTGCTCACCATGTCGGGGATGGTGAAGCGGTTTTCGTGGTCGCGCCAGAGCCACTCGCCGAGACGGACGAAAACAAGGACCAGCACGAGCTGGAACGCGCCGAGGAGCTGGTTGAGGGTTTGGAGAATCGGCTGGTTCATGCGCAGGGCGAGACCGACGCCAAGGTTGAGGAGCGAGGTAAAGCCGAGAAACGGGAACAACGCGCAGGCGGTGCCGACCGCGAAGGTGGCGGCGAGCTTCTCAGGTGTGACTCCCTGAGTGAGCTGGGCGAGGATGGGGTCGCCGAGGCGGCGGCGCCAGAAGCCGGGCTTCGGTGGGGTGGTCACGCGGTGAATAAGGACTGGACACTGAGGAGATAGATCACGACGCCGAGTGCGGCGAGCACGCCGGGGAGAAGGAGTTTGCCAGGTCGGCGGGTGCCGAAAACCTCGCCGAGCTGGTCGCTGGATTTGATGCGGAAAAGCTCGCCGAGCATGTAAAGCGACATAGCGAGGTTGCCCCAGAGGATGATGGCGACGAACCAGAGGATGCGCGCGCCGGCGGATTGCTCCTTCCAGAGAACCCAGACGGCGAAGGTGATGAACGCCCAGTAGGCGTCGAACAACGTGGCGATGAACCATGGATGCGTGAACACGTCACGCGGGACGCCGAAGAGCGGGCAGTGCAAGCTGGCCCAACTGGTCACGCCCAGCATGGAGGTTATCACCAATAGGAACAGGGCGCGAAGGAGCAGGAGCATGGAGGAAATCACAGGCTGAGGTTATTCGCCCGCGTGTGCAACGTCTGCACCACGGAAATGTTTCTCATGGCAAACGCGGCCTCACAGTAGCTGAGGTAGTAGGTCCATTTGCGGATGAAGCGTTCGTCAAAGCCCAGCGCGCGCACCTCGGCGAGGCGGGCGGAAAAACCCGCCCGCCAATGCCGCAGCGTGCGGACGTAATCGTGGCCGAAATCCTCCGCGTGGTGGAGCGTGAAGCTGCCGGCACGCGTGAGCTGCTCGTTGACGCGGTTGAGCGAGAGCAGGAGCGAGCCGGGGAAAATGTGCTTCTGGATGAAGTCCACCCCGCGCCGGAACTGGTCGTAGCGCGCGTCGGGGCAGGTGATGAACTGAAGCGCGAGCAGGCCGTCGGGCTTGAGCACGCGGTCGAGCACGCGGCAGAACTCCGGTAGGTAGCGGTGGCCGATGGCCTCCATCATCTCGATGGAGACGATCTTGTCGAACGCGCCGGACAGCTCGCGGTAATCCTGCAACCGCACCTCGATGCGGTCGGCGAGGCCGGCGGCGGCGACACGGGCGCGCGCGTGGTCGAACTGCTGCAGCGAAATGGTTACGGTGGTGACGCGGCAGCCGTAGGTTTGCGCGGCGTGGAGGGACCAGCCGCCCCAGCCGGTGCCGATTTCCAAAACATGGTCGGTGGGCGCGAGGCGGAGGCTGCGGCAGAGCGCGTCGTTTTTTTCGCACTGGGCCTCGGCGAGTGAGAAGTGCGGCGCGTGGGCCGGCCACTTGGCGGCGGAATACATCATCGCGGGGTCGAGCCAGAGGGCGAAAAAGTCGTTGGAGAGGTCGTAATGCTCGGCGATGTTGCGGCGGGCGGTGGCACGGGTGTTGGGGCGGAGGGCGTGGCCGAGGCGGTTGGTGAGGTGGAGGAAATTTTGCGCGAGCGCGCGGGCGCGGCGTGAGCCGGAGAGGCCTGGCGTGCCGTCGAGGTTGAGGAGGAACCACGCGACGACGGCGGCGAGGTCGGGTGTCTCCCAGTCGCCGTCTATGTAGGATTCGGCGAAACCGATGTCGCCGGCCCAGAGGCAGTTTTTGAAAAACGCTTCGCGGCGCACGCGGATGACGGCGGCGGCGGGCAGGCCGAGGGGGAGGCGGCGGGTGTGGGCGTCGGCCTGTGAGCCGAAGTCGGCGGCGCTGCCGTCAGGCAGTTCGAGGCGCAGGTGGCCGCGTGTCATGTCGGCGAACGTGCGGAGGACGGCGCGGCGGGTGAGCGATGGCTTCACCGTGACGAGGGCGGGTGACACTACGGTGGCGGCGGACGGGGAGAGCGTTTCGGTGTTCATGCGGTGTCGGTGCGACCGGCGAGGGATGCTGGCGGGAGAGCAGTGGCTGGGACGGGCGTTTGGGGGGGAGGGAGTGGTGCGGGCGGTAGAGGTCGCGTGGGTCGGCGGTGCGGGCGGTCTTGGCGAACCACGGGACGCGCTTGAGCCACAAGCGGAGAGCATGCCAGTGGATGAGCGAGATGGTGTGCAGCGGCACGAGCGGGTGATGGATACATCGCTGGTAAATTTCCTCCGGACTTGCAGCCAAGAAATCGGCAACGGAAAGTCGATCGTGTCCGGCAGTCAAGGAGCGGGGGACTTCATTCTGGCAAATGCTTCAAGCGCGACTTCGCGGGCGATGGCATGGCTGACAATGGGTTCGGGATAATCCCGGCCAACCTGCAAGTCGGCGCGGTCGAGGACTTCCGGAGGCGCTTGCCACGGCCGATGCAGCCACTCAACGGGGAGCTTCCCAAGCTCGGGATACCAACGAAGCACATAGTCGCCGCGCGGATCAAACTTTTCGCCTTGGCTGACGGGATTGAACACGCGGAAGTAAGGCGCGGCATCCGCGCCGCAGCCGGCGCTCCACTGCCAGCCCAGCGTGTTCTGCGCGAGGTCAGCGTCCACGAGCGTGTCCCAAAACCACCGCGCGCCCTCCTGCCACGGCAGGAGCAAATCTTTCACCAGAAAACTGGCAACGATCATCCGCACGCGATTATGCATCCAGCCGGTCGTCCACAGTTCGCGCATCCCGGCGTCCACGATGGGATAACCAGTGTGGCCTTTCTGCCAGGCGCGAAGCCAGGCCGCGTCCTTGCGCCAGGGGAATTTCTTGAAGTCCGCACGCAAGGGCTCGGTTGGTGTGTGGGGAAAGTGGAACAGCAAGTGATGCGCGAACTCGCGCCAGCCGACTTCGGCGAGGAATTGCGACGCGCGCCAACGCTCGACGGGTAAGTCGCGCTTCGACGCCATTTTCCGCAAACCGTGCCACACTTGACGCGGGCTGATCTCGCCGAAATGCAGGTGCGGCGAGAGCCGAGACGTGCCGGTAACGTCTGGGTGGTTGCGTTGGTCGGTATAATCGTCGAACGCTTTGGTCAGAAAACGGTTTAGGTTGGCGGTTGCACCCGCCGCGCCCGGCTGCCACGCGGCGCGCAGGCCGTCGGCCCAATTGATTTTCGGCTCAAGCTCCAGTTCGTCGAGTGCGAGCGACCTCGGCCAATTCGACGGCGAGAGGATATTCTTCGGCGCTGGCAGCGGCGCGGCAGGATCAGGCTTGGCGAGGCAATGTCTCCAGAACGGCGTGAAGACCTGGAACGGCTTGCCGCTTTGGTTCTGAATCGTCCATGGCTCGTGCAGCAACGCGGCGTTGAAACTCTCCGCCTCGATGCCGTCTGCGCGCAGGGATTCCTTGCAGACCTTGTCGCGCGCGATGCTCGCCGGCTCGTAGCGCCGATTCCAGAACACCGCGCCTGCGCCAGTTTCCTTCACAAGCGCGCGGAGAGATTCGAGCGTCGGTCCGCGTCGGATAACCAGTCGCGAACCCGCCGCCCGCAATTGTGCGTCCAGCGCTGCGAGCGATTGGTGCAGCCACCAATTTGACGCACCGCCCGGCGACCACGGCGCTTCCTCCTCCGGCGACCAGATAAAGACCGGCACGACTGCTCCGCCGTGATCAATGGCCGCACGCAAGGCGGGATTGTCCGCCAGACGCAAGTCCAGTCTGAACCAATGAATCGAAGATCTGTTCATGTTGTTTGCTGCGATTGATCCAGCGCCTGTTTGAAGACGGCATCAAGTTGTGGGAAACGAAATTCAAATCCGCTTTCGAGAAGGCGCGCGGGCCGCATGCGGGCGCTGGCCAGCAACGCCTCGCGTCCCATCTCGCCGAAAAGCAACTTCACGGCAAATGCGGGCATCGGCAGAACAGCAGGCCGGCCCAACGCACGCGCCAGCGCTTCGGTGAATCCCGCGTTAGTGACGGGTTCAGGCGACACCGCGTTCATCGCACCACTCAATCGGTCGTCCTGCAACGCCAGTTCAACCACACGCAGCAAATCCTCCAGCGCAATCCAACTGCAGAATTGCCGGCCCGCGCCCAACCGTCCGCCAAGACCGAAGCGGAAGGCAGGCAACATTTTTGCGAGCGCGCCGCCGTGTCGGGCCAGCACGATGCCCAGTCGCAAATGCACGACGCGAATGCTGCGTTGTTGCGCCGCGTCCGCCGCCGCTTCCCATGCCTGGCAAACTTCCGGAAGAAAACCAGTGCCGGGGGCGCTTCTCTCGTCGAGCACTTCCTGACCGCGATCGCCATAAAAGCCCGTGGCTGAAGCGCAAATCAGGACACGCGGCGGTTGCGGCATCCGGGCCAGCGCCTCGCACAGCAATCGCGTCGCGTCCACGCGGCTGGCGCGGATGCGCGCCATGGCTGTGGGCGTCCAGCGTTGGGCGATGTTTTCACCGGCGAGGTGAACCACGGCGTCGAGCGGACCTGCGGGTTCAAGGCGGACTTGTCCGCCTGGAGGATTCCAAGTTGGTTCGGCTTCGCTGCCACCGGTAGCGCGGCGCAACGGCACGACGCGGTGACCACCGTTCGCGAGTCGCGAAACCAAAGCGCTGCCGATGAAACCACGCGCGCCGGTGACGAGAATATTCATGCTCACTTGCCCGCGCGCGCGGAAGCCTTGATCCACGCGACCTCCAGTTTGAATGGACCTTCCTGCTTGTCGGAAATCAGAAATCCAACCGAGGTTACCTTCGCCGGATTCAGCGGTGGCAAGTCGGTCAGGATGCGACCGAGAAATGTCGGCACGAAATCCTTGAATGGCAGCCGATATTCCTCCCACTCGCCTGGCTTCGTCGTGAAACTGCATTGGTAAAGTGGGGTGTCGAAACTCACCCCGGTGCGCACGCTGAATTTGTAACTGCGCCCATCCCCGCGCACACGCAGGACGAAAGCCGCGAAACCGGTGAGAATCTCGCGCAGAGGCGCAGAGCGAACGGAGGCGAACCCGCCGTTGTTCTCCAGCCGCACCATGCCGCTGAAAACGGTGCAGCCGTTTGTCAGCACCTGAAACTGACTTGTGGAAACACCGCCCATCACGTCGTCGTTTACCACTTCCCAGGCGGGCGGATGGTTCGAGGCCTGAAAGTCGAAGAGGGTTTTGTTGGTTGCCGTGTCAGCTTTCATGGTGTTGGCTGGGGAGGTCAGCGCGAGCGGGGAATCAGTCGCGCGAAGTTGCTTAGAATCGAAGTCACTTGAGTTTCAAGAGTTCAAGGGTTCAGTCGCCACAGAGTGAAGTTCAACACCGCCGCGAAACTCACCCAGGCCAGATAAGGCACAAGCAACCGCATCGCCGCGCGACTCACGGGACGAAAGGCCACGATGGTTGCTGCGATGGCCAGCCAGAGCAGTAAGATCTCGGCAAACGCCAGCCCGGGCCGGTGCCAGCCAAAAAACAGCGGAGTCCATGCGGCGTTGAGCGCGAGTTGCACGAGGAAGAGCGACAGCGGTCGTCGGTGCGTAGCGAATCCTCCGCGCTTCCAGACGAGCCACGCCGCCACGGCCATCATCGTGTAGAGCGCCGACCACACCGGACCAAAAATCCAGCCGGGCGGATTCCACGACGGCTTCTTGAGCGTGGCATACCATTCGCCCGGCATGAAGAACGCGCCGAGCGACGCGGCGCTGAAACAAAGCAACAGCCAGCACACCAGAGCGAAGGCGCGGCGGGTGTGGGCGTGGGTTTCCGGCGTCGTGGATATAAGCATTGAATTAACCGGCGGCCCGCAGATCCGCGAGCAGCTTCAAGACGGCGAGTTCCTTTGCCTTGGCTTCGATCTCCACGGTCAACGCCCGGCGTTTCCACTCCGCAGGGAAATCCGACGGGGCAATGTAGTCGTGATGACGTTCAGGCTTCGGCCCGTCCCAGCCTGCGTGCGGGCTGGAAAGATGGAACAGCGGCTCGCGTCCACGCCAGGTCGCCGTCGCGCGCTGCGTCGCTTCTTCGACGCTTAGGCCATCGGCGAGACAGCGATGATGATGCACGTCATAGACGAGCGGAGTCTGCGTCGCCTCGCAGACCGGTAGTAAATCGCGCGGCGT
>CANJLB010000052.1 GCA_947475065.1 Opitutia bacterium | reverse complement strand
GGCCAGGTCGTGCGTCTCCAGCAGCCGGCGAAAGTTGAGCACCGTCGTCTCGTCGGGCACCTTCTGGTGGAGCGGATCGAGCGCGAGGAACCGCTGGAACGACAGCCGGTCATGCACCGCGTCCTCCAGCCCGGGGTCGCTGAGATTAGCCTCACGGTTTCCGGCACCACCAGCACGGTCATCCTGAACAGCGCCCTCAACAGCTTCACGGGCGGCGTTTTTGTCAAGGGCGGCACGCTCAAATTGGACACCGCATCCTCATCGGGTGCGGGTTCGGTCGTGATCACAAGCGGTGCTTCTCAGGTGGCGAATTTCACCTTCAACCAAGCCGCGCTTAACCAGATTGACAACACCTCGGGTGGTACCGTGCTGCTCACGCAGGACACGAGCGCCACGCTGGACTTCGCCAATGCCGGGCAAGCAAGCTTGGGTGCGCAGATTGCATCGTTGGTGGAGAGAAGCCGCGCCAACCGCACCGGCTTGGAGGCCCAATATGTCCCGTTCAGCCAGCCCGCCATCCAGAAGGTCAAAATGCAGGCGGCCGGACCGCCGGCTCCCTCCGCCGATCCGTTCGCAAACCCGCCGCCACAAATGCCTGCCGGGAGCGACGAAAGCCAGATCATCCAAAATTACCTGCAAGCCGCCGGGGTGGATTTTACCGGTGTGCCCGGGGCCGAGCTTATCTACGATGGCCAGGGAATCATCGTGACCCAGACACCGCTCAACATTGAAAGAATTCGCAACCTCCTTGGCCACTACGACTATGTCAAGCAGGTGACCATCGAGTCCAAGTTCATGGAGGTGATTGGGGGGGGGACGCTGGTGGATGGGATGGGTGGCGTCATCAACTGGGAGGCTGCCCGTCGCGCCGCCCCCGTCGCGCCGCCGGCGTTTCCGGGCGCCCCGGCCTCGGTGCCAACCTTCATCCCCAACGGAGATGGCGGCACGGTCGTGATGGAAAATTTCACCCTGTCCTCCGACCACCTCCATTCGGAATCTCGCACGCTAATGAACAACGCCACCACCATCACCGCGTCATCCGTGCTGTTTGTCGCCACCGCCCGCAGCCTCGTGCGCTCGACCGACGGCAAAATGGAGGCCGTGGCAGACCACGCCGAGATTTCCGGCGACGGGAAACTCACCCTCAGCGGCCACGTCATCGTCACCAACCATGAGACTGGCGCTGTCACGACCGCCAACCGCGTGGTTTTTGCCCAAGACGGGAAAATTAACTCTGCGGAAAATCCCGCCTTCACCGTTCCCGTTCTGAAAACTCCCGCCCCCGCCATCCCTGCACCGCAATCTTCCTCTGCCAACCCCTCCAGTCCCCGGCCGGACGATGTCGCCAAGGCCAAAGAAATCGCCTCGCTGGTGGCGAAAGGCCGCGCGCAATTTCACAAGGCTGATTTCGAGGCGGCCGAGCAAACCTTTCAGCAAGTCGTGGGACAGGACGGTCTGAACACCGAGGCCCATTATTTTCTCCAGGAAATCCAACAAAAGATTGGCGGCGCAGGTTTAGAGAGCGCGGTAATTCCCCTCCTGGCCCCTGTGCTCACCATTTTGCAACGTCTCAGCTCCGATGCCGCGGAGTCCTCCGGCAAGCCGCAGACAATCGAAAAAACCGTCATGGATTTTCTACAGTCCGCCGGGGTGAACTTCTCCGGCACGCCCGGCGCCAGTCTCACTTACGGTGGCGCGGCGATCATCGTGACGCAGACACCGCTCAACCTTGAAAGAATTCGCAGCATCCTTGGCCGCTACAACAATGTCAAGTAGGTGACCATCGAGTCCAAGTTCATGGAGGTGACGAAGGAGACGCTGGATGCGGCCGGTGGCGTCATCAACCGGGAGGCTGCCCGCCGCGCCGCCCCCACGCTCCGCGATTCGGCCCCATCTTCCCCCGCCCCGACCTCTGCCGGCTCCGCTCCCGCGCCCTGACGCGGCGCACGCCCAAGCCTCCCACTTCTCCCGAAGCCACAACTCAGCATCGGTCAGCCCGGCTCAGGAGAGCCGGGACAGAAAGGTGGGGCGCGTTGACCCCAACGCGCTGATCGCTGCCCATCCGCCCCTCAAGCGTGTTGAGGTCAACCCGCTCCACCCTCCCGCAGGCCGGCCTTCGACCTTCAGACCTTCGACTTTCTTCTCCGCGTCCCTTCGCGCTCTCCGCGCTTAAACTCCGTCCTCAGCCTTTCAGTCCTTCAGTTTTTCAGCCCTTCCGCGCCCCCTCCGCGCTTCCGCGATCTGCCCCTCGTCTTTCCTCCGTGCTCTCTGTGTCTTGTGGTTCAAATCCCTCCTGGCTCCTCTCATCCTCATTCCCCCTCCGCGCCCTCCGCGTTTACACTCCGTCCTCCGTCCTCCGACTTCCGGCTTCCGGCTTCCGGCTTCTGGCGTCTGGCTTCTGGCTTCAGCCCTTCAGCCCCTTCCGCCCTTCCGCGATTAAAACTTTCGCTTGCGCCCGCACGCACCGGCCGTTTTGCATGCTGGCGCTCGTAGGGGTGTCCTCCGCGGAGGACTGAGATTGCGGCACGCTCGGCCGCTCGACCCTTTGAACCTGAAACGGATCATACCGGCGAAGGAAACCAGCAGCAGCGCATGGTGCGCCGCGCCTTTCTGCGCCGGGGAGATTCGCGCCGGGCCGGGTATCCTTCCTCCCATGACCATGCGCCTCCTAGCCTCCGCCCGCCTCGTCCTCCTGCCCGGCCTTGCCGCGCTCGCGCTCGCACTGCCCGTACGCGCACAAACCGCGCCGCCAGCCGCACCCGCCGAGGCCCCCGTCACGCTGCCCCCTTATGCCGTCACCGGCGTCGCGGCCGACGGCTCGGTCAACCCGCTCACGCGTCCCGGCGCCGGCATCATGGGCGACGCCCGCACGTTGCTCGACACGCCGCGCGCCGCCAGCACGCTCACGCCCGCATTTTTTGCGCAGCAGGGCATCTCCAGCCTCGCCGACCTCGCGGCCTACGCGCCGTCCAGCTATGCGCCGTCGAGCTATGGCCTGCTCACCACGCCGGTCATCCGTGGCGACACCGCCGAGGCCTACCTCAACGGCCAGCGGCTCAGCTACAGCAACTACGGCTATCTGCCGTCGTTCAACAACGTCGAGTCCGCCGACGTGGTGCGCGGCCCCGGCTCGGTGGTCTTCGGCGCGGGCCACCAGCTCGGCGGCTACGTCAACTACGTCACGAAACGGCCCGCGTTTGACGGTGCGCACACGACAGTCACCACGCGGCTCGGCACGCTCGTGCCGGGCGGCGGCTCCTTCGCCGCCGGCTCGCTGCAGGTGGACACGACCGGACCGGTGAACGATCGCATCGCGTGGCGCTTCAGCTACGAGGGCCAGGGCGGCGAGACCTCTTACCGCCGCAGCGGGGCGAAGGATGACCGGCAGGATTTTTTCGCCGCGCTCACCTGGCGGCCGGCACCCGGCCTGACGGTCGAGGCCAATGTCCAGTTTTTCTGGCAGAACGCACCCGAGCTGCTCGGGGTCAACCGCATCACGCAAGCGCTCATCAACGACAACATCTACCTCTCCGGCAGCCCGTCCGCACCCGTGCCGGTGCGGCTCGCCGACGACGCGCTGCTGTTTTCGCGCGGCGACAATTCCGACGCCAAAATCACGCGCGGCCAGGTCATCGTCACCCGCGAGGCCTCGCCCACGCTCACGCTCATCAACCGCACGCTCTACGAGCACGTGGACCGGGCGCGGTTCAATGCCTTTGAATACGTCGAGCAGGTGAAACAGGACACATTGGAGAACCGCACCGAGGCGCATTGGAGCTTTGATGCGCTCGGCCGCGAGCAGCAGGCCGTCGCCGGTGCTGCCCTCCGCTACGAGGGCGTGGACAGCCGCGTGGGGTATTTCAACGTCCCCGACCTCGGCATCCCCGGCAACAACGACGGCTTCGGCGACTACTCGTTCTATGATCTCACCGACCCGTCGCGCGTCTTCGACGCCACGGCGACCACCGGCAACGACCATGTCGTGGACAACGCGACCAACGGCAACACCGTCCGCAGCGAGGTGCTCAATCCCGCAGTCTTCTGGCAGCAGGAAAGCCGGCTCACCCGCGATCTCACCGCCACCGTCGGCCTGCGCGAGGATTTTTACCGCGTGCGCACGCACGACCCGATCACCGGCGCCGGCGGCAGCGGCTTCGCGGACGCCGCCAGCGTGAGCGCGTTTTCGCAGGCCTACAGCCTCCTCTGGAAAGCGCGCCCCGATCTTTCTCTCTACCTCACGCACAACCGCATCCGGTCCGCCAAGGGCAGCGTGACCGGCGGCGGCGTGAACCTCGCCGGCGGCGCGATTGACCGCGAGGATTTCCGCAACCAGAGCGTGCTCACCGAGGCCGGCGCCAAGGCGGACCTGCTCGGCCACCGCCTCTTCGTCGGCGCGGCGCTGTTTCAGCAGGACCGGCAGGTGGTCAGTTTCGTCGGCAGCCATGACAACATCCGCGTGCGCGGCCTTGAACTGGAGACCGTCTGGCAGCCCGCGCCCGACGTAAGCGTGTTCGCCAACGCGACGCTGCAGGACGGCCATTACGTCAATTCCGATCCGTTCGAGGCCTCAACCGGCGGCGGTTTCACGCCCGGAGGCTCGCCCGGCCCTGGCGACTGGCGGCTCACCGGCTTCTCCCACACGCTGCTGAACGCCGGCGTGCGCGGCCGGCTCGCCGGCGGCTGGGGCGCGGGCCTCACCGCCCAATGGCAGAGCGCGCAGAACGTGAACATCCCCGTCGCGCCAACGGACCCGCAGCTCGTGATCCCGGCGCAGACCACGCTCAACGCGAGCCTCTTCTATGAAACCCCGCGCTGGACCGCGACGCTCGAAATCCTGAACCTCGCCAACGCCCGCAACTGGATCCACAACGGCGACACCTACACCGGTGCCGGCCTCATCTCCCGCGAGCTCCCCCTCCGCCTCGAAGCCCGCGTGACGTGGCGGTATTGATGGCGGAGACGCTTTTGAATCAGTCGCGGAAGAGCTTGGGCAGCACCTCGCGGAGATAGATGCGCCAGATTTGGTAATCGTGATGGTAGCCTTCGGACGCGGTCCATTCGTGTTTGATGCCGAGGGTGGTGAGCTGGTTGTGGAAATTGAGGCTGCTCTGCCAGCCTTGGTTGTCGGCGGTGCCGCTGCTCAGCCAGATGAGCTTGTAGTCCTGGTTGGTCTTTTCGGCGCTGGCAAAGGCGGGGCTGTTTTGCACGCCGAAGGGGAAGCTGAAACCGCCGACGTAGGCGTAGAGCTCCGGATGAGAGAGGCCGATGCTGAGCGCGCTGCTGCCGCCCATCGAGTAGCCGAAGAGCGCGCGGTGGGGCTTGTCGGCTTTCACGCGGTAGGTGCTTTCGACGAGGGGCTGGATGTTGCCGAGAATGTCGCGCTCAAGGTAGCTGCCGCCGGTGGCCCCGGCGGGAGCGCCGCCACGCGCACCGCGTGCGCCGGTGACAATGCCAAGGCTTGCTTGCAGCGCGCGGATGCTGGGCTGCTGGCCGGCGGCGCCCGTCGTGTCGTGGATGAAGGGCATGACGATGATGGCGGGCACGGTTTTCCCCTCGGCGAGGAGGTTGTCCATGATGAGGTGGGCGCGGCCGGTTTGCGTCCAGCCGCGCTCATAGTCGTCGCGGCCGTGGAGGAGATAGAGCACGGGGTAGCTCGCGGTGGAGCGCTCGTAACCGGGGGGCGTGTAGATGACGACGCGGCGGGCGGTGCCGTTTTCCTTGTTGAGGTATTGGTGCTCGTGGAGCGTGCCGTGGGGTACGTCGCGGAAGTCCATCCACTCCGTGCCGGGGCCGGGCACGTCCACCATGCTCTTGTAAACGCCGGAGGCGGGGCGGACGTGGGTGTTGGCGGGGTCAGGTGTGACCGTGCCGTCCACGGAGAACCAGTATTGGTAGTAGCCGGGCTTGAGCGCCTCGGTGGTGAAGGTCCATGCGCCGTTGTCACCCTTGGTCATCGGGATGGTGTCGGCGGAAAAGTCGCTGAGGAGGTTCACGGCCTGCGCGCCGGGGGAACTGAGGCGGAAGGTGACTCGGAAATCGGCCGCCACCTCGGGCGAGCGCGTGGTGTTGCCGCCGCCGCCACGCGGCTGCGCGCGGAGGTCGGCGGAGGCGGCAAGCAAGGACAACGCGATGGCAATGACGGGGACACGACAGAGCAAGGACGGCGGTTTCATGGCGGGGACGGGATGGAGTTTGGGCGGGGCAAAATCGAGACGTTCGCGAGCGTGGAATCGGAGCATCGGATGACAAGCCCCAATCCGCGCGGGTGCGTTCACGCGCCGCGCCTTCCGTCAAGCGGAAGGCGCGTCAGCCTCTTCGTCGCCTTCGGCATCGGCCCAGTCGTGCCATCAGGGCAGGAGTCCTCCCCGGCCCGGCCCTACGCTCCGCCCGGTGCGAGGCCGCGCTCACTTGCGTCGGCAAAGGCCAGGACCCGGCGGAATTCCTCGCTGTCCGCCTCGGGATGCGCGCGCAGCCTGTCCAGCGCCTGCGAGCGGTTGAGGCCGTCGCGAAAGAGCAGGCGGTAAATCTGCTTCACCCGGCCGAGCTGCTCCGCCGTAAATCCCCGGCGCTCGAGGCCGACCTTGTTGAGCGAGCGGATGAGCGCGGGCTGGCCGTCGGCGATGCAATAGGGCGCGACGTCCTGCACGACCTTGGCGAAGGCGCTCACCATCGCGTGCGCGCCGACGCGGCAGAACTGGTGGATGCCCGCCATGCCGCCCACGACGGCATGGTCCTCGATCGTGACGTGTCCGGCCAGCGACACGGCATTGCTCACCACGATGTGGCTGCCGAGTACGCAGTCATGTGCCACATGGCTGTAGGCGAGGATGACATTGTCGTCACCGAGCCGCGTGTACGCGCCGTCCAGGGTCGCAGCGTGGACGGTGACGTATTCGCGGAAGACGTTGCGGTCGCCGATGCGGACACCGGGGCGGCCGCCCGCAAACTTGAGGTCCTGCGTCTTTGCCCCGAGGCAGGCGTAGGGAAACACTTCGCAGTTTTTTCCCAGCACGGTGTCGCCCTCGACCGAGGCGTGGTGGTGGACGCGCGTCCCGTCGCCCAGCCGCACGCCTGCGCCCACCAAGACGAATGCGCCCAGCTCCACGCCCGCGCCCAGTTCGGCACCAGGCTCGACGATGGCGGTGGGATGGAGGAGGGGGGGCGATGGCTTGTCGGTCATGGGTTGACGCTTATTTGGTTATTTCGGAGCCGGCGTGCCAAGCGTGCGCAGGCGGCGACGCAGCGCGGCCAAGTTTGGAAACAGCCCAATAAGCAATAGGCGATGACCCATAGGAAATCCTCCGCTCACTCCATGTCGCCCTCGTCAATGATGGCGAACATCAGCTCGGCGGACGACACGGCCTCGCCGTCCACGGTGCATTCGCAGGAGGCGGTGGCGAGCTTGAGGCCCCGCGTCTTGGTGAGCCGGGCGGTGATGACGAGCTGGTCACCGGGGCGCACGGGCCGGCGGAACTTCACCTTGTCCGCGCTCATGAAGATGGCCGTCTTGCCCTCGCTGGAGCCGCGCCGGAGCATGAGCAGGCCCGCGGCCTGGGCCATCGCCTCGAGCTGGAGCACGCCGGGGAAAAGCGGATTGCCGGGAAAGTGGCCGAGAAACCAGGGCTCGTTGAACGCGATGTTCTTGAGCGCGACGAGCTCGTCCTCGCCCTTGAACTCCAGCACGCGTTCCACCATGAGGAACGGGTAGCGGTGCGGCAGAGTGTCGAGCACGCGGCGGATGTCGAGGGAGGTCTCGGTGGCGAGCACCATGGAGGGACGCGCGGCCTTCTCCTTTTTCTTGGGCCGTTGCAGGCGTTCAAAGATGGCCTTGGTCAGCTCGGCATTGATCGCATGGCCGGGGCGGATGGCGATGATGTGCGCCTTGAGCGGGCGGCCGAGCAGCATGATGTCGCCGATCACGTCGAGGATCTTGTGCCGCACAAACTCGTCCGCAAACCGCAGCGGCTCCTTGGAGATGATCTTGTCGCCCCGGATGACGATGGCGCAGTCGAGCGAGCCGCCCTTGATCTTGCCCAGCTTCAGCAGCTCCTCGATCTCCTCGTAAATGGTGAACGTCCGCGCGGCGGCGATCTGCGACTGGTAGGTCTCCGGGTCAATCGTGAGCGAGAGGTGCTGCGTGTGGATGCCCCGGTCGTCCACCGAGGTGCAGGTGATCTTGAGGGTGTCGCAGGGCAGCGCGACGATGGAGGAGCTGCCGCGCGTCACGGAGATGGGCGCGTCGAGCTCGGCATACACCCGATCCCGGTCCTGCTCGACCGGCTCGCCCTCGAGGATGAGCGTGACAAACGGACGCGCCGAACCGTCCATGATGGGCGGCTCGGAGGCATCGAGCTCGACGACGACGTTGTCCACCCCGCAGCCGTGCAGCGCGCTCAGGACATGCTCGACGAGGTGAACCTTCGCATGGCCGGTCTGGATGGTGGTGTTGCGGACGAGGTCGCCGACGAGATCGATGCGGGGCCTCACCTCGGGATGGCCGTGGAGGTCGAGCCGTTTGAAAACGATGCCGTGGTCGGGCGGCGCAGGCTGAAAAGTGAGGGTGACGGCGTTGCCGGTGTGGAGGCCGTTGCCCTTGACCGAGACGGCGCGCGCGAGCGTGCGTTGTTTCATGCGGGTTTGGCCATGCAGTCTCGGAACGCGCCCGGAAAGCGCAAGCCCGGAGATGGGTGCATCGCGCCCTTCCTGGCCGGCTGGGCCTGGTGGTCAGAGCCGCAGGGTTGCTGCGCCCATCGCGCCTATGTTGCGTAATCCAGCGCGACACGCTTGCCACCGAGGGCCGCCGGGCGGCAGTTGACCTCGATGATCCTAAAAAACGCCGCTTAAACCACGGATTGTCAGTCTGTCGCTCAGGAATCGGATGACGGCGTGCTTGGTTTCTTGGTTTCTTGGTTTCTTGGCTTCTGAATTTTATCGTCTGGATTGGTCGGAGGGATCGCGGAAATCGGAGAAAGATAATTCAGAAGTCATGAATCAGAGGGGGAGGACAGGTCACCGGAGTTTTGACCACGGATCACACGGATGGACTCGGATTGTCGAACCAAGTCACTGAGCTGAAGCCGGAATTTTCTTAGCAGGAAGCCAGGAAGTCAGGAATCGGAATGCGGTGGGAAAAGCTGTTCCCGTGCGAAGCGACAGGTGCGTCACGCGCCCAATCTGAAATGCTGAAAGTTGAAATCGGAGGGACCGGATTCCACTGAGCACAGAGCCAAACTTGGCACCACTCATGTTCATGGCTTCCTGGCTTCTGTTACCGGGGCCGCCGGCCGACATCAGCCATTTAATCCAGTCAAAATGCAGAAACCATGAATCCATGATTTTTTACCACGGATTGTCAGGCTGTCACTGCGCTCGGTAGCACGAATGAACACGGATAAATCAGGCTGGGCTAGGTGCGACTGGGTGCGACCGTGTCGCCGGGTAGAGCAATCCTTTCCAAACCCCAAAAACCAGGCTGTTTTGCAAAATAATGGCAAATTACACCCGGACGCCGCCTTGACTTACCTTGACTTACCTTGACTTACCTTGACTTACGGATCCTCTGAAAAACACACCGCTGCTGCCGAGACCAGCGTGCGGAAAGTTTTTTTGCGCGAGGCGAGCAGAGGTTTGAGGACGAAAAGCAGCATGGTGGAGGGGGCCGCGGTGAGTGGAGACGGGAGCTGCGCCGGGTTCCGTCCGG
>CANJLB010000051.1 GCA_947475065.1 Opitutia bacterium | reverse complement strand
CCCGGTCGTTGCAGCCAAGCCCTTCCGAGCCTGACGTGCAAGTCCGCCAAAGGCGGCTTCCTCCGACGAGCTTGATCGCCCATTCTCGGAAGCCGCCTTTGGCTCTGCCCTCATCCGGGTTTAACATCGGGTTGAACATACAAGAGCACTGAGAGACCAAGCCGAGGGCACGGAGGCATTGCTTTGTGGCCTCTGTGACGCAGTTCCGGTCATCCGTGTTCATCGGTGAAATCCGTAGTTAAAATCAGACTTTTTCCGCCGTGGACCGGCCGAGCAGGCCGGTGGGGCGGCAGAGCAGGATGAGGATGAGCACCGCGAACGCGATGGCATCCTTGTAGGTCGAGAGCGCCGCACTGCCGCCGACCAGCGTCTCGACCGTGCCGAGGATCAGCCCGCCGAGCGCCGCGCCGGGGATGCTGCCGATGCCGCCGAGCACCGCCGCGACAAACGCCTTCAGGCCCGGCATCACGCCCATGAGCGGCTCCACCGACGGGTAGTTGAGCGCATAGAGCACGCCGCCCGCGCCCGCCAGCGCCGAGCCGAGGGCGAAGGTGAACGAGATGACGGCGTTGAGGTTCACGCCGACCAGTTGGGCGGCCTGTGGGTTGAGCGCGACGGCGCGCATGGCCGTGCCCATCCGCGTGCGAAACACCACGAGCTGCAACACCACGATGAGCAGCGCCGCCACCGTGATGACCACGAGCTGATTGCTGGAGATGACGAGGTCGCCAAACCCTATTTTTTTTACCGGAAACACGGCGGGAAACAGCTGCGGGGTCGCCCCGAAAACCTGCGGATGCTGGAACACCGACTGGAGCAGCAGCGAGACGCCGATGGCGGTGATGAGCACATTGAGCGTGGCGGTGCCACGCAGCGGGCGATAGACGAGCCGCTCGATGGTCACGCCGAGCAGCGCACTGCCCGCCATTGCGGCGGTGAGCACGACGAGGCCGCCCCACAGCGTGCCCTCGGGTAGATGCCGGCCGAGGCCCAGCCCGATCATCGCGCCGACCATGAAAACCTCCGAGTGCGCGAAGTTGATGAACCGCAACACGCCATAGACCATGGTGTAGCCAAGCGCAATGAGCGCGTAGATCGCACCGAGAGAGAGGCCGTTGACGAGCTGCTGGAGAAATTCCGTCACGACGGGCAGTGAAAAGGGGAAAGCCGGGTGTTGAAAGGCTCAATCTTCGGTGGGACAAAACCAAAGAATGGGGCTGGACGTCTGGGTTTCCGATGTAGGGTAACCAACGTCAAACTCTGGTGGTGGCACAGTTTGAATTTTCCGGGGTAGGTGGTGTGCTCGCCACGCCACGTTTGCCTTCTGTCGCCTGAGTTGCGCGGCGAGCGCGCAACCTACCACCGACCAAACTATACCACCGACCAAACTCCTGCCACTCTGCCCACCCGCTATTTTTCCTGCTTTGGCTTCGATTGGTTAGCTTTTCTTTTAACCTTAAGCTTGGGATTGATCACTGACGGCAGCGGCGTGAAAGCCACTGCCTTTGGCGTGGGCGCGTAGCGACCATGTTTGTGGATTCGATCGCTCAGATCCTGCCGCTGCCAGTGATTCATGCCGGAATGTAAGAGTGACATAAATTGGGGGATTTGAGCCTGATTCAGATCACGGCGCGATGGACTCGACAAAGGCGAACTTGCCGTTTTTCACCGTGAAGATCGCGGCGGCCTTGGTCGCGTTGCGCTGGGCATCAATGCTGGTTTTGCCGGTCACGCCAAGATAGTCCTTCGTCGCCGCGAGGGCGTCGCGGAGCTTGGTGCCGTCGGTCGTGCCGGCGCGTTTCATGGCATCGGCCAGCACCATCGCGGAGTCGTAGCCGAGCGCGGCCATGGCGTTGGGCGTTTCACCGCCCCAGCGGGCCTTGTAGGCCTTCACAAAATTTTGCACGGCCGGCGCGGTGTCTTCGGACGAGTAGTGGGTCGAAAAAAAGATGCCCTCGACCGCCGTGCCACCGATTTCCAGCAGCGGTTCGCCCTCCCAGCCGTCGCCACCGAAGAGCGGCACCGTCAGGCCGAGTTCGCGCGCCTGTTTGCTGATGAGCGCGGCCTCGGTGTAGTATCCGGGCACAAAGATGGCGTCGGCCCCCGTGGCCTTGATGGCGGTGAGCTGGGCGTGAAAATCCTTGTCGCTCTCGGCGTATTTCTGCTCGGCGGGGATCACACCGCCGCCGGCGAGATAGGTCTCCTTGAAAAACTTGCCGAGGCCGACGCTGTAGGCGGACGAGACGGAGGTGAGAGTGGCGACCTTTTTCCAGCCGCGCTGGAGGGCAAACTTCGCCATGACCGTGCCCTGAAACGGGTCAATGAAGCACACGCGGAAAATGTAATTGCCTGTCTCGGTGACCTTGGGATTGGTCGAGGCGGGGGAGACCATCGGGATTTTCGCGGTCTGCGCGATCGGGGCGATCTCCAGGGAGCGGCTGGAGGCGACCTCGCCGAGCAAGGCGACGACCTTGTCGCGGGAGACGAGCTTGCGCGCGGCGGTGGCAGACTCTCCGGCCTTGGACTGGTTGTCCTCGGTGAGCAGCTCAAATTTTTTGCCGAGCACGCCGCCGGCGGCATTGAGGTGCTCGATGGCGAGGAGCGTGCCCCGATGTGAAAACCGGCCGAAATCGGCCTCCTTGCCGGTAAGCGAGGCGACCTCGCCGACCTTGATGGGGTCTTGCGCGCAGGCGGCGGTGAAAGCACCGGGCGCCAGGAGCAGAGCCACGACGGACAACAGGACGGGAAGGCGGGGAAGATTCATGGTGGGGCAAGCTAAGCGGAGGCGGAGTCGGGTTTCAACCAAACTGTGCGGGAAGAACGGAGATCCGGAATTTGAAGCAGGAAACCCGGAAACCAGGAGTCAGATTCCTGACTTCTTGGCTTCCTGCTTACACCTGAATTTGCAATTTGCAGTTTGAGCTTCGCCTCGTGCCGGCCTTTCCTCGCGGGCGGTGAACCTCCTCGACCGCTACCTCCTGCGCGAATGGCTGAAAATCTTCGGCCTGCTGCTGGTTGCCACGCTCGGCCTGCTGCTGTTGCAGGCGGCCTACGACGACCTGTCCGACCTGCTCGGGCTGGACGCCAGCGTGGCCGACGTGGGGGTGTATTTCGCGGTCAAGCTGCCCGGATACCTCGCGCTCGTGCTGCCGCTCGCACTGTTGCTGTCGCTGCTTTACACGTTGGGCCAGCTCCATCGCAACGGCGAGATCATCGCGCAGCGCGCCGCCGGGCTGGGGCTGCTGCAGATCACCCAGTCGCTCTGGCTGGCGGGTGCGCTGCTGTGCCTGCTGGTCGGCTGGCTCAACGCCAGCGTCGTCCCGTGGTCGGTCGAGGAGGCGCGGGCGATCAAGCAGCGGCTGGAGCTTCGTCCGCAGGCTGGCACCGGTCCCCGGGCGGAGTCGGCCGGCTGGCGTGACAACACCGCGTTTGACAACCGGAGCGCGGGGCGGATGTGGTTTTTTAACCGCTTTAACCCCATCACGCGGCGCGGTCTCGGCGTGACGGTGTCCGAACTCGACTCGCGGCGGCGTGAGACCACGCGGCTGATGGCGCATGAGGCGCGGCCCGGCCCCGGCGGCCGGGGCTGGGTATTTTACGACGTGCGGGAACTCCGGTTCGACCCGGAAACGGGCGTGACGTTGGGCACCGAGCAGTTTTCCGACCGGGCGAAGCCGTATTACCGCGAGGATCCGGCGCTGATGGCGGCCTTTGATCTGAATCCGTCCGACCTGTCCTTCCGCGAGCTTGAGCGGCTGATGACCTACCTTGCGGCCGAGGACAACCCCAAGGTCGCGGCCTACACCGTGCGCTACTACGCGCTGCTGGCCGATGCGCTGGTGCCGTTCATCGTGATCCTGCTGGCCGTGCCGTTTGCCGTGTCGGGCGTGCGCGTCAACCCGGCGGTGGGCATGACGAAGTCCATCGGGCTGTTTGCGGTGTATTACCTGCTGGTGAAAACGGCCACCGCCGCCGGCGGGAGCGGGCTGGTGCCGCCGTTGTGGGCGGCCCTGCTGCCCAACGCCGTGATGCTGATGTTCGGCGGGATCCTATTTGCACGGGCGCGGTGAGCGCGACGTGCCGGCTTACGCCCACGCAAGGTTGAAGCTGATGCTGATGCGCTCAGCGTCGGTGCGGTTGGAGGCGACCTCGTGGCGCAGCCAGCTTTCGAAGAGGATCACATTGCCCGCGGCGGCGGGGTAGATGACGTGGGTGCGGTTGGTGCGTCGGGCGTCGGCGCGGCGGGGCGGGGCGGCCATGAACTTGCTCAGGCGCGGGTCCTCGAACTTGAGGCCGGGGCAGCCGGGCGGGGTGACGACGTAGTAGGTGCCGCTGATGACCGAGAGCGGATGCAGGTGCAACGAGTGCGCGGCCGTGGGCGGCATGATGTTGGCCCAGCAATCCGTCAGGCTTAGCGCGCGGCCGCGCAGGTCGAAATCCAAGGCGCGCGCGAAGGCGCGGGCGTGGCGCATGAGCTTGTGCTCCAGCGCGGCAAACGAGCTGGAAAACCTGTGCAGCTCGTTGAGCGAGGCGTAGCTGGTGTAGCCGCCGGGGTAGTTTTTTGCGGACCAGCGCCGGCCGGCGGCGTCGAAGTCGCGGAGCTGCGCACACTCGGCGGCGAGCCCGGCGTTGAGGCGGGCGAGTCCGGCCGGCTGGAGCGGCTCGCAGTAGATAAGGGTGGGAAACCAGGCGCGGGCAGGCATGGCGGCGACAATGGGCAGGGTGCCCGCGTGGCTCAACTGCGTTTTGCGCGCCCCCCAGCCGGGCCCTGCTGCGGTCCGGCCGGTGGAGGAGCATTGCCAGCCGCCGGGCCAGCCCTCATAGAGTATCGAGAATTCATGGTAACCTTTTCCCCATCCGCCGTGTCATTTGCCCGTGTGGACATCGCACTCAACATTTTCGCACTCCTGCCGGTGAGCGAAACTCCCGACTCCGACACGGCCGACACGGCCGGATGGGTGGCGCGCGTCCGGGACGGCGACGAGGCCGCCGCCCGGATGCTGTTTGCGCGGTTGCATCCCCTGGTGGTGAAGCTCGTCCGGGCGCACCTGCCGTGGCGCAGCAGCCCGGAAGATCTCGTGCAGATGGCGCTCATCAAGGTCTTCACCCGGCTCGACCAATACGCCGGCCAGGTGCCGATCGAGCATTGGGTCTCGCGCATCACCATCAACACCTGTCTCAGCCAGATTCAGGCGGAGCGCGCCCGGCCCGAGTGGCGCTGGGCCGATCTGAGCAGGGAGCAGACCGGGAGGCTGGAGCAGCTCGCCACGGCGGACGATGGCCTCGCGCCCTCCCACGCGCTGGCCGCCCGCGAGACCGTCGCGTTGCTGCTCGTCGCCCTGCCGCCGGCTGACCGGCTGGTCGTCACGCTATTTTACCTGGAGCAGCGTTCCATCGGCGAGATCAGCGGGCAGACGGGCTGGCGCGGGGTGACCATCCGCGTGCGGCTGATGCGTGCGCGCCGGAAGATGGAAAAAATCCTGCGAGGCCTGGGCCAGGAGGAACGCCCATGAATCAAACCCGCCAACAGCTGGAGAAACTTTTGGGCGCCGCATCGCGCGCGGCCCCGCTTCCCGCCGGCGAGCCTTCCGCCGCCCTCGAGGCCGCCGTGCTGCGCGCGTGGCGCCAGCGTGACACCGCAGCCGACGAGGGCGCCGACATCTTCGTGCTGTTCCGCCGTGCGACCGTCACCGCCCTCGGGGTGTGTGCCGGCTGCGCGGTCTGGTCGGTGCTGGCCGCCAGCTCCGCCGCGGTCGCAAACCCGGTCGGCCTGGCCGGTCTGGCCGGCTACGCCCTCAATCTTCCCTGGACACCATGAAAAAGTGGAAGCTAGGGCTCTATCTTTTGGCCATTTTTATGGCCGGCGGCCTGAGCGGGGGCCTCGTCACCCTGAAGCTGGTCACGTCGCGTTTCCCCTTCGGCCGTCCCGGCGACGGCGGGCCGGCGGCGCTCTGGGTGGAGGGTCTGCGCAAGCGGATCGATCTCACGCCGGAGCAGACGAAGCAGATCACCCCCATCGTCACAGCGGCCACCGATGACTTCATCAAGACCGTCACCGGTCAGATGCTGTCGGCGGCGAACGCGACGAACGCTCGCATCCTGCCGCTGCTCACCCCCGGACAACGGGAAAAATTCCTCAAGCTCACCCAGGAGCAGGAGGAGATGATCCGCCGTATCGCGCAGGATGGCCCACCGTCGCCGAAGAAGTAAGAGTCACCGCCAATTTTTTCACCATGACACCCAGCAAATCCAGACCCAAACCCGCCGCCAAATCCAACGCCGGCCTCACGGTCGCGTTTCTCCTTCTCGCCGCCGTCGCCGGTGGCTACATCCTCTGGCCCAAGCCGGCCGAGCCGGTCGCGCCCAAGGTCGCCGCGCTCCCCGCGCCTGTCGCTCCGCCCGCCGCCCCGCCGCAGCCCGAGCCACCGCCCGTGGAGGAGCAGCCCACCGCGCCCCAGGGCCCGCAATTCGGCAATATCGATCAGCAGCAGATGGCGCAGCAGATGACCGACCAGATGTATGGTGACATTTTCGCGCAGATGAATCTCACGGCGGAGCAGCAGGCCAAGGTCACCGACCTCATGGGCCAGCGGATGCAGGCGATCGGCGACGTCATGCGCACCGCCTTCCAAAACGGCGGCCCCGGCAACTTCGACCCCCAGGCCATACAGCAGCAGGTTCAGGCGGCGCAGGCCGGGGTGGACAGGCAGATCCAAGCCACCGTCGGTGCCGCCAATTTCCAACAAATCCAAGCCCGCGACCAGGAGCTGCAGCAGCAATTCGGCGGCGGAGGCGGTTTCGGCCCTCCGGCCAACTGAACGGTAGTGATTCAGTCGAAAAATTGTAGGTCGGGGTTTATCCCCGACACGTCGGGCCTAAAGCCCTGCCTACGGCGGCAAACGGCAACCTGAGCCACTACCAACTGAACTGTTGCCTTTCCGGCGTTTCCCTTTCGTCTTAGTGCGCATCGGCGTGGTGCGGTTTCTCGTGCCGCGTCGTTTCCCTCCCATCCCATGTTCGGACCCACTCCTGCTCGCGACATCGGTCTCGTGGCCGGCTTTGAGCTGCGTGAAATGCTGCGCAGCCGCCGCGCGCTCGGCGTGATCCTGCTCTACCTGCTCGCGGCGTCGTTTCTCGCCTATCTGTTTGTGAGCGTGCTGCAGACGGTGCAGGATGCGGCAAAAAATCCGGCCGCCTTTCTCGCCAATGCGCGGACGCGCCCGGATGCGCCCGGGCCGGGTCGCCCGCCGGGGGTGCGGCGGGGCGGACCGGTGTTTGCGCCTTCGCCATCGGACAAGCCGTCGCAGGGCATCCTGACCGCGCGCGGCTCAATCTTCAATGCGCTGATCTTCAGCCAATTTGCCGATGCGGAGACCCGCGAGTCACTCGAGAAACAGCCGCCCATTGTGCTCTACTACGTGCTGACGTCGTTTTTTTTCGTGCCCTTGCTCATCATGCTGACATCGGCGGAAACGGTCGCGCAGGAGCACCAGTCACGCGGCGTGCGCTTCGTGGCGATGCGGACGGGGCGGGCGGAGTTTGCGTTGGGCAAGGCGCTCGGGCAGGGGGCCCTGCTGGCGCTGGTGACGCTGCTGGCGGGCGCGGTCTGCCTCGGCATCGCCGCCTGGAAGCTGAGCGATTTCACATGGGGGACGGGGCTGGAGTCGCTGCTGGTGTTCTGGCCGCGCGTGTTGGCGTATTCCCTGCCGTTTCTCGGCGTGGCGGCTTTTTGTTCGATGAACTCGGCGTCGGTGATGTCGGCGCGCGTTTTTGCGCTGCTGGGGCTGTTTGCGCTGTGGCTGGCGCACCACGCGGCCGGCCTTTACACGGGCAGCCCGCTTGAGTCGTGGTTCCGTGTGCTCGATTTTCTCACCCCCTACGCGCATCAGGACGACCTCTGGCGGCCGACGTGGAGTGTGGTCGGACCCCAGGTGCTGGTGCTGGCGGGACTGACGATTGGCTACCTCTGCTTGGGGCTCCTTTTCTATCGGAGGAGGGATCTGTGAGCGGGGTTGCCGCCGAAGCGCTCACGACTGACGACGCCGCGCTGTGCCTGCGCGCCGTGGGCAAGAGCTATGGCCGCATCCGCGCCCTCGACGGGCTCGACCTCGTGGTGCCGCGCGGGTCGGTGTTTGGTCTCGTCGGCCCGAACGGTGCGGGCAAAACGACGACGTTTTCCATTGCCTGCGGCTGGCTGCGCGCCGACCGGGGCGAGGTGGACCTGCTGGGTGGGGGCGCGTTTGACCCGGCGCGGCACCGGGGCCGCGTGACCGCGCTGCCGCAGGACTCCGCCCTCGGGCGCGATATGACGGTCGTGGACCAGCTGACCTACCTCGGCCGGCTGCAAGGCGTGGGGCCGCGCGAGATTCGCGGCGAGGTGGAGCGGATTTTGAAGCTGGTTGATCTCACCGAGCGGGCGCGCGACCGCATTCGCACGCTCTCGCACGGGATGCTGCGGCGCGTCGGCATCGGTCAGGCGTTCCTCGGCGACCCCGAGCTGGTGCTGCTGGACGAGCCGACCAACGGCCTCGATCCGCGCCAGGCGCACAGCATCCGGGAGTTCGTCGCCGCGCAGCGCGGCACGCGCACCATCGTCATCAGCTCGCACAACCTCCACGAGATCGAGACCGTGTGCGACCATGTCGCGCTGATTGACCGGGGGCGGGTCGTCATGGCGGGGCCCATCTCCGCCGTGACGGGGCGCGACGGGGAGGTGAGAATCGGGCTCGCCGAGGGGCCGGTGCCCTTGGCGGAAGTGCGCGCTGCGCTGCCCGGAGACCGGACCGAATGGGACGAGGCTGCGCGCACGCTCACCCTGCGTTTTCAAGAACAGGCCGGCCGTGCCACCGAGGACGTGATCGGCGCGGCGCTCCACGCCCTGCTCGCCGGCGGCGCGCGCATCTCGTCCGTCACGCGCGGCCAGTCGCTGGAGCGCCGCTACCTCGACCTGCCCGCCGCCGCGCCGCCGCCGCTGCCGGGGAGCGGCGCTGCGGCTGACCCTTGATAGATTGCCCCCTCCCCCCTGGCGTGCGCAGTCATGGGACTACGCCTACGGGGCGGGGTCGGCTGGCCCTTTCGATGAATTTTACCGCGAGATTAAATTCTGCCCGGCGGGCAATTTTTTTCGTGTGTTTTGCGATGTTCCTGATTTCTCTGCCCATCCATGAATACCCTTGGCATTGATATTGGTGGCTCGGCGGTCAAAGGCGCGCCCGTGGACATTTCCACGGGCCGGCTGCTCGCGGAGCGTTTCCGCATTGAAACGCCCGTTCAGCTTACCCCGCGGGCGATGGCGCGCACCGTCGCGGAGATTGCGTCGCATTTCCAATGGCGCGGCCCCATCGGGATTGGCTTTCCCGGCGTGGTGCAAGGGGTGACCCTGTGCACAGCGGCCAATCTGCACTCCGGGTTCGTTAGTTGCGACGCGGCCAAATTGTTCCGCGAGACGACGGGTTGCCGCGTCGGCATCGTCAACGACGCGGACGCCGCCGGATTGGCCGAGATGCGTTTCGGCGCGGGGCGCAAAGCCAAGGGCACGGTGCTGCTGCTCACGCTCGGCACCGGGGTGGGCTCGGCCTTGTTTTGCAACGGCGTGCTCTGGCCGAACAGTGAACTCGGCCACCTGCCCTACAAGGGCCGCTCATTTGAGAAGTACGTCGCGGCGTCGGCGCGGAAGCGCAAGGCTCTGACATGGGCGGAGTGGAGCGTGCGGCTCAACAGCTATCTTAAGGTGCTTGAAACCGTGCTCTGGCCGGAGCTGATCATCATCGGCGGCGGGGTGAGCGCCAAGCACGAGAAGTTTTTTCCGTTCCTGAAAACCCGGGCCAAAATTGTACCCGCCCTGATGGGCAATACGGCCGGCATCGTAGGCGCGGCGCTGAATGTGGCGGGCTGAGGACCCCGCGGCCCGGCCCACCGACCCTCTGTCTCCTGTCTCCTCATCTGTGTGCAGTTCCTTTTGGCGACAGGAGTTTTCAGCTTGATTTTTCCCTTTCCCTTCGCAGGCTGAAAGCAGGTCAGCGGGACGAGTTGCCGTCCTGTTGGTATCAGCCTGGTATTCTGCGGAAGGTTCTATGCAGACGGGTCAAATTGGCGCAGGGCGGATTCGGCAAATCAAGGTGAATCAAACCAAATCAAACCAAATAAATTCAAGTTGGGGTGCCGTCTAGCCAGTTTTTGCCATAAATTTGCAAAACTGCATGATTTTTAGGTGCCGTAGGATTCGGAATGCTGGTTTTACCCAGTCGCACCAAGTCCAACCTTCTGCGTCGGCATGGCAGGCCACGCGGCGCTTCATCGGCGTCTCTCCATGGTTGTAAGTCTGTAGTACGTCCCTCTGTGGCCTCGGTTTGGCTCCTCTGTGCTCTTGTATGTTCAACCCGATGTTAAACCCGGATGAGGGCAGAGCCAAAGGCGGCTTCCGAGAATGGGCGATCAAGCTCGTCGGAGGAAGCCGCCTTTGGCGGACTTGCACGTCAGGCTCGGAAGGGCTTGGCTGCAACGACCGGG
>CANJLB010000050.1 GCA_947475065.1 Opitutia bacterium | reverse complement strand
GCTCAAATGCCTCGCTTGGAACCTCCGCCGGTGGGTCACCGTGGCCGCAGCCTGACCCCGCATTCAGAAAACTCGCGCATTGCGACCCCCCCCAAGCCTCAACCCTCCAAGCCCGCGCCAGCTTCCGCTTGGTTAGACCAACAAAACCCCGCCCTTCATGCTCCTTCTTGGCTGGCACCCCCCGTTGTTCAGAGGTCTCGATTTATGGATGATCGGTGATTCCTTGCACGCCGATTTTGAGGGGGCGAAACAGGTGGGCTGGAAGGCCATTTTGGTCCGCCAGGAAGCCCCGGTGCAGCCATCCTTCCGGACCCTTGCAGAAGTCGTCACCTTCCTGGACGGCGCGGTCCGCGAAATCCCGGATCCGGCACGCTGATTCCGTCGCGTCTCGCGCTTGCCTCCCGTCCGGCTCTCCCGTTGTCTGTCCTTCCATGACCGCCCCGAAAATCCTTATCGTTGATGATCAGCCAGTCAACGTGCAGCTCCTCCGCCGCAAGTTGGAGCGGGAGGGCATGCGGATCATCAGCGCCTACCATGGCGCCGAGGTGCCGGCCCTTGTCGCCCGCGAGAAACCCGATCTCATCCTGCTTGACGTGATGATGCCCGACATTGACGGCATCGAGGTCTGCCAGCGCCTGCAGGAAAATGAGGAAACGCGGGCCATCCCCGTCATCTTTATCACTGCGCGCGCCTCCAAGGAGGGCAAGCTTGAGGGTCTCGGCGTCGGCGCGGTGGACTACATCACCAAACCCATTGATCTCGATGAGACGCTGGCGCGTGTGCAGACCCAGCTCCGCTTTGTCGCCATCAACCGCCAGCTCCTCGACCTGACGCGCCGCCTCGAGGAGTCCCGGCGCACCGCCACCATCGGGGCCGTCACGCAGGGGATCGCCCACAACCTGAACAATCTTCTCGGGGTGGTCCTGGGCTACTTGGAGCTCGTCAAGAACGCCGCCGATAAGCCCGAGCAGGTGCGACGCAACGCCGCGAGCGCCACGGACGCCGTGCAGCGCATCGTGGGCATTGTGCGTCAGCTCAGCTTTCTCGCCATCAACAGCCGCCTGCACCGCTCCCGGTGCCTGCTCGGCGACCTGCTCCATGGCGCCATCGCCCGCTTCCGCCACGAGTCCGGGCTCCGTCCGCTGATCGAGATTGAAAACCCTTTCGGCGACCTCGCCATCGAAACGCACGTCGAACTGTTTGAGGATGCCATCGGAAAAATTCTCACCAATGCGTGGGAGGCCTATGGCGACCAGCCCCTCGACAACCGCCGCATCTGGCTCCGCGCCGAGCTGCTCGACGACACCCCCACCGGCCGCTCCCTCCGCATCACCATCGCGGATGCCGGACGCGGGATTGACCCCGAGGTACGCCACCAGATTTTCGAACCCTTTATCAGCACCAAGCGCACCGTCGGCGTGGGCATGGGGCTCACCGTCGCCCGCCACGCCCTCCGCAACCTCGGCGGCGACGTCACCGTCGCCGACCGCGCAGGCGGCGGCACCGCCTTCGTTCTGGTCCACCCGCTCGAAAAGAAACGCACGCGCGACAACGACTCACGCTCGCCTTTCGCCTGAAGTTTCCATGCCCAACATCGCCTTTCTCGGCTCCGGCCGCATGGCCTCCGCCATCGTTGACGGCCTCCTCGCCCAAACAGCCTGCGCGCCAGCTGACCTCACCTGCACCGACGGCGGCGACGGCACCGCCGCCGCGCTCGCCACCCGCACTGGCATCACCGCCGCGCCCGACCTCGCCACCCTGTTCGCCCGCGCCGACACGCTCGTGCTCGCCTGCAAGCCCCAGCAGCTCGCCGCGCTCGACCCGCACCTCGCCGAGCTGACCGCCGGCAAGCTCGTCCTCTCCATCCTCGCCGGCAAGCGCCTCGCCCGCCTCGCGCAGGTTTTCCCCCGTGCCCGCAACCTCGTCCGCGCCATGCCCAACACGCCCGGCCAGATCGGCGCGGGCATCACCGCGTGGAGTCCGCTCCACCCGCTCGCGCCAGCAGATCTCGCGCTGGTCAACAGTCTCCTCGGCGCGCTGGGTGCCATCGTCGAGGTCGCCGAGCCGCGGCTCGACGCCGTCACCGGCCTGAGCGGCAGCGGCCCGGCCTATGTCTTCGAGTTCGCCGCCGCCTTGCGCGAGGCCGGCATCGCCGCCGGCCTAACTCGCGACACCGCTTGGAAGCTTACGCTGGAGACCATCCTCGGTTCCGCGCGCCTCATGGCCCGCACCGGCACCGAACCCGAGACCCTGCGTGACCAAGTCACCTCGCCCAACGGCACAACCTACGCCGGCCTGCAACGCCTCGCCGCCGGCGATTTCCGCGCCCTGATCAAAGCCACCGTCCAGGCCGCCACCGCTCGCAGCGAGGAACTTTCGAGGGACTGAGGGCACATCCTCGGAATCCTCAACACCAACTGAACGACCGTTGAAAACATTAACCGCCCTTGTCGCTCTTTTGCTAGGCGTTTTTATCTTTGTGCCCTACCGTTTGACGAGCCTTGGCATATCCGAGGTGACAGGAACGACGACACAAAGAACCCGGTGGCTTGGACTCTTAGCCACCCATGCTAGGCAGGAAAGCCCGCTGGCGAAATGGTGCCGAGTTCACAATGTATCCGTCAACGAGATGATCAGATATTATTCCTTTCCGAGGATCACATTTTGGGCATATTCGATATTTTAGCCTGAGGCAATGCGCCAGCGATTTATCGCTTTGCCCCTGAGGAGGAGCTTTACCCTGAGTGGGTCAATGAAGCCCGCGTTCGAAAATTTGTAGCGGCCATGAGCAGTGCGGATGAACGCACGCGCGAAAAACTTATTCAAGCAGAGGAGGACTACTGGATGAATCTGGCCATGGCGGTCAAAAGTCTATCACAGCCGGCAGATGAGCAGCTCGCGTTCGTAGATCAGCTCTTTCGGCAGGTGGGTGTGGAGGTCAATGAACAGCTCCTCGTGGCCGAGGATCTCGGCGCGCCAGCCGGCGCGGTCGAAGCCTTGTAGCTCCTCGAATTTCTCCTCGGTGAAATCCATGCCCGTCCAGTCAATGTCTCTGTGACGCGGCACCCAGCCGATGGGCGTCTCCTTCGCGCGGCCGCCGGCGCGCACGCGGTCGAAGATCCACTTCAGCACGCGCATGTTTTCCGAGAAGCCGGGCCACATGAACTTGCCGTCCTTGTCCTTGCGGAACCAGTTCACATGGAAGATGCGGGGCGACTCGCTGAGGTGGCGCTGCATGTTGATCCAGTGGCGGAAGTAGTCGCCCATGTTATAGCCGCAGAAGGGCAGCATCGCCATGGGGTCGCGGCGGACTTTGCCAATGGTGCCGGCGGCGGCGGCGGTCATCTCGCTGCCCATCGTCGCGCCCATATAAACGCCGCTCGACCAGTTGAAGGCCTGATAGACGAGCGGCATGGTGCTGGCGCGGCGGCCACCGAAAATGATGGCGCTGATGGGCACGCCCTCGGGGCTCTCCCAATCGGGATCCATGGTGGGGCATTGTTTGGCGGGCGCGGTGAAGCGGGCGTTGGGGTGCGCGGCCTTGGCGCCGGTTTCCTTGCCGATGGCGGGCGTCCATTTTTTGCCTTGCCAGTCCACACACTCGGCAGGGGGCTCGTCGGTCATCCCTTCCCACCAGACGCCGCGCTCGGGCGTGAGGGCACAGTTGGTGAAGATGGTGTTCTTCGCCAGCGAGGCCATGGCGTTGGGGTTGGTCTTGAGGCCGGTGCCGGGAGCAACACCGAAGAAGCCGGCCTCGGGGTTGATGGCGTGGAGGCGACCGTTGGCGTCGGGCTTGAGCCAGGCGATGTCGTCGCCGACGGTGGTGAGCTTCCAGCCCTGCTTTTGGAAATGCGGGGGCGGGATGAGCATCGCGAAGTTGGTCTTGCCGCAGGCGCTGGGGAAGGCGGCGGCGACGTAATGCTTGTGGCCCTCGGGGCTCTCGACGCCGAGGATGAGCATGTGCTCGGCCATCCAACCCTCGTCACGCGCCATGGCACTGGCGATGCGGAGGGCGAAGCATTTTTTGCCGAGCAGGGCGTTGCCACCGTAGCCGGAACCGTAGCTCCAGATTTCGCGCGTCTCAGGAAAATGGACGATGTATTTGTCCTTGTTGCAGGGCCACGGCACGTCCTTCGCGCCGGGAGCGAGCGGCGCGCCGACGGAGTGCATGCAGGGCACGACGCGTTTCTCGTTTTTCTCAATCTCGCGCAGCACGGGCAGGCCGATGCGGGCCATGATGCGGGTGTTGACGACGACGTAGGGCGAGTCGGTGAGCTGCACGCCGAGCTGCGACATGGGCGAGCCGACCGGGCCCATACTGAACGGCAGCACGAACATCGTTCGGCCGGCCATGCAGCCGGAGAATTTCTCCTTGAGGGTGCGGCGCATCTCGAAGGGGTTGACCCAGTTGTTGGTCGGGCCCGCGCCGTCGCGCGAGTTGGAGCAGATGAAGGTGCGGTCCTCGACGCGGGCGACGTCGCCCGGGTCGCTGCGGGAGAGGAAACAGCCGGGCCAGAGCTTCTCGTTGAGCTTGGTGAAAGTGCCGCCGGCGACGAGCTTGGCGCAGAGGGCGTCGTTTTCCTCCGGCGAGCCGTCCACCCAATGGATGGCGGCGGGCTGCGTGAGGGCAGCCATTTTCTCCACCCACCGGAGGAGATGGGCGTTGGTGCTGAGGGGCTGGGCGGAATCGCGTGGGCTCATGGTGGAGATTGATGCAACCGGACAAAAGAACTGGCCGAGCCAGCCTTGGGGAATCTTACGGGATTGCCAGCGCAGATTTTCAGGTTTGTCTGGGACCCATGACCAAGCTCTGCATCTTTGCCGGCATGACCGTGGGCGGCATTGCAGGCTCGATGCTGGGCGAAGTGTTCGGCTGGGGGTGGCTGGACCTCAGGTCGTTTTTTCTGAGCGGCGGGGGCAGCATCGTGGGCGTGGTCGTCGGCTGGAAGATCGCGCAAAAGCTGAATGAGTGACGCCAGGCGGGCTCCCGGCAGCCCTTGTCTGCCCAAGGCACTGCCCTACGCTGTCCCGGCGGACACGCAGGGACGCCGGCTTCACTTCATCGGCTCGATGTGGACGGACACATCGCTGATGGCATGCGAGACGGAAGCGAGGAGGACGTCCTTCACGGCATGGGCAATGTCGTGGCCGGTGCGGACGGTGAGGTCGCCGTCCACACGCACTTGGATGTCCACGAGGTGGCTGAGGCCGCTGCGGCGCACGCGGCATTTGTCGAGGGCGAGCACGCCGGGCACAGCCAGCGCGAGCGCGCGGACTTCGTTGGTAAAATTTTCCGACACGGCCGTGTCCATCACGTCTCCCATCGCGCGCCGGAACATTCCCACCCCATTGAACGCGATGACGACGGACGCGACGAGCGCCGCCCAGTCGTCCGCCGCTTCCCAGCCTTTGCCTCCGGCGACCGCGACGGCGATCCCGGCAAAGGCAACGGCCGAAGTGAGCGCATCCGACCAGTGGTGCCAGGCCTCGACGCTCAAGCCGGTGCTGCCGAGCGCCGTGCCGGCGGCGTTCATCCGGCGCGCAAACCAGAGCTTGAGCGCGACCACGCCGGCGAGCAGCGGCAACGTGAACCAGTGCGGCACCACGTGCGGTGTGAGGATAAAATGCACCGAACGCACGCCGATCCAGCCCGCCGCCGCGAACACGAACAGCGCCACGGCCAACGCCGCGAGCGGCTCGGCCTTGCCGTGGCCATACGGGTGGTCGGCATCGGGCGGCTCGGCCGCCACGCGGAAACCAGCCCAGACGAGCAGCGAAGAGAGGATGTCAATGGCCGACTCGACGCCATCGGCGATGAGCGCATGCGAATGGCCCCAGATGCCGCCGGCAAACTTCACGGCGGCGAGCAAGACGTTGAGGACGATGCCCCGCAGCACGAGCACCGCACCCGCATGCGCACGCGCACGCACGGCGGCATGAGGGGCGGACACAGGCGGCGGTTTCACGCGACAGGGGGCGGGCGAACACGCGGGAAAGCTTAGGGCAAGACATCCGCCGGCGTGGGTGCCGTGTCAGGCTTTCACAGGCGTGCGCGCGCCGTTGTTTTTCGCCGAGGCGTAGATGGCCTCGATGATGCACATATCCTGCCGGCCCATCTCGCCGGGGACGCTGGTGGGGACGTTGTCGCGCACGCAGTGGGCGAAGTCGTCGAGCTGGCGCGCCTGCTGGTAGGTGTTGTCGGACGAATCCGCCACGTTGGGGAAGCTCAGCGGGCCGCGGCTGGTCGTGGCGCTTGTGCCATTGTAGTTGAACGCTTCGGGGAAGTTCAAGAAGCCGCGCTCGTAGTCCGCGCGGAAACGGTTCGCGCCGCCGCCGCCGGGCTTGGAGCCGCCGTAGCTGGTGAAGCCGTCGCACTTCGCGCCATTGGCGAATTCGAGGGTGAACTCCATGATCTCCTCCACGTCGGCGTAGATCTGCGGGCGTTTGACCGTGGCCTTGGCCGTGACGGAGACGGGCGACTCGCCGCCGGCGGCGAGGACGCTGGCGTGGATGACATAGACACCGAGGTCCATGATCGGGCCGCCGCCGGAGAGCGCCTTCTGGGTGCGCCACGCGCCGGGCGCGTTGATGTTGCCGGAGAACTCGCCGCTCATCGCCTTGAGCGCGCCGAACTCCTTCCAGCGGGCAATGCGCATCATCTCCTGAAAGTAGGGGTCGAAATTATTGCGGTAGCCCAAACCGAGCTGCACGCCGGCGTCGCGGCAGGCCTTGATCATCGTGTCGCAGTCGGCGACGGAGACACCCATCGGCTTCTCGGTGATGACGTGCTTGCCGGCCGAGGCGGCGGCGACCACATCTTGCCGGTGGAGGCTGTTGGGCGTGACGACATAGATGATGTCAATGTCGGGGTTGTCCTTCATCGCCGCGATCTTGTCGTAGGCATAGACGTTTTTCTCGGGGAAGCCGAACACCTGCGCCATCTGCCGGCCCTTGTTGCCGGGGTCGCGCGTGGCGGCGCCGGTGAGCCGGCAGTGTTGGGTGCGCTGGAGCGCGGGCGCGAGCTGGCCGATGCTGTAACCACCGAGGCCGACGAGGGCGATGCCGAGCTTTTTTGACGGGAGTGGCGGCGGGGCGGTGGCGGCACGGGCGGCGGCCGGGGCGAGCGCGAGCGCGGCCGCGCCGGCGGCGAGCTGGCCGACGAACTGGCGGCGGGAGGAGGACGGGGCGAGGGCAGGCGGCATGGAAGGGAGTCGCGGGGGGAGTTTGATTAAATTAACGCGACCCGCGCTCAGGCTTTCACGCCGGTGCGCGCGCCATTGTTCGCCGCCGAGGCGTAGATGGCCTCGATGATGAGCATATCCTGCCGGCCCATCTCGCCCGGCACGCTGGTCGGCATCCGGTCGCGCGCGCTGCGGGCAAACTCGTCCATCTGCCGTGCCTGCGCGTAGTTGTTGCCGGTGGTGATGTCGGGGAAGCTCAGCGGCCCCTTGTGGGTTTCGGCACGGGGGCCGGAGTTGAAGGCCTGCGTGAAGTTCACGAAGCCCTTCTCGTAGTCCACGCGGAAACGGCTGCCCCGGCCTTGCCCGCTTGCGCCGGCGTAGCTGGTGTAGCTCTCGCACTTCGCGCCGTTGGCGAACTCCAGCGTGAACTCCATGATCGCCTCGATGCCGGGCAGGTTTTCGCGGTTGGTCGCCTTGGCCGTGACGGCGACGGGCGTCTCGCCGTTGGCGGCGAGGACGGCGGCGTGAATTACATAGATGCCGAGGTCCATCACCGGCCCCCCGCCCGCGAGCTCCTTATTGCCGCGCCACGCGCCGTTCGCAGGGGCGCCGGCGGAATACTCGCCGCTCATGGACTTGACCGCGCCGAGCTCCTTCCATCGCGAGATCCGCATCATCTCCTGGAAGACAGGGTCGAAATTGTTGCGGTAGCCGAGGCCGAGTTGCACGCCGGCCTCGCGGCAAGCCTGGATCATCTTGTCGCAATCGGCGACAGAGACGCCCATGGGTTTCTCGGTGATGACGTGCTTGCCGGTTTTGGTGGCGGCGATCACGTCCTGCACATGGAGGCTGTTGGGCGTGACGACGTAGATGATGTCAATGTCGGTGTTGTCCTTCATCGCCTCGATCTTGTCGTAGGCGTAGATGTTTTTCTCGGGAAAGCCGAACCGTTGCGCCCACTGCTTGCCCTTGCCCTCGGGGTCGCGGGTGGCGACGCCGGTGAGCGAGCAGTGCTGCGTGCGCGCTAGGGCGGACGCGAGCGTGTTGGCATAGCTGCCGAGGCCGACCAGGGCGACGCCGAGCTTTTTCGACGAGAGTGGCGCCGGGGGCGGGCCGCCGCGGCCACCACGCCCGCGCCCAGGCGCGGCACCGGGCGCAGGGGCGGCGGCGGCCGGGGGAGCGTCGGCGGCGCGGGCGGCGGCCGGGGCGAGCGCGAGCGCGGCGGCACCGGCGGCGAGCTGGCCGACAAACTGGCGGCGGGTGGAGGAGGATGGGGCGGGGGAAGGCTTCATGGGTAGTGGGGGAGAGGTAAGAAACGCCTGCAAAGAAGCCGTCCGTCCCTCCCGATGTCAAGGCCGGCACGGCACAGTATACTTCAGCGAAAGCAAAGCACACCATCGCGAATCCACACCGGCCAACGCACCAGATTCACAGTAAATCCGCAGCAAGCTCGGCGAGCTTGCTGCGCTCGCCTTTGGTGAGCTTCACGTGCGCGGAGAGGGCGTGGCCCTTCATGCGGTTTTGGGCGTAGACAAGGCCGTTACTGCGCGAGTCCACATACGGGTTGTCAATTTGTGCGGGGTCGCCGAGCAGGATGATTTTGGAGCCTTCACTGATGCGGGTGATGACGGTCTTCACCTCGTGCGGCGTGAGCTGCTGGGCCTCGTCGAGGATGAAGAAGCGCCGCGCGATAGAGCGGCCGCGAATGAAAGCCAGCGCCTCAATCTCAACGAGGCCGCTGCGAATGAGACGCTCGTAGGGCTTGAGCGGCGCGGCTGCGCTATTGCCGCCGCCGGCGTAGGTGGTCGGCGGATACGCGGGGGCTGAGGCGGCGGAATTTTCGTGGCGGCCTTTTTTGGAAACCTTCTTCGCGGCAAACTGCGGGTCCTTGGGCGGCTTGGACGGGATCAGCACCTCGAGCGCGTCGAAATAGGGCTGGAGCCATGGCTTCATCTTTTCGTCGAGCGTGCCAGGGAGGAAACCAATGTCCTTTCCCAGCGCGATGACAGGGCGGGAGATGGACACGCCGTCGTAACGCGCGTGGTCGTCCTGGAGCTGGTGAAGAGCACAGGCGATGGAGAGCAGGGTCTTGCCCGTGCCGGCCTTGCCCTGACAGGTGACCAGCGCGATGCTGTCGTCGAGCAGCGCGTCCATGAGGAACTGCTGCTCAAGGTTACGCGCACGGACGGGGATGCCGCCGGGAGCCTTGACGAAATCCGGCAGGCGCAAGCGCCGCACGAGGCCGTCGCCGTAAAAACGCGCCGGCATGGTCTTGCCCTCGTCGGAGCGGAGGAGGACGTAATCGTTGAGCGCGAGTCCATTGGCCACCTCCTGGCCGAGGTCGAACTCGCCCTCGGAGCAGAAACGCTGTAGCTCATACACCGTGAGCGAAATCTCGCGGTAGGCGGCCTCCTCGTCCTCGGCGGGCACCTTGTCGTTGAGGTAGTCCTGCGCCTCGAGACCGACAGCGCGAGCCTTGAGGGCGACGTTCACGTCCTTCGTGACAAGGATGGTCGGCGGCGAGTAGGCGGACTTGACGTAGAGGGCGGCGGCAATGATGCGGTTGTCCTTTTTCGCCAGATCGGGCAGCACGGCGCGCAGCCGGTGCAGCACGGGAGAGCCGGCAAGTGCGGGGTCGGCGAGGAGCGGGTTGATGATGACGGAGAGCGTGCCGCCATTGTCGAGCCGCACCCCCTCGAGCATGGCGCGCGAATCCGGCAGCAGTTCGGACAGGATGCGGTGAACCCAGCGGGCGTTACGCCCGCGCTCGGTGGACTGCTCGCCCTTGATGGCATCGAGTTCCTCAAGCACCTCGACAGGGATGATGAGGTTGTTGTCGGCGAACTTGAAGATGCTCGTCGGGTCGTGCAGGAGGACGTTGGTGTCCAATACGTAGGTTTTGACCTTCGCAGATACCTTGAGCTTTGGCTTGGAGGCAACGGCCCCGCCGGAAATTTCCATCGGTGGTGTGTGGAGAAGCTGGTGACAGCTTGGGAGTAATTTCCGCCCTGTCCAATGCAAATTGGGTGCAGAGGGAAATTTTCCCGCCTTACGCGCAGATCAGGCCCGCGTTACCTCCCACCTACTCCCCGTGCCGGACTGTCGGCCTCAATGTCGGCCCGCCGCTTGGGCCGGGGCACGGTCCATAGGCGCAGCAGCAGCTCTGCCAAGTTGCGCAACAAAAGCCGGTTCGGCCCGCCCGGCCCGGCCAGCTCGCGAAACTCCGCCACCACGCACGCCCGCTCGCGGCAATACGCCACCAGCTCCGCCGCCACGGTGTCCGCCGCAGCGTGATCGTCCGCAGCGCGCGCCGCGAGCTGCGCAACCTTTTCCTGCCAGTGCCGCCGCTCTTCGGGCCGGCGCACGATATGGTCATGGACAGTCTGCTCGGTGCGGTTGAGGCTCATGTCCGCCCACCCTGCGCCGCCCGGCGATGAAAACAACCGCAAAACCGGGCATCCACAGTGGCATTGCTTTTGCTGCGTGTTTCCTCCAACTTCCCGGCGCTAACACGCATCACCATGTCTAAATTCAAGGAACAAATCCCGGCGGTCATCGTCACTGTCCTCCTCATCGGAGGGCTGGTCGGCGGCTACGCCTATTACGTCAACGGCACCGTCATTCCCGAGCTCGAGGCCAAGCGCGAAAAGGCGCTCAAGGAGCAGAGCGAGCTGCATGCGAAGGAGATCCAGAAGGCCGCTGACGATAACCGCCGCCAGATTGAGGCGGTCAATAAGCTCCTCGGCGACGCCATCCAGAAGCGCGAGGCCGACATGTTCCGCACCCAGGAGGAGGTCGCCAAGCTCAACACCGAGCGCATGGACGCCCTGGCCGAAGCCATCGCCAAAAAGGTGCAGCCCTTCAACCCGCAGCCCAAGTCGCCCGAGGAGGCCGAACGCGTCCAGAACGAGCAGGTGGACAAGGTTTCCGCCCGCCTGAACGAGAAAATCTCACCGATCCTGACCGAGATGGCCAAGGACCAGCACCTCACCCGCGACTCCATCAGCGCCTACAGCCAGAAAATCTCCGACCAGCTCAGTGTCGTCCTCACCTCCGAGCTCACAAAAAACACCCAGCTCAACAACAACCTGCAAGGCACGCAGGCCATCGCCCGGGACTCGCTCGCCCTCTCGCATGAAATGACCGCGCTCTACCTCAGCTCCTTCAAGGATCAGGGCGTCATCACCCGCCTCCTCAGCCTCCCGGCCAACATCATCAAGGACGCCACCCAGATGAGCGTCATCAACAGCACCGAACGGAAAAAGAAGGAGACCGAGCTCGTCGCCAAAATGAACGGTCTCCAAAAGCGCCTCGAGGACATGCAGGCGCAAAACCCGCAGAAGTAAGCGCGAGGCACCCTCCTTCACCCGGCCCACTCAAGCCACGCGCCACCCGCGTGGCTTTTTTGCGACCACAGCCATGAAACCCTCTGCGTCCCTCGTCCTCTACACTTACGCGAACTGTGACACCTGCCGGCGCGCCGTGAAATGGCTGCGGGGGCACGGCGTCGCGTTCACCGAAAAAGCCATCCGCGAGACACCGCCCTCCCCCGCTGAGCTGCGCGCCATGCTGCGCCAGCAAGGCGGTGCGTTGCGCCGGCTGTTCAACACGTCCGGCCGCGACTACCGCGCGCTTGGTCTCGGCGATAAGCTCGCCGCGATGCCCGAGGCCGGCGCCCTTGCCCTGCTCGCCGCCAACGCCAATCTCGTGAAACGCCCCTTCGCCCTCGGCCCAGGCTACGGCCTCGTCGGTTTCGACGAAACCGAGTGGGCGCGGACGCTTGCCGGTTGAGGTGTCCTCGCTCGCATCCCGCTCGCAATTTTTCCGCCAGGCCGCGAAGCTGAGGGGCGATGTCCGCGCCCCTCTCCGATCCTCACGACGCCTACGCGGCACTGCGAGCGCCCAATTTTCGCGACTACCTGCTCGGCAGCTTTCTCGGCACGCTCGGGCGGCAGGCGGTCACGGCGGCGGCGGCGTGGGAAATCTACCGCTGGACGAACTCCGCCACCGCGCTCGGGCTAGTCGGGCTGGCCAATGTCGTGCCCTTGCTCCTGTTCTCGCTGCCGGCGGGCGCGCTCGCCGACCGCGTGGACCGGCTCCGCATCATCACGCGCTCGCAGCTAGCACTCGCCGTCCTCTCGGGGCTGCTCGCCCTGCTCTCGGTTTTCCACGAGCGCATTCCGTTATGGGCGCCGTTGCGCGCGGGCAACGCCGTGCTGCGATCCATCGCGGGGATTTTCGAACACCACGTCGGGACGGAGGCGCTGCATTTCGACGAGCCGGCGCTGCCGCTGATGTTTCTGCTGCTGTTCGTGATGGCTACCCTGCGCGTGCTGGCGTGGCCGGCGCGCTCCTCGGTGATCCCGCGCCTGCTGCCACGCGCGGCGCTGAGCAACGCGATCACGTGGAACTCGAGCGCGTTTGAGATCGCCACGATCACCGGCCCGACGGTGGCGGGCTTCGTCGTCGCCGGGCTGGATTTTCAGTCGGTCTATCTGCTCGACGCGGCGCTGGGCCTCGTTTCCTGCCTGCTGGTGGGCCGAGTCACGTGCCTCGCCGCCGCCGAGCCGCCGACCCCACACCACCTCGGGCAGGACTGGCTGGTGGGGGCGCGTTTCATCTGGAACCGCAAGGTCATCCTCGGGGCAAATACGCTCGACCTCTTCGCCACACTGCTGGGTGCGGCGACGGCGCTGCTGCCGGTGTTTGCCAAGGAGATTTTGCACACCGGCCCCATCGGGCTGGGCTGGCTGCAGGCCGCGCCGAGCATCGGGGCGTTCAGCATGGCACTCTGGCAGGCGCACCGCCCGCCGTTGGTCCGGCCCGGCCACACGATGCTCTGGGCGGTGGCAGGCTTCGGCGTTACGATCCTTGTCTTCGGCCTGTCGCATTGGTTCTGGGTTTCGTTTCTCGCGCTGGTGGCCGGCGGGGCGCTGGACAACATCAGCGTGGTCGTGCGTCAGTCGCTCATCCAGCTCCTCACACCCGACGCACTGCGGGGCCGGGTGACGGCGGTGAACCAGATTTTCATCGGCACGTCGAACGAGGCGGGCGCGCTGCGCGCCGGGCTGATGGGTGCGCTCGTCGGCCCGGTCAACGCCGTGCTCATCGGCGGCGCGGGCACTATCGCGGTCGTACTGCTCGTGGCCCGCCGCGTGCCGGCGCTCCGTCGCGTGCCCGCGCTGCATACACTGCGGCCGGAGTGAGTGCACCCTGGCAGCCCGCACGGATCACTGGAAGCGTCACTCTGGACAATTCATGCGTCCCCACCCTTCCAGCCGGCACGACCCGGCTCAATCATCCCAAAGGACGCAGTTGAAAACACGGATTGTCAGACTATCGCTTCGCTCGGAACACGGATGTGCACGGATGACGGATAAACCGATTGGGACACAGAGCAGCGGTGTTAACGGACAAGGACAAAGTGAGGGTCGGCGAGCAACCGATTGAGGACGTGGAGCATCTTGCGCATGACGGCGATGAGCGCGACCAGCTTGGGTTTGCCGGCGGCGACCAGACGAGCGTAGAAGGCCCGCAGG
>CANJLB010000049.1 GCA_947475065.1 Opitutia bacterium | reverse complement strand
GCCGGAAGTTGATGCCAGGCTGGCTGGCAAGAATGACGAACTCGTGTCGTTGAGACATGGCGGTAGAGGTGTTCCAGGGCATCCCAGAGTGTAACCTATGTCCCCGAACGGGTGTAACCCATGTCTCCGGTCTATACAGTCCCGGCGCGCTGTTCAAATTCCCACTACCCGTCACCGCCCATGGTTGACTCCGCTTGCATTCTCGCCCATGGATTTTGCACGCCGCCCCGTCCTCCACCGATGGCCACCTCCCGCCCATTATAACCCAAAGGAATCCAGATGAAACGCATTGAAACCAAACAGGAATTGCCGCCGAAGCAGCGGGACGAGTTGCTGAAGGCGTTCGAAGCCCGCTTCATAAAAAACATGACCCGCCACCCGGGCCTGGAATGGACCAAGGTAAAGGTGAAACTGGAAGCCAGTGCCGGAAAACTGTGGTCGCTGAACGAAATGGAAAAAACCGGCGGCGAACCCGATGTGGTCGGCCATGACAAAAAAACAGGCGAATATGTCTTTTTTGACTGCTCCGCGCAAAGCCCGGAAGGCCGCACCAGCATCTGCTACGACCGCGAGGGGCTGGAATCACGGAAGGAGCACCGGCCGAAAAACACCGCGCAGGACATGGCGGCGGCCATGGGCGTCGAACTGCTGACGGAAGAGCAATACCGGGAGCTGCAGAAACTCGGGGAGTTCGACACCAAGTCGTCGAGTTGGGTGCAAACGCCGGCGGCGGTCAGGAAGCTGGGCGGTGCCCTCTTCTGTGACCGCCGCTACGGCCAGGTCTTCGTGTATCACAACGGGGCGCAGTCCTACTACGGAGGCAGGGCGTTTCGTGGCTCGCTCCGGGTCTGAGGATTTGATGCATGCGTGATCAGATCAGCGAACCGGCCGTGAGTGAAGGACAACGCGCCGATGCGGATCGCGTTCACGCGGATACCGACGCCGGAGCTGGAAGAGATAGACTTGAGCCGCAACGGTCGGCTCAGGCCACGAAAAAATCTAACGTTACAGATCAGCCACGAGCGTGCTTGGCGTGACTCGTGCGCAAGCACGAGGCATGACAGGCATGTTCGTGGCTGTCGCGACTGGTTCGGCTCTTCTTTCATTTTGGTGCAGACTCGCGCGCCAAAGCTCCTCGATACACGACCCAGATGAATAGTAGCTGAAGCGGAAGCCGCAGCCATAAGATCCAAGAAGGAAGATTTACACCAGGCCAACCGTGCAACGCGACATGCAGATTGGCGGGAAAGACCGCGACCAACAATACAATCAGACCCCAAGCGGCAAAAGCGCGAACCGGTAAGATGAGCATGCCGATGCCACCAAGTATCTCGGCGACTCCACTCACGGCAACGAGTGCGGTGGGTGCCGGTAGATAGGCTGGCACCATCGCGATATAGGGCGCGGGATGCAGAAAGTGATACGCGCCGGCTGCGATAAAGAACGCACCGATCGCCCAGCATAGATAGGACTTACCCGGGATGCGCATGGTTTTCGCCGAACCGTGTAATTAGCCGACACCGCCGTTCACGGGTGAAAACGGCAAATGGCTGGCCCGGGTGGAGGTTGAAAATTTGGGGTGCAAGATTCGTGCAAGGGCCGACGGGGCGGTTAGCTCAGACAACACGCGCGTGAGGCGCTTGTCCAGCCGTTTCACCCCAGCGGCCAGCTCTGGCGGCGGGGCGGCGGGGGAATCGTGGCATGACGGACCCTCATGCCGGCTGTTGCTGACGTAGCGGCTGACGGGGCGGGACTGCATCCGGTCGGCGGGGAGGGGTTGGGTGAGGGCGCGATATTCGGCCTCCCCAATTTTATTTCCGCTGTCACCTGCCAAACGTCCTACGGTGTCGTTACCCGAGGATAAACGGTATCGTTGAATCTCAAGTCGCCACCCGGCTCTGCGCCGAGCACGGCTCCATTCGCGACCACGAGCACGATCTGGGCTCCGCGCAGTCCATACCGGTAGGTCAAGTTTAACACCGGCTCTCCCAGCGTCCCCTTGTCGTCGGTTGGATGGTAGACGACGAATCTTCCATTTTCGACCAGCAACCCGGTCGCCCCGGCCACAAGCGTCTGTCCGTAACGCCCGTTGAATTGTGTATGCAGGCCGGCGATTCTGGCCGAATCGCTGATCATCTTGATGCCGTCGGGTGTTTCAGGCGCGAAATTGAAATAAAGCATGACAGCGATCACGACCGCGAGCCCCCCCGCCAGCCAACCGGTGTTCAGGCGATCACGCCACTTGCCGCGTCTGGCCGGCACCAAAACGGGCGCCGGGTCTTGGTCCGACGGCGCTTGGTAGGACAATGGGGGCACCCCGTCCAGAAGCTCGATGATCTCCTCGGGCGTCTGCTCAACCGCCACATGGGTCGCTACCGGCATGCGGCTGGAAAAAAGCCGGCCATTTTCGCTCTGCACCGACAGCCTGACTTCGGAATTTGCCAGATAGATTCGCGCCTCGCTGTTTACCAGCTCCAGAGGCGTCTGGCCCGCAAACGCCCGCAGGCACGCGATGGCGGTCACGGCATCCATGCCGGCAATCTTCACCTCGCCGCCGGGCACGACCTTGGTGCAGTCTTCGCTGAGATTTCTGGAAATAAAAGTGAGCATGAAAGGGATCTCAGGGTTCGATGATGTAACTGATCGTGGCACCCGCATCCGTCACCCGAAAGATGCCGGTGGCGATATTGCCATCGTCAATCCAACGATCGACCTGCTGCAGTTGCGGTATCGTCATCGTGCAACCGGATACACTGATGGCTGCCCTGGGTCTTTGGGGAAAGTTGGCCCAGGAATCGATGTTGTCCCAATCATAATTCCCGCCGAACGGCGTCACCCTCATCCACTGGGTCCGGTTAAGATAGGCGGTCATGACCGGTGGCACAAAGTGCGGACCGCCGTCCGCCGGAAAATCCCCGGTCTCCTGCGCATAGTGCAGAAATGCCTCGGAAAACGCCCGGCAATCATTCGCAAAGACCGAGGCCCGCGCCCGCAGATTGATCCTCGTGAATACCACATTCGCCATCGTCGCCAGCAATCCGATGATGGTGACCACGATCATGATTTCGATCAGGGTAAAGCCGCGTTTCTTTAAGTGGGGCTTCATGGGTTGGTCAGAATAGCAGTCCGCATCGATCACCACGATGGGGCCTTCACCTCCCCTTGACACCGGATAGACCCCATCCGCCTCAAAAAACTGCACCCTGAGTTTGTGCTTCATTGGTCATTGGTCATCCTTGCATGTCTGACCTCACCGATCTCTACCAGTCGGTCACCTGATTATGAGTCAGGCAGGTCGCAACGGTGTGCTGCCCGGATGATGCCCGAGCGGCGCGCAGCTCAAGGACGGACTTTTCGGCAGCGGCTTCCTCGCGGGTGCCCCACGTCATACTCCAGCTCTCTTCATGCGGTCCTCCGCCGGACGCTTACGATTGGCAAGAAGAGGATCGGCGTGGTGAGGAAGAACGCCACGGCGTTGTGCCCATATTGCCCACGAACGCAAAGATAACTGCGTTGGTGTGAAGCGGTCGCAGCCGTCCAAAGGTCAGCCACGGCAGGTTGAAATTGAGCTGCCAGTAGTTGAGCTGGAACGCCACCAGCACGCCCACCAGCATGCCCACGACGCCCCAGATGATGGAGGCGAGCATGAACTGGCGGACGATCCGGTCGTTGTATTCAATGGTAACTTTTTGGTCGGTCATGGAAGAGAGACTTGAGGGTGGTTTTCGCGCGGTCACCCGGAGGGTCAGCGGCCCACGGCTCCGGCTTTCAGGCAGCCCGTGCACGGCACGCGCTGCCCTCTGTGGCAACCGCAGTTGGAGGCGCCCTCACGGCGATGCGCCAATCGCGGCGTTTCCTCCGCCAGCGGCAGCAGCGACTCGCTTTCCGTGCCGTCGAACTGGCGGTGCGACTGCTCGTACAGGAAGAAGAGCACAAAGGTGAAAACCAGGCAGAGGCTGATGGTGAGGGTGAGGGGAATGATGGTCATGGCGGGATTGGTCAGAAGCTGGTGCCGCGGACGGCGGACGGGACATGGGTTTCTGGGCTCGGCTGGCGCGGGCAAAGCGGGTGTGGCCGGGTTGGGTTGGTGTGAATTTGCATTGCGCCATCCTAGCGTCGTGGCGTGAAGACCGCTCCGCAGATATTGTCCGACACTGCGCTTTTGTTGCTCGGCGAGGCATGGCCCTGCGTGAGAAAGCAGGCCTGTCAGGCCTGTTGGCGGCGGCCAGCTGCGGCATTGCTTCCAGCCAGGCCAAGGCGCGGGGTGAAAGTCGGCACCCGCCCTACGGCCGCCGCCCGGTGCCGCTTCTCATATTCCCGCCAGGACCGCCATTCAAAGGGTGTCAGCCGCAGTGCCGTCGCCCTCGCGCTCGCCTCGCCTGGGCTTACGGCCATCTGCTAGAAAGTAAAACCCAAGCCTTGCAACGTGGCCTCGGTTTCCTAGGTTGGGCGACATGCTCCACCCCACCACCAAGTTGGTCAAAACCTGTTAACCCATGCTTCATCTCTTTCGACGAACGGATTTTCCACAACGCATTTTGAGACACGCTTGCGCCGCGCTTTCCTTCTTCTGCGCCGCGATGGGCATTTCAGTGGCGATGGCGCAGGCAGAGGTTCCGCTGAAGGAAGCAAGCGTCCTGAACCGTCCCGTGTATCTGCTCTCCAACGACAAGCTGGAGGTCGCCATTATCAAACAGGGCGGCGCGATGTTGCGCGTCCTCATCCAGGGCGATGCCGGAGGCCTGAGTCCGTTCGGCAATCCCGAGATGGTTCCTTCTGTGCCCGCTAACCGCAAGCTTCAGGGAAGCATGGTGGGGCATTTCGTGGCTGTGGACGGCTTCGGCTCGCCCAGCCAGCAGGAGCGCGCAGCTGGAATTGCGATGCACGGCGAAGCCTACCTGGCACCATGGAAGCTTGTTTCTTCTGAGAAGCAGGGCACCACAGCCACGACGAAGTTCACCGTTGACTTGCCCCTGTCGCAAGAGACCTTCACGCGGCAATTCCGCATGGTGGATGGTGAGCACGTGGTCTACGTGAACAGCGAACTCCAGAGCAACGTGGCCTTCGACCGTACCGCGAACTGGGGCGAGCACCCGTTCCTTTATCCGCCGTTCCTCGAACCTGAGAAGACCGTGGTGGATATGTCCGGCACGCGCGCCAAGACCCGCACCGGCGGGCAGCGCCTTCCCCTCGAGCAGGGTAAGGAGTTCACTTGGCCCATGATTACCGGCACGGATGGCAAACAGTATGACATGCGTATCCAGCCCGCCGGCGCAAACTGGAACGGCCACACCACGACGCTGATGGACCCCTCGAAGCCGGTCGCCTGGGTCACGATTCTGAATACCGACAAGAACTACATGCTGGGGTACGTGTTCAAGCCCCAGGAGTATCCGTGGGTGCAAAACTACATGGCTTACAACACCAACGGGTGGAGTGGGCGCGGCATCGAGTTCGCCACTCAGCCGTTCGACCTGCCGCACCGCGAGATGGTGGAACTCGGCAAGATGTTCGACACATCGGTCTACCGCTGGCTGCCAGCCAAAGGGAAGATCGCATCCAGCTTCCTGATGTTCTGGGTGAAGAGCCCGGAAGGTATGACCCACGTGGACGACGTCCGTCTGGAAAACGGCAAGTTGACCATCGAAGACCGGACGACGAACAAGACGATTACGCTGACGGCATCACTGCCGTTGTAAGCTGCTCAAACTCGAGCTGCATCCGGCTCGATCAAATTGAGCAACTCGGCCATTCTTGGGCACCCGCCGCGCCCGAACACTCAAACTCACTTCCCAAAAACACCCATTCTGTTGGAATGCTGAGCGAGGTCGAATCGACAATGCGTTTGCCTTCGGACCCCGAAGGCAACGGGTTCATAGAATGTAGCGCGTAGGCGGAAGCGTCTGCCACGCCCGACAGGATTGCTATCGCCGGGCGGGGCGGTCTGAGTGTCGCCGCAGTGCCTGAGGAAACTTTCACCCCGCCCACGTCCGATTCCGCGTCTGCGTCCGTTGCGCGCACGCGGCGGGTTTGGCTTCGGGCGCTGGCGATGGTCGTGCTCGTGGTGCTCGGCGTTGTCGGCTGGCACTACGGCGTCGAGCTGCCGGCAGCGCGGGAGCTGGCGGCGCAGCGTGCGGCCAACGCGCGGACAATTGCCGACCTGAGGCTCGAACTGGTGTGGATCGCACCGGGCGAGTTTCTGATGGGGAGCCCGGCGCAAAACCTCCTCGTGCGGTGGTATTACCGGGTGAGGGAACAGCTCACGAAGCAAGGGAATCCGGGGGTCTCGGACGACGAGCGGCCGATGACGCGGGTGAAGCTGACGCAGGCGTTCTGGCTGGGGCGGACCGAGGTGACGCAGATGCAATGGACGGCGGTGATGGGGAGCAACCCGAGCTACATGAGTAACAAGGGGGACGACCTACCGGTGGAAATGGTGTCGTGGGACGACGCGATGGAGTTCTGCCAAAAGCTGACGGAGCGGGAGCGCGCGGCGGGGCGGTTGGGGTTGTAGAGCGAGACCTTGGTCACGCCACCCTGCACGAGGAGGCCGTTGAACACGATGGGGCTGGCCGCGGCGCTGTCGGCAGCGAGGGCGGGCAGCGGGGAGGCGGCGAGCAGGACGCTCAGAAGCAGGAGAGCACGGCGGAGCATGGCGGGGTGTACGAAAAAGCTAGGCTCTACGTGCGGGGAGTGGCAAGCCGGTTGTTAAAATACACGCGGGCTCCAGCCTAATGGTATTTGGTCAAAGCAACTCGGTCACTATGGTGCATCTGCCACGCCCAACAAGATTGCTATCGCCGGGCGGGACAGTCTGAATGTTGTCGCAGTGCCCGAGGAAACTTTCACCCCGCCCACGGCTTCGGGCTCCTACCGCGTCATTCGCGGTGGCTGTTTTGGCAACGAGGCGGCGGATGCGCGCTCCGCGAGCCGCCTCAGGTTCTCGCCGGGCCGCCGCGAATCCGGCGTTGGCTTTCGCCTCGCCCTTAGTGCAGTCCGATAGTGGTCGGGAGGAAAAATCAGTAGTGAGTAGCGGGTAGAATGTAGCGCGTAGGCGGAGGCGTTATGCGCCGAATCCATACGGCGGGCTCATGGCAGGCAGGCACAGGGCAGGCAACCGAGCGGACGGTGGCGCGGGACTGGACGCCGTTGCGTCTGCGCACTGGCGGCTAGGCGCGTGCCGCCGGGAGCGGGCGTGTTACGGGGCGTGATGGTGCGCAAGGGAGGCCGCACACGCCCCGCCCCGCCCACGGGCCTTTTCTTGTTTCAATGGTTAATAACTGTCCAAGCTCGAACAGGCTTGCGTGTCTAGGGCAGATTCAATGGGACAGCTTTGCCTTCGCCCCCATCCACGGCTGAGCCCGACCTATAATTTCCAATCCTCTTGGCAAACTCTGGTCAACCGGAAGGCCGAAATCCGGGGCAAATTGGAGGCGTTTGAAACCAACCGCCTCAATCGGTTCGAACCGGCCATTCGGTTCGTTTTGGAGGCTAAACACGGGGCAAATCTGCTCGCCGATTGAAATACCGAGCAAAAGAGGGATTTCCTCAAAAAAAACCGGTTCGAACTTTTTTGTGGCGGGGCAAGCGTTGGCCGTGACTTTCAGAACCCATTGGCAACTCGTGGCGGATTTCAATTCCGTCCCCACAGCCTCACGCGCGCTCACGCGCGAATCCGTGCAAATCTCAAAATGGCGGAGGAGGAGGGATTCGAACCCCCGGTGAGCTTGCGCCCACGTCTGATTTCAAGTCAGGTGCCTTAAACCACTCAGCCACTCCTCCGGATGGGCCGACATGCTCGCAAAACCGCATCTGATGTCGAGTGCCGAGTGCTGAGCATGGGGAGCAAGGGGTGCAATAGGAAGTGATGTCAGTCGCGCAAGCGAAGCCTGCGCTCGGGGCCACCCAAGCCCACGGGCTGGACGCTCGTGCCACGCCGTAGTGTTCCGGAACGGCGTCTGCAAGACAGACGCCCTGCAAGGCAGGGGGGGCCAATCCTTGTCTGTCACGGCTCGCCAGCCCGGTCCGCAGGTTGACATCAGTTCCGATTACACCCGTGAGCAAGAGGCGCATCTCAGTTTCTTGCAGCTGCGTCGGCGGTCTGTTTGTAGCGCGGTCAGCCTGACCGCGTTTCCGAGCAGAACGGTCAGACTGATCGTGCTACGGCGCGGCGCAAGAGCGGTTGAAAGAAACTGAGATGCGCGCCGTGTTCGCGGCATCACGACTTGACGCCGGGGCATGTCGGAGCCTCCTTGTTGCATGAAGCGACAGCCGGTAATCATCACGGGGAAAATCAAGCTGAAGCATTTTGCCGCGGACGAGTGCGGCACGCTGGACAAGGCAAAAACCAAGCTGCTCGCCGCAGTGCACGGGCGGCGGATTGACGTTCTGCAGCAATTGCTCCACGCCAACTCCAAGCAGGCGATGCTGTTGATTTTTCAGGGCATGGACGCCAGCGGCAAGGACGGTGCGGTCCGTCATGTGCTGCAATCTGTCAACCCCGCCGGCGTCGAGACGGCCAATTTCAAAGTGCCCTCCGCGGAGGAGGCGGCGCATGATTATCTCTGGCGCATCCATCAGGCGGTTCCGCGGCGGGGCAGCATCGGCGTCTTCAACCGCTCGCATTATGAGGCCGTGCTGACCGAGCGCGTGCTGGGACTCGTGCCCAAAAAAATCTGGTCGCGTCGGTATGCGCAGATTGTGGATTTCGAGCGGATGCTGGTGGAAAACGGGGTGCTCGTTCTCAAGTTTTACCTCCACCTCAGCCGGAAGGAGCAGGCGGCGCGATTCAAGGAGCGTCTGGCCAACCCGAAAAAACATTGGAAATTTTCCGAGGCCGACCTGACGACCCGGCTGCGATGGGACGACTATATGGAGGCCTACGAGGACATGCTCAATGCCACGAGCCATCCGGCGGCCCGCTGGCACCTCGTGCCGGCTGATCGCAACTGGTATCGCGACCACCTTGTGACCGAGACGGTCATCCATGCGCTCGAGGCGCTGAAGATGAAATGGCCGCCGCCGGCGAAGGGCATGTCGGAGATTCGTTTCAAATAGGGCCTGGTTGGTCCGCCCGGCCGCTGCCGGGCTTTGCACGGGATGGAAAGCCGGCGGGCAAGGGCCTTGTCCGCCTCTGTCGTGGCTTCCACCCGAGGACGGAGTTATCCCGCTGCAGTTGCGCGGCCAGCCTCCGTTGCTCGCTGGCATCCGCTGCTTGAGACATGTGGCCAACTGTCATGCCCTCGACTCGGGCAACGGAGTCTTGGGGCCATGGGTGTGAGCGTGCGGTCAGCCACGGAGCGAGCGTTATCGGCAGACCCGTGCAACGGTTGAACAGAGCCCGTCCGGTTTGCATATTTCTGAGCACTTCCAATGATAATTGACCGAAATGATTGGTGCGAGACGGCTTTGCCTCGCACACATGCCGCCTGCTGCCAGCTGCAGCCAGAGAGCCTCATGCGATTGCCTTTTTTGCCAACCGCAGCCCGGCGGTCGCGCAGTCGGGCAGGCTGATACCGTCACGGGAATTGCTGCCGATGAATAGGCCGTGGTGCGCCTGCTCGCACCGGCTCATAGTGTCGAGGTGGCGTTCGTGGCCGAGATTGTATTGCGGTATGGCGTGCGGCCAGACGTGGTGGCGGGTGAACACCGGTTCGCCGCTCACGCCAAGCAGGGCGGCGAGGTCGGGCTGCACCCGGGCGAGCAGCTGGCTGGCGGGCAGGGTGGCAAGGTCGGGCTGGCGCGTGCCGCCGGCCAGGACCGTCAGCGCGACGTGCCCGGCCGGCGCGCGGCCGGCGAACAGGGTGGAGGAAAAGATGATGCCGAGGATCGAGCGGTATTCCACCGCCGGCACCAGCAGGCCAAAGCCGTCCAGCGGGTGCACGACCTGGGCGCGCGCGTAGCCGAGAAACAGCGAGGCGACGGAGGCGTGCTCCAGAGCGGCCAGCGCCGCGAGCGGGCGGGTGGCGGCGTCGGACCCGATGGCGAGCCTGGCCAGCGCGGGCGCGGGGAGGGCGAGGATGACGCGGTCAAATGCCTCGGTCCGTCCAACCCCGTCGCGGCTCCAGGTGAGCTGCCACGGTGGTCCGGGCTGGAGGTGCGTGACGGTGGCGTTACATTCCACACTGCCGGCGGGCAGCGCGGCGGCGAGGGCGCGGGGCAGGGTGGCGAGTCCGTCGGCAAACGAAAAAATCTGCGCGGGCGGCCGGCCGGCGTTGCGCCGTTCGCGGGCATGGGCGGCCTGGGCACGCAGGAGCGAGCCGTGCTTCTGCTCCATCGCCCAGAGCGACGGGAAGGCGTGGCGGGCGGAAAGTTTTTCCGGATCGCCGGCATAGACGCCGGCGACAAACGGATTCAGCGCATAAGCGACGACCTCCGGCCCGAAGTGTTCGCGCACGAGCTGGGCGAGGGAGACATCGGCGGTGCGCGGCTGCGGGCGGCGGAGCAGTTCGGCGGCGAGGCGGGCCTTGCTGCCAAAGGAGAGCAGCGGGCTGCCGAGCAGTGCGAGGGGCGAGGCGGGGACGGCGACGGGCCGGCCCTGGCGCACGACGTAGCGGTTTTTCGCCTCGGGCCGGGCAAGGGCCACGGCGGCGTCGAGGCCGAGCGCGGTGACGAGCTGAGCGATTTCCGGCGAGCCGCCGCGCAAGGAGTTGGGACCGGCCTCGACGAGCCAGCCGTCGCTGCGCTCGCTGCGGATCACGCCGCCGGGCTGGGCGGACGCCTCGAAGAGGCGCACACGGTGGCCGGCCGTGTGCAGTCGGTGCGCGGCGGTCAGGCCGGTGAGGCCGGCGCCGACGACGGCGATGGATCTGGAATTATTTTTCAACGCGGAGGGCGCGGAGGGCGCGGAGAAAACTCGGAGAAAGGTGGTGGCTCTCCGCGTTCTCTGCGACCTCCGCGTTTCAATTTCTCCAACCCGTCACCGTCTCGACCAGCGCCTCGACGCACTCGATTTTTCCCTCCGGCGTGATCCCGTGGCCGAGGTTGAAGATGTGGCCGGCGGTGCCGCGCATGGATTCGAGGAGGCGCGCCGTTTCGCGGCGGACGATGGCGGGCGTGGTCGTGAGGAGCACGGGATCGAGGTTGCCTTGCACGGCGACATTGGCGGGCAGCATGCGGCGGACGACGGCGAGGTCGTTGGTCCAGTCCACGCTGAGCACGCGCGCGCCGGTGAACGCCTGGTCGGCGAGGTGCGGCGCGGTGCCCTTGGCATAGAGGATGACCGGAAAATCACGCGGCAGCGCGGCGATGATCTGGCGGATCCAGCGGAGCGAGGCGGCCTCGTAGTCGGGGCCGGCGATGATGCCGCCCCATGAGTCGAAAATCTGGATGGCGTCGGCCCCGGCGGCGATCTGCATCCGGAAATAGGCGATGAGCGCCGCGGTGAGCTTTTCCATGAGCGCGTCGAAGGTGGCGCGGTCGGAGTGGAAGAGCGTTTTTACGAGTGCGAAATCCTCCGAGCCACCGCCCTCGACCATGTAGGCGGCGAGCGTCCACGGCGAGCCGCCGAAGCCGAGGAGGGCCTTGGCGCCGGCCAGCTCGCGTTTGAGCAGAACCAGCGTGTCGGCGACATAACGAAGTTTTTCCGGCACGGCGGACGCAGGCGCCAGCGCGTCAACCTGCGCGCGGGTTTCGAGCCGGAACTCCATCGCGATCCCGCCCTCGTCCTTGAAGCGGTAGCCCTGGCCGAGCGCCTCGGGAATGACGAGGATGTCGGAAAACAGGATCGCGGCGTCGAACGCAAAGCGGCGCAACGGCTGGAGCGTGACCTCGGCAGCCAGCGCGGGGGTGCGCACCATTTCGAGAAACGAGGAGGTGGCCTTCAGCGCCCGATACTCGGGCAGATAGCGGCCCGCCTGCCGCATGATCCAGAGGGGAGGGCGGTCGAGCGGCTGCACGGCGCAGGCGGCCAAAAAGCGTTCACGGGAGTTCATAGGTGCGCCGCGAACATCCAACATCCAACCTCCAACGTCCAACCTTCAATTTTTCGGATCACGATGATGGACGTTGAGCGTTCAAGGCTGGATGCTGGGCGTTGCGCCGGCTGCTGCGTCCGCCCAATTGCGCGGTTTGAGAAACACCTCGTGCAGCCGCGCCTCGGGCGAGCCGGGGGCGGGGGTGAAGCCGTAGTCCCAGCGGACGAGCGGCGGCAGCGACATCAGGATGGACTCGGTCCGGCCGCCGCTGTGCAGGCCAAAGAGCGTGCCGCGGTCGTGGACGAGGTTGAACTCCACATAGCGGCCCCGCCGGCAGAGCTGGAAGTGCCGCTCGTGGGGGGTGGACGGGGTGGCCTTGCGCCGGCCGACGATGGGCCGGTAGGCGGGGAGGTAGGCGTCACCGACGGCGCGCATGACCGCGAAAGAACGGTCAAAGCCGAGCTCGTTGAAGTCGTCGAAAAACACTCCGCCGACGCCGCGTGGCTCGGCGCGGTGCTTGAGCCAGAAATAGTCGTCGCACCATTTTTTAAAACGCGGGTAAAGCGCCGGGCCAAACGGCGCGAGCGCGTCGCGCGCGGTGCGGTGCCAGTGGATGCAGTCCTCCTCCTGGCCGTAATAGGGTGTGAGATCGAACCCGCCGCCGAACCACCAGGTTGGACTGGGGAGGGCTGAGGGCGGCTGGCCGATGGCCGGATCAGCTGACGAGGCCGGCGCGGCGGCGCAGAAGCAGCGGACGTTGGCGTGGCTCGTGGGAACGTGGGGATTGCGCGGGTGGATGACGAGCGAGACGCCGAGCGCCTCCCAGGGACGGCCGGCCAGCTCGGGGCGGTGCGCGGTGGCGGACGGCGGAAGCTGATGGCCGCGCACATGGGAAAAGGCGACGCCCGCCTTCTCGAAGACCGCACCCTCGGCGAGCACGCGCGTGCGCCCGCCGCCGCCCTCGGCGCGTGTCCATTCGTCGGTGGAAAATTTCCCGGTGCCGTCCTCCTGTTCCAGCGCGGCGCAGATGCGGTCCTGCAAGGCGAGCAGGTAGGCGCGGACGGCGGGAAGGTCGGGTGAGTCGGGTGAGTCGGGCGAGGTTGAAGCGGCGGGCATGGAAATCGTTCTCGTTCTCTTACTCGTTCTCGTTCTCGAAAGTCGAGGGTGGAAGCATGGGAGCAAAAAACCAAAAGACACGAGAACGAGTAGGAGTAAGAGTAAGAGAACGATTGTTCGGAGCGCGTGGCGCTTGACGGATTTGTTAGAGTTCGCGTTCGACAGCGCGGCGGAGCCGTGTTGCCTCAACCTCTCACGCCATGGACTCAGCCGCCCTCACCAGCATCGCCGCGACCGGTTTTACCGTGGCGTTTTTTCATGCGGCAATCCCGACGCACTGGCTGCCGTTTGTACTAGTGGCGCGGGCGCGTGGCTGGAGCCGGGCCAAGACTCTGGCGGTGACGTTTTGCGCGGGGCTGGGCCATGTGGGGGTGACGAGCCTGCTGGGGCTGGTGGTGGCATGGTTCAGCTTTGAGCTGGACGCGCGGGTGGGCGCGGCCTTCCCGTGGATCGCGGCCGGACTGCTCGGCGCGATGGGGGCGTTTTACTTTTGGCGCCAGTGGCGCGGGCTGGGCATCTGCCACCACGCGGTGCCGGGCGGGCAGCACCATGCGGACGAGCATTGCGGACACGAGGAGGAGGGGGGCAACGCGCATTGGGAGGAGGAGCTGAAGGACAGCGCGCTGGTGTCGGCGCAAACCGGCGACCGCGCGGCCATCGGGGGGCTGTTTGTCATGCTCACGCTCTCGCCGTGCGAAGGGTTTCTGCCGATTTACGGGCTCGGCGCGAAATTTGGCTGGCAGGGGTTTGCCGTGCTCAGCGCGATCCTGGCGGTCGGCGCGCTGGCTGCGATGCTGTTGCTCACCTGGCTCGCGTTGCGCGGACTGGCGAAGGTTCGATTGAAAATCTTTGAGCGTTACGAGGCCGGGCTGCTCGGGGCGCTGTTTGTCGTGCTCGCGGTGCTGGTGGTGGCGCTGGAGCGGTGAGGCGGGTGCGATCGGCGGGGCTAGAGAGGCAGGGGCACAGGTCAGGGCGTCCGGTTTGCTTTTTCCAGCCCGCGCCAGCGTTTTTCTCCATGCCAAATGTCACGCAAATAGGTCTTGCCACCCGGCCTCGCGGGTTGAGAAACACGCGCATGTCCTTTTCCCGCTGCATTGCATGCTTTTTCCTTCTCGTGGGCCCGACGGCCGTCCAGGCCAAGCTCCCCTTGCTGACCCCGGCGGTAAACGGCGGCACGTTTTTGCCCGACAATTTCGCCACCCAGCCCGGCGCCACGGCCTTTGCCTTCGACGAGCTCGCCAATGGCAGCTTTGCCATTCATCAGACGGAGAACCTGAACGACGGCATCTACGGCAACTCCAACAGCTGGATCGGCGAGCAGACGCCCACATTTGCGGGCATCTCCTTGGCCCAGTCCATCACGCTGACCGGCTTTGCCTTCGGGCGTGACAACCTTGGCTTCCTGCTCGACCGGGTTACGGCAGGGGTTGTGGAAGTTACGAGCGAGGTTTCGCCCAACGCCGGCACAGCGGACAATCTCTGGACGGCGATCGGGTTTGTGGACGGCACCGCCTACGCCAGCCCGTCCTTTCGGCATTTCTTTACCCTCGACACGCCGGTGATTAACGTCACGGGCATCCGCTTCTCCGGCCTGATTGGCGGAATTGGCTCGGGCATGGCGATTGACGAGATTGAAGTCTATGGGACGCCCAGCAACATCCCGGAGCCGATGACGACGGCGGTGCTGGCGGGCATGGCGGCTCTCGGTCTGGCCACATGGCGACGGCGCAAATAAGCCGTAAACTGGCTCTGAAGCGGGTGTAAAACGCCCCTACTCGGAACCTCGGGCCGCTTCGTTCAACGCGAGGGCAAAGCCGGCGCGGTCAGCAAGGCCGAGTGGGGTGTAGCCGAGCGATTCGGCGGCGGCATCGCCGAAGAGACAGGGGATCACGGCTGGCAGGTCGGTCGCGGAGGCGTCGAGGCGGGGTGTAAGGATTTCCCGCGTGCGGGCCAGTTCTGCGGGCGCGAGCGCCAGGTTGGTGCAGCCGGCCAGCGCCATCACGCGGCCTTCCTGCACAAGCATCTCGCGCAAGGTGCGGGCGCAGCCATGGGCGGCGAGTTGGTCGGCGCGGAAAATCACCGACAGGACCGCCTCGCTGACAGCCTGCGCGGTGGGCGGTTCGCTTGTCCAAAGGACGGCGGACAGCCAGCCGGAGGTGCGGGCGTGGGCGGTTGGGACCGGGAATCGCTGGGCAAATTCGCTAGTATGCCGGTTGGTCCAGCCACCCATCGCGTCGTCGGCGAGCACCAGCCCGATTTTGAAATCGCCCGGCCGTTCGCGCAGCCGGGCCGAGGCGTCGGCGACGGCGTGTGCCGCCACGCCTTCGGCGTCGAACGCCAGCAGGGCGTCGAGCCGTGCCGGAACATGATCTTTGCCCATCGGGTTCATCGCCACGAGCGGCGGCAGGCGGAGTTCCTCACCGCCCGGTGCAAACATCGTCTTCAGATAGGCCTGAAACCGTTCCATGCCGCGCGGGAGAAGGTAGAGATCGCGCTGGATTTGCAGGAGCGGGACGTGTTCGAGGCGCATGGATGCGTTCGCAGTATACGATGCTCACTTTCCCGCTCAACAAATCCACAAACCGCCGGTGGTAAAAAGCCCCATAATAGCAGGGATATCTATGAAGTAAGAATACATGATGCCTCGAAGAACATTTTTGAGGCCACGCGCTTTCCATTTTAGTCTTTGATCGAAAAACACCCAAATCAAAAACGACCATTCAACAAACCTCACTGGAAGCAATCCAGCTAAAAAATATAGCCCGGCACCTTGCTGTGGATGGCTTTCATTCCATCGCACCATGATCGCGTAATAATAAATACCTCCTGCAGCCATGCCGATTATGGTTCTAACAATTCCAATAAGTATAACACTTCGGCGCGGAGTTTCAGGATATTCGCGGTCAAGCTCCACTGCGGCCCAGCTGTAGCCGACCAATTTGATTACAGGAGCCTCTGAAAAACCCAAATAAATCAGGGAACATATTAGCAGCCATAGGGTAACAGTAGCAATGAGCCAACAAATCACCTTCCTCTCGCTCGGTTGCCTGACGAAACGAACACGTGCGGACCAGTTTCTCGACGAAATGAACCGGG
>CANJLB010000048.1 GCA_947475065.1 Opitutia bacterium | reverse complement strand
CCCCAAGAAAAAAGCCGTGCCAGCTTCTGACGCCAGAGGCGCACGCGACGGCCACCAGTGTCGCCAATCCGGCCACCAACAGCCCCCGCGCCGGATCCACGGCCTCCGGATTCGTCAGCAGCGCAAAAAGGATGCCGACCAGAAAGCTCCACGGCCCAGCCATGCTCCGCCACGCCGAGGAGCGCCCGGGCAAAGCGCTGCATGCTTTGCTGGCCGTCAGGCGCGTAGTTGCCGATCAGAAGCACAGAGGGATGGTTTTGGGGTTGGCCCACGCAGGAAAATCAGCGCGCCGGCAGCCCGCGGCGGCGGGCCGGCTGACTGAGCTTCGCCCCGTCGCTTCCGGCGCGAGGCACGGCAGCAACCGGGTGAAACTGATGGAGGTGGATGGCGCCCAAGGGCGTCAGGATTTTTCAGCCGAGTGATTCAACCGAGAAATTTTTCGATCCAAGGCAGCACGGCGCGGCCCTGTTTGTGCCAGCGCACGAGCTTGTCGAACCGCGCCTGCAAAACCTTGCGCTCCGCGGGACCGGCCGGGGACGCGCCGAGATGTCCGCCCACAGCCGCCAGCCGCCGGTCGCTGCCGTCGAGATGCGGGCGGATGCTCTCCCTCAAAAAACCGCCCACCAGCTTGCGCAGCTCCGTCTCCGGCTCGAAGTGTTTCCGATCGCCGCCGGCGATGTCCGCCAGACGGACGGCACCAACCGCCCGCAGGGCCCGGATGCCCTGGCTCACGGAGCCCTTGCTCAGGCTGAGACGGGCCTGAATGTCCCCAAAGTTAAGCGGCCCCGCCGAGGCGTAAAGCAGCCCGTAGATTTCGCCATAGGACTTGGGCAGGCCAACCACACGGGCGAGCCCGACGAAGACCGCCAGCGTCTCCCGCTCAAAGGTCGTGAGGCCCGCGCGCGGCGCACGGTGCGCGGCGCCACCGAGGACGGAAGGCCTCGGATGGGGCGCAGTGGCATTGGCGGCAGAGCGCATGGCCCGGAGACTGCAGCCGGAGGACCCGAGTTCAAGAAAAAATGAACAAATAATTGCCCGGTGGTCCTATTCAGGAGTAAGGACGAAAGGAGGCTGGAGAAATGGAGCCCGAACCGCCAGCCGTGTTACCAAACCGGAGAGCCGACATCCGCCATTCAAATCGGATCTTAATTCGAAAACCACGTTACCGAAGCCGTAAGACGGACATCAGCCAACCAAGAATCCGTTACCGAGGCGCAAGGCCGGCATCAGCCAATCTCCGCTCCTCCGCCTCCCATTCCTGGGCAGTGACGAAATCCGGGGATTTCGAGCAGCGCTCCACCCACAAACGTCAAAATGCGTCACCACTCATTTCCACCCTTGCCGCGCCCCGTCCGATCCGATGTGGTAACATCCGCCCGGTTTTTCCGTCTCCCAACCGCCAGCTCCCCTTTTCCTCCCATCCGTGGTCCTCATATTTTTTTACCTGCTCGTTATCGTGCTCGGCATGCTCAGCATGGGCTTCCAGATGCTCGCGTCGCGGCTGCTCAGCCCGCACTACGGCTCGACCATCGTGGAATGGGTGTGGCTGATCTCGACCTTTCTGGCCGCGTTCAGCGCGGGCTCGGTGATCGGCGGCTGGATCAGCAATCTCACGGCGACACCGCGCGCGCGGTGGCAGCTCGCCATTGCCGTAATTGGCGTCGCGTCGCTGGCGCTCACGGCCTTTAAGCAAAAGGCCATGCTCGATGCGATCGAGCTGCATTTCATCCCGGATGTGCGCGACATGAACGACCAAGGCGGAGCGGCGATGAACACCGCGGTGTTTCTCTCCTGCATGGCGCTGTTCTTCGTGCCGGTCACGGCGCTGTCGTCCTTCGGCCCGCAGTGCGTGGGCTGGCTGGCCGCCCGCGGCACCGCGCCGGGCAAGGCTTCCGGCGTCGTCTATGGCGTGAGCACGGTCGGCAACATCGCCGGCGTCATGCTCACGGTTTTCAAGCTCATCCCCAATTTTCGCGTGTCGCACCTGATGTATGGCTGGCTCGGGGTCGCCGCGATCAGCCTGACCGCGCTCATCCTCCTCCTGCGCATGCCGTCCCCCCGCCCCCCTTCCCCATGAAAACCCGCCTGCTCCCCGCCCTCCTTGCCCTGCTCGGCTCGCCGGTGTTTGCCGCGCCGGCCGCTCCCGCCGCCGCGGCGCCCGCCCCGGTGCTCAAGCCCGCCCCGAAGGGCGACTACATCGAGAGCTTCGACACGCTCTACAACAACCTCACGATCCAGCGTGAAGGCACCCGCGTCGAACTGCGCGCCCGCTCGCGCCGCGGCGAGTTCTACGAGTCCATCGTGGACGTGGCCGACCCGCTCGACCTCATCCTCGAATACTCCCGCACGGTCTATGCGGCGGCGTTTTTCCAGCCCGAGCCAAAGCGCGCGCTCATCATCGGCCTCGGCGGCGCGGGCGTACACCGCCTCTTCGCCAAGGCCTATCCCGACGCGGTGCTCCAGACGGTCGAGCTGGACCAGAAGATCTACGAACTGTGCCAGACGCACCTTGAGTTCCACCCCACCGACAAGACACCCGTGGCGATCGCCGACGGCCGCGCCTATGTGAAGCGCGACACGGCCAAGTATGACTGGCTCCTCCTCGACGCCTTCCGCGGCGGCTACGTCCCCGCGCACCTGAAGACCGAGGAGTTTCTCCGCGAGTGCGCCGCGCGCCTCACTGACCAGGGCGTGTTCATCAACAACCTGCACGAAGGCACCGAGCTGTTTTACGCCGACATCAAGACCATGCAAAAGGTCTTCGCGCAGGTCGTGCTGCTCAACCCGGCCAATTCGGGCAACGTCATGGCCTTCGGCGTCAACTACAAGACGCCCGTCATCACCGATCCCTCCAAGTGGCCCGACGCAGCCGTGGTCGGAAAGCGTTTCGAAGGCCGCGTGAATCTGGCCGCCATCAAGGGCGAGCTGATGCCCATCCCGCGCGAAGTCGCCGCCGCCAAGGTCATCACGGACGACTTCAATCCCGCCGAGCTGCTGAATGTCATCAAGACGAACAATGAGTCGAAGGGGCGGTGAGGAACGGGACCAGGTTTGAAGCAGGAAGCCAGGAACCCCGAAACAGATTCATGGTTTACGGGCTGCGGGCTTCAAATTAATCCGTCGAAACATGTTTGCCGCCGACCCCCTCTCCGCCCTGATTTTCTGAGTTGCAGATTTATCCCATTTCCCATGAGCAACCCTACCCCCTTGGTGGCCGGCCGCCCCACCTGCGTTCGCCACGGCGTCGTCGGCCTGATGGTCGCGCTCGCCATGGTGACGTATCTCGACCGCACGTGCATCTCCAAGCTCGCGCCCGACATCCAGCGCGACCTGTCGCTCAGCAAGGAGCAGATGAGCTGGGTGTTCAGCTCGTTCTCGCTGGCCTACGCGCTATTTGAAGTGCCGACGGCGTGGTGGGCCGACCGCGCCGGGACCCGCAGCGTGCTCACGCGCATCGTGCTCTGGTGGTCAGCGCTCACGGCGCTGACCGCCGGCGCCTTCAACTACGTCTCGATGCTGGCGGTGCGTTTCCTCTTCGGAGCGGGCGAGGCGGGGGCATGGCCATGCGTGGCGCGGACATTTTCCAAGTGGGTTGCACCTTCACAACGGGGGCGGGTGCAAGGCATCTTTTTTGCCGGAGCGCATCTCGCCGCCGGGTTGTCGCCGCTGATCGCGTATGCGCTGAACAAATATGTCGGCTGGCGCGGGGTGTTTATCATCTTTAGCGTGGTTGGCGTGGTCTGGGTGCTGGCGTGGCGGCGCTGGTTTCACAACACCCCGGCCGAGCACCCGGCGACCAATCTGGCCGAGCGCGAGTTCATCGCCGGCGGCCGGACGCCCGCCACGTCGTCGCACGAAGGCTGGCCCTACTGGCGGCGGCTGCTCACGCACCGCAACACGCTCCCACTCTGCCTCGGCTACATCCCCAACAGCACGGCATTTTATTTCTGCATCACCTGGCTCCCGACCTACCTGGAGGAGAAGCACGGCTTTCAAAAGGCCGAGCTGGGCTTTTATGCCGGCCTGCCGTTGCTGATGGCCATCGCGGGCGACCTCACCGGCGGCACGGTCACCGACTGGGTCACCCGGCGCTTCGGCCTGCGCTGGGGCCGGTCGGGCGTCGCCGGGCTGGGCAATTTGGTCGCGGCGCTGGCGCTGCTGGCTGCCACGCAGGTGACGCAAAGGGAAGCCGCGATCTGGCTCATCGCGTTCGGGACGACGGCGACGATGTTCACCCTCGGCGCGATGTGGTCAACGTGTCAGGACATCGGCGGCGCACATGTGGGGGTGGTCGGTGCCGCCATGAACACGGCGGGCCAGATCGGGGCCATCGGCGGTCCGCCGTTGGCGACCTGGCTGCTCGCCCGCACCGGCGAATGGAACACCCCGATTTTTGCGCTCGGCTGCCTGTTTGTCATCGGGTCCGCCTGCTGGCTCTTCGTGGACCCGCGCGACAAGGTGTTTGAGTGAAAGGCGGCGGGCAGTTTTCCACACGCCATGAGCGCTACACCGACAAACCGAGGCACCTCACCCGCAACACCGAGAGCAACGTCGCGGTGGCGTTGCTGCTCACCTGAGCGTGAATTGGAATTCAGAAGCCATGAAACCAGGAACGAGCCGACAATTTCTCTTATCATAACTTCCTGGCTTCTGAATTAACTTCTCCCCATGAGCGACACTCCGAAAAGCCCAGGCCATGCCGAACGCAACACCGTGATCGGCATCGTGGTGGCGTTGATGCTCTATGTGCTGAGTGTGGGTCCAGCCTACCGATGGGGCGTGCGAGGGGAACTTTCCTTCGAAACCTGTCGTGCAATTTATAGACCTCTTTCTTGGCTTGCCGAACGTGACCCAACACTGACCAGGCCTTTCATGACATGGTATGTTGATTTATGGCTCTCCTCTAATGCTCCTCGATAAGATTGATCTCCTTATTCTTGTCTGTTCATGGTTTCCTAGCTTCCTGCTTCAAGTTTTCATCTCCATTCCCCATGTCCCTCTTCATCGGCATTGATTCCGGCACGCAATCCGTCAAGGCGGTCGTCCTCGACCTCGACACCCGCAAGGTCGTGGCCGAGGCGCGCGCCCCGCACAACCTGATCGGCGGCCTGCCCGTCGGCCACATGGAGCAGCACCCGCAGGAGTGGGCCGCCGCGCTCGACACCGTCATCCTCGAAGTCGCCGCCAAGGTGGACCGCGCGCGCGTGCGCGGCATCGGCGTCTCCGGCCAGCAGCACGGTTTCGTGCCGCTCGACGCGCAGGGCGCGGTCATCCGCCCGGCCAAGCTATGGTGCGACACCAGCACGACCGCCGAGTGCGCCCTCATCACAAAAAAGCTGGGCGGACCCAAGGCCGCGATCCGCCAGACCGGCAACCTCATCCTGCCCGGTTTCACCGCGCCCAAAATCCTCTGGCTGAAACGTCACGAGCCGGCGAACTACGCGCGCCTCCGCCACGTGCTGCTGCCGCACGACTGGCTCAATTTCCACCTGACCGGAAACTACTTCATGGAGTTCGGCGACGCCTCCGGCACCGCGCTCATGGACGTGCGGAAGCGCACCTGGTCAGCCGCCACACTCAAGGCCATTGACAAAAATCTCGCCGATTTCCTCCCGACGCTCTCCGCCTCCCACGAGGCCGCCGGCACGCTGCGCCCGGCACTGGCCAAACACTACGGCCTCCCGGCCGACGTGGTGGTGAGCGCCGGCGGCGGCGACAACATGATGGGGGCCATCGGCACCGGCAACGTCGCTCCCGGGGTCGTCACCGCCAGCTTCGGCACCAGCGGCACCATCTACGCCTCCGCCAGCAAGCCGGTGGTGGATCCGCAGGGCGAGATCGCGGCGTTCTGCTCGTCGGCGGGCGGCTGGCTGCCGCTGCTCTGCACGATGAACGTCACGACTGTCACTGAGCACGCCCGCACGCTGCTCGGGCAGGACCATATCGCGCTCAACGCGGCCGTCGCCGCCGCACCCGCCGGCGCGGGCGGGCTCGTGCTGCTGCCCTACCTCGCCGGCGAACGCACCCCCAACGTCCCGGACGGCTCCGGCGTGCTGCTCGGCCTGAACGGACAGAACTTTACGCCCGCCCACCTCGCCCGGGCCGCGATGGAAGGCGCGACGATGGGCATGAACTACGGCCTCCGCCGTCTCGCCGCGCTCGGCGTGAAGGCCAGGGAAATCCGCGTAACCGGCGGCGGCGCCAAGTCGCCGGTGTGGCGGCAGATCATGGCCGACATCTTCGGCGTCCCTGTGGTGGCGATGGTCGAGGACGAAGGCGCGGCGCTCGGCGGTGCGCTCCAGGCCGCCTGGTGCGTCGCGCTCCGCGAGGGCCGCAAGGCGAAGCTCACCGATTTCACGACCGGCACCGTCGCGCTGAACGAGGCGACGCGCTGCACCCCCGACCGGAAAAACGTCGCCCGATACCGCGAACTGCAGGCGTTGCAGGACAAGCTCAGCCTCGCCCTGCGCGACGTCTTTGCCACCCAGCGCAAGCTGGCGGTCTGAGACTGGTCCCGGCGCTCACGCGCCGGGCTACGAGATGATCCGAAATCCGACGTAGCCCGCTTAGGGAGAAGCGGGACCAAACATCATGACCGCCATGCCGTTAACGGCCAAGTCCAAGCTTCCGCGCCTCCCACGCGAATGGTATCAGGGCCGGGCGGCGGTGTTCTGGACGCACACGTTTGAGCACCGCGCCACCGGCTGGCTCGACGAGAGGTTTCACGCCCGCTTCCGCGAGGTGCTGCTCCACGCCTGTTCGCGCTATCAGCTCGCCTGCCCTGTCTATGCGCTCATGCCCGACCATTGGCACCTCGTCTGGCTGGGGCTGGCGGAGCAGAGCGACCAAAGATTGGCCGCCGCCTTTTTGCGCCAGCACCTCAAGCCGGTGTTGGGCAAGGCTCGCTTGCAGGATCGCGCGCACGACCATGTGCTGCGCGAAAAGGAGCGCGAACGGGGCGCGTTCATGTCGGCCTGCCAGTATGTCCTCGAAAATCCGGTGCGAGCCGGGCTATGTGAGAACAGGGCAGATTGGCCGTTTCTCGGCGCGATGGTCGCCGGCTATCCCGAGCTTGATCCGCGCGCGGTAGATTATTGGGAGAAGTTCTGGAAGATTCACTACCGGTTCGTGGATGGAGCCGCATTCCCTGCGCTCACGCGCAGGGCGACGGATTCAGCCGCATTCCCTGCGCTCACGCGCAGGGCTACGGATTTGTAGCTCGCCGCGTGAGCGGCGGGATCGACAGGCACCGTCCCGCTTGCGCCTTGCGCGCCGCGCAGATTCCCTGTGCGCTTCCTCGCGTGTCTTCCTCTTCCGCCGCCGCCACTCCCCTCCCCGCGCCCTCCCCGCGCCCGCTCTCACTCGGCGTCATCTTTCTCACGCTCTACATTGATCTCATCGGGTTCTCGATCATCTTTCCGCTCGGGCCCGACCTGCTCACGCACTACCTGAAACTCGAGGGCCACACGGGCGCGCTGGGCTGGCTGCTCACGCACATTGACTCGCTCGCCCGCAGCGCTGGCATCGAAAACTACGCGCCGGTGCTCTTCGGCGGCGTGATCAGCTCAATTTTTTCCATCCTGCAGTTTGTCTTTGCGCCGTTTTGGGGCGCGCTGAGCGACCGGCGCGGGCGGCGAGGTGTGCTGCTACTAACGGTCGCCGGCACGGCGCTCGGCTACCTGGTGTGGGCTGTGAGCGGCTCGTTCTGGATTTTCCTGCTCTCGCGAATTGTGACCGGTGCGTTTGGCGGCAACCTCTCCGTCGCCACCGCCGCCGTCGCCGACGTGACGACCCGCGAGGAGCGGTCCAAGGCGATGGGCCTCGTCGGCGCGGCGTTCGGCCTCGGGCTTGTCACGGGGCCGATGATCGGCGCATTCCTGCCGCACCTCGATCTTACGCGACACCCGACGCTCGTGCGCCTCGGGTTCAACCCGTTCTCCATTCCCGCGCTCATCGCCTTCGCCCTCAGCCTGCTCAACCTCGTCTGGATCTGGCGACGCTTCACCGAAACGCTCACGCCCGCCATGCGGGCCGAGGCCCGCGAGCCGCGCCTGCGCAATCCCATCGCCGCCATCCTCGGGCTCGACAGCCCGGCGCTGCGCCGCGCGAACCTCGTGGCCTTCGTCTTCTCCGTGGCGTTTGTGGCCATGGAGTCGTCGCTCACCTTTCTTGCCTCCCAACGCTTTCATTACAACGAACGCGAAAACGGCCTGCTGCTGGGCTATCTCGGGGTCTGCGCCATCGTGACCCAGGGCTATATCGTGCGGAAGCTCCTGAAAACCATGGAGGAAATCCGTGTGCTGGCGTTCGGCCTCGTATTCTCCGCCGTCGGGCTCGCCGCCATCGGGCTCGCCACGCATCTCTGGCTGCTGCTCGCCGGCCTCGCCGGCCTCGCGCTGGGCTCCGGCCTGGTCAACCCCGCCACCACCGGGCTCATCTCGCTCTATGCCAGCGCTTCCGACCAGGGCCGCGTGCTCGGCATCTTCCGCTCGCTCGGATCGCTGGCCCGCGCGATCACGCCGATGCTCGCCGGCATAGTGTTCTGGCGCCTCGGGGCGACCAGTGTGTTCATGGGCGGTGCCGCGATGGCGGTGCTCGCGTTTGCGCTCAGCACCACGTTGCCCAAGCCGGTGAAATGAACCCCGCCCGCCATCGCCGCCGTGGCTGGCGGTCCCATGTGCTCGGGCTGCTGGCCTCCGGCATCTGGCTGCTGGCCTCCGGCTGCACAACCCAGCCTGCAACCAGCCATCGGACCGTGCTGCCCGAATCGGCGGCGGCTGTCACCATCCCCGCCGAAATCGTCGGCGGGCAGTTTTTTGTGGTCACACGCTGGGACGGCCTGGGCCCCTGGCGTTTCCTCGTGGATACGGGTTCGACCGTCACGCTGGTCTCGCCGGAATTCGCCCACGCCTACGCGGGCGACGAACCCGCCGCCGACATGGCAGTGGTGCGCGTGCGCTCCGCCGACGGCGGCAGCACGCTGCTGCCGGGGGTGCGCGTGCGCTCGCTGGCCCTCGGCGCGGCCCGGTTTGAAAACGTCACGGCGCTCGTCTATGATTTCGACGAGCTGTCCGCCCACTATGGGCGAAAGATTGACGGCATCGTGGGATATCCGCTGTTCCGCGACACCGTGCTCACGCTCGATTATCCGCACGCCCTGCTCGAGCTCGTCCCCGCCGCCACCGCACCCGCGCTGCCCGGCCGGGTGTTGCCGCTGCTGGGCGACTGGAGCCGGCCGGTGGTCGCCGCGCAGCTCGGTGACCGGCCGCTGGCCGTCCTGCTTGACACCGGCAGCAGCGGTGCGCTCCGCCTCAACCCCGGAATTTTTCCCCCACGCCTCACGGCACCGGTGCGCCCCGGCGCAACCGTCGCCACGCTCACCGGCGACCGCCAGCAGGAGATCGGCCGCCTGGCCGACGACTTCGTGCTGGGCGGGCGCACGTTCACCCGCCCCGTGGTCGAGCTGACCGACCAGCCCGCCGCCGTCGGTTCCGAGGTGCTGCGCCACTTCCGCATCACACTCGATGCCGAACGCGGACTCGCCAGCCTCATGCGCGACGGCGACGACCCGCTCGGCGGCGATCCGCTGCACAGCACCGGCATCAGTTTCCGCCGTTTTCCGGCCTACTGGCGCGTAGTCAGCGTCATCCCCGGATCACCCGCCGACGACGCCGGCCTCGAGCCGGGCGACCTCGTCACGCGCATCAACGGCGAGCGGGTGGAAAAATGGGGTCTGGACCGCTACGAGGCGCTCGTGCGCGCCGCACCTGCGGTGGATTTCACGCTGCTGAACGGCCGCACCGAGACCACTGAGCGCATCCCAACCTTCCCGCTGGTGCCGTGACGCCGAGGTCTGGCGCGGCGGTTCAGCCCGCGCCCAGAAGCAGCCGCAACAGCTGCACCGCGCCAAAAATTGCGAGGCCGCCGCCCGCCACCCGGTTGATCCAACACAAGGTCTGCGGGCCGATCTGGTGCCGAAACCGGCCCGCCACGCCGCTCCAGAGCAGCCACCAAAGCGATGAGCCGGCCAGCACGCCGAGCACAAACTCCCCCGCAGTCCAGCGCGTCGTGCCCATGGCCTCGGGCCCGAGCGTGGCCGCGACCCCGAGGAACGACAGCAGTGTCATCGGGTTGGCCAGCGTGAGCAGCAGCGTCGAGCCGAACGCCACGCCAAGATTGCGGGCGTGTGACGGACTGAGGTCGGCCTTCACGGGCCGCGTGCGCAAAAAATGCCCGCCCAGCATGAGCATGAAAACCCCGCCGCCCGCCTGCAACCAGAGCTTAAGCCGCTCCATCTCCCCCACCAACGCAGACAGTCCAAACGCCGCCACGGCACCGCACAGCGTATCCGCCACGGCCGCACCCAGCCCCGAGACAAACCCTACCAGCCGCCCGTCCGTCAGCGACCGCCGCAGGCACAGCAGGGCGATCGGCCCGACCGGCGCAGCGATGGAGATCCCGACGGCCATGCCCTTGAGTAACGTCATGCGCGGCCTCACGCCAGCCGCCGCCACGCCGGGTGTCAAACCCGGCGCAACAAAAATGCCGCCGCCCCGTCGTGCCCGCTTTCCCAGGGCAGGCTCACCGTCTGCCGCTCCAGCCTGAAAGGCCCGCCCGCACGGCTCTCGAAAAACGCCGTGACCACACGGGCGTTTTCCTCGGCGTCAATGCTGCACGTCGAATAGACCAACCGCCCGTCCGGCGCCACCAGCCGCGCCGCCGCGTGGAGCAGAGCGAGCTGCTGCGCCGCATGCTTGCGAAAATCGCCCTCCTGCAGGCGCCACTTCACATCCACCCGGTGACGCATCACGCCGGTATTCGTGCAGGGCGCGTCGAGCAGCACTGCCGCGTAGGCGTCGGGCAGCGTGTGCTCCCAGAAAACAGTCGGGCCAACCTCCAGGGCATCGCCCAGCACAAGGGCGACCTCGACACCACCCGCACGCGACAGATTTTCCTTGAGCCGCCCGATGCGCGGCCCGGCCAGATCAAGCGCGACCACGCGGCCCGCCGACGCCGGCGGAGTACTGCCGGCTTGCGGGCCGGCCCCGGGTGAAGCCGCCACGTTCTCCTTGTCCACCGTCCCGTCCCCCATGGCGACAGCCTGGGCGACGCCGGAGGCACCTTTCGCCGCCGCCACCAGCGCGTCGGCGATGAGCAGGCTTTTCCCGCCCGGCGCGGCGCACAGGTCGAGGACGGTCTCGCCCGGCTGCGGTGCGAGCAGCTCCACCGCCAGCCTCGTGCCGGGGTCTTGCAGGTAAATCTTTCCGGCATCGAGCAGCGGATCAATCTCGCCCCAATGTCCCGGCGGCACCTCGAAAAATCCCGGCCAAGCCGTCGGCTTGAGCCAGGGAGGCGGCGGCAGGGCCGGATCGCGCCAACGCGCGTGGACGGGCGCCGGACGCTGGTTCCACTCGAGCAGCGCACGGGTCACTTCCACGCCAAACTGCTTCCGCCAGCGCTCCACGAGCCAGAACGGATGCGAAAACCATGCGGCCAGCTCGGCCGACGGTGCGTCCGCCGGCGGCGCCACCTGCGCAGCCAGCACGGCGGCGAGCTTGCGGCCGACGGCGTTGACGAGCCGTGCCTCGGCCGGGCTGGCGAGCGTCTTGGTCTGCCCGACGGCATGATGCACGATCTGCGCCGTCTTGCCCGCTTCCTTTCCCTCGCCGTCCTCACCGGATTCGAGCAGCTCGAATCCGGTGAGCAACAGCGCCGCCCGCAATTCCGCCCGAGGCGGACGGGGTAGCATCGGCCGCAGTGCCGTCTCAATCCGCCCGAGATGCCGCACCGCGCCGAAAAACAGGTGCTGGCAGCGCGCCCGACCGCCGCGTCCCAACGCTGGCGAAAGCCCGGCGAGCAGCGCGTCCGCCCGGGTGTTGTCCTCGAGCCAGCGCGCCAGCAGCCGCGCGGCGGCGGCCCAGGCGTCCGTCGGCGAAGGCAAGGCGGGCGGTGTTTTCACAATCGGCATTCCGTCACCCTCGGGCCACGCGGCGTGCTGGCAAGCTTTGTCGCAACGCTCCCGCCCTCTCAAGCTGGGGCTCAAGGGCCCTTGAGCCCGCCAGGAGCATCGCCCGTCCGGCCCTTATCGCGGCGGCGGTCCGAAGTCCTCGAGGAATTGCTCCACGATCACTTTCAGTTCCGGTGGACGGGGCAGCCCAAGGGCGACCGCCCTCGCACCATCCACGCTCACGGGCCAGTTGCTCACGATGCCTTGGATACGCGGGTCGAAAGCCTCCACAATCGGACCGGGCCTGATGCCGCGCAGTCCGGCGATGGCGCGCACCGTTTCCTCGGCAAGGGCGGGCGTCACGCGATGCGCCGGAAGCACATAGGAGCGGTCGGCGCCCAGTTTGCCCGCCGGCACCTCCAGCAGAGCGATCAACGACTCAATCACGGTACGGTAGCCCGTCATCGGGTGGCACTGGTCGCGGCGCACCGGCAGCGCGCAGGTCTCGCCATTGAGCGGCTCGCGGAACATCCCGCTGGCCCAGCTCGACGCAGCGGCGTTCGGCTTGCCGGGGCGCACGATGACCGTCGGCAGACGTGCGGTGCGGCCATCAATGAAACCTTTGCGGGTGTAATCGTTGATCAACAGCTCGCCGATGACCTTGGTCATGCCATAGGTGGTCCCCGGGGTGAGCTTGGTCAGATCCGTGTTCGGATCCTGCATCGCCTCGCCCCCGTAGGCCGCGATGCTGCTAGCGAAGACGACCCGGGCCCGGCCGGCGATGCGCGCCGCCTCCAGGACATTGCGCGTGCCGTCGAGATTGACCCGCAGGGCGTCGTCGAAGCGCGCTTCGCATTCACCGCTGACCATCGCGGCCAGATGAAAAATCGCGACCGGGCCCTGGCCAACGGCAGCGAACACCGTGGCCGGGTCACCAATGTCTCCCGTCAGCTGCCGGATGCGCACGTCACCCGCCGGCTGGTGGAAAAAAGCGTCCAACAGCACGATCTCGCGGATCGCTTCGGGGGTGCCCGAGGAGCCGGTGAGCGTGCCACGTCGAAGGAGCTCACGCGCCAACTGCGAGCCAAGGAATCCGCCGCCGCCAGTAATGATAATTTTCATGAGAGTGGCCGGGCCAGATACCCGGCGCTGCATCATCCCGCCAAATTGGCCATGGGAAAGCCAGAAAGTGATCATCGGGCCGCCCTGCCTTGGGGCCGGCACCGGAAATTCTGCCCTGAGACGCCAGCCAGGGCGTTTTCCGGTTGGCGCGGCGGGGCGGATTGGTCCAACGTCGCGCGATGTTTGATCCCGTTGAAAAACTAAAGGAGTTCATCCGACACCCCAGCATTTCCGCCGACCCGAAGTTCGCGGCGGGGATGGTCGGTGCGCGCGAGTTTGTCGCCGGGCTGCTCGGCTCGCTCGGCTTCGCCGTCGAGGTCGTACCGACACCGCTGCACCCGATCATCCTGGCGGAGCGGGGCGGCGATGCCAGCTGGCCGCACGTCATCATCTATGGCCACTACGACGTGCAACCGGCCGACCCGCTCAACCTGTGGGAGACCCCCGCCTTTGAGCCCGCACTGCGCGGGCGGCGGCTTTACGGGCGCGGCGCGGCCGACAACAAAGGGCCGCTGCTGACTCACATCACCGCCGTGGCCCGGCTGCTGGAGCGCCGGCCCGGCCTGCCGCTGCGGATCACCTTCATGATCGAGGGCGAAGAGGAGACGGGCAGCCCCAGCTTTCCGGCCTTTCTGGCGCAACAGCGGGAACGGCTGCGGAAGGCGGACTTCGTTTTTCTCTCGGACACAGGCAGCCCGCGCACCGACCAGGTCGTCATCACCTGCGGGCTGCGCGGGCTGGTGCTGTGCGAAGTCGAGGCCACAGGTGCGCGCACCGACCTCCATTCAGGCCTGCACGGCGGCGTGCTGCGCAATCCCATCCAGGCGCTCGCGGAACTGTGCGCCTCTCTGCACACGCCCGACGGGCGCGTGAACGTGCCGGGCTTTTACGACGACGTGCTGCCCGTCGAGGCCTGGGAGCGGGCCGAACTGGCGAAACTGGGCCAGAGCGAGGAGCAATACCGCGAGTTTTTGGGCATCCCGGCGTTTCACGCCACCGCGGGATATTCACCATTTGAGTCCGCAAGGTTTCTGCCCACGCTGGAATTTAACGGGATTGGAGGCGGCTACCAAGGCGAAGGCACGAAGACGGTGATCCCGAGCAAGGCGTTCGTGAAAATCAGCTGCCGCCTCGTGCCAAACCAGTCGCCGCCCAAAATCCGCGGGTTGCTCCACGCGGCCATCAAGGCACGGATGCCGGCCGACGTGACGTATCGCATCACCGATCAGCACGACGGCACGCCCTATGTCGTCGTGCCGCCCGGTCGCACCAACACCCCGCCCGATCAATCGCCGGTGCTCGCCCGGGCCTTCCGCGCTGCGGACGCCGCCGTCGCAGAAGTCTTTAACCGGCCGCCGCTCTACCTGCGCGAGGGCGGCAGCGTGCCGATCATCGCCGACATCAAACGCGTGCTCGGCCTCGACTCCGTGCTGCTCGGCCTGTTCCTGCCCGAGGACAATCTGCATGCCCCCAACGAAAGCTTCCACCTCGACATGATGGAAAAAGGCATGGTGACCTCGGAGAAGATTTTGGAAGCCGTGGCGGATGGGAGATAAGCAACGACCACAGCTGCGCTGAAGGCCCAGAGAATGCGTCGCATGGCCACGCCACACGGTCGGCCCAGACTTTGGCGAGGTGCGGTGTCCCCCCCAGGTAGAAATCATTTTCTCAACTCCGTTTTGTGCCCGGACACTACCGTCCAGGTGGCAACGGCGCTGACTGTGCGCGGTATTTTCAAGACAACCGGGAAGCAGGCAGAAAATAGCCGCTCCGGGTGAGGGAGCGGCCGGATTTTTATCGCGGAAACGCGAAGAAGAGGAAGGGCGGATTTCGGAGGAGGATTATTCGGAATCCAGGAAGCCAGATGCGGATTTCTGATTTTGGATTTTAGATTTTGGATTTTGGATTTTCCAACCAGGCTGGCTACCGGGCGGCCACGGGCTGGAGAGCGGTCCAGAGTGCTGAGAATGGGCGGGCGTCGTCGGTGAGGGCGAGATCGTTGGGGTGCGCGTCCCAGCGGTCCACCACCTTGGCCGCCGCCGCCAGATGGCCGCGCAGGGAGCGAGCGGCTTCCGGCGGCTCAACGGCACGCAAGATTTGTTCCGCACTCTCCATCCAGCCGCGCAAGGCACCATGCACATCGAGATCGTTCATCCAAGTGCGGATCTGCCGGTCGCGCCCGTTGCCGGGCTCGCCGGCGATGATGCGCAGGCCGGCGGTGATCATGCTCGACTGATTGAGCGGCGCCCCGTCGCGCACCGTGGTCCCGCTGCGGGTGCTCGCGACCGTGAGCAGCACCTTGCCCGTGATCTGCGTGTGCGCGGCCAGATCGAGAATATCGGCCTTGGCCGAGGCCAGCGTGCCCGGCTTGGCAACGGTAGCGGCTGAATTCTTGAGCTGCGCGCTTTCATTTCTGAGGACGGTCACGCTCGCCTCAGCCTTGAGCCGGGCATTTTCGGCCTTGAGGCGGGCGAGCTCGGACGCGGGATCGGAATCGGGATCGACGGAGGCCGCAGGTGCGGCCGGCCGGGTGCTGGCGGCTCCAAAGACGCACGGGGCCATGACGGCGAGGAGCAGGGCGAGCAGGGTATGGGTTGGCTTTTTCATGGGGGGTGAAAGGAGTCGGCTGATGCCGCGTATGCACGGGCCGGCACCAGGAAAAACCAGAACGGTCAGCCGGTGCATAGGCAAGCGAACGACCGATGGCAAGACGGTTTTGCCCAAATCGCTTGTTCCGGCCAGCCTACCGCCAGTGTAAAACTGCGGCTGGATTGGGAGCGAGTTGCAAAGGTTTGGGAGTCGTAGGCTGAAAAAGCGGCCAAGTCCAGCGCCGGCTCGGCGGGGGCTTAAGCCGGCCTTAAGGGGCTGCCGAGGCACGCCCAGCCCGGTCGAATAACCACACTCTCGGCGGTCATGGCGGCGACCGCCCGCCGCGTCCGGCACAGGCTGCGCCCCTTCGCCGCCGACGCCCCCCCAAAACAGTAACAATAACAACATGTCACTCGGGCTCATCCGAACTGCGGAGTGGGCGGATGTCCCCGCCAACACGCCCTAGGTGCCCTCTTTGAACCAGAGAGTGGAATGCTTACGTTGAAACGCGAGCACAGTTGGGTCGTGCATGAGGTCCTGTAACTTCGCTGCGGTTCCGGGTTCGAGAACAGCCGTATCGCCGCTGTTCTCGATGTGCAGATGCAAGGAAATGAGGTCGAGCGTCCAAACCCCAGCGTTCCAGATCGAGAGCTTTGGATTAAGATGCCAAAACAGTTCCCGAACTGTGCGGCATTCACGCGGGCGGGCGTTCTTTGGTGGCCGCATGGCCGGAAAGGTATTACTTGGGACGTTCTTAAATCCCGCGCAAAGCGTGACCGCTGTTCGACGGAACTCGGTATCCGAGAGGCCATCAACGTAGGAGCGAAAATCAAATGCGATGAACCGAATGTTGTGGGTGATGTCATTTCTGAGCCGGTTCAAGCCCAAGAGGAACCCTGAGTAGTCGGGCTCCAAAAGGTTCATCCGAGATGCGAGATGGATGCGCGACGTGAAGGAGTCGCGCGGCGTCAGGCCTTCGCGGACGTGCGGACGCAAACGGAGCTTCTCGCGCAAGAGTTGGGTTAGTGCACCTTCAAAGAAAGAGTGCATCTTCAGGACGAATGCCCAGTCGTCCTCGATTTCGATCAGGCGGAAATAAAACGTTGGCGGCAGGCCAAGTCGTAGTTCTGCGAGTAGCGCAGTTTCAAAAGTTCCAGCTCCGCCAAGGCTCATAGTGAAAGGCTTGGCAGTCGGCTGAGCGGCCGCAAGGCGATTTGCTGTAAGCGTCGGGAGGTTTGGGACACTGGGGGTCAAGAGAGGGGTGTCGGCGGGACCGGACGGCGGGGGTTCTAGGGAGTCCTTAAGCCCGGCCTAGAGGCCCGTCGAGTCCTGTTTAAGCGGCCGCCAGATCACCAGGCTCTCGGCGGTCATGGCGGCGACCGCCCGCCGCGTCCGGCACAGGCTGCGCCCCTTCGCCGCCGATGATCCGCCCAAAACATTAACAATAACAACATGACCCCCTCGGGCTCACCCGGCGGTCAGGGGGTTTGACGGGGACCTAGGTTACACTCTGTCCGGGGACATAGGTTACACTTTTTAGGGTGGGTTGGGGTTAGATGAGGGCAAGGAGATTGTGGTTTGGAGGCCAAACCATTTTT
>CANJLB010000047.1 GCA_947475065.1 Opitutia bacterium | reverse complement strand
CCCGGCCTGCGCGAAGGCCAGCCACACCATGGCCAACGCCAAATGGCTGGAAAAGTGGAAACTCGAACACGAGGGCAAACCCTATTTCACCGGCTCGGAAAACTGCACCCATGTCCGCCACTGGCGCGCGGTCACGCCGAAATACTGGCGGCGGCTCAAACGCGCCCAGCGCGCCAAACGCCCGCAATTTCGCCTCGTTCACTATCTTCTCTCCGCGATGCGGTTCGTTGCATTACACTTACCGCGGGAGAGAGCTGGTTTTCCTGGTGAGTTTCGCCGAGGCCATCAAGGGGCGTCCAGTGGCCGAACGAAAAGCCACGGTTTGTGGCCGGAGGCTGCGGGTGGCGACGGTGAACCTGAACGCGAAAGACTGGCGGGGCATCCATGCCCGGCTGGTTTTTCTCGCGAGAGCAAGGTGGCGGAACTGTTGCTACGCCGCGCTCAGTTTTGCGCGATAGCCTTCGCCGCGCCGTGATAGCTTTCGGGCGGGCCGAGGTAGCTGGGCTTGAGGCCGCCGGTGTCCACGATCACGCGCTCCAGCACGACGGCGGGGTCCACCATCCAAACCTTCAGCGTGTGGTAGCCGGCGGTGGCGAGGGGATGGCTGGTGGTGACGAAGCGGGCGTTGTTCTTCACCGACTCCTCCCAGTCGCGATTGCCGTTGGCGACGTTGTAATTTTGCGGCACGACCGTGACAACCTGCGGGGCCTCGTCGTCGAAAGAGACGGCGATCCGCACGGGGCGGTCGGGCGCGAAATTGAGCGCAGGGCCGAGCACGAGCCGGGTCTGAGCCGAGCCGGCGGTTTGGAGATACATCCGGTATTCGAGGCTGGGCGAGTTTTCCTTCGGCGTGAGGCCGGCGACATCCACGGGCGCGGCGCTGTGCATGCCGGAGAGCGTGGAGCCGTAGTCCTCGACCCGCTCCCAACTCGCCAGGCCGGCGGCAGTCTTGCGCGTGAAATGCTCGGCCTCGATGGCGACCACTCCCTCGCTCTCGGCGAAGCCGGCGAGCGTCTCGCGCGTCACATCGGCGGGCGTGAAGGCGTCCACCCGCACGTTGACGGAGCCTCCGCCGACGCGTGTGAGAGTGACGGCGCCGGTGGCCGCGCCCTGGGGCACCCGGCTCCAATCCACGCTCACCTGCAGGCGTTGGTCTTGGTTCACAGTGAGCTTGGTGGCGCTGACAGTGATCCACGGCGCGCTGGTGGCGACGGTCGCGTCGAACGGCTCCGTGCCACGCCGGAAGACCTCAATGTAATGGCTGCGACGGCTGAGGGCGTCGAACTTGGGCAACGTGGCGGTGGTCTCGGGTCCAGGCCACGCCTCGGCGGAGCCCTCGACGGCGACGCCCATGCCTGGACCGGCGGCGGGTGTGACCGGGCGCATTGCGCGGTCAATCACGGCGAGGGAGTTGGCGCTGGGTTTCTGCGCGCTCGTGGGCTGGAGGTCCTGCCAGTTGGTGTAGCCGATGTGATACTGGTCCATGAAGTGGTTCCACTTGCCGCCAGCCAGCTCGGTGTTGAAGGACTCGAGCAGCTTGACGTGATCGGCGAAGACCGCATGGGCGCGCTCGGTCCAGTCGTTGGCGCTCGCGCGGCCTTGCTGGGCATGGAGGATGTTTTTGCCGGCGGCGACGTAAAGTTCGTTGACCTGCGCGCTGGCGAGCGTGGGGAAACCGACCAACTCGTGAAATGCGTCGCGCAGCCCGGCAGGTAGCTGGGCCGAGATCGCCTTGGCCCGGTCGGCGAGCGCATTGAAGTCGGCGACGACCCGGTCGGCCTCGTTGTAGTTGGCCACGCTGTAGGTCGTGGGCTCGAGCAGCTCGGGTTTGCGGCGGGCGTTGTATTTGGCGTATTGGGCGACGAGGTCGGCGATGTCGGCGGCGAATTGCGGGCCAAACTCACGCTCAGCCCACAGGCGCGTGTATTCCATCGTGTTGGTGGTGTTCCAGCGGTTGGTGTCCCAGCCGAGGCGCAGAAAATACTCGGTGGGAATCTCCTGGCCCTTAAAATGGCCGACGTTGACGATCCAGACGCGGTCCGCGCCGTATTGCTTGGCGAGGCCCATCTGTTCGGCGATTTTCGGCAGCGGGCTGGTGTTGATCCACTGGTAGCTACGCGGGCCGCCGTGGTAATCGAAGTGATAATAAATGCCCGCGCCGCCGGAGCGCTTGCGCTCGTCGGCCGTGGGCAGGCGGCGGACGCCGCCCCAGTTGTCCTCGGCCCAGAGCAGCGTGATGTCGTCGGGCGGATGGAGGCCCTGGGCGTAATAGTTCATCACCTCCTTGTAGAGGCACCAAAGCTGCGGCACCTCGCTGGCGGGGCGGCCCATCACCTCGGCCAGGATCTGGCGCTGGATGCCGACGATTTCCTCGGTCGCGGCGAGGCCAGTCTCCGCGCCGCTGTCGTTCTCGGCGCGCAGGCCCATGGTGATGATGCTCTCGAAATTTTTGTTGCGCGTGATGCCGTCGCGCCAGAACTGCGTGAGCGTCGGGCGCTGGTTGACGTTGCTCCAGTTCCAGTTGCCGCCGCGCTGCTGCGTCGGAATACGGTCCCACTCTTTTTGCGCGCGGAGCATCGGCTCTTGGTGGGAGGTGCCCATGACGATGCCGTACTCGTCGGCGAGGCGGGCGTTGGCGGGGTCGTCCTCGTTGAAGGCGTTGTTCCACATCGCGGGCCAGAGGTAGTTGCCGCGCATCCGCAGCAGGACCTCGAAGAGCTTGGTGTAAAACTCGCGCCCGTAGTTAGCGGTGGTGGCCGGCACGCCGGGGAGGCCGGTGACATTGCCGTATTTTGCGCGCACCCACTCGCTCAGGTCGGGCGCCTCGTCGTTCAGGAAAATGCCACGGTATTTCACGCTCGGCTCGCCCTGTGCGAACTTGCCGGCCTTCACGAAAAGCGAGTCGGCATGGCGGGGCGTCACATCGGCCCACCAATACCAGGGCGACACGCCGATCTCCTCCGAGAGGTCGTAGATGCCATAGATCGTGCCGCGCTTGTCGCTGCCGGCGATGACGAGCGCGCTGCTCACGCCGGGGAGCGGGTTGGCGACGGTCTGGAGGAAAAACGACTCCCACTTGCCGCGGATGCCGCTCACGTCAATTTTCCCCTCGCGCACCAGGCGGTCAATGATCGGGCTCTTGCCGACGGTGCCGATGATGACAGTGGTGGCGGGCAGGGCGGAGGCATCGCCTGGCAGCGCGGGCGTGAGACCGGTGACGCGGTTCACATCCGCCTGCAAATCCTTGGTCGCGCGGACGACGCCCGGCCAGTCGGCGGAGTCCACATAGATGGCGGCGGCCGAGGCGCCCTGGGCGAGGGCGAAGCTTCCGGCGCTCGGGGTGAGGGCGACGTATTTTTCCTGGCCGAGGGCCAAGGCCTGGCGCGGAAGCAAGGCGAGACCGAGGGCGATGAGTAGCAGCGAACGCATGGAGAGGTAGGTTGGGGTGAGCGGTGAAAATGGTCAGGTGCTGAAAAGGCAGCGAAGTGCTGCCACCCGCCCGACACGAGCAGCATGAATCTTGAGTGACGGCACTGTTTTGGCTGCCGAGAGGAGAGGGTTCTCTTCCTCACAGATACTGGCTGGCAGCTCAATGCCCCGGCGCGTGGAGGTAGCGACTGGCAAACTCGATGAAGGTGGGCCAGTTCGGTGCATCGGTGTGCCCCTGTTCGTGGAGCCGGAAGCCGATGTCACCGTCAATCACCGGCACCTGCACGCCGGTCATCGGGGATTGCATGGTGAGATGGTTGATCCCCAACGCATCGTTGCTTAGCCCTTTTTTGCCGAGCAGTTCCCATACCGGGCTGGCGCCCGCCGCCGCCATGAACATTCCGTGCGGATCCTGCCAGGCGTCGCCGCTGTTGCCGCCGCCCACAAACACCGGGCGCGGCGCGATGAGTGCGACCAACTCGTGCGCGTCGCCGGGGAGGTCGTTCACGGTGAGCGGACCGCCGTATTTGATGAAGTTGCCAGCCATCCAATGATACTCGCCGGAACCGGTGATGTTTTCCACGGTCTCGCCCATGAGGTGACGCCAGATCTTCGCGCCACCCTCGCCAGAGGAGCTGACGTAGCCGATGGCGACGCGCGAATCATAAACCATCGTCGCAGCGGTGGCCTTGCCCCAGCGCGAGTGGCCCTCGACGCCGACTTGCTTCACGTCCACCAGGTTGTCGGTCTCGAAGAAATCCATGAGCTTGCTGAAGCCCCAGGCCCAGGTCCGAAGCACACCCCAGTCGTCCGCCTTGCGGGCCTGCCCCTTGTTGATGAGGCCGATGATACCCCGCGTGAGGCCCGCGCCGTTGTCGGCCTGCACGCTGCCGGTGTTGAGGCTGCCGTAGCCCCAGCCTTTTTCCAACGCCAGCTGCTGCCAGGAGACGCCGGCGCCGGGACCGCCGCGTCCGCCGCCACGCGCGCCTGCCGGGGCGGGGTTGAGCGCCTGCGCGAGCATGGGCTTTTGCGCGTCGGTCAGGATCGCGCCGATCTTGTCATTGAGGGCGGCGCGGAGATTGGCGGCGGTGGTCTGGAGACCGGTCAGGTCTTGCTGGGCCTTGGTGCTGGCCTCTATGATGGGTCGGATGGCGGCGATCTGCGCCTCAGTGAGGGTCAGCGCGGTCTGCAACTGATCAAGCGTCGGCAGTGCCTGACCGGCGAGGGTGGGGGCCGCCGCACCGCGTGCCCCACGCGCCCCGGCCGGGCCGGCGGCCGCGGCACCACGGGGCGCGCCGCCGCCACCACCGCTGAGCACAACGATCACCGGTACCTTGCCGGTGGCGTTGGCGGGCGTGGTGACCGACGCCTGGATGTTCACGTCAATGAGCGGATAAAAGGAGTTGTCCACATGGCCGTTGAGCTGGCGGGTGACCGTGGGGATGCCGCCGGTGTTGCCCTGCGTGGTGCTGGTCACGGTCCACGTCACCTTGATGGTCTTCGCCAGCTCGGGCGCGCGGCCATAAAACTCGCGGTCAAAAATCTCGACGATCTCGGGCCGGCGCTGGTTCCACCATTGCGCGGGTGTGGTGACCTTCTGGCCGTTGTTGAGCGTGAGCACGTCAGGGATGGGCGAGGCCGCGACGGCCTTGGTCTCGTCGTAGTTGGCGGAATTGGGCAGGCCGTTGGTGCCGCTGGCACCGGGACGGACGCTTTCGACTCCGAGCAATTTCATCATCAGGTCGTGATCCTGCTGGTTGGTGAGGGTCAGCGGCTGGGGCAGATCGCCCGTGGCGGGACTTTGCTGGGCAAACGTGGCAGTCGTGCCAAGTGACAGGCTGGCGAACAGGGCGGCGAGCCCGGCGAGTTTTTTGCAGTGGGGGGTTTTCATGATGGGGGGCCTCTTCTTGTAGGGTGAATAAGCATTGTATATGGATCGGCATGAATTCAAGTGCGAGATTATGTCAACTGTTGACAGATCTGGATCGTAGCGCTTGAATCCAGCTCCTCGGACGCTCGTCTTGGCCTCACTTCGTGGCGGCGAGCTTTTTCAGCAATGCGGCGGTGTTCAGCAGTGCGCGGCCCTGATGGTAGCCTTCGGTCCACTGGTCGGTCTTGCTGTTAGCGGCCTGAGCGGTGGGAGCGGAGCCGTCGGGCGTGACGTAGGAATACCAGCCGCCGTTCACTTGGTCGAGCTGGTGCGCCGTGATGAAATTCCACTGCTGCACAAAGGCGTCCCAATACTTCGTCGTCTCCTTTCCGAAATGCGAGTGGAGGAGCAAAAGCGCGTACAGGCCCTCGGCCTCGACCCACCAGCACTTGTTAGCCTTGGTGATGGCGGAGCCGTCGAGGTTGCCCTCCTCGTAAAAGCCGGCGTTGGCCTGGTCCCACCCGTTGGCCAGCGCGTGGTCCACAAGCTGGCGGGCGGCGGCCCAGACCTTGGCGTCGTCGGGCCGGCCGAGCACCTTGGCGGTGTCGGTGAGCAGATAGGCGGCCTCGATGTTGTGGCCGTAGCTGTCGCCGCCGCGCGCGGGGCGCACGACCGACCAGTCGGCGTTGAAGAACATGTTCAGGTAGCCCGGCTCGCTGTAGATTTTCGCCAGTGAAAGATCATAGACTTCCTGGACGCGCTCCTTCACGAGCCGGTCGGGCCAGACCTCGAGCAGCGCGGTCAGGCCCTCCAGGATATGGATGTGGCTGTTCATGGACTTCTGGCCGACCGGCGTGCCGATGGCGTCGTTGGCATTGGCACCACCGGGGCCGCGTCCGCCACGACGCGCGCCGGGACCGGCGGCCGGTGCGGCAGGATTGGCCGGTGCGATCGGAGCCGCGGCGGCGGTGGCCGGGGCCGGCGGAGCGGCCGGGCCGCGCGCGGCACCGGGCGGCGCCATCGGCGTGCCGTCGGCATTCATGGCCTCGATGTAGCCGCCGTTTTTGGTGTCGTGGGCATGCGCCTCCAGCCACGCGAAACCCTTTTTGGCGAGGTCGAGCGCGGCGGCGTCACCTGTGACGGAGTAATTGACGGCCGAGGCATAGACGGCGAACGCATTGCCGTAGGCGTGCTTTTGCTGGTTGGTGGGATTGCCGCCCACGTTGACCGCCCAGAAGAAACCGCCGTTGGCCTTGTCCCATTGGAGATTGGCCAGCTCGGCGACGCCGTGGCTGGAGAGCGCCTTGAAGGTGGCGGCCCGCGCAGGATCGAAAAGCGCGGCCTGCGCGGCAAGCCAGGTGAGGCGCGACTGATAAACAACACTTCGGGTGGCGTTGTTGCGGCTGCGCGTCCAGTTGGCGCTGAAATTCTCAAAGAAGCCCGCGCCCTCCTTGTCCTCGGCGGCGGGGAAAAATTTCTCCAGCACGTCTTTTTTCAGGACACTCTCGACCTCCCCCGCGAGACGGGCATAGGTGGCGACATCGGCCTTCATGGTGGGAGTGGTGGGCGCAGGGGAGTCGGCGGCAAAAACGGGTGCAACGGCCAGCAGGGTGGCAAGCGCGAGGGTGGGTTTGGCGAGAGGATGCATGGGATTGAGCGGGGAAAAGGGAATCATTTCGCCGCACTGGCGACAGGGCCGGCGGCAGGACGGGTGACCGGGTGGGTGACGAGCGCGGGGGTGTTGGGGGCGATGCTGGAGCGGCCACCGGCCGTGAAGGCCTGAGCCTTGGTCGTCACGTTCCAGCCGTCGAGCACGACGAGCGGCGGGTCGGCCCCGAGGTCCTTGGCCGCAGCCTCGATCGTGATCACCCGGCTTTCGCCGGGCAGCAGGGAAACGTAGTTGTCATTGTAGGTGACGGGGAGCACGCGGGCGTCGGTGCGCTGGTTGCGGAGCTGGAGGTGCGCCATGACGGCGACGTTTTTGGCCGGGTTGGAGAGCGTCACGTCGAGCAGCACCCTGCCGCCGGCGTCGTGGCGGGAGATTTTCGATTCGAGCGTCACGTCGGGGATCGTGTTGAGCGCGGTGAAATCGTCCGGCACCGTCTCGCGCCAGTAAAAATTGTCCGAGACGACCTTGCCGGCGGTGTCCAGTAGTTCGAGCTTCACGAAATGCACGGGCGAGACATCGGTAGGGAAGGCAATTGGGCCGAGTTCGGCGGTATGCGAGGCGGGCGCACTGGCGACGGGCGAGGTCCGGTCGAGCTTGATTGTGCCGTCGAGGTTCACGACCCGCACGCGCCATCGCAGGCCAGCGAGCGCGGCGGGCGTGTGGTTGACGAGGGTGGCCTCGAAGGTGTCCTGCGTCATCATGATGTGGACGGGCTCGCAGGCCTTTTTCACGGCGAAGTAGGAGGCGAAGGGCTCCAGCGAGTAATCGTAAATCTGCCACACGAGGCACGGCTGCGCGGGGTGGCTCATCCAGGTGATGACGGCGGTGGAGGGCGCGAATAGCCGCGAGAAACGCGACTCATACATCGCGCGGAAGGTCTCGTAATCGGCCAGCTGCGCCAGCCGGACAAACCCCGCGAGACTCTCGAACGCGCCGAAGCGCCGGGGCAGCACCGTCTGGAGCGCGGCGTTGACCGGGTTGCCATTGCCCGTGACGAGGTCGTGCTCGGCCCATGCGTCGTTGGGAAAATTCGGGCCGAACCAGTCCTTTTCAGGCATCATTGCCTGCACCGCCTCAAGCGTGGGAATGGACGCGCTGCCGATCTCGGTCTTGAAGGCGACGTTCAAGCCACTGGACGCGCCGGTGTAGTAGGCGCGTGGGAGCTGGTAGCTGTAGGGTCCGCCGGAGCTGACGCCGTTGCGGGAGGTCGAACTGGACTGATAGTAGCGAGCAGGGTCGAGTTCGCGGAGGATGGCGGCGTTGCCCTGGTCAATCACCGCCTGCGGGTCGCCCTCGTTGCGGCCGCACCAGATGACGATGCTGGCATGATTGCGGAAGCGCAGGACCGTGTCGCGGACATTGGCGAGATACAGGCCGGCGTCGAGCGGGTTGAGGCCGTTGTTGGGGTTGGCCTGGAAAAACTCGTCCCACAGCATGATGCCGTAGCGGTCGCACAGGTCGAACAGGTCCTCGGTTGTGCTCTGGCCAACCCAGTTGCGGATGATGGTGTAGTTGGCGTCGCGATGCAGGCGCACGATCGCCTCCAGCCGATCGCGCGGGAGGCGCTTCATCGCGTCGTCCATGCCCCAGTTGCCGCCCTTGGCATAGACCGGCACGCCGTTGACGGAGAGCGTGAGGTTAGTCGAGCCGGGGACAAAATAGGTGACCTGGCGGATGCCGACGTTGAGTTCCTTGGTGTCCGAGGTCGCGCCGGCAATGTCGAACGCGAGCCGGAGCGGATAAAGGTTGGGCTCGCCGAAACCGTTGGGCCACCACAGGCGCGGCTTGGTTAGATGCAAGGCCGGGGTGTTGCCGGGGGCGAGCTTCACGACCTGCGAGCCCTGCGACGGCAGCGTGACGGGCGCCGACTGGAATGTGATGTCGCCGAGCCGGCCCGTGAGCACGCCGGTCTGGGGCGAGGCGGACACGTTTTTCAACGTGACCTCGATGCTCACGTCAGCGGAGTCGGTGCGAGGCAGCGGCAGGTCGGTGGTGACGAAGGGATTTTGCACCAACACGGGGCCGCTGGCGGAAAGGGAGACGTTCTGCCAGATGCCGCTCTGTCGGTCGCGGATGCCCGGGACCCAGTCCCAGCCGATGGAAGAGACAAAGGTCGGCCCGTCCTGCCCGAGCGGGCCGTTGACGCCCGCGCCGTTGGGGCCACGCTGGTTGGCCACGGTCTTTTCCCATGGGTCGCCGGGATGCGGCGGCGGATGGATGAGCACGGCGATGGCGGCCTTTTCGCCCGGCCGGACGTGATCGGTGATGTCAAAGTTGCCCCGGATGAACGCGCCCGTGATTTCTCCGGTCTTCACGCCGTTGACCCAAATTTCCGCGGCGTAATTGATGCCGTCGAAATTCAGCCACACGCGCTTGCCGACGTAGCTTACCGGCACGGTGAGTTCGTTGCGGTACCAATAGGAAGTGCGGGCTAGGCTCTCGGGGATGAGATTGGGGCGGTTGTTCTCGCCGTAGAGCGGGTCGGGGTAGAGGTGGTTGTCCACGAGCGTCGCCAACACGGTGCCGGGCACGGTGGCGCGATACCACGCTTTCGCCGACGGGCCGGGAGCCTGCGTCCAGCCGGAGGAGAAACTCGGGCGGTTCGGTTCGGGATTGAGCGGCCAGCCCTCGGCCAGGCCAGCCGGGCTGGTGTCGCCGCGGCGGAGCTGGGCGGTGCGAGGGAAATTGCGGACTTCTGACGGGATGACGGTCGCGGTCGGCGGGTTGGCGCCGGCCGTGGGTGGTGGTGCATAGGGCACGGGCCGGTAGATTTCCGGTGTGAAGCCGACACGTGAGATCACCGCGCCGTCGGTCGTGACATGCGCGATGTCCTGCATGAGCCAACCTGAGGTGAGTGTGACCGGCGCGGGCTGCACCGCCGCGTCGCCCGCCGCAAAAACCGCGCGCGCGGCAAGGGCGAGCAGGAGCGGCATAGCGAAGCAGAAACGCATGGGCAGGGGGACTAAGAGCATAAAATTATGTATCAAATGACGACTAACGTCCAAAAGTTAGGCGTCATTTCATTGGGATATATCCCTAACAAAATGGCCGATCAAACAGGCTCAAATCATGGCGTAACCGGAACCGCGGGACCCACGGCACTACCCGGAGCCGTTCCACCCCGCCGGCCTTGGCCGCGTCCGCCGGGCGGACCACCTGCATCGCGCCCCGCGCGCGGCGGGTTTTGCACGCGGATGGCCACGTCCTTCGCGGCGCGGGTCTGCGTGCCGGACGGAGTGAGAAAGCCGAGGTCTTTCATCCAGTCCATGAAGCGGTCGGTCCAGGTGCCGTAGGGGCGGCCGTTGCGGGCGGCGTTGAGGCCGCCGTTCCAGCGCTCGCCGGCCTGGTCGTTCGAGCCGGGGTGCGCGCCCGCGCCGTAGATGTGCATCTCGACGTTGGGAATCCGCGCGGCGAGCATGGCGGCGAAAAATTGATCAGCCCACGCGGCGTGATCGGAGTCGCCCGCCCCGGCGCCAGCGATGAAGGCGGGCGGCGTGTTGGCGGGAATGTCGGGCGGCGTGCGGCCCGGCGCGAAGGGGGACGGGCCAGGGTAAATCACGCCGATGAAGTCAGGGCGCGAGGGAACGCCGGCGAGCAGGTCGCCGGGCTGGTTGTTGTCGGCGTCCCATTTGGCGAACAAAACCGCGGCGGGCGTGGCCAGCTCGGCTCCGGCGGAAAAACCCATGATGCCGATGCGGTTGGGGTCCAGTTTCCAGTCCTTGGCATGCGCCCGCACGAGGCGGATGGCCTGCTGCGCGTCATACACTTCGTCGGTCTGCGGATTGTAGCCGTCGCGGCGGAGGCGGTTGCGAAGGATGACGGTGCTGATGCCGCGCTCGGCAAAGTAGGGCACGAAGTCCATGGCCTCGGTGCCGACGTTGAGGGTGTTGTGCCCGCCGCCGGCGGCAAGAATGATGCAGGTGCCGGTGTTGTTGGCGGCAGGGGCGGCGTGAAACTCAATCGAGGGGTTGTGGATGGCCACGACGCTGGCGACGCGGCTGGGCGTCGCGCCGTTGTAGATCTCGGGAAGGTTGATTTTGGCGGCATCAAGATAAGGTGATCCGGACGGAAAGAGCGTGAGCACAATGCCGCCGGGGATGAGCGCGAGCGGCTGGTAGGGCTGGTCTGTTTGCGGACCGGGCGCGAGCGGCGGGCCGGCGGGGGCGGGTTGCGCCAGGGTGGCGGACGTGGCGATGGCAATGGTCAGACCGGCACAAAGCGCGCGGGCCAACGACCTGTGGGAAACGGACGGCGGGGTCATCATGGGGCGGGGTGGATGGCGAGTGAGCCTGCGCCAAAGCGCCTAGTGTAACAAGAGCAAAGCATGCTCACACCTTTCCTCTCGTTTCCGGAACGGCAAGTGTTGGGGTCGACGCTTACGGTTCGGCCAATTTCAAAAGCTGGGCCAGCGGCGTTTGGGTGGCCTCGGCCCAGATTTCATAGCCGGCGGCGGCCGGGTGGAGATTGTCGGACTTAAACACCCCCGGAAGCATTGCGCCGTTGCCATCAAGCAGCTTGGGCGCAAGGTCGAGGTAGAAGACGTGGTCGAGGTCGGCCAGTTGAGCGAGGTAGGAATTGACGTAAATCACATCCTCACGCTTGGGATCGCCGGGAAGGCCGCGCGGCAGGATGCCGAGGAGCAGGATTTTGGCCCCGGGGAAATTCTTCCGCAACTCGGCGACGACCGCTTTTATGCCCGCCACGGTCTCATCCGGCGTGTTGGGACCGAGGTTGTTGGTGCCGATGAGCAGTTCGACCACCTTGGGCGAAAAGCTCTGCCCCTCGCCGTTCTGCAACCGCCAGAGCACATGCTGCGTGCGGTCGTAGCCAACGCCGAACGCCGCCACCTTGAAGGGTGCGCCGGCATAATGCCCGTCCCATGCTACCTTGCCGGTGTCTGGCCAGCCCTGCACGATGGAATCGCCGACGAAAAGGACATCAATGCCGCCCTTTTTCGCCTGTTCGGAGTAATTTTGATGGCGAATCGCCGTCTGGTCGAGCTGTCGCTGCGGAATACCGTCGGAGAGTTGCTGCGGAGCCGGGATGACTGCCGTGTTAGGGCGCGGTGTTGCGACCGGAGCGGCGGCGGGCGAGGGGGCGGCGGCGAAAATCCCGGGCGCCAAGGCGGTCAGGACACTGAGCAGGCAGATGGCGGTGCGCAGGGGGCGGAGCATGGGGCGTTGATATCAGACCGATGGCTGGCCGGCACAAGACGCAATGCTCGCGGTGGTCCCGGTTGCTGGCGTTTTGCACTCCCTCGCCGGCTTGGTGCCGCCCCAAGAGGATGAAACCGGTCTCGGTGCTTTCGCTGCTTCCGGCATCCTCACGGGGCTCCACCCGGGGCAAACCCGGCGGGGCCGCCCCGGCGACCGGGAGCGGCCGGGGTGGGTGGAAATACCGCATCAAATTCCGCCTGTTGCTCCGGAGTCAGCAGGGCGCGAATGCGCTGGGGTGCATTGGCCGCGGCCCCGCTGGCGCGGGCCTGGGCCTCGTTCACCGACGTTTGGGCGTCTGCCATGGCGCCGACCAAGGGGGTGATGACACCCAACTGAGCCGGGGAGAGAATGAGCCAGCCCCGGATGGCCTCCATCGTCAGGGGCGGGGCCGCGCCCGCGCCCCGCGCGCCGGCGGCGGCGTTCAAGCGGGCCGGATTGCCGAGCAGGCCGGTGCGGGGCTCGCCGCCGGGGAGGGCATCGTGGTTGAGCGCGAGGCCGACGATGCCGGGGAAGGCCTGGTCTTTCACCCGCACGTTCCAGCCGTCCACCATCACGACGGGCTCACCGCCACCAAGGTCCTTGGCGGCGGCCTCGATGGTGATGGTCCGCGACTCGCCGGGCAGCAGCGACACAAAGTTCTCGCTGTAATACACGGGGAGCACGCGGTATTTGATCTTGGGCGCGCTGCGCAACTGGAGGTGCGCCATGACGGCGATGACGTTGGTCGGGTTGGAGAGTGTCACGTCGAGCAGCACTTTGCCGTTGGCGTCGTGACGCGCGATCTTGGCGTCGAGCTGGGCGGCAGGGAGCGTGTCGAGCGCGGTGTAGTCCTCCTCGTTGGCGGGGAGCGCGCGCCAGTAAAAATTGTCCGAGACGGTTTTTCCGGCGGCGTCCTTTAGCTCCAGCTTCACGAAGTGGACGGGCGTGAGGCCCTCCGCCGGAAAGGGTATGAGGTCGAGGTCGGTCGCGGCGCTGGCCTTCGCGTTCACCGGCACGGTGCGGTCGAGCCTCACGCTGCCGTCGAGGTTGAGCACGCGCACGCGGGCGGTGAGGTTGCCGGAGGCGGCCGGGAGCTGGTTGACGACCATCAGGTGAAAATTGCCTTGGTTCATCATGACGTGGAGCGGCTCGTTGGCCTTCTGCGTGCCGTAAAGCGAGGCGAGCGGCTCGAGGTCCCAGCTGTAATACTGCCAGACAAAGCTGGGCTGCGAGGGGTTGCTCATCCAGGTGAGCACGCCGGTGGCGGGGTTGAACAGCCGCGCGAAGCGGCCCTCATACATCGCCCGGTAGGACTCGTAGCAGGCGAGCTGGCCCTTGCGCGTGAACTCAGCCAGATTGACCGACACGCCGTAACGGCGGGCGAGCAAATCCTCGAACCGCATCGCGGCGTTGGACTGCGCGCCCATCAGCAGGTCGTGCTCGGCCCAGTCGTCATTGATCGTGTGCCAGTCTTTTTCCGGCATCATGGCCTGGATGGCCTCCAGCGTGGGGATGGAAACGCTGCCGAGCTCCGTCTTGAACGGCTCCAGGTTCGCGCCAAGCTCCGTCGGGGCGCCCGCGCCGCCCCGCGCCCCGCCACCACGGCCGGTGCCGGAATAATAGGATTGCGGCGTGCGCCAGGCATACGGACCGCCGGAGCGGACACCTTTGCCGTCGGCGGAGTTGGGATGATAGAGGCGCTGCGGGTTCAGCTCAGCCATGAGCTGCTCAAGACCGGCGGCCACGGCCTGCGGCGCAGGGTTGCTCTCGTTGCGCCCGCACCAGATCACGATGCTCGCATGGTTGCGGAAGCGCAGGACTTTCTCGCGGACGTTGGCGAGATACATTGGGATGTCGCGCACGTCGTAGCGCCCGTCGGGGTTGTCGCCGCCGCGCCCGCTGTCACTCTGGTTGGGCTCGAAAAACTCGTCCCACACCATGATGCCGTAGCGGTCGCATAGGTCGTAGAAATCCTCGCCCGTGCTCTGGCCGACCCAGTTGCGGATCATGTTCACATTGGCGAGCTGGTGGAAGCGCACCTGCGCCTCAAGGCGCTCGCGTGGGATGCGCTTCATCGCCTCGTCCATGCCCCAGTTGCCACCGCGCGCCATGACGGGGACGCCGTTGACCGAGAGGGCGAGGTTGTCGCTGCCGGGCAGCGTGTAGGTGAGTTCGCGGATGCCGAAGGTCACGTCGCGCGTGTCGTCAGGCGGCGGCAGGTCGAGCAGGTGAGCAGGCTCGAAGCTGAGATGCATCGAATACAGCTCCGGCTTGCCGTAGCCGTTGGGCCACCAGAGGCGCGGGTTGGCGAGGTGAAGCTGCGGCGTGTCGGCGGCGGTGAATTTGACGAGCTTCGACTCCCTCGGCTGCAAGGTCACGGCGGCCTGAAATGCCCGCCCTTCAAACGTGCCGCGGAGCACCCCGCTCTGCGTCGCATCGGTGACATTGCGCAACGTCGTCTCGACGGCGAGGTCGGCCGAGTCGGTGCGCGGCAGGGGCAGGCGCGAGGTGACGAGCGGATCCTCGATGACCACCGCGCCGGTCGCAGAGAGCGTGACTTTTTGCCAGATGCCCATGTCGCGGTCGCGGATGGCGGGAATCCAGTCCCAGCCCTGCGAGGAGATGAAAGCCGCGCCGTCCTGCGAATGGACGCCGCCGTTACCGCCGGTGCCGTTGGCCTGCGTCTGCTCGGGCGGGTTGTCGTGCGGAATCAGCGGCGGATGGATGAGCACGGCGACGACGGCGGTCTGGCCGGGCGACACCAGCGGGGTCACATCGAAGATACCGCGCGTGAACGCGCCCCGGATGTCAGCCCCGGCTTTTTTCCCGTTAACCCACACCTCGGCGGTGTAGTTGATGCCCTCGAAGTTCAGCCAGACGTGCCGGCCCGCATAGCCGGCCGGCACAGTGACCGCGGTGTGGAACCAATACGAGGTGCGGCTGAGGCTTTCCGGGATTTTGTCCGGACGGTTGTTCTCGCCGTAAAGCGGCTCGGGATAGACGTGGTTGTCCACCAGGGTGGTGAGGACCGTGCCCGGCACGGTGGCTTGATACCAGCCGGAGACGGCGGACGCAAAAGCGGGCGAGGACACCACGGCGCCGGGTTCGGACACCTTGGCGACATCCTGCATCCGCCAGCCGGCGGAGAGGATGACGGGCGCCGGCAGGGAGGTTGCATCCGCCGCGCGCAGTGCGGAAATCAGGCCGCCGAGCGCCACCGCCCAAATCAGGGCGGTAAGGTTTGCCGCAGTCCGGATGGCAGGAGCAGATGATCGCGATAACATGGGGCGAGGATGGGGCACGAGGACGATCAGGACGGATTCGGCAGGCGTCAAACGGTTACCCGTGAATTCCATTCAAACCCGAGACGATGAGGATGACCAATTTGACTCAGGAGGAGGCAATTGTTACCATCAATTTTTAGGGCAGTAAAGAGGTGGTGGAAAGGGAACGAATGCTCGGTAAAAAGGTGGAGGAGTCAGAGCCAGTTGGCGAGAAAGGTATCAAGGTCGGCGAGCGAGGGGCTTTCGGCGGTGCGGACATAGTGGCCGCTGGTGCAGACGCCGAGCGCGAGGCACGACTCGGGCGTGAGGCCAAGGAGCTGTCCGCTGGCGAAGCCGGCGTTGAAATGGTCGCCCGCGCCGGTGGTGATGAGTGGGCGATCGGCGACGGGGCCAGGCACCCACGTGGTGCCGTCGGCGGTGGCGCACGCGGCGCACTCGCGTGGGTGGACGACGACGGTTGCGACGGCGAGTTTTTCCCGAATGGCGGCGGTCATCGCGCGGAGGCAGGCGGTGGTGTCGGACGAGGGCTGAAGGGCGAGGGCGGAGGCGACTTGGTGGGCCTCCTTAAGGTTGAGGCCGAGGGTGACGCGTCCGAATTGCTCAAAGCGCGCGATGATGGCGAGTGCGACGCGGAGGTCGTCGGAGGAGCGTTTTTCCGGGTCGGCGAGGTCGAAGAAGAAGTGGCGGGGCGATGGCACGGAAACAGGAACGCGTGGGAGGACATGGTCCACGAGGTCGGAAAAAATCGCCGTCATGTTGGGAATCATCGTCCAGTTGACGAGCGCGACGAGGTCGGCGGCGGCGAGGGCGTCGCGGTAAGCGTCGGGGCCGCCGAGCGCAGCAGTGAGCGCGGCGGGCGTGATGTCGTCGAGGGAGCGCATCATGCCGAGCATGATTTTGCCGTCGGGGCATTCGACGGCGATGGTGTGCGCGGCCTTGGCAAACGAGACAACGCGTGCGCGTCCGGCGAGGTCGGCGAAAACGGGATGTACCGTCGGGTGGCCGAGAGCGCCGACGTAGGTGATGGGCGTGCCTTGGGCGAGCAGGGCGTTGGCGAGGATGGGGCCGTTGCCGCCAAGTTTGTCGCGGCGCGGGTAAAGCTCGATGTTGGTGCCGTGACCGGCGGCGTTGACGATGCGTTGGCCGAATTCCGCGAGATTGGCGAAGGAAGTGAAATTTTCGCCCGGTCCGGCGCGCTGCGCGACCGGTGCGACGATGGTGTCCACAAAGCCATCGAAACCGACGAGCGCTCGGCGCGGCGCGACCGCGCGAGCGAGGGCGGCGCGGAGCTCAGAGCGGGCGCGTGGGCGGAACATCGAGGGATGGCGGGCGGTGGCGGGCGGCGAGGCGAGGAGAAAATCGCGCGTAGGGTGTGGCAATTAGATTTGCGCGGTCGTCTGACGGAAACGACGAATGCTGCAGGCAGCGCACGCGTCCCGCATACCTTTGCGGCGATGAAATTAGGCGCGACCATTTCCCATTTGCGCAAACGGGTGGATTTCATGGCAGGGCGGCGCGCCGGTCTTTGCGATGCCGAGCTGGTCCGGATCGCCCTGGATGAAATCAAAGCACCCGCTGGTGACCCTGTCCCCGACGCTAGCATGGCTCCTGCACCCGTCGTGCAACGGCCGCGCATACGTCTTGCTGACGATCTGCCGAAGCGCGGAATCGTGCTGCCATTCAGACCAGCGCCCGACCCGGTGTTGGTCTGACACCGGCTGCGAACGTCGCCTCATCGCCGGTGAAGCCCCCGAGCCGCACTGGCAGCGTGCCCGCCGTGAAAAACGCGCTGCCCACAAATCTGCCCGCCGCGACGGCGAAACGGAAGTTGTGTGACCGAGGCTCCATCGTTCTCTGAACTGAGGGGGGTGGCCGCGTCTTTGATGATCCTGAGGGCATAAACCACCTCTGCGTCGCCAGCCTAGAGCGGTCTGGCGTAGGTCGCCCATGCCGTCCAGGCGACCCCCTCAGCCCATGGCCCCCACATCCCCGTTTCTTTCGCGTTTGAGCGATTGGGGCGTCCCTTCCCCGCTTTGGGCCGTAGAGGGCGGCGTTCGCGCCGTGCAAGGGGTATGCAAGGCCTTTGCGTGGAGGGTCAAAACGCCATGGTCGGACACCAAAACCAACCCTTCGCCTCATCATCTGCCATAACCGCGCTTCTCCTTCACTGCCTGAACTCGCACCCACTGCGGTTTGTCCCGCCCGTCCGCACAGACTGGAGGGGGCATGATGACACCGAGAGGCGAATAAGGGCACGAGGCCGAGAGGCTTGGTGGAAATTACGTTCTTTTGTGGTTCGGGTGCTGGTTCGTGGCGGGCGGGTTATCCATGGCTGACTCGTGAGTTTGGAGCCAAAGATACCACCTTCCAACTCGGCTCAACTAATCCCGCCATCAACCCATTTTGGCTGGTTTTGGCTATTGGCAAGAGCCAGAAAGCTGGCATGAAGATTCGTTGTCTGTTGCAGGACAAAAGCCCCCCAACTACCGCACCCGGATTCTTTTTCACTGCGGTAAACTCAAGATGCTGGCTGTCCTTCAGCCTTCATCCACCCACTAAGAAACCGGAAGAACCGAAAATGTCCTTCAGCCGCTGTTGCCGATACTCGAATATGCGTTCGACATCGCGACGCACAAACAGCCAGTGGACCAACGCACCACCGCGCGGGCGATAGCGCACGCGATCCAGGCAGAGCGTGCCGCCAT
>CANJLB010000046.1 GCA_947475065.1 Opitutia bacterium | reverse complement strand
GGTTCATTTCGTCGAGAAACTGGTCCGCACGTGTTCGTTTCGTCAGGCAACCGAGCGAGAGGAAGGTGATTTGTTGGCTCATTGCTACTGTTACCCTATGGCTGCTAATATGTTCCCTGATTTATTTGGGTTTTTCAGAGGCTCCTTAAATTGACGCATCCATCCCGAGCGGACGCAAGCCGTTGAGTCGAAACGGTGCGTGAACCGACGTGGTTAAAGTAGGGCCTGGTCTGTGACCGGCCTTCCTTTACTAATCGGAAATTTCGCGTCATCGCATATGTGATGATGGATAAAGATTGGGAGAAATATGGAGAAGGATGTTGCCGCGAAGCGATTGGAGTACCGGCAAGTTGCGCTAAGGTCGTTTTTGCCGGTTTGGTTTAGAATCCAAAAAAATCGACAGGCATTTCATGACCCTGCGTTCTTGCCTCTCCTTGAAGAGGCACGGACTAATTTTTTGCTGTACGGATTCCAAGATGAAATTGAGCCGTTAGAGGCATTTATCAGAGCTTGTGAGCAGGGCGAACTGGCGCAGGCAAATGATGCACTGGCAGTCTTAGTCCCGCTAATCAGGGAGCGCATCCGCAAGGAACTAGAGATTTTTTGAGGGTTCGCCTTGGCCTAACGTCAGATTGACTCAGTTTCAGGGGCTCGGCCCCAGTTTTTGCCGGAGTTACGTCAAGGGAATAGGTCCGTTATTCTTTACCGTGGTATTGCTCGTCGCCGACCTTCTCAAGCCAGTCCACGGGCTGGCCGTTGAGATGCTCCTGAATGGCGAGGTGCGTCATCGCCGTGTCCGGTGCCGCCCCGTGCCAATGCTTCTCGCCGGGGGCGAACCAGACCACGTCGCCCGGCCTAATTTCCTCGACCGGACCACCCCAGCGCTGCGCGTGACCGCAGCCTGCCGTCACAATCAGGGTCTGGCCCAGCGGATGCGTGTGCCAGGCGGTCCGGGCTCCTGGTTCGAACGTCACGCTGTTGCCCGCCGCGCGGGCCGGGGCGGTGGCGGGGAACAGCGGGTCTATGCGCACCGTGCCGCTAAACCAGTCGGCCGACCCTTGGATGGATGGCTGTGAGCCACTTCGTTTTATGTCCATGGGGGAATCTCGGCCTGATCACGTGGCTTATGCCCGTCACTTTTTCAGCGCGGCGGCGATCGCCTTGTCCAATTCCGCGCCGCGCAGGTTTTTGCCGACAATCATTCCTTCGCCGTCGAGCAGGTAGGTGGCGGGAATCGAGTGGACGCCATATTGCACCGCCAGCTGGTTTTGCCAATATTTGCCGTCAAAGAACTGCACCCACGCCATGTTGTGTTCCTTCAGGAAACCGGGCAGCTTGCCCCGGTCTTCCTCATGGTCGAGACTGACTCCCACGATCTCAAAGCCCCGGTCATGATATTTTTTATAGGCGGCGACCACGTTGGGCAGTTCGTCAAGACATGGGCCGCACCAGGTCGCCCAAAAGTCAATGAGCACGGGCTTGCCTTTGAGGTGGTCGAGCGAGAGGGGGTTGCCTTGGAGGTCTTTCAGTCCGGCCGGGAAGGCCGGAAACCTCGTGCCGGGCTTGAGCGCCTGAGAAATTTTTTCCGACTCAGCCCGCTGCTCAAGGTCCGCCACCATGCCGTCGGCCGCCTTGGCCATTGCCGACTGCGGAAAGTCGGCCCGGAGCTGCCGGAACAACGGTGCCGCCTTTTCCGGCAGATCGAAAACCTCCACATAGAGCATCGCCTTCATCGCCAGGATTTCGGCCACCGCGTCCGTTTTCTCCCCCTTGTGCTCGGCCAGCAGCGCGTCAAACTCCTTCAGCTCGGCAGCTAAGGCGGTCTCATCTGCCGCGCCATGGGCCAGCTTGACCTTGACTTTCTCGACCAGCGCTTGGAGCTGCTTTTGGGCGTCAGCCGGTGCCGGAGTGCCGGCAGCCGCAGACGTGCCGGCGCCGTTGGCATCGCCGAGGAGGAGCAGGATCGTGATGGCCAGAAGCAGCCGGAGGGAATTTTTGCTCATGAGAATGATTTCAACCGAGAGTCTCAACGCGGCTCCGCATCGGTTGCAAGTCCGGGTCGTCCAGCGCGAGGAGCTTGAATTCCGGCCCGCCGATCGCACAGGCCTGACGCAGCCGGGCCAGCGCCTTGTCCGGTTCGCCCAACTGGCATTCGTAACACGCCAGGTTGTAGTGGATCAGCGCGCTGCTTTTGCCGTGATGCGATTCGGCCTCATGGAGCACCGCCCGGGCGTCTGCGACCGAGGTGAACCGGCGCTGACCGTAAGCCCAGCTGATCCATGCCTGTTCCAGCGCCGGGTTGGCCTTGGCGGCGGCTTTGGCCACCGTCACGAGAAGAGCCCAATCCTTGGCCGCCATATGGATGGCCATGTGGGCAAGCATGACGGGGATCGAACTCCGGTCCTTGGATGCGACCGCCTCCAGCTCCTCGAAGGCCTCGGTCAAAAGTCCAAGTTCGACGTAACCCAGGGCATAGGACACCCGTTTGGCGGTGGAGATGGGGGAACGGGCCATCGGTGTGAGAGCGTCGGCGATCTTACGACGGCGTTGGTCAAGGTTTGGCCTCGTCCGATTTCCAAGACTTCAGGAGCTGCCTGAGCTTGTCCACCTTGGGCTGGATGACGGCCGAGCAATAGGCTTGGTCGGGGTTTTTCGCGAAATAATCCTGATGATAATCCTCGGCCGGCCAGAAATCCTTGAGGGCCACGATCTCGGTGGTGATCCGCTTGTCCGCGTGCGTCTGGGCCTCATGGCGGGACGATTCGGCGGCAGCCTGCTGGGCCGGGTCGGCAAAGAGAATGATCGAGCGATACTGCGGCCCCAGGTCGTTGCCTTGGCCGCCGGCCTGGGTGGCATCATGTACCTTCCAAAAATATTCGAGGATTTTTGCCAGCGAGGTCCGGGCCGGGTCATAATCAATCTTCACCACTTCGGCATGGCCGGTCTGGCCGGTGCAAACCTGCTCATAGGTTGGCTTGGCCACCGTGCCGCCCGCATAACCGGACGTAACGTGGATAACGCCCGGCAGGAGCTTGTAACCGGCGTCCAGACACCAGAAACAGCCGCCGCCCAGCACGACAGATTCGGTTTTGCCGGAGCCCGGCGCTGCCGGCGGCGCAGAGGGTTTGGCCGCCTCGGCTGCGGTTGATGCGGGCGGCGTCAGCCGGACAGCGGCACCGGCGACCAGAACCAGACCAAGAAGAAGCAAAGCCGGGTATTTCATGGATGCAGGATGCACAATGGGCAGAAAAATTCCCAGCGCAAACCGGGCGGCAACCCAACCGACCCCGATGGCGTAGGTCGCGGGTATAAAAACTCGGTTGGAATAACCGCCCGTCCTGGCTACTCTGACCGCCATGAACATGAAAACCACCAACGCCAAACCCACATCCGCCCCCGATGCGCTGGTCTGCAAACCTGGCGAAATTTCCGCCTGCGGGCTGCCGTCCCATGTCGTCATCGAAATGAGCAAGGTGCCGGTGCAACACACCGACGCCGAATGGCAAGCCCGCCTCACTCCGCTGCAATACCGGGTAGCCCGCCAGCAGGGCACCGAGCCGCCCTATCAGAACCAGTATTGGGACAACCATGAGGACGGGATTTATTTTTCCGTATGCAGCGACACGCCGCTGTTCGACAGCCGCGACAAATTTGAGAGCGGCACCGGCTGGCCGAGCTTCACCAAGCCCATGGAACAGGCGTTGGTCGCAGAAACGAGGGACGCCAGCCATGGCATGATCCGCGTGGAAGTGCACTGCGCAGTGGACGGCGGGCATCTGGGCCATGTCTTTGACGACGGCCCGAGAGCGGCCGGCGGCATGCGCTACTGCATCAACAGCGCCTCGCTGCACTTTATGCCCCGCAAAGCGTATGAGGCCTGGGTCGCCGGCAGGGCTGATCATGCGGCAAAAGCCGCTGCCGCCGCATCGGCATCGACGGCGAGTAAATAACTGGCCTTGTTTGCGCTGGGGAAAAAATGTGCCAAGTTGTCAGGTCAGACCGTCGCACCGTGGAGCATCTCCTCCGACCGTGCGCGTGATGACATGTCAGGCAAGCTGCTCACACCATGAACACCAAGCGTATCTCAACACTACCGCCGTCCGAGCTCGCAGAGGCCGAAATCCAACGCGACGCCTATTATCTTTGGCTCAAGCAAGGCTGTCCCGGCGACCATGAGCTCGACCACTGGCTCACCGCGCAGGAGCAGTTTCGCCACCGTCATGGCCGCGTCGTGCATCCAAACGTGCACTTCCCTCCTACTTACGAGGCGCTGCACCCCAGCCCAGCCGATCTGGAACGGGCTCCCACTGATCGGGAGGAGGGGTAGAGAAGGGAATTCAGAATTAAGAATCCAGAATTCGGAATTTGAACCACGGAGACGCGGAACAGGCTTTCAACGTTTAACGACCGGAAGCCTGAATCAGGAGGTGGGCAGGGGGGAATTGGTGTTTCAGATTTGAGATTGGCTCAGGTTGGCGGAGCGATGCGTCGCGCACGAGTCTGACCTCCTCGGCTTGGCCTTAGTCTTTCCTTATCCCAATGCCTTGGGAAGTGCAGGTTTGTACAGTTGGAAGGAATGGAACATTTTGCTTGTCCCGACCCAACGGCGCGCTTTGGATAAATGCGCCGCATGGCCCCATGGGCGTTGGCTTTTTCGTTTCCCCTCAACTCGCTCCTCATCCATCATGAAACATTCATTCACACTCCTCGCTGCGACCGGACTGCTTCTGCTGGCCACCGGCGGTCGCGCCCAAACCCCGGCTGCGCCCGACAAGAACTTCCAAATCTACCTTAGTTTTGGCCAGTCCAACATGGAGGGTTTTCCCATCCGTGATGACGCCACCTGGGCCGAGCTGCAAAAGGACGTGGACCCGCGGTTCCGGCTTTTGGCCGCCGTGGATTTCGCCGCTGGCAGCCGCGCCGGCGAGCGCAAGGCCGGCGAATGGTATCCCGCCATCCCTCCCCTGTGCCGCTCTGACAGCGGTCTCTGCCCCGCCGACTATTTTGGCCGCACGCTGGTTGCCAACCTGCCCAAGGAAGTCCGCGTGGGCGTCATCAATGTTGCCGTCGCCGGCTGCAAGATCGAACTTTTCGACAAGACGGGCTACAAGGAACATCTGGCGAGCCTGCCGCCGAATGATTTCAAGGTCAACATTGCCAAGCTCTATGGCGGCAACCCTTACCAGCGTCTGGTGGACTTGGGCCGGCAGGCTCAAAAAGTCGGAGTGATCAAGGGCATCCTCCTGCACCAAGGCGAGTCCAACAGCGGTGACCAGCAGTGGCCCGCCAAGGTGAAGGCCATCTATGAAGATCTTCTCAAGGACCTCAACCTCAAGGCTGCGGACGTGCCTCTGCTCGTCGGCGAGCTCGTGGCCAAGGACCAAAGGGGCGGAACCGCCGGCATGAACGCGATCATTGACGAGTTGCCCAAGACCATTCCCACGGCCCACGTCATCTCGGCGGAGGGTTGCACGCCGGCAAACAACCTCCATTTCGACCCGGCGGGCTATAAGGAGCTCGGCACCCGTTACGCCGTGGCGATGATCCCGTTGCTGGGCCTCAAGCCCCTCGACCGGCAGCCGGTCATCGCGCCGCCCGCCCCGGCTGCGCCGGCTAGGGGTGGTGCGGGCGGACGTCGCGGACGTGGGCAAGGCGCCGCCGGTGGCAATGGCAACGCGGCTCCCGCGCCCGCCGCGACCCCGCCCCCGGAAGCCGGAGCCGCGAAGTAAAGCTGCAAATTCGGGATTCAGAAGCGAGGAGATTGCATCGTACGTTGTACGGCTGGATCGCCGTTATCGAGTTGAGACACTCCGCCACCCCGCCTGATTGGCCCGAGACTGAGATTACAGCAGCGGAGGCGGCCAGCGGGGTGGCGGGGTTCGGCGACCCCGCCCTACACCCAGCAATCAAAACGCGGGGTTGTTTAGGTTGCAGGCACCTCCTTACTTCTTGCGGAAAATACGCCAGCCGAGAGCGAGTGCCGCAAGGGCGGCAGCGCCGGCGAACCAGTAGGACACAGACGGGGTTCCGGCTTTACCGCGAGCCCGCCTACGTTGAACATCGGGCCGATCTGATGGTGTCTCTACGCGCCCAGCTCCCCAGCAAATCTGCCCCGAGCAATGCTGCGCCGTCCTATTCCATCCATCTGACCGTTGCTGACTCTTCCTGCCGCCCTTCCCATGCCCAAGAAAAATTCCGCACGCCGTTCCCGTCCGTCGGGGAAGTCCCGCCGCAAGGCAAAGGACGCCGCTTCCTTCGCCCCTTGTTTTGCCAAACATTTTCCCGGCTGCGCGATGCGCGAGCTGGTCACGACCGGGCGGACGTTTCCGCTGCCGGCGCGCGTGGACCTGCAACGCGTGCTGGAGGCAATTTTCGGCGGCGAGATTCCCGTCGCGCAATTCCTCGGCGTCCATATGCCGTTCTCTCACGACACCATCACGCTGGCCAGCCTGATGCCGTCAAAGTCGCGGCACGGCTTTGCGGCTGAGATCGGGCCGCTGCAATACGAGGATCTCGACATCGGCGAGGGCGAACCGGCCCGGTGCCTGAAGCAGGCGCTCTGGCTCGCCGGCAAGCCCGGCGTACGTTTTTCCGCCTTGCTCTCGCCCGCGTTCACGCACGGGCGGAAGGCGGGCGTGCACCTCGAGATTGGCGTCATGCCGGGAACGACGGGCAGCGAGCTCACCCGCCGGCTGTTCACCGACATCGAGCGGCGCGTGCAGTCGGCCGGCAGCTACCGCGGGCGCGTGCTCTCCCTGGAAGGGATGCCCCACAACCCCGGCAGCATTGGCACGGTGCGCGTACACCGGCTGAAGCGCGTGAGCCGCGATCAAATCGTGCTCCCGGCATCCACGCTGGCACTGTTGGACCGTAATGTCCTTCAATTTGTGCGCCGGCGCGGTGAGCTGCGTGCGCTGGGTATGCCGATGAAAAAGGGGCTGTTATTCTACGGGCCGCCCGGCACGGGCAAGACGCATACCGTCCATTATCTGGCCGCCGAACTCCCGGAGCATACGACCCTCCTGATCACGGCCGAACAGGTGGCCCTGCTGGGCGAATACATGCAACTCGCCCGGTTCCTGCAGCCGGCCATCGTGGTGATCGAGGACGCGGATCTGATCGCCCGCGCCCGGCAGGACATGAATTCACCCTGCGAAGAGAGCCTGCTCAACCGGCTCCTCAATGAAATGGACGGACTGCGCGAAGATGCCGAGCTGCTCTTCATCCTGACCACCAACCGGCCCGAACAAATCGAGTCCGCGCTGGCAGGCCGGCCCGGCCGCATTGACCAGGCGGTGGAGTTTCCGCTGCCCGACGCCGACGGCCGCCGCAAACTCGTATGGCTTTACGCCGGCGGGCTGGCCTTGGCAGACGACATCGTGGAACTGCTCGTGCAAAAAACTCAGCAAGGCAGCGCCGCCTTCATCAAAGAGCTGATGCGGCGCAGCGCCCAGGCCTCGATTGAGGCGGGCGCAGGCGCGAAGCTCACGCAGGCGCACGTCGAGCTCGCGCTCGACGAAATGCTCTTCAGCGGCGGCAGTTTAAACCGGCAGTTGCTGGGAGCGGCCGAGGTGGGGGCGGGAGGGCGGAAGATTTGACCAGATAAGCATGCAAACGGGGCAGTTTTTTCCTTTGCCGCGCGCGGGCGCGGCGTCTCAATCGCTTTTACCCATGCATCTTCAGGCTCTCCGCCTCAACAATTTCAAGTCCTTCGCGGACGCCACCACCTTGCGCTTCGAGCCGGGGGTCACGGCCGTCGTCGGCCCCAATGGCTGCGGCAAGTCCAACATCGCCGACGCCATCCGCTGGGTACTGGGCGAACAGAGCGCCAAGGCCTTGCGCGGCGGCTCCATGCAGGATGTCATCTTTGAGGGCACCGACTCGCGCCGGGCCGCCCAGCTGTGCGAGGTCGCGCTGCTGCTCTCCGGCTGCGAAGCGCAGCTGGGCAAGGAGTTTCACGAGGTAGAGATCATGCGCCGCGTCCACCGCGACGGGCAGAGCGAGTATTTTTTCAACGGGCAGGCGTGCCGCCTGAAGGACATCCACCGTCTTTTCATGGACACGGGCATCGGCCGCACGAGCTACTCGGTGATGGCACAGGGTCAGATTGATCTCATCCTGTCGTCCAAGCCGGAAGAGCGCCGGGCGGTGTTTGAGGAGGCGGCCGGCATCACAAAATACAAGAGCTCGCGCCGCGAGGCGATGAACAAGCTCGCCCTCACCGACCAAAATCTCGCGCGGGTGTCCGACGTGGTCGCCGAGGTCACGCGCCAGATCGGCAGCCTCCGCCGGCAGGCGGCCAAGGCGCTGCGATTCAAGCGCCTGAGCTTCCGCCTGCGCCACCTGAGCCTGGCGCACAGTGCGTTTCAGCATGCGCAGCTCGCCGCGGTGATCACGGAGCTCGAGGGCAAGGTAGCCGCCCAGCGTGCCACCGCCACCGAACGCCGGTCGCGCCTAGAGGGGGAGCAGTCCTCGCTGGATGAGCAGAAGGCCACGCGCACGCGCCTCCAGCAGCGGGCGTCGGAGGGGCAGCAGTCCGTCTTTGACCTGCGATCGCAAAAGGAGGCTGCCGAAAACGCCGCCAATCTCGCGCAGATCCGCCGCACGGGTTTGCAGGACCGGGTGCAGTCGTCGCGCGATAATCTCGGGGAACTGGACATGCAGCAGCGCGAGCTGGCCGCACAGGCCGACAGCGGCGTGCAGGACAAGCAGCAGCAGCTCACGCTCCTGGGTGCGAGCGATGCCGTCTATCAAAACCGCAACCGCGAGCTGTCCGTGGCCGAAGCCGCGCTCGCCCGCACCGAGCAGGAGCTGCAGCAGGCGAAATTTGGCCTCCTCCAGATGGAGAGCGCCATTGCGCGCCTCCGCACGGATTGCACTGGCCATGAAGTGGACCAAAAAACGTCTGCCCAACGGCACGAGGGGTTGTCCGCCGAGCTCGACGCCATCCGCGCCGCCCAAGTCGCGGCCGCACTCGCCGCGAGTGACGCGGCCACCCGCGCCGACGCGGCCGCCGCCGAGAAGGCACGGCTGCATCAGGAGGCGGCGGCCGGGCAGCAAACCATCATCGGGCTGACGCGCGAGTTCCGCGACGCGCAGCGGATTTTGCAGGAAGTTGACCGCGGGCTGGCGCAGAGGTCCGCACGGCTGAAGCTGCTGCAGCAGCTGCAGGAAAAGTGGGAGGGCTTCGGCGAGGGCGCAAAAGCGCTGCTGCAAGGCAAACTCGATAGCGTCCTGGGCGGTGCGAAGCCGGCCGCCATTTCCGCCGGGCTGGAAATTCAACCGGAGTCAGGCAAGGCCGTCGAGGCGCTGCTGGGCGCGGCGGTCGAGGCGGTCAGCGTGGCCGACGCGGCCACGGCGCGCCGCGTGCTGGAAAAGCTGGAGGCCGACCAGATCGGCAGCGCCGTGCTGCGCGTCGCCGTCGGCGGTGCGGTCGGCGACGGCGGCCGCACGCTGCCGGTCGGGCTGGTGCCCGCCACGCAGGGCCTGGGCGAGGTCGAGCCGGGGCACCCGGCGCTCAGCCTGCTCTCCGAGTGCTATATCGCCGACGACCTCGGAGCGTTTCTGGACTATTGGGCGCTCAACCCGGCGTTTCCGTTTCTCGCGGTCGCCACGCGCAAGGGCGAGCTGGTGGACCGGCGCGGCCTTGTCACCGGCGGCCATCTCAAGAAGCCCACCGGCGGCATCGTGCAACGGCGCATTGACCTGCGCGAAACGGCCAAGGCGCTCGCCACCGAGCAGGCCCAGCACGACAAACAGAAGGCGGTCATTGACGCCCTCAACGCCCGCCTCGCCTCCGCCGAGCAGGCGCTGGAGCAGAAGCGCACGGAAGTGCTCGCCGCCACCCAGCAGACGGCCTCGGTACAGACCGAGCAACGCGCCGCTCAGCGCTCGGCCGACGACGTGGCCGTGCGCCTGCGCCGGATGGAAAGCGAGCTGACCGCGCTGGCCGGAGCCCGGCAGGAGGCCCAGGCCCGTTTTGAGAAATCCAGCGCCGGACTCGCCGCCGCCGAGGGCGAGGCCGCCGCGCAGCGCGAGAGGATCGCCGCGCTCGACAAGCAGATCGCCGCCGTGCGCACCGAGCGCGATGTGAAGCGCGACACGCTCGGGCAGGCCCGCCTCGAGCTCGCCGAGCGCCGCCAGAAAGTGGAGGTCATTGACCGCGGCCTAGCCGACATGGCCCGCCGCCGCACGCAGCTGGGCGAAATCCTCGTGCAGCGCCAGCAGGAGATTGACGGCTGGACGGAACAGGTCGAAGAGCTCGCGCGGGAGACAGCCCGCGAAAACGAGCGCGGCGCACAGCTCGCCGGCACGCTCATCGTCGCGCAGCAGACGGTCGAGCGCGTCCGCAGCGAGCTGGCCGAGATCGAGTCGGCCATCGCCGCGGTCGAGACCGCGCAGCAGTCGCTCCGCGCCGACGCCGACGCCGCCCAGGCCGAGCTGGGCCGGAACGAGGTGAAGCTCGCGGAGCACACGGCGCGCGCACAGTTCCTCGCCGAGGACGCCATGCGAGAGTTTGCCGCCGACGTAAAGGCGCTCGACTGGAGGCAGCTCCTCTGGCGCGCCGATGACGACCCGCCGGACATGAAGCCGCTGGATCTGGACGAAGAGGAGGAGGCGGGCGACCGGCCGCAGGATACCGGGGGCGACCGGGTGCCGTCCAGCAACGCCCCGGCCAAACCCCGCCGCAAAACCAAGGGGCAGCCGAAGGGCGAGCCAACGGAGGCAGACCTCACGACGTTCGATACAACGGACTGGCCCCTCATCAAGACCGAGGGCGACGCGCTCCGCCAGCGCCTGCAGTCCATGGGCGCGGTCAACCTCGTCGCCATCGAGGAATACGCCGACCTCAAACAGCGCCACGACTTCCTCACCACGCAGACCGCCGACCTCGCCGGGGCGAAAGCCGAGCTGCTCAAGACCATTGACGAGATCAACCGCACCTCGCAGGAACAGTTTGCCATCACCTTTGAGCAGGTGCGGAAAAATTTCAGCTACACGTTTCAGACGCTCTTCGGCGGCGGCGTAGCGCGGCTGGAACTGCTGGCGAGCGAAGACCCGCTGGACTCGGGCATCGAGATCGTGGCGCAGCCGCCCGGCACCAAGCTGCGCGGCATCACGCTGCTCTCCGGCGGCCAGCGCACGCTCACGGCGGTCGCGCTGCTCTTCGCGCTCTACATGGTGAAGCCCTCGCCGTTCTGCCTCCTCGACGAGCTCGACGCCCCGCTCGACGAGTCGAACATCGGCCGCTTCACCGACCTGTTAAAAAACTTCACCGCCGGCTCGCAGTTCATCATCATCACCCACAACAAGCGCACGGTCGCCGCCGCCGATGCGATCTACGGTGTGACGATGGAGCAGCGCGGCGTGTCGAAGACAGTCTCGATGCGCTTCAACCACGAGCGCGGCGAAGCCGAGGCGCACGCCCACCCGGCCACCATCGCCGAAGCGGTCCGCAGCGTGGAAAATGGCAGCGCAACGCTGCCGCCGGCCGCACCCGCACCCGCCTGAGCAGGGCGGCATTTTTCCGCCATGGCCCTTCCGCCCATCACCATCGTCTGGTCTCCGCGCCAGCAGAAGGCGGACTGGCGGCTCTGCGGATTGTTCGGCCACTACCGGCACAGCGGCGCATTGAGGCTCGCGATAAGCGTGCGCAGCGTGCTGGCCGGGGCGGGAGCGTTGGCGCTGGCCGCATTTTTCACCGGGGCCGCCGTCAAGCTGCGCAACCTCGACAACCAGCCCAACAACTCCATCACCTACGCCGATCTCGTGCTGCCGTGGCGCTGGCCGCAGCTCAATGCCAAGCGGGGCCAGGATCTGATCGAGCGCGGCCTCGCTGACCTGCGGCGCAATAAACGACGCGAAGCCTACCAGGAGCTCGAGTTCGGCCTGCAACGCAAACCTCAGTCCACCAAGGGCCGGATCGAGCTAGCCCAGTTGCAGCTGCAGGCATCCGCCCGACAGAAGGCCGAGGCAACTCTGCTGGCCGGCCTCGACTGGGGCTACCCCGGCCGCGCCTACCTCACCCAGCTCTTTGCCCTCGCCGCCGCCGGGGAAAATTTTCCGCTGTGGCTGAACGCGTGCGACCTCGCACTGGCCCAGCTGGACGGCAAACCGCAGCTGGCCACCGACCGGCAGTGGGTCGTGCGCCAGAAACTCTCGGCGCTGCTCGCCGCCGGCCGCGGCGACGAAGCCGTGCGGCTCGCCGAGGCCGAGGGCGACACGCAGGGCGCAGTCATGCGCGAGTTCAAGGCGATCGCGCTGCTCAAGGCCAGCCCGGCCGCCGCCGTAGATTTTCTTGAGCAATGGCGCCGGCAGGCCCTGCCCCCCGAGGAAATCATGCAGGTGGCCCGGCTGCAGGCACGGGTTTTCCGCGAGGCGGGCCGGCCCGAAGACATGAACCGTGTCCTCGACGAGCTGCGTGCCGCCGCACCTGCCATGGCGTCGCCCTACATCGACGGCATCATCCAACGGTTGCTCGCCGGCCAGCACGACAAGGCGGAGCAAAGTTTCGACACTTTTTTCCTCCGGTTCGGCGCGCAGCTCCCCTCTCTCGTGATGCTCGCCGAGCCGCTGGCGGAGGTGGGCGAAGAACCGATGCTCCGGCAACTCATCGAGCTGGCGCGGTCCCAGCGGCTGAATCTCCTGCCGTTTCAGCGCGCGCTCGCCGTCGCGCAGGTAAAAAATTCCCACTGGGCCGACGCCACCGCCACCGTCGAAACCATGCGGCCCACCCTGCCCAAGGACGACTTCCAAGCCCAGTTCTGGCTGGAATGGATGTCCGCCACCATCACCGCCGCCAGTAGTCCGACGGCCGACGCACAAACCGCCTTCGTCAGCTTCGTCAGCAACACCCAGCGCGTGCTGCCGCTGGCGCTGTTTAGGGACGCGCTCGCCGCGCTCCGCCGCGCCGGCCGGCCGGAGACCGCCCAGCGCGTGCTGGCAATCGCCCGCGGTGTGTTTCCCGACAGCGTGACACTCCGCCAGCAGGAAGAGGGCATCACCCGGGAAGTGGAGCTCGCCCAAGCCGCGCCCAAGCCCGCCCCCAAACCCACCGCCACCCTCGCGCCCGAACGGGAATTTTTTCTGACCCTCGCCGCCATGCTCACCGCCGGCGACCATGCCGCTGCCCGCGCCGAAATCAACACCGCCCGCGCCGCCAGCCCTGCGCCACCCTGGCTCGCAGGCCGCGACGCCGAGCTGAGCCGTGACGAGGTGCTCATCGCCGCCCGGCTCCATGACCTGGTCGGCCTCGCCACTGCCGCCAACCGCTGGCTAAATGGAGCCAACGACCGCGCCAACGCCGCCCTTGAGCTTGCCCGTGAACTGCACGCCACCGAGGCGACAGCCGAGGCTGAACGCCTGCTCGACGCCGTGCTGCGCCGGACGCCCGGCTTCACCCCCGCCACCCGCCAGCTCGCGGAATGGAGGCCCGCCCCATCCGCCCCTGCGCCCGCCGCCGTGGTCACCGCGGCCGTCCTTGCCAGCGAGACCCGCTTCATGGCGACGCTCACCGCCACCCTGCAGACCACCGACCACGCCGCAGCGCTGGCCCAGATCCGCGCCGTCCGCACCGCCAATCCCGCGTGGCTGGCCGGGCGCGACGCCGAACTGCGGAGCAACGAGATCCTCCTCAACGCCCGCCTCGGCGAAAGCACCGCAATGACAGTGGCCGCCCGCCTCTTCCTGAACGGTGACCGTGCCCGCTCGCAAACGGCTATCGAGCTGGCGAAACAGCTGCACGACACCGGTCGCCCCGCCGAGGCGGTGATGCTCCTCAATGAAGTGTTGCGGAAAACGCCCGGCTTCCCGCCCGCCACCCGCCAGTTCGCCGAATGGGAGGCCGCCGCCCCGGCGGCGAAGTGAAAGGGTTGGGTGATACTGCACACCCTGGGGACATCAACGCCGGCGCCACCGCTGGCCTCAGCGACCGTGATGAACGATTACCAACGCCAGCTCGGGAAAATCTACGTTATTTTAAAGGGCAACCCTTATGGGTTCCTCAGGGCAGCGGCCGGCCTGCGCCAAATAACAATATTTAAGGGCCTGTTGCCCAAACCTGAGTCTCGAAAAAGATAGCGCAATTTGGCTGAATTTCGTTGGCAGCATCAACGAGTTCCACAATCGAAATCGCGTAATTTCTCTGTTTTTAGATTTGGGCAACAGGCCCTTAAGACCTGACCCCCTCCGCTTGGCCTGCCCCCCCTTGGCTTGGTCCAGGAGAAATGCCAGCTCGCCATTTCCGCCACTCGCACCCGCCGCCGGCCGCGAGGTGGCGTGTGTGCTGCCGCAGGGGCTATGGGTTTTGGAGACTTTGAAGGAATTCCGATTCCATTTTTTTGTAGGCGGTGTAATACGCCATAAATTCTGCGGCCCTATACAAATTCGATTGCTCGATCCCGTGGACGTAAAGCGTGCCTACTGGACATATGAAATCAGGGCCTGATGCCTCGGTTTTTATCCAAAGAATCACGCCAATATTTATATCTATGCTGATTAGCCGCAGTTCATAGTTTCCGGATGGCAACCTTCCATCCTCGCGCAAATTGTTTATGATCTCGACTAGGTTTCGCTGGGGGCCGAAGAAGATGGCGGTAACTTGGCCTCTGCTCGTATCATAATCCACCGCAGCCACGCCCACGCCCGAAACAGCAACCGGATAACAGAGGAAATCGCGCGGTGTCGCTGCGTCCAACCGTGAGCCCTCGATAAGATCTTTGGACGAAACAAGGTATCGTTTGATGGGATCGTGGATGCGGAGTGAGCCCGAGACTAACTCGGGGTGGCGATCTTTCAACGATTCACGGTCTACTGCGCCTTCGGCGATTTCTTTTCCTTTTGCGGGTGCGTCGGGGATGAGAAACTTCACAGAGCTGGTTGCGGTTTTAGGGTAAGTGTTCGGTGCGATTGGAGCCGGCGGCTGGGGGCGAATTCTTCGCCATGCCAAGTCCGCGATGGAAGTCTCGTCGGGTGATTTTGCGTCACGCAGTTGTTGGATCACCGCTGATACTTGCGCTGCGCGTTCAGCGTCCCCCGCCTTTGTTGTAGCGGTGCCGGAGTTGGGCGTGGCCGCAACTGGTGCCGGTGCGTCAACTTTGCCGGCGACGCTATCTGCGGCCAGCATCTGATTTTCACAGACGAAGACGGCGAGGAGCAGCAGCCGGACGATGGGGCATCGGTAAATCACAGCGCGGCGATTGAGCCGCCCGCCGTCCCCACCCGCAAGCCGCAAATGCGCCCGCTGTTCGGAGGCCACAAAAAAGGAAGAGGGGGCATGTTTTGATGTTTAATGTTTTTATCAGGCCAGCCAGCAGCTGGGCGGCCTCGGCATGGTGCCCGAGCTTGACCATTTTTGAGAAACGTCGCCACATCCCTAATCCCCTTCATGAAAGCTTTGCTCCCCGCCAATTCCCTTTTATTTCTCGCCGGCCTTTCGCTGCCGTGGGCGTCCGCGCCCGGTGCGGCACCCACAGCGCCCGCCGCCGTGGCACCAGCCGCAGCTCCGGCCACCCCCACCGCCCCGGCCGTGCCCGGCACGGTCAAAGCCGTCTTCGGCCAGCTCGCCGACGGCAAGGAGGTCGAGATTTATACGCTCACCAACAAAAAGGGCATGACCGCCAGGGTCATCACGCTCGGTGCGATCGTCGCCGAGCTGAACGTGCCGGACAAGTCAGGCGCGGCCGTCAACGTGGTGCGCACCCCCGCCGCCGCCAACCTGCAGGCGGCGCTCGGCGGCCAGATGGCGGCCGTGAAAGGCCGCGTGGCCAACCGGGTGGCCGGGGCGCGCTTCACGCTCGACGGCCAGGAATACACCCTCCAGGCCAACGACAACGGCAACACCCTGCACGGCGGCACCGCCGACTTCCAACGCCAGCTCTGGACGGCCGGACCCGTGACGCCCGGCGAGCCGCGGGTCACGCTCACGTGGGTCAGCCCCGATGGCGACGGCGGCTTTCCCGGCAAGCTGACCACGAGCGTGACCTACACGCTGACCGAGGACAACGCGCTCACCCTTGAATACCGCGCCACGACCGACAAGCCCACCCTGGTCAATCTCACCAACCACGCCTACTTCAACCTGGCCGGCTCCGGCAGCGTGAACACCCACGAGCTGATGCTCAACGCCGGGCGCTACACGGTGTTTGCCCCCAACAAGATTCCCACGGGGGAGATCAAGCCCGTGCAGGACACCCCGCTCGACTTCACCAAGGCTGCGCTGCTGGCCGCCTTTGCGGACCAGCGCAACGGCGGCGGCTATGATGACAATTTCGTCATCAACCGCGCCCAGGAATACGATGGCAAGCTCGCGCTCGCCGCCCGGGTGACCGAGCCAGTGAGTGGCCGCGTGCTGGAAGTCTGGACGACCGAGCCCGGCGTACAGCTTTACACCAGCGGCCTCGGTGCCCCGCGCGGCGGCCGCGGCGCCGCGGGTGGCGCGCCTCCACCGGTCCAGACAGCAGCTCAGCCCATTGCTCCGCCTGCCGGTGCGCCTCCTGCCCTGGTCGCGGCCGGCACGCCGCCTCCCGCCGCTCCCAGCGCGCCAGCCCAGCCGGGCGCACCCGGTGCCCGCGGAGCCTTTCCCGGCGGCGGGCGGGGCGGCCGCGGCGGCGGCGGCAATGCCGTGGGTTTCTTCTGCCTGGAGACCCAGCACTATCCCGACTCGATTCACCACGAGAATTTCCCTACCACGGTCCTGCGCCCCGGCCAGACATTCACCAGCCGGACGGAATGGCGGTTCTCGCTGGCGAAGTGAGCGCGGAAGCAGGGGTTGAAGCGCAAAAACGCGAAGAGGCAAAGGTCCGCAGCACGGAGGGGCGGAGCAAGACAGGGGGCGCAGCAAGACTGCGCCCCTAAGGGACAGGCGGCAGGATTCGCCGGGGTCAGGCGTCGAGGGCGTTGGCGGGGAGGCCGATGGGCAGCGCGGAGGGTCGCGTGCAAGTACTCCCGATGCGGACGTGCCGGCCTTCCACCGAGGCGCGGTCAAACGCCTCCATGACTTCGACCAGGTGCTGGGCGAGCTCACCGGTGGCGCGGTGCGGGCGGCCAGGACGCAGGATCGCATAGGCCATGTCGGCGATGCCGGTGCCGCGGCCGCGGTCGGTCAGGTGCGTGTGCGGGACAACCTCCGGCTCCTTCGTGCCGGGCCGGAAGAGCCTCACATCGCCATCGAAGCGGTTCGGATCGGGGATCTCCATCGTGCCTGCGGTGCCATACACCACAATGCGGGGGAGCGCCGGGCCCGGCCAGACGTCGAAGCTCAGCACCAGCGAGGCGACCGTGCCGTTGGCAAACTCGGCCGTGCTGGCGTAGTGGGTAGGCACCGTGACATGGATTTTTTTGCCGGCGAGCGGCTTGCTCGAAATGGTGCGTTCCGGGATGGAGGTGCGCGCCAGGCCGGTCACAGCCGAGACCGGCCCGAGCAGGCTGATGAGCGCGGTGAAATAATACGGGCCCATGTCGAACATGGGGCCGCCGCCGGGTGCATAATAGAACTCCGGCGAGGGATGCCAGTGCTCGTGCCCGTGGCAGAGCATGAAGGCGAAGGCCGCCACCGGCCGCCCGATGGCGCCGTCGTCGAGCAGCTTGCGGGCGGTCTGGAGGCCGCCGCCCAAAAAAGTGTCCGGCGCGCAGCCCACGAGCAGACCCTTTTCCTGCGCCAGCGCCAGCGCGCGAACGCCGTCGTGGGAATTGAGGGCAAACGGCTTCTCGGCGTAGACGTGCTTGCCGGCGCGCAGCGCGGCTTCGTTGATGGCGGCGTGCGCGGCCGGGATGGTGAGGTTAACGACGATATCCACGTCGGGCATGGCGAGCAGCTCATCCACGGAGCAGGCGCGGGGGATGCCATGCTCGGCGGCCTTGGCACGGGCACTCGCGCCGTTGAGGCTGGCGCAGGCGACAACCTCCAGCACATCATAGCGCCGGCAGCCGAGGACATATTGATTGGCGATGTTGCCGCAACCGACGAGACCGACCTTGATTTTACGGGGCATAGCGGGTGTTTGCTACGGATCGCGGCAACCCACGGCAAGGGATTTTCGTCGGGGATAAGACGCAGTCTAGTTTGTAATGAGACCTCTGCAAAACTCGGGTGAAACGCGTCCGTGTCCGAGTGCGTCAGAGTAGGCGATGCGCTCCCGGCCCGCCACCCAACTCACACTGACCGACAGCTTCCAGCCGGCCGCGCCGGCGAACGACTTCCTCGACCGGCTCGACGAG
>CANJLB010000045.1 GCA_947475065.1 Opitutia bacterium | reverse complement strand
CTCGTCGAGCCGGTCGAGGAAGTCGTTCGCCGGCGCGGCCGGCTGGAAGCTGTCGGTCAGTGTGAGTTGGGTGGCGGGCCGGGAGCGCATCGCCTACTCTGACGCACTCGGACACGGACGCGTTTCACCCGAGTTTTGCAGAGGTCTCGGTTTCTGAATTGATCCGTGTTAATCCGTGAAATCCGTGGTAAAAAAAACTCCGATGCTCGTTTCCGAAATTTTTTATTCACTGCAAGGCGAGGGCACGCTCGCCGGCGTGCCTTCGGTCTTTGTGCGCACTAGCGGCTGCAACCTCCGCTGCGCGTGGTGCGACACACCCTACGCATCGTGGAGTCCTGAGGGCCAGGCGCGCCCGGTGGCGGAGATCGTGGCCGAGGTAATGCGTCATCCGGCCCGTCATGTCGTGCTCACGGGCGGTGAGCCGATGATCGCCAAGGGTATTCACACGCTTGCGGCGGAACTAAAGAAGCTGGGCCGCCACATCACCATCGAGACCGCCGCGACGGTCGCGCCCGGCGGCATCGCGTGCGACCTGGCCTCACTCTCGCCTAAGCTCCTCAACTCCGCGCCCGATGCGACTAGACACGCGGCGTGGCGGAAAAAACACGAGGCCACGCGCTGGCAGCCCGACGTGGTGCGCGCGTGGCTCGACGCCTGCGACTGCCAGCTCAAGTTCGTTATCGCGCGTCCCGAGGACGTGGACGAGCTGGAGGCGATGCTGACGAAGCTTGGCCGCGATCTGCCACGTGAAAAAATCCTGTTGATGCCCGAAGGCGTGACGGCGGAAAAAATGCGCGAGCGCGCCGCATGGCTGGGCGAAATGTGCAAGGCTCGCGGCTACCGCTACGCGCCTCGCCTGCAAATCGAACTCTACGGTAACAGGCGCGGGACTTGAGCCACCGCCGGCTCAGCGCCCTTGCGGTCGGGCGACGAGGTCGAAGCAGTTCCGCCCCCAAGCCCAGCCATAGAGTGCGAGCAACGCATGGCTGAACCCCAGCAGCACTGCCGCGCAAAAAAGCGCCTTGCCGCCGCTCTGCACAAAGAACATCGCCACGCCAACAACGGACAGCGTCAGGAGGCCGGCGATAAGCCCCAGCAGGAGCAGTTTCATCCACCACCCGGGCGCGGAGGAGTCGTTGCTGCACTTGGAAAACGCCACCATGGCCCACACCGGCTGCAACGCCAGCACGACCACCAGTGTCCGCAGTGCGAAGCCGAGCGCCTCGGTCCAGGGCAGCGGTGCCACCGTGAAGCCGTAACGCATGGCCACCACGAGCACGGGGAAGGCGGCGACGGTGCGCACAGCGTTGACCGTCAGCAGCACGCGCGCGACTTCGCCGAGGCCAACAGGAAAAAACGCGCTGAAGCCGATGGTGCCCTGCTGAGTCACCTTGTTCGCCAGCCCCGACCAATGGCCGCCAAACGTCGGGAGTAAAAAATAGCCGAGCGCGAATGCGGTGAGCATGGCGGCATGGGTCGGGTCAAGCCCTGCGAGCCGCACCGCCTGTGCGATGGCTATCAGCACGAATGCCGTCTTCCAGCCGTTCGCCGCGCGCATCCCGCCAGGTTGGAGCAAATCCACGAGCACGCGCTGTCGCTCGGGCAACGCGTGCGTGGCGACGCTCTCCAGCCAGCCGCGCCGGAACAAAGCCAGCCCCGACGGCGCGTTCAAGACTTCGCCCAGCCTGGCGCGCAGCACAACCATGTCTACGGCCGGCGGCGGCTCGGCTATTAGGAGCGGTTCTTCGACTGGCGCGTTCGCGTCCTCTTCGGCTCCGATCCAGCGCAACTTGCCTAGCTCTGGTTTGGCAGTGCCCTCGTAGCCCATGATCCGTTCCAGCGAAAAATCATTGCGCAGTTGCTTCTTTCCAAGTTGCAAAAGCAGCCAGCCGCCTCCGATGGCTGCAAATCCTGCCACCCAACCTGTCGCCTTGCCGGCGGCGGCGCTGACATGAGCGTCAAGCAGCCAGCCGGCCGGGGTAAAGTGGTGCATCAACGCGAGCACCTGCTTTGCGGTCGCGGTGCTTTTCAAAACCAGCGAGAAGTAAAGCGCAACCGGCCCAAGGAGCAGTATGGCCGACATGAACAAGGTCAATAACCCGAGCAGCCCGCCGGCGGTTTGACTGGCCCGCGGCATGGCCCGCGCCATATGGACGCCTAAGGCCAGCGCACAGATCCATTGTGCCAAGGCAAAAACGGGCGCGGCGCACCATGCGACGGCACTGCCGTCCCGCCAAGCGTGGGCCAGGCCGAAGGCAAGCCAGTCTGTCACAATCAGAAACGGGCCACAGTAAATCAGTCTCCATTGGTGATGGAAGGCTGCTTCGTTTTTCACCGGCAGGACATAGAATCCCCACAATTCCCGTTGGGCCAACGCCTGGCTATTCAGCCCGAGTCCGTTGGTCGCTTGGTTATATGGCCCCAGCGTGGTAATGGCTGTCCAAGCCATTAGAAGCAAACCAACGCTATGGAAATTCGGGCGTGTGATTGCGCCAAAAATTAACATGGGCGCGGCCAGTCCGGCCAGCACAAGGATTGTCTTGGGGGGCCATCTCCTCGGCCCACGCCGCCGGTCACGGGTGAGCGCTGGATTGGAGGCGACCACGGCGCGGACGCGTTGCTGCAGGCGGCGGACGAGCTTCGGTTCGGGCGCGATCATGCGGTGGGCTCGCGGAACTGGCGCAGGCGCATTTCCAGGCTGTCCGGCCCGCTTGGTGGGAGCGCGGCGAGCTGCTCGCGCGTGTAGGTGGCGGCGAGCTTGCCCCGGTCAATGACACAGAGGAGGTCGGAAAACTTCTCCGCAATTTCCAGAATTTGGGTCGAGTAGATGATCGTGGCCCCTGCGGCGGCCGCCACGCGGGTGTGTTGCTTGAGGACGGCGAGGCCTTGCGGGTCCAGGCCGGAGGCAAACGGCTCGTCGAGCAGCCATAACTCGGGCTGCACGGCGAGCAGCCCGGCGAAAGCGGCCTTATAGGCCTGTCCGCGGCTGAGTTCGCCGAGCGGCGCCTCGGTAAACGGAAGCAGGTCGAGCTCGCCGAACGTGGTGAGGATCGCGTCGTCCACGCCAGTGGTGTCGCGCTCATAGACGCGCAGCATGAGCGCGATATGCTGGAGCGCGCTCATGTGCGGGAAAAGCACCGGAAAGTCGGGCAGAAACATGAGGCGGCGGCGTAGGTCGAGGCGGCGGCGCAGGAACACCTCGCCGTCAAACAGCATCTCCCCGCGCGTGGGCGCGACGATGCCGGCGAGGCAGCGCAGCAGTGTGGTCTTGCCTGCGCCGTTCAGGCCGATGACGGCTACGATGCGGCCGGGTGGCAGCACGAGGGAGACACCGTCGAGCGCGCGGGCGGGGCCGTAGGCCTTGGTGAGCTGGCGGAGTTCGAGCTGCACGGGGTCAGGATTTTGACGAACGGCGCCGCAAGGCGGCGAGGCAGGCCTCGATGGTCACAGGCTTGAGGAGGTAGTCGCTGGCACCGAGCGCGTGGGCGCGGTCGCGCACTTCCGGGCGCTGGTCGGCGGTGACCATGACGATCCAGAGCTGGCGTGCGGCGGGGCCGCCTTCGCCGGCACGGATGCGCCGCACAACTTCAAGTCCGTCCATGTCGGGCATGTGGATGTCGAGGAGGAGCGCGTCGAAATTTTCCCCGCCCGTGAGCGCCGCGAGCGCGGCGGGGCCGCTATTGGCGGTGACGGAGGTGCAGCCGAGGTTGGCGGCGAGGCCGGTGAGGAGGCGGAGGTTGACCGGGTTGTCGTCCACGAGGAGAAGACGTAAGCCGAGCTTCGGGCGCGCAGGGGCTGGGAAGGGGGAGGACGAAGCGTCGTCGAAAAGGTGCGCCAACTGGGAGTGGTGGAGAGGTTTGCCGAGCAGGCGCCTGAAAAATACGCGCAACGCCTGCCGGTCGGCGGCGGTGTGCGTGCCGTGGACAAGTCCGGTCGCGCGGGCGACGGGCCAGCCGTCGGCCGGCGGGCGGCCGGCACGGGCGAGCGCGAGTAGGGTGTCGTCGCAGTCGGCGAGGACGGCGTCGGCGCCGGGGTGGCCGACGGCGGAGGGTTCGTATGGCACGGTTTCCGCGCCATGCGCGGCGAGGTTGGCGGCGAGTTCGGCCCGGAGGCCGGGGTGTGCGCAGACGAGCGCGACGCGCCGCCCGGCCAGCGAGGTGTGAGGCGGGGGCGGCGGTTGCGTGATGGTTACGGCGACAGTGAGGCAGAAGGTCGCGCCGGTGCCGTGTGTGCTTTCAACGGTGAGGTCGCCGCCGAGGAGGCGGGCAAGGTTGCGGCTGATGGCGAGACCGAGGCCGGCACCGCCATGGCGGCGCCGGAGGCCGTTGTCGAGCTGGCTGAACGGGAGGAAGAGCCGGGCCTGTTCCGCCGGCGTGATGCCCGGGCCGGTATCACGGACGGCAAATTCGAGGAGACAGGAGCCTGAACCGGTCTTCAGGAGGGAAGGAGCCGGTGGGACGGAGGTGGGTGCGGGGGAGGGGGAAGAGGCGTCGGAAGCCGGGGCCGGGGACGACGAAGAAAGGGATGGCGAAGCAGGCGGAATCGTCGGGAGGTAGGCCTGGGATTTTGAAGATATTTCACCAGTTTTCTGGCTGAAAGCATCTGATATCGGCCGCGTTTGCGGGGCGAGGCGCAGGGTGATCTCGACTTCGCCGGCGGGGGTGAACTTGAGGGCGTTGGCGAGGAGATTGACGAGAGCCTGTCGTGTGCGGCCGGCGTCGAGCGAGACGAGCGCGGGCACGTCGGGCGCGGTGCGGTGAAGAAGAACGATTTTTTTGTCCGCCGCCTGCATGGCGAGCAGATCGAGGGTCTCCTCGACGAGGTCGCGGGGATCGCAGGGGAAGGGCTCGGGCTGGATGCGGCCGGCTTCGATGCGGGAGTAGTCGAGCACATCGCCGGTGAGATGGAGCAGGGCGTCGGCACTGAGGCGGATGGTCTCGACGCATTCGCGCTGTTCGGGGGTGAGGGCGGTGTCGGAGAGCAGGCTGGTGAAGCCGACGATGCCATTGAGCGGCGTGTGCAACTCATGGCTCATGGTGGCTAGGAAGCGGCCTTTGGCCTGGTCACCGGCCTCGGCGCGGCCGAGCGCTTCGCGGAGCTGGGACTCATGCTGCTTGACGATGGTCATGTCGTCGAGCACGGCGACGAAACTGGCTAGGCGGCCGGCGCGATTCTTCACCGGAGTGATGACGCCGTGCACGGGATAAACTTCGCCGGACTTGCGGCGGTTGACCCACTCGCCGGTCCAAGGCCGGCCGGCGCGCACGGTGGCGACCATTTCGGCGAGCAGTGCGGCCGGCGTTTCCGGGACTTGAAAATCGCGCCACGGGCGGCCGAGCAGCTCGCGGCGGGAGTAGCCGATCTGTCGGCAGAGGCCGGCGTTGGCGTATTCGATGTGGCTGGCGAGGTCCACGATGAGCACGGCGGAATGGCTCTGCTCCATCGCCTCGGAGAGGTTGCGGAGGGCGTCCCGCTGGGCGAGCTGACGGCGTGAGACGATGAGCGCGGCGAGCGGCAGGCCGAGCAGCGCCCACACGTAGCCGGCGGCCGTCATCGCGGCGATCCAGAGGTTGCGGCTCCAGGTTGCGGCGTCCATGTCGAGGCCGAGAATGTCCAGCGGGGTGCCGGCGGGCGGCGCATCCCCGACGATGGCGTAACCCGTGACCCAGTCGCCGAACTCGTCGGCCTCGGGACCCTCGGTGGCGGGCTGACGGTCTGCGACGATGGAGCGGAGGCCGGGGGCTTTGCCAGGCAGCTGAAAATTCTGGTAGTTGTCGCCGGGCAGCGACTCGTCCTTTGATCCGGCTGTGGCGGAGTCGGCGAGATAGACGACCTGACCGGCCGCCGGCACAAAGCGGAAGAGATAGATGTAACGCAGCTCCGGGTAGGCGGCGTACAGCCGCCTGAGACGGGCCTTGACGGTGGCGTAAGCCGGGGAGCCGATGTCGGCCTTGGTGCCGGCGAGCTGGCGGAGCTCGGCGGCGTCGAACGCGACAGCACACCGCGCGGCGTTGGCCATGAGACCGCCGAGGTTGTCAACGCGCGCGAGCTCGTAGTTCCATATGCCCGCCGCTGCGCCGGCGAGGAAGATGAGTGCGCCAAGGGCGGTGGACACAGAACGGCGTTGGAGCAGTGACATCATGGGCGCGGCGGCGGACGGGAATGAATCGGCGGCGGCGGTGGCGCGCAATCATGAAGCGAAATGCCGCTCCGGGCGGCGGCGGCGATCCTGGCCTGCGGCCGTGCGCCACGCCGCAGCCTGTTTGTCGAAAAAAAACCGCCGCGAGCATGAAGGCTCGCGGCGGCGGGAAAACTTACCAGGCGAAAGTCAGGTCACTTTTTCAGATGGCCCGAGACGAGTTTCGTCATCTCGAACATGCTGACCTTGGACTTCCCGCCGAAGACAGCCTTGAGGGCGGCGTCGGCGTTGATCTGCGTCCTGACTTTCTTGTCTTGGAGACCGTTCTTTTTGATGTAGTCCCAGAGTTTTTTGGTAAGCTCCGTGCGCGGGAGGGGTTTCGCACCGACCACGGCCGCAAGGACGTCGTCAGGTTGAACCGGTTTCATGAATGCTGCGTTGGGTTTGCGTTTTGCCATAGCGGCACCGGGTCTAGGGCGGCGCGCAGCGTTTGCAAAGCATTTTTCAGAGGTAATTTTCAGGTCGGGCGGACGGGGGAAGCCTGAGCGTCACGGCCTGGGCCAGGCGCGCGGTGAAGTAAAGCACCGGTCCGGACTCAGCCACCGCCGCCGCCTCGGGCACCACCACCAGCGGCACCGCCAACAGCACGGGCACCACCACCACCAGCGGCGGCACCAGCGGCGCCACCACGGGCAGCGCCACCAGCGGCGCCACCACGGCCACCACCGGCACCTTGGGCACCGCCACGCTGGCCCTGCTGGCCCTGCTGGCCGCCACGCTGGCCTTGCTGGCCTTGGTTGCCCAGCGCACCGGCGTTACCGCCGGCACCACCGCCGCGAGTGAGCTGGGTGATGGCGGTGAGGAGCGCGTTGGCCGCGTTGTTGGGATTATTCTGGGCCGGCTGGTTGCCGCGGTTGACGTTCTGTTGCCCACGCGTGATCTGGGCCGTTTGGAGCACGAGGCTGTAAGTCCTCGGCGGCTGGTTGGGCTGCCGGCTGTAGCTGATTTTGATGGGGGCCTCGTCATCCTCGGGGTTGTATTCGATCACCTTGAGGTCGGGATCGGCGTCCTTGCCGTCAACTCGCACCCAGAATGAAATCTGCTTTTCCGTGTCGAAAAAGCCGAGAGAGGTGTCCGGCCCGTCGCCCATCACGCCGCGAAACTGCAGCGGAGAGTCGCGGCTGACGCCGGTAATAGCCGAGCTGTCACGCACAAAGGGGGAGACGGCCTCGAGCTCCCTGAGCGAGATGGTCCCCGCGGCGGCCCGGAGCACTGGGCTTAGGACGAGCGTGACGAGGCACAGGACGAGAGCGGAAGGGAACGGGCGCGGTTTCATGGCGGGGAAGGTGATGGGTTGGGTGGCAGATGGCAAGTAAGACGTTGCACCCGGGCCTAAAGTAACACGCCACGCATAAAACCATAGGCAACCGAAAAATAGATCACCAGCCCGGTCACATCCACCAAGGTGGCGACAAAAGGGGCGCTCGACGTGGCCGGGTCGAAGCCGAGCCGTTTGAGCAGCAGCGGCAGCATCGAGCCCATCAGCGAACCCCACATCACCACACCCACGAGCGACACGCCAACGGTGGCCGCCACCAGCGGCCAGTGCGGGCCGTAAAAGTTGGAAAATGCCGACCACAGCGCGATCCGCAGGAAGCCCACCGCGCCGAGGATGAGGCCGAGCGCCAGCCCCGCCGCCAGCTCGCGCCTCATCACGCGCCACCAGTCGTGCAGCCGGAACTCACCCAGTGCCAGTGCGCGGATGACCAGGGTGGCGGCCTGCGAGCCAGCGTTGCCGCCCGACGAAATCACGAGCGGCACGAACAGGGCGAGCACCACGGCCTTGGCGATTTCGCCCTCAAAGTAGCTCATCGCCGTTGCCGTGAGCATTTCGCCAAGGAAGAGCACCACGAGCCAGCTCGCACGTTTTTTGACCATCTTGGACAGCGCAATGGTCGTGTAGGGCTCGTCGAGCGCCTCGCTGCCGCCGAGCTTCTGGATGTCCTCGGTCGCCTCGGCGCTGGCCACATCGAGCATGTCGTCCACGGTCACGATGCCGACGAGCTTGCGGTGCTCGTCGGTCACGGGCAGTGCGACGCGGTCGTACTTGCGGAAAATTTCCAGGGCCTTCTCGCGGTCGTCGGTGGCGGCGAGCGTGGCGAAGTTGCCGTCCATGAGGTCGCGCACGAGTTTTTCGGGCGGCGCTAGCAGGAAGCGCCGCACGCGGATGTCGTCGATGAGCCGGCCCTCTTCGTCCACGACGTAGATCAGGTTGAGGGTTTCTCGGTCATAGCCATGCTCACGGATGTAGTCGAGCACCTGCCGCACCGTCCAGGCGGGATGCACGGCCACGAAGTCCAGCGTCATCATCCGGCCGACGCTGTGCTCGGGGTAGGCGAGCAGAGATTTTGCCAGCTCCTGCTCGTCGGGCGTGAGCATGGAGAGGAGCTGCATCGCCACGTCGAGCGGCAGCTCGTTGAGGAACGCGGTGCGGTCGTCGGGCGGCAGCGCATTGAGCAGCGCGGCCGCCTGCTCGGGGTTGAGCAGTTTGAGCAGCTTGTGCTGACCCGCATGCTCCAGATAGGCAAACGTCGTCGCCGCCAGTTCGCGCGACGAGGCGCGGAACAGCGCCGCGAGCGTCTCCACCGGCAGTTCCGAGATGATGGGCGCGATGTCCGCCGGGAGCCACGGCTCGAGGTATCTTTTGAGGGCGGCGAAGTCCTTGCGCTCGAGAAGCGCGGTCAGGTCGGCTTTGACGTTGGCCTGGGCGGGCATGGGCTGAGCGAGGCAGACCGGTGCGGCGATTTCAACCCCGGCGCGTGCCAGCTGCGCGGCGGTTCCAAAAACCACCCCGCGCGCCGCCGGTTTTCGTTCTTGGAGAAATTTCCCGTCGCTGCCAAAACTCCGCCATGCGTCTCACCGTCTTTCTCGCCGCTGCCTGTGCTTGCGCTATGCTGGCCGGCTGCTCGCGGCCGGCGGCCACCGGATGGCAGGGCTATCTTGAGGGCGATTTCATTTATGTTGCCGCGCCGCTGGCGGGAAAATTGGAAACACTCTCCGTCGCCAAAGGCACCCACGTCGAGGCCGCCGCGCCGCTCTTCACGCTCGAGCACGCCGCCGAGCTCGCCGCGCAACGCCAGGCCGCCGCGCAGCTCGCCACCGCGCAGGCCCGCCTCGCCGATCTCGGCAAGGGTGCGCGCCCCAGCGAGCTTGCCGCCGTTGAGGCCCGCCTCGCGCAGGCCCGCACCGCCGCCGACCTCTCGGTCCGCGAGCTGGACCGCGTTACCAGGCTCCACGACTCGCGCGTCCTCAGCGACGGCGACTTCGACCGCGCCCGCCTCGCCCACGAGGCCAACGTTAAACAAATCGCCGAGGCCGAGGCGCAGCTCACCACCGCCGGGCTCGGCGCGCGCGCCGACACCCTCGCCGCCGCCGAGGCCGACGTCGCCGCGGCCCGCGCCGCGCTCGAACGCACCGTCTGGAGTGTCGCGCAAAAATCCCAGTCCGCGCCGCGCGCCGGATTCATTTACGACACGCTGTTCCGCGAGGGCGAGTTCGTCGCACCCGGCACGCCCGTCGTCGCACTGCTGCCGCCCGAAAACATCAAGGTGCGTTTCTTTGTGCCCGAGGCCGATTTTGCCGCGCTACAGGCCGGAGACAATGTCAGGGTGACCGTCACCGGCCGCGCCGTGCCGCTGATGGCGCACGTGACTTATCTCTCCCCGCAGCCCGAATACACGCCCCCCGTTCTCTACAACCGCGACAACCGCGCGAAGCTCGTCTTCATGGTGGAGGCTGTTTTCACCGCCTCCAATCCGATCGAAGCCGACGGCACGGTGCGCGCCCTCCACCCCGGCCAGCCGGTGGATGTGACCCTCGCGAAATAATCTCCCGATGACCGCGACGGATTACGCCATTGACGTCGCCGGCGTCACCAAGAAGTTCGGCGACAAAACCGTCGTCAACGCCATCGCCCTCCAGGTCCGGCGCGGCGAAATCTACGGCTTCCTCGGCCCCAACGGCTCCGGCAAGACCACCTTCATCCGCATGCTCTGCGGCCTGCTCACGCCCGACGCGGGTGCCGGCACCTGCCTCGGCTACGATGTGCGCACGCAGCAGCGCGACATCCGTGCGCACGTCGGCTACATGACCCAGCGTTTCAGCTATTACGAGGATCTCAGCATCCGAGAAAACCTCGATTTCATCGCGCGGCTCTACGACGTGCCCGACCGCCCCGCCGCCGTGGAGCGCAGCCTCGAGCGCCTCGGCCTGCAAAACCGCAGCCGCCAGCTTGCCGGCCAGCTCTCCGGCGGCTGGAAGCAACGGCTCGCGCTCGCCGCCTGTCTGATCCACACGCCGCAGCTCCTCCTCCTCGACGAGCCCACCGCCGGCGTGGACCCGAAGGCCCGCCGCGAATTCTGGGACGAGATCCACCAGCTCGCCGCCGACGGCCTCACCGTGCTCATCACCACGCACTACATGGATGAGGCGGAACGCTGCCACCGCCTCGCCTACCTCGCCTATGGGCATCTGCTCGCGCGCGGCACCGTGGATGACGTGGTCGCCGCCGCCCGCCTCACGACCTGGAGCGTCACGGGCCCCCATCTGCACGCCGTCGCCGCCGCGCTGCGCGGCCGGGATGGCGTGGAGCAGCTGGTGCCCTTCGGCAAAACCTTGCATGTGAGCGGTCGCGACGCGGCAAAGCTGGATGCGGCCATCGCCGCCGTGCGCGATGCGCAGCACGAATGGAGCCGCATCCGCTCCGGCTTGGAGGACGTTTTCATCAGCCTGATGGACCGGGCGGAGGACAATTTTAAATGAACGCATGGCGGAGTTTTCCGAGGTGGAGCGCGTTGACCTCAACGCGCTTTTCGGCGTGCGACGCAAATCAGCGCGTTGAGGTCAACGCGCTCCACCTCCCGGCAATCCGGCCGGAGCCGCCACGCCCATGACCCGCTTTGCCTTTCACCGTTTCTGGGCCGTCGTGCTGAAGGAGTTCATCCAGATGCGGCGCGACCGCGCGACGTTCGGCATGATGATCGGCATCCCGCTGCTCCAGCTCACGCTTTTCGGTTTTGCCATCAACTCCGACCCCCGGCACCTCCCCGCCGCCATCCGCGCCGCCGACCAGGGCCCGTTCGCGCGCACGCTCGTCGCCGCGCTGAAGAATTCGGGCTACTTCAACCTCGTCCGCGAGGCCGCCACCGAGGCGGAGGCCGACCGCCTGCTCAAGCTCGGCGAGGTGCAGTTTGTCGTCAACATCCCCGAGGATTTTACGCGCCGCCTGCTGCGCGGCGAACGCCCGACCGTGCTCATCGAGGCCGATGCCACCGACCCCGCCGCCACCGGCCCCGCGCTTGCCGCGATGCGCGCCCTCGCCGCCACCGTGCTCGATCGCGATCTCACCGGCCCGCTCGCTCCGCTGCGAGCGCGCGCCGGCCCGGTCAATTTTCAAGTCCACGCGCACTACAATCCCGAGAACATCACCCAGTTCAACGTCGTCCCCGGCCTCATGGGCGTGGTGCTCACGATGACCATGGTCGTCATCACTGCGCTGGCCATCACCCGGGAGCGCGAGCGCGGCACCATGGAAAACCTCCTCTCGACGCCTGTGCGCCCGTTCGAGGTGATGGCCGGGAAAATCATTCCCTATATCACCGTCGGCTACGTGCAGGTGACGCTCATCCTGCTCGCCGCGCACGTCTTTTTCAATGTCCCGATGCTCGGCAGCCTGCCGCTGCTCTATGCGGTGGCGCTCCTCTTTATCGCCGCCAACCTGGCGATGGGCATCACATTTTCCACCCTCGCGAAAAACCAGCTCCAGGCCACGCAGATGGCGACGTTCTTCTTTCTCCCCTCGATCCTGCTTTCCGGCTTCATGTTTCCGTTCCGCGGGATGCCCGAGTGGGCGCAATGGCTCGGCTCCTGCCTGCCTAACACGCATTTTCTGCGGATCGTGCGGGGGATTTTGCTGAAGGGCAACGGCCTCGCCGAAATCGCACCCGAAATCTGGCCCATCCTCGTCTTCCTGCTGGTCGTGATGACCATCGCCGTGAAACGCTACCGGCAGACGCTGGATTAACCGGTGCAGGCGAACCGGCCGATCCGCGTATCCGTCACTTGCCCTTGCCCGCCGGGCTGCCCGCCGCCAGCTGTTTCGCCACCGGGCCGTCGAGGTGCATGACCGACGTTGGGAAGGCAAATGACAGGCCGCGCGCCGCCACGGCACGCATCAGCGCGAGGTTGATGCGCTGCTTCGCGGCGAGGTGGACGTTGATGTCGGGGTTGCGCGTTACATACGTCAGCCAGATGTCGAGCGAGGAGGCTGCATAGTCGCGAAAATACACCATCACCGACGATGGCTCCACCTCGTTTTCGAGCAGGATGAGGGCGTGGAAGTCCTCCACGATTTTTTCCATCTGCTCCGGCGTGGTGTCGTAGGTGAGGCCGACGACCTGCTCGACCCGCCGTTGCGAAAAACGCGAGAGGTTGGTCACCGCCTCGGCGGCGACGGTCTTGTTGGGCACGATCACCAGCGACCGGTCGAGCAGGCGGATTTTGGTCGAGCGCAGGCCGATGTCTTCGACCGTGCCTTGATGCACGCCGATTTTCACCATCTCGCCCAGCTTGAACGGCTGGTCAATGGCGACAACGATGGAGCCGAACAGGTTGGCCAGCGTGTCTTGCGCCGCAAGGGCGAACGCCAGGCCGCCGATGCCGAGGCCGGCGAGAAACGCCTTCACATCGGCCCCGAGGCTCTGCGCGACCATGAGGACGCCCACCACCACGAAGATCGTGACGAGCGCTTTCTTGATCCACGGCATGAACGCCGCGATGCCCAGATGCCGTTCCTGCGCCAGCCCGTGGAGATGGTCGAGCACCGTGTTGAATGCCCGCAAAAGCAGCCAGAACAGCACGAGCGAATAGGCGGTGGTGGAGGCGTAGCCAACCCGGTCGTCGTCGGCCGAGGAGAGCTTGAGCACCCGGAAGGCGGCGAGCGCGCCTGTGACCACGATCAGTGCGGCCACCGGCCCTTCGAGCGCGGGGAACAGCTTGTCGTCGAGCGTCGTCGTGGTTCTGGCCGCGAGTTTTCTCAGGTAGCCGAAGAAAAACGTCGTGACCACGCGCCGCAGCAGGTAGGCGCCGACCAGAAACAGCACGGCGATGACATAATGGGTGGCGCTGTTGCCGCTGGTTTTCACGTCGAAGAGCACCAGCACGGAGTCCACGAGCTGCTCGAGGAAATCCGGCGGGCGCGGGGCGTTGGGCGCTGGCCGGGGGAGCATCTGGCTCGCCGCCGCGGCCTGGGTGGCGAGATCGCCGGACGGCGTGCCGGGCGTGTCAGCCGGCGGCGGCTGTGGTGCGGCTGCGGCGGGCTGAGCGGGAGCGTTCTGCGCGGGCAGCCCACCGGACCAGGTCAGCGCGAGTCCGATGGCGATGAGACGGAGCAGTTTCATGCGCCCGTCATGCCACGCCCGCTTTCCCCGTGTCAACCGCGCGCCGGCCGCCAGGCCTGCAAAACGGGCTTCCGTCGCGCCGCCCTTTCGGCGAGCCTCTCGCGATGCCCATGACGCCTGCCGCCTATCTTGATGCCTATGCCGGTGACCTTGTTGCCCTGCTCCAGCGGCTGGTGCGCGTGCCGACCATCAACCCGCCCGGCGAAAACTACGCCGCCATCACCGCCCTGCTCGTGCGCGAGCTGCACGTCGCCGGCCTCGTGGCGCGGCGCTTTCCCATCCCGCGCGCTCTGTTGAAGAAACACCTGCCTGCGGAGCAGCACGGTTATCCCCGCTTCAACGTTCTCGGCCGGCTCGCCGCACCCGGGGCGAGGCAGACCATCCATTTCAACGCGCACTACGATGTCGTCCCCGTTGGCGGACAATGGCGGCATGGGGGCGACCCGTTCAGCGGCGCGGTCGAGGGCGGCTGGATTTACGGCCGGGGCACGGCCGACATGAAAGGCTCCATCGCCTCGCTGCTGCTGGCGTTGCGCGCGCTGCGGGCCACGGGCGCAAAGCCGCGCCTCAATGTCGAGGTGTCGTTCACCGCCGATGAGGAGACCGACTCTGCGCTCGGCACCGGCTGGCTCGTGCGGCACGCGCCCATTGCGCCCGACTATGCCGTCGTCATGGAGGGCGGCGAGCGCAACCAGGTCTGCTGCGGCCACAATGGGGTCGTGTGGCTCAACGTCACCGTCCACGGTCGTGCGGCGCACGGCAGCACGCCGGAGCGTGGCGTCAACGCGCTCGAAAAAATGGCCGCGCTCGTCCTGGCGCTCGACACGCACAAGCGCGCGCTCGCCCGGCGCACGCAACGCACGCCCGAGGGCAGGGTCATGCGGCCCACGCTCAACGTCGGCGGCGTGTTTGCGCCCGGCCCCGGCGGCAAGATCAACACCGTGCCGGCCTCGGCCAGCTTCTCCATTGACCGCCGCGTGCTCGCGCGTGAGACGGTCGCCGCCGCCGAACGCGAGCTGCGCGCCTTCCTGCGTGCCGCGGCCGGAAAAATCCCCGGCTGCCGCATCACCGTTGCCAAGGTCTCGCACAACCACCCCTGCTTCACGCCACCGCACGGCCCGTTTTTCGCCGCGATGGCCGGCTGTGTGCGCCGCGTGCGCGGCACGCCGGCCGTGTTCAATGTCTCGACCGGGTTCAACGACATGCACTTTTTCGCCACCCACCGAAAAATCCCGACGCTCGGCTACGGCCCCGGCGGCGACCCCTGCCACGGCGTGGACGAGCGGGCGTCGGTCAAGGAGCTCGTCCGCAGCGCGAAAATCTACGCGGAGCTGCTGATGACGTTCGCGGGGTAGGTATATTGCCTTTGTCAGATTGTTTCCAAGGATCAGGGACGGAATTTTCCCATCCGTTTAACCGCTGCCTCTACAATTTCTTTTCGTGCTGGTTCGTCTGCCTTGTTCATATCGTTGATGAACTGACGGATATTGGTCTCATCTTCTTTTTCCACGAATAGTTCCTGCCAATTTCTCATCTCGAAAATCGCCGGGCGACCATAAAGTCGGCAGCTACCGAGCAAGCCACCGGTATTTCTACAAATCATCACGTCCGTTTCATGTGCTGACAAATGGTGCTGCCTGCTCCATTGCCCAAGTGGACTCTCTTCCCGTTGGCTATCGGAAAATAACCCGAGCCAAGTCGTCTTGTTTTTCACGATCGACCCAGTAACATTGCTCATCATGATGTCCTCCTTATCCGGGAACAGGGTGAAGGCGCTCAGAAGCATCACGATTACAACGATGAAGAGGATAAGCTTGCCCATGAGAATGAGAGTGCGTGTATCGTGCTGCGGGCATTGACTTAGGCAAGTGCAACTCTCGACAAACAGGGCCGTACCCGCTTCCTCGTCGGCCAATCCGCATGGCCTCCTCCACCTTCAACCTCTACGACTTGCCCCGGGAGGAGCTGCGGCTGCGGCTTGCGCGTTGGGGATTCGCGTCTGTGCACGCGGCGCGGCTGTGGAGCTATCTCTATCTTGAGCTGGCGGACACTTTCGACGCCATGCCGGAGCTGCCCGCCAAGGTGCGGGCGCGGCTCGCGGCCGAGACGCACTGCGGCACGCTGCCCACCGCGCTCGCCACCGATTCGGGCGATGGGTTCACGCACAAATACCTGCTCACGCTCCCTGACGGCGAGCGCATCGAAACCGTCCTCATGCGGTTCACGGGCCGCGTGACGGCGTGCGTGTCGAGCCAGGTGGGCTGCGCGATGGGCTGTGTGTTCTGCGCGACCGGCCAGATGGGCTACACCCGTCACCTCACTCCCGGCGAAATTGTCGCCCAGGCCGTCCACGTCGCCCGTGCCCTGCGCGTCTCCCGCCCAAAACTCAAAACCCAAAATTCCGAACCCAAAATCCAAAATCCAAAATCACATGAGCACGACGTTCCGCGCCTGCGGAACGTCGTGCTCATGGGCATGGGCGAGCCGCTGCACAACTACGACGCGGTGATGACCGCCGTGGACATCCTCCGCGACCCCAATGGCCTCGCCCTCGGCGGGGAGCGCATCACCCTCAGCACCGTCGGGGTCGTGCCGGGCATCCTCCGGCTCGCGGCGGAGAAACGCCCGCTGCACCTCGCCGTCTCGCTGCACGCCGCCACGCAGACGGAGCGCGCCGCGCTCGTGCCGGCCGCGAAAAAATGGCCGCTCGACGAGCTCATGGCCGCCTGCCGCACCTACAGCGAAACGACGGGCCGCCGCATCTTTTACGAGTGGACGCTCATCGAGGGCCGGAACGACTCGCCGGAAAACGCCCGCGCCATCGGCGCGCTGCTGCGCGGCCTGCCCGCGCAGGTGAACCTCATTCCGCTCAATCCGACCGCCGGCTACGCCGGTGCGCCCACCCGCAGCGAGGCGGCGAAGAAATTCCAACGCATCCTCGCCGACGAGTTCGCGCTGCCCAGCACGGTGCGCCAGCGCCGCGGCATAGACATCGCCGCCGGCTGCGGCCAGCTCGCCTTCGTGTAGGTTTCGCCCTCGCGTCGAGCCTTGGCGTCCAGCCGTAGCGCGGGCAGCCTGCCCGCGTTTCCGAGTCAGCACGGTCAGGTGGCCGTGTTACGGCGCTGCTTGCTCGTCGGACTTTCCCGCTTTGGTCCGCGCGCCGCCGAGCGCCAGCGCGCAGGCCACGCCGGAGAGGTGCGCGAGCGGGACGGGTTGCGCGTCAGCCGTGCCGAGGGCGGCGAGGAGCGGCTGGCGGCTGGCCGTTTCGACGATGATTTTCAGCGTGAGCAGCGCGAGCACGCCCCACCAGAAGCGGCGGTGACCGTCACCCGCGCGCAGTTGCAGCAGCGCCAGCAGCGCCAGTGCGCCCGCCGCCACGCCCGAGAGGCCGGCGTAGCGGGCGAGGGCCGGGTCGAGCACGAGCAGCACCGTGCCGATGATGCCGGGCGCGAGCGCGAGGAACAGCCGGGTGCGTCCCGGCTCCAGCCGTTCGGCCCACGCGGCGGCGGGTACAAAGACGGCCAGATTCCAGCCGAGGTGGCTCGCGCCGAAATGCACGAAGTGGGCTGTCCACAGGCGCCACCATTCGCCGTGGAGCACGAGGCCGCGCTCGAAAGTCAGTTGGCGCGACGCCTCGGTCCGGAAAAACGCGGTCGTGGCGAGCGTGGTCAGGAGCAGTGTCGTCCACGGCGTGCCCCGGGTGGTGCGCGCGGGCATGGATTTCAGTTTTTCCGCCACGGCCTGCCCGCCAGCGCGAGCAAGGCGAGGGCGGCGAAAAACGCGCCGCCGAGATCGCCCACGCCGATATATCCGGGCTTGTGCTCGATGTGTGCCACGGCGTCGGGCGACTGTTTCACCCGCTCCCGAAAGCCTTCGAGCTGGGCCTTGAGATTGGCGATCAGTTCGGTCGTGGCGAGGTCGAAGCCCCTGGCGCTGTCGGCGCGAAGATTTTCGTTCACATAGACCGCCGCCGAGCCGCCCTGCACGCCGCTCACGCCGGGCGCGCGGAAGAGCAGGTGCCGGCTGGGAATGTCATAGACGGCGGCCTCCAGCAGCGTCGAGGTGTCGTTTTTGTTGCCGTGAAAAAGGTAGGCGCCGACGATGGTCCAGTAGGAGAGCGAGAGGATGTTTTCGTCGGTGAACTGCACCTGATCGTAGGCGACGAGCGCAATGACGTCCACGCCGAGGAGGCCGCGCACCTGGTCGAGGCTGGTGAAGCCGCCGCCGGGACGGAGGTAGGAAGTGGGCACGAGCTCGATGTGCTCGATGTAGTCGCGGCCCTTGAACTCGTCGGCCACGCGCTGTAGCAGCGTGGCTTTCTGCGCCTCGGTGATGCCGTCGGGGGAAACGTAGCCGCCGCCGTTGCGCGGGCCGCCGGCCGGCACGAACGCCACGCCCACGCGCAACGGCAGCCGCAGCACCGGCAGGCCGGCGGGCGGCAACGGCTCGGCCTGGCCGGGATAAAGAAATCCGACGACACTGCTCGCCTGATGTTTTTGGCGCTGGCCGCCCCACATGGAGAAACAGCCGCCAGCCATGAGCAGCAGCGCGCCGCCAAGGGCAAGCAACGCGGGGTGAAAAAGACGTTGGCGTGGGTTCATGGCCCCAAAAAAATCGCCGGGCGGGGCCGATGCAACGGGAATTAAAACGCAGCGTAAATGGTTGAGGTCTCAACCGGCCACGCGGAGCAAACGGTTTCCGTCCCATGGGACGCGCGTGGGCCGGATCCGCGCGCCAGCGCCGAGGGCTGGACATCGCTGCCGGCTGCGGCCAGCTCGCGGCCGTCGGCTGATCTCTTGAGGTCGGGTGGAGTTGGGAGCGCGGCCGGGGGGGGGGGGGGGGGGGGGGGGGGGGGGGGGGGGGGGGGGGGGGGGGGGGGGGGGGGGGGGGGGGGGGGGGGGGGGGGGGGGG
>CANJLB010000044.1 GCA_947475065.1 Opitutia bacterium | reverse complement strand
GGAACCCGGCGCAGCTCCCGTCTCCACTCACCGCGGCCCCCTCCACCATGCTGCTTTTCGTCCTCAAACCTCTGCTCGCCTCGCGCAAAAAAACTTTCCGCACGCTGGTCTCGGCAGCAGCGGTGTGTTTTTCAGAGGATCCTTAAGTTAATCTTGGTTCGCAGGGAGGCCGGGCAAGGCTGTCCACTTGGTTTGGAATGGGGAACGGCCCTTCGGGCATTGGGCAGGGCCGAAAAATCTCCCCGGTTTGGTTTGCGCGGGAACGAAAGACTCTGCTAGAAGTCTTTCGTTTATGGCCAAATCTTCCTTTCCCTTCGGCTGGTTGTTCCTTGCCGTCTTGTTCGCCGGCGGCGCCGGCGGCGCTTGGTATGTCTGGCAGCACAACGGTGAGAAGCCTCCCGAGATCACCACGGTGGTTGTCACCCGTGGGCCGCTTCAGCAGAGTGTCACCGCCACCGGCGGTCTCCAGCCCGTCATGTCGGTCGAGATCAGCTCGCAGGTCTCGGGTCTCGTCAAGGAGGTGCTGGTGGACTTCAATGATCCCGTCAAAAAAGGCCAGGTGCTCGCCCGCATTGACGAGGCCACCTACCAGTCCAAGCTCGCGCAGGCAAAGGCGCAGCTCGTCAATACGGAGGCCAACCATGCCCTGACCAAGGCGAACACCGACCGGACCCGCTCCCTCTACGCCCGCCAGTTGGTCACCGACCAGGAACTCCAGCAGGCCGACGCCCAGCTCAAGCAGGCCGACGCCCAGCTCCTGATCCAGCGGGCCACCGTGGACAATGCCCAGATTGACCTTGATCGCTGCACGCTTCTTTCGCCCATTGATGGCGTCGTCATTGACCGGCAGACGGAGGTCGGCAAGACCGTGGCCGCCAGCCTCAATGCGCCCCTGCTTTTCCTCATCGTCAACGATCTCACCAAAATGCAGATCAATGCCGGCATCGCCGAGGCCGACATCGGCAGCGTTGCCGTGGGGCAGGAAGTGACGTTCCTCGTGGACGCGTTCCCCGGCCGGCAGTTTCGCGGCACCGTTTCGCAGATCCGCAACGCCCCTGTTACGCAGTCCAATGTCGTCACCTATGGCGCAATCATCGCCGTGGATAACTCTGACCCCTTGCGGCCGCTCAAGCCCGGCATGACGGCCAACGTCTCCATCATCACCGCCCGACGCGACAGCGCCCTTCGGGTCGCCAACAGCACGTTGCGCGTGCGCATCCCTGAGGCGCTCCTGCCGCCGGCTCCGGCGGCCGCTGCGGGTCCGGCAACGGCGGCGGTCACACCTGCCACCGGTTCCGGCACCGAGACCGTCGTGGCGGCCGGTGATCGCGGCGGCCCTCGCGGGCCGGGTGGTCGCGGCGGTCGCGGCGGCGGCGGCCGTGGTGGCCGTGGCGGTGCCGGTGCCGGTGGCGGTGGCGGTGGCGACACGCCGGTGGTCACGCGTACGCTCTACAAGTCGGTCGGCACGGTTGAGAAGCCGGCCGTCGAGCGAGTGAGTGTCCGCCTCGGCATCTCGGACGGAGTCAACACCGAGATTATCGAAGGTCTCAACGAGAACGATTCGGTCGTGAGCAACGTCAATATCCCCGGCGCGAGCCCCGTGGCCGCCCAGCCGGGTGCCGGCAGCAACCCCTTCCAAAGCGGCCGTGGTGGTGGTCCTGGCGGTGGTGGTGGCGCTGGTGGCGGCCGTGGTGGCGGTGGCTGATCCTCCGAAACTCAACCTGCCCCTATTTCTCCGCCTGCTATGTCGCCCGTTGTCGTCAAGATCGAGGACCTGCACAAAATTTACAGCTCCGGCGAAGTGCCGGTGCATGCGGTGCGCGGGGTGTCGCTGGAGATTCAGCGCGGCGAGTTCCTCGCGCTCATGGGCGCGAGCGGTTCCGGCAAATCCACCCTGATGAACACCCTTGGCTGCCTCGACCGCCCGACCAGCGGCCGTTACCTGCTCGACGATGTGGATGTTGACGCCCTTGGCCGTGACGAACTGGCCGACCTGCGCAACCAGAAGCTCGGCTTCGTTTTTCAGGGCTTCAATCTGCTTTCGCGCACCACCGCGTTGGAAAACGTCGAGCTGCCCATGCTCTACGCGCGCCAGCCGGTGTCCGCCCGCGAGCTGCGTGAGCGCGCCATGCACTGCCTCGAGATCGTCGGGCTCGCCAAGCGGCATGACCATTTTCCCAACCAGCTCTCCGGCGGTCAGCAGCAGCGTGTCGCCATCGCCCGTGCGCTCGTCAACCAGCCGCAGATCCTCCTCGCCGACGAGCCGACCGGCAACCTCGACAGCAAGACCTCCGTCGAGGTCATGGGGGTGTTTCAAAAACTGAACGACCAGGGCATCACCATTGTCATGGTCACGCACGAGCTCGACATCGCCCATTACTGCAAGCGCAACCTCATCCTGCGCGACGGCCGCATCGTGCGCGACGAGCTGGTGCAAAACCGCCTGAACGCGGCGGAGGAAATGGCCAAGCTCCAGCAGGCCGAGGCCGCCGCCAAGCTGACGGGGGGCGCCGCGTGACGTCGCGCCATTTCAACCCGCTGTTGCGCCAACTTTGACCACCGCCCGCTGATCTCCGCCCCGCCCCGCAATGGCCGGTCGGAATCAGCCCATCAACCCTCCGCTCCCCTCCCATGCGCTTCACCAGCATCCTCATCGTCGCCTTTCGCGCGCTCCGGCGCAACAAGCTCCGCTCCGTCCTCACTGCCCTTGGCATCATCATCGGCGTCGGCTCGGTCATCACCATCGTCAGCCTCGGCAACGGCGCGACCGCCATCGTCGAGGCGCAGGTCGCCAGCCTGGGGCAGAATATTCTCACCGTGTTTCCCGGCAGCGTGAACCAGGGTGGTGCGCGCACGGGCGCGGGCGGTGCCAGCACCCTCACGGCCGAGGATGCCCTGGCCATTCGCGCGGAGGTGGAGCACATCGAGGGCGTCAGTCCCGAGATCAACAACCGTGCGCAGGTGATTGCCAACGGGCTCAACTGGAACACCTCGATTCGCGGTGAGTCGCCGGACTACGCCTTCATCCGCAGCTGGCCAATCACGCAGGGCGCGATGTTCAGCGAGGCCGACGTGGCCAGCCTCTCCACCGTTGCTGTTATCGGCAAGACGGTCGCCGACGCGCTTTTCCCCAATGAGAATCCCGTTGGCCAGAGCATGAGGGTGCGCAACCTCTCCTTCAAAATCGTCGGCGTGCTCGGGACCAAGGGGTTCAGCCCGAACGGCCAGCAGGATCAGGACGACGTGGTCATCATCCCCTACTCCTCGCTCCAGAGCCGGCTGGCCCGTCAGGCGGGCATCAATGGCATCCTCATCGCAGTAGATCGCTCCGAAAACATCGAGCGCACCCAGCTGGCGGTGACGGACCTCCTCACGCAGCGCCGGCAGGGCCGCGATCCCGACTTTACCGTCCGCAACCAGGTCGAGCTCGCCCAGCTTCAGAACGACAGCACCAGCACCCTCCGCCAGTTCGTGCTCATCATCGCCGCTGTCTCGCTCCTCGTCGGCGGGATCGGTGTGATGAACATCATGCTCGTGAGCGTGACCGAGCGCACGCGTGAGATCGGCATCCGCCTGGCCATCGGCGCACACGGGGCGGACGTGCTGAAGCAGTTTCTCGTCGAGGCCGTGCTCCTCAGCTCGCTCGGCGGGCTGCTCGGCGTGCTCGGCGGCATGGGGGCCTCGGAGATCATGCATCGGGTCAAAGGCTGGCCGGTGGAGATTTCGGGGCTGTGGATTGGCGGAGCCTTTGCCTTCAGCGCGTTGGTCGGCATCGCCTTCGGCTTCTTCCCTGCGTGGAAGGCCGCCAAGCTCGACCCGATCGAGGCGCTGCGCTTCGAATGAGCCTGCGAGCGATGGTTGCTGTGGGGTAGTGACGCATTTTACTGTTTTTGGGTGGGCGTCACTCCGTGGCGTCCGCAGACGGGTCGGAGAGCCGACACTGCCGTTGGGGGAGTGTCTGGCGTATGACCCCGTCCGTCTGTCCCGAGAAACGCTGAAATATTTTCTAAGGAATCCACCCCTCGTGTGTTTTGTCTTTGAGCCCTCACTCCATCCGATCCTCCGCCACCATGAAAATCATCCGAGCCCTCAGCGCCGCGACCCTCCTCGCCGCCGTCCCCGCCAACGCGGCGGACTTGCCCGCCTTGACCGTCACCATCCAGCCCGCCAAAAGCACCTTCACGCCCGATGAGCCGCTGGTGTTCAATGTCACCTTCCATAACAACTCGAAGGCGGCGTTGCGCCTGCCGACTCGGGAAGGCAACCCCGTGCCGGGGGGAGTCCGGGGCGCGGTCATCACCAACTCGAATTATTGGATTCTTAAACTGACGAGGACGGGTGATGACAAAGCTTACACCGGTGTGAGCCTGTTACCAATGGGAGCGGCTTTGCCGGGCAAACCACCAAGCGACCCCATTCCGGCCGGTGGCATGCTAACTTTCACCCTGTCCTTGAGCAGCTGGGGATTCCCCCTTGGTGAGATGGATTACGAAGACGCCAAGAATGCCGGCATGCGACAGCGAACCGGGGCATTCTCCATTAGTAACACAAACCCGCTGCCTTTGGGGCCCGGATCTTACCGGGCCACCATGAATGTCCGCTTTCCCAGCCAGCCAGAGCCGGACAGCGACCCGACCCCGGTGTGGAAGGGCGACGGCGTGCTCAGCAATCAGGTGGAGATCGCCATCGCACCGGCCACCGAGACGAAAGCGCCGCCGCCGACCAGCTCCAGCCAGCCGCCATCGCCTCGGGCCGGGCAATGACGCGGTTTGCTGTTTTTGGGTAGGGACGTCACTCCGTGTCGTCCTCGGAGGGCTCGGAAAGCTGTTCCTACCGTTGGGGTGTCATTTCAAAATGCGTCACTACCTGCCGGGGCGTCGTTGACGGCCGGCCGGGTGCAGGCATAAAGGCGCGCAAGATCCCATGTCCGCGCCTTCCGCCCAACTCCCGCGCTGGAAATGCGCCGTCGCTTACGACGGGACGTCGTTCACGGGCTGGCAGAGCCAGCTCGGCGGCCAGGCGGTGCAGGACATGATCGAGCAGCGGCTGGCGGCAATTTTCGGGCGGGAGCTGCGCATCCATGGCAGCGGGCGGACCGACGCGGGGGTCCATGCGCGCGGGCAGGTGTTTCATTTCGACGCGGACTGGCCGCACGGCGAGGCGAAGCTGCTGGCGGCCTTCCGCACCGGGCTGCCACCGACGATTTCGGTGCAGTCGGCGCGGCGGATCACGTCGGATTTTCATGCACGGTTCTCGGCGACGGGCAAAGTTTACCACTATGCGATCCGGCACGGCGGCACGGCGGATCCGTTTGAGTTTCCGTTTTGCTGGGCGATGCCGCACACGCTGGACGTGGCGGCGATGCGCGCGGCGGCGGCGAGGCTCGTCGGGCGGCACGACTTCCGCTCGTTCAGCGCGGTCAAGGGCGAGGAACGCGAGGACAACGTGCGGACGCTGCGCCGGCTCGACGTGACGGCGCGCGGCCCGCGCCTCCGCCTTACGGCGGAGGCCGACGGGTTTCTCTACAAGATGGTGCGGAGCCTCGTGGGCGCGCTCGTGGCGGTGGGGCGGGGCCAGCTCGCGCCGGACGACCTCACCGTAATCCTGCACGAACGGCGGCGCACACACCGGGTGAAAACCGCGCCGCCCCAGGGGCTCTGCCTGATGAAGGTTTTTTACCGATGAACGGGGCGCTCCCAATGCTCGCACGCGGGCTGGCCGATGCGGTGTTTCCGCCCGTGTGCGTGCACTGTGGCGGGTTGGTCGGGGACGGCGGGCCGCTGCGGCATGTCTGCGCGCAGTGCGTGCCGCTGATCGTGCGTGTGGTGCCGCCGCATTGCGCGACGTGCGGGCATCCGTTTTACGGCGAAACGGCGGGAGAGCGGCTCTGCCCCCATTGCGAGACGCTCCGGCCGGCGTTTCACGAGGGCCGCACCGTCGTTCTGCTCCAGGGGGTGGCGCGCGCCCTGGTGCATGAGCTGAAATACCATCACGGCCTCCACGTGCTGGCGGACATCGGGACTTTGGCGCGCGGCGCGGCCCACGTCATGGCCTTCGTGCGCGGTGCGGTGCTCGTGCCGGTGCCGTTGCATGCGCGCAAGGAGCGCCAGCGCGGCTACAATCAGGCCGCGCTCATCGCCGGGGCGCTGGCGCGTGCGGCGGGCGGCGGCACGCGCATCGAGGCGCTGCTGCGGCGGACGGAGCACACGGCCTCGCAGACGCGTTTTGACCGGGAGGCCCGCCGGGAAAACCTGAAAAATGCCTTTGCCATTGCGCGCGGCGCGGCCCCAAATCCCAGCCAGCATTACATCCTTGTTGATGACGTTTTCACCACCGGCTCCACTCTCAACGCCTGCGCGCGCACGCTGCGCCGCGCGGGCTGCCTGAACCTCGACGTCGTCACCTTCGGTCACGGTTAACTCACACACTGCCATGCATTTCGACAAACCCACCTACAAGGTCGTCCGCCGCCACAAGAAAAAGGACATTCCGCAGGGCACCTACACCAAGGATCCCATCAGCGGCCAGCCCGTCTTCAGCAAGGAAATCGAGGACAACCAGATGGTCGTCCCGCTCAGCGGCCACCATTTTCCCATCGGCGCACGCGAACGCCTCGGCTGGCTGTGCGACCAGGAGTCGTTCGTTGAGACCCACGCCGGCGTGCGCTCGGCCGACCCGCTGAACTTTACGGACTCGCAGCCCTACGTCACGCGCCTCAAACGCTACGCCAAGGACAGCGGCCTGCCTGAGGCGGTCATCACCGGCACGGGCAGGATTCACGGCCTCGAGGTGTCGCTCGCGGTGATGGATTTTCGCTTTTGCGGCGGCACGCTCGGCTCGGCGGCGGGCGAAAAAATCACCCGTGCCATTGAGACGGCGTTGGCGAAAAGAATTCCCTGCATCATCTTCAGCACCTCGGGCGGCGCGCGCATGCAGGAGGGCATCCTCTCGCTCATGCAGATGGCCAAGACCAGCGCCGCGCTCCAGCGGCTCGCCGCGGCCGGCCTGCCCTACATCTCCGTGCTCACACACCCGACGACCGGCGGAGTCTCCGCCAGTTACGCGACGCTGGGCGATGTGATCCTCGCCGAACCGGGAGCGATGATCGGTTTCGCCGGTGCCCGCGTCATCAAGGAAACGACGAAGCAGACCCTGCCCGCCGGGTTCCAGACGGCCGAGTTTCTCCTGAAAAAGGGGCTGATTGACCAGATTGTGAGCCGCCTCGAAATGCGCGACCGCCTGCATGACCTGCTTGCCGCGCTGCACCTGAAAAAGAAACCCGCCGCCGCGTGAGCGGCGCGGCGGCAACGTTCAACGTTCAACATCCAACATTGAACATCCAACGTCCTATGCAGAGCGGTCAGACGGCTGGTCGCGACGACCGTTTTGATTTGGACGAGCGGTTGCTGGAATATGCGGCGGACATCGTTCGCCTGACGGAAAAAATGCCGCGCAACATGGCGGCGGCGCACGTCGCGGGGCAGATGCTGCGTTCCGGCACCTCTGCGTTGCCAAATCACGGCGAGGCGCAGGCGGCCGAGTCGCCCGCCGACTTCATCCATAAGCTGAGCATCTGTCTTAAGGAGCTGCGTGAAACCCGCCGCTGGCTGCGCCTCACCCAGCGCGTGCCGTTCGTCACCAAGCCGGACACCGTCACCCCGCTGCTGACCGAAACCGAGGAGCTGATCCGCATCTTTTACCGCAACATCCAAACTGCCCGAAAAAATTCCACCAAAGGAGGCACTCCGGATGAAAGTTGAATGTTCAATGTTGGATGTTGGACGTTGTGCCGTCGGTTACACCGCGACGCAGGACTACTTGTTTTCGCTCAAGGCGCGCGGGGTGAAATTCGGCATTGACCGGATGCGCGCGCTCGTCGCCGGCCTGGGGTATCCCGACCTCGCCGTGCCGTGCATCCACCTCGCCGGCACCAATGGCAAGGGCTCCACCGCCGCGATGCTCGACTCGATATTTCACGCCGCGGGCTGGCGCACCGGGCTCTACACCTCGCCGCATCTCGTGAAGCTGGGCGAGCGCGTGCAGGTCGGCCGGGAGCGGCTCACCGAGGCGGAGATCGTCGCCTACACGCACGAACTGCGGCCCGTGGCCGAGGCGGTCGCCCGTGACGCGCCGGACGACCATCCGAGCTTTTTTGAGTTTATGACGGCGATGGCGTTGTTTCAGTTCGCCCGCAAAGGCTGCGACATTGGCATCATTGAAACGGGCCTCGGCGGCCGGCTCGACGCCACCAACGTCGTGCTGCCCGAGGTCGCCGTCATCACGTCCATCGGGCTCGATCATTGCGAGATGCTCGGCGACACGATCGAGCTGATCGCGGCGGAAAAGGCCGGGATCATCAAGCCTGGTCGGCCCGTTGTCATCGGCCGGCTGCCTGCTGGGGCCGAAGGTGTCATCCGCCGCATCGCGGCGGAGCGCGGGGCGCCGGTGCATTCGGTGCGCGCTGAGTTCGGGGAGGACATCGGCGCCTATCCCACGACCCACCTGGAGGGCGACTACCAGCGCTGGAACGCCGCCACTGCCGCACTGGTGGCACGGTGTTTCCCGGCGCGCTGGCGGCTGACGCCCGAGAACGTCGCGCGCGGCCTGCACGAGGCGCACTGGCCGGGCCGCTGGGAACGCACGACCGTGGGCGGGCGCCCGCTCATTCTCGATGCCGCGCACAATTCCGAAGGTGCGGCCGTGCTCGACACCAATCTCCACCGCCTCGTCGCCGAGACGGGCCGCGCCCCCGTCGTGATGACCGGGGCGCTAGGGGCCTCGCGGGCCCGTCCGCTGATCGAGGCGATCTGCCGCCACGCGCGCGAAGTGCATCTGCTGGTTCCGCACCAGTCGCGCGCCTGCACGTTTGCGGAGCTGGAGGCCTGTGTGCCCAAGGACTTTCGCGGGCGCGTCGTCCGTGCGACGCTGGAGGAGCTGTTCCCCGTCGCCCAAACCTGCACGGCCGGCAGGCCGGACGACACCCTGGTCGTGACCGGCTCGATCTATCTGCTCGGCGAAATCATGGAGCGCCTCGCCCCCGAGCGCGGCCCCGGCGAGGGGCGGCTGCAGGATTTTTGAACGGACGGAACCGGAGCAGGCACGGTGGCGTCTGCCGGACGCCTACGGATGGCTCTCGTGGGCGAGGGCGATCACGTTGTCCCAGCGTTCGAAAGGGGCGTGGCGCTTGATCACGATTTCCTGGCGGGGCCGGATGGGTGCGAGGGTTTCCGGCGTGGCGGCGGGATTTTTGATGACCTGCTCGACCACCCAGGCGACTTCATCGGCCTTGAGGCAGAGGTGCGGCTCAATGGTGCGCTGAGGGATGTTCGTCCAGAAAGGTGTGTCCACGGTGCCGGGGCACACTGCATGAACATGGATCCGACGGCCGCCCTTTTCGGCGTCGAGCCGCATTTGTGAGGCAAGATGGAGGGCAAACTTGAGCTGCGCACCCTTGGCGGTGCCATAGCCGACCTCCTTGTTCCACGTGCCGCCGCTGGCGAGCGAACAAATCTGGATGATGTGCCCCGGACCGCCGGTGGTGGCGCGCAGCCTGGGCAGCGCCTGCTTCGCGGTGAGAAACGCACCGGTCGTGGCAACGCCCACGGTGTCGTTCCACTCCTGCTCGTCCAGTTCGTCAATCGTGAGGCAGTGTCCCTTCCCGGCGCTGTGGATCAGGGCATCCAGCGTGGGACCGGCGGCGGCGATCAGGCGCGTGACGTCGGCGGACACGGTGACATCGCCCGCCACCGCCACGGCTTCGCCGCCGGCACGGCGGATGGTGGCGGCGACTTCGTCCAACTTGTCCTGACGGCGGCCACCGAGCACGACCCGCCAGCCCAGGGCGGCGAGGCGTAGCGCGATCGCGGCCCCGATGCCGGTGCCTGCACCGGTAATGACGGCGGTTTTTTTGACGGTTCCGCTCGCTGGCTGGTTCATGGTATGCTGGGGGGTGAATCCGATCTCGGCTCTTCTGAACTGAGCTACGTTCTGAGGAGGATCCGCATCGGATGAAGCTGGACATTTGAGAACTGTCTCCTGCAAGCTCCAAATGTGGCCACTGATTCCACTCCAAAACGCAGATGAAAAAGCATAACATCATCGCTGGAGCTGGAATAGGTATCCTGCTTACGCCAATCCCAGTGATTTTGGCTATCCTTTCGGGTGGAATGGGTCACGGACACTACGTGAGTGCCCGGCTTTTTTTCCCGTATACAATGCTTTTAACACGGGTGACGGGCAACACAATCACGCTCGCTTTGATTGGACTGGCATTGGTGCAACTCCCCCTTTACGGGGTGCTCATTGCCTCAGCTTCGTCTCCCGCTTCTAGAGCAATCACGGTTGGTTCGCTATTCGCTATCCATCTTGTCGCGGCGTTAATCTGTTTTTCGGGCGTGCTCCCGAATTTCTCATAGGGAATGGGTGTTGTAAAAGACGGTTGCGCCTGGTGTGGCACATCTCATCAAAGCGCCGCCACCTCATCGTCCGACCAAAAGCCGGCGCGCGATGAGACAACGCTCTTCGGCCTTCATGCGGCCAGGTACGGCAGCCTGGCTGCGGTAGTTTTCACCGTCGGCAATCCTTCCAGCAGCTCGCCGATGGGATCCCAGCGGCCGTTCACGAGCGCGTCGCGCGCGCTCTCGCGCACCGCGGCTTTCACGGTCTGGCCGGCAAAGCGGACTTCCTGCTTCGCCACGTCCACGGTGATCTCGGTCTGCGGGTCCTTTTCAACGGCGGCGGCGATTTTGGCGATGTCCTCTCGGCTGGCGACGGCGCAGGGGAGGCCGAGCGTCGCGCAGTTGCCATAGAAAATTTCTGCGAAGCCTTCGGCGACGACGGCCCGGAAGCCAAATTTCTGGATCGCCTGCGGGGCGTGCTCGCGGGAGGAGCCGCAGCCGAAATTGGCCCCCGAGAGCAGCACGGTCGCGCCCTTGAATCGCGGCTCGTTGAGCGGGTGCGGCCGGTCGGAGCCATCGGCGTTTTTGCGCACGTCGTAAAAGAGAAACTCGCCGAGCCCGTCAAAGGTGACGCACTTCATGAAGCGCGCCGGGATGATGCGGTCGGTGTCAATGTCGTTGCCGGGGACGAACACGCCGCGGCCGGTGACGGAGGAGATTTTTGCGAGGGACATGAGAGGAGGGTTTGGATTGGTGTAGGTGGCGCGCTTGTCGCGCCACGTTGCGCGGCAAGCGCGCAACCTACGTTTCAGTTCACGGCGAAGACTTCGCGGGCGTCGGCCACGGCGCCGGTGACGGCGGCGGCGGCGACCATGACGGGGCTCATCAGGAGCGTGCGGCCCGTCGGGCTGCCCTGGCGGCCCTTGAAGTTGCGGTTGGAAGAGCTCGCGCAGAGCTGGTCACCGATGAGCTTGTCGGGGTTCATCGCGAGGCACATCGAGCAGCCGGCCTCGCGCCACTCAAAGCCGGCGTCGCGGAACACCTGGTCGAGGCCGAGCTTCGCGGCCTGGGCGGCGACGATCTGGGAGCCGGGCACGGCGATGGCCTTCACGCCGGGTGCGACGTGTCGGCCTTTCAGGAACCGAGCAACCTCCTGAAAATCGCTCAGGCGGCCGTTGGTGCATGAGCCGAGGAAGGCCACGTCAATCTTCGTGCCTTTGATCGGCGCGCCGGGCTTCAGCTTCATGTAGGCGAGCGCCTCCTCGATGGAGGATTTCTCATCAGGCACGCTGGTCTTCGCGGGATCGGGCACGGTCTCGGTGATGGAGACGCCCTGGCCGGGATTGATGCCCCAGGTGACCGTCGGCGCGATGTCGGCGGCGGCGAGGTTGACGACGTCGTCGTAGGGACAGCCGGGGTCGCTCGCGACCGCGCGCCAGCCGGCGACGGCCGCGTCCCAGGCCGCGCCGTTGGGCGAGTAGGGGCGGCCCTTGAGGTAGGCGAACGTCGTTTCATCCGGATTGACATAGCCCGCGCGCGCCCCGCCCTCGATGGACATGTTGCACACCGTCATGCGCTCCTCCATGGTCATGCGGTCGAAGACCTCGCCGCCATATTCGTAGGCGAAGCCCGTGCCGCCGTTCACGCCGAGCGTGCGGATGATGTGCAGGATCACGTCCTTCGCATAGACGCCGGGGCGCAGCGCGCCCGTGACGTTGATGCGGCGGACCTTCAGCCGGCCCAGCGCCATCGTCTGGGTGGCGAGCACATCGCGGATCTGCGTCGTGCCGATGCCGAACGCGATCGCGCCGAACGCGCCGTGCGTGCTGGTGTGCGAGTCGCCGCAGGCGATGGTCGTGCCCGGCTGCGTGATGCCCTGCTCCGGGCCGACGATGTGGACGATGCCCTGCCGGCCGCTGGCCCGGTCAAAAAACGTGATGCCGAACTCGCGGCAGCTTTTCCGCAGCTCATCCATCATCGCCTGGGCGAGCGGGTCCCGGTAGGGCTCGGCAAACTGGTCGGTCGGCACGATGTGATCCACCGTGGCAAAGGTCCGGTGCGGCATCAGCACCTTGAGGCCGAGGTCGCGCATCATGCCGAAAGCCTGCGGGGAGGTCACCTCGTGGATGAGATGCGTGCCCACGAGGAGCTGCGTCTGGCCGTTGGCCAGGGTGCGGACGGCGTGGGCGTCCCAGACTTTTTGAAAGAGTGATTTGGGGGCGGTCATGGTGGGAGAAAAAATATTTTCCGCGGATAACGCGGATAAGCGCGGATAAAACCAGCCTGAAAACCCCGGGGCCTTATCCGCATCCATCCGCGTTATCCACGGTGAAGATTGGAAAATCCTACCAGAAACTTGCCATGCCGGGAAATACTTGTTTCGTTGCCTGTGATGCCTCAGGAGTATCAGTTCCCCTTTGAGCTGCGGCACCTCGTCTATTTCCGGGAGGTGGCGCGGCGGCTGCACTTCCGGGAGGCGGCCGGGGCGCTGGGCGTCGCCCAGCCCGCGCTCAGCCGCCAGATCGCGCAGCTGGAGCGGGCGCTGGGCACCGGCCTGCTCAATCGCACGCGCCGCCGGGTCGAGCTCACGCCGGCCGGCAAGCTCCTCCTGGAGCGCACCGAGCCGCTGCTGCGTTCGCTGCACGCCGTCCCGCGCGAGCTGCGGGCGATGGCGGACGGCGAGGTCGGCCATGTGCGGGTGGCGTTCACCGGGCTGGCGATGGCGACCGTGCTGCCGGGCATCCTGCGCGAATTTCACCGCAAGCATCCCGGCATCAAGCTTGAGCTGACCGAGTCACCGACCTCGGCGCAGCTGGCCGCCCTCGAAGCCGGCGACCTCGCCTGCGGATTTTTCCACCCCGACGCGTCCATGCCGGCTTTGCAGACGCGCACGCTCCTGCGGGAAAAAAACGGCGTGCTGCTCCCTGCGGCGCACCGGCTGGCGGGCGCAAAAAGGCTCCGCCTGCGCGACCTGGCCGACACGGCGTTTGTGCTTTTCCCCCGCACACACAATCCCGGTTTCTACGACCGCATCCTCGCCGCGTTTGCGGGCGCGCACGTCACCCCGCGCATTGCGGAGGAAGTGTGGCCGCGGGCCAATGGCATCGGCCTGGTGCGGGCGGGCGTGGGCGCGACATTCATGACGCCGTCGGAGGCGCAGCACCTGCCGCCGGAGGTGACCTTTCGCCCGCTGGCCGGTCCCGCCCCGGAGAGCCGCCTCGTCGTCGGATGGCGCGCCGCGCCACCGCCCGATCCGGCCCTCGCCGCGTTTCTCAGCGTGGCGGGCACAGCGCGCGCCATGCCGGGCCTGTGAGGGGCTCTCGCGTGTCTGCGGCGGAGCGGCTGCGGCCGGCTCCGGTTCACTTCAGCGTCGCCGCAAGCTTGACCATTTCTTTGTCGAGCTGGGTGCCGGTTTCCGGTGTGAGGGCGTCGCGCGCCAGCTTGAGCGCGGCGCGGGCCTCCGGCTTGTGGCCGTCGCGGACCAGCCGGGTGATGAAGGGCGTGACGATCTTGTCGTAAAAGTCCACGCCGGCGTCGCGGCCAAACTGGCTGACCAGCAGGCCATAGGTTTTTACCTGTTCGGCCAGCGGCTGCGCCGTCGGCCCGTCCATCGCGCGTTTCAGCGTCAGCGCCACCTGGGCGATCGCGAGGTCGGCGCGATCACGCTGGTTGCGGCGGGCGATCAGGCGCTCCTCCTGGTCGGCGGCGCTCGTTTCGCCGCGCGCCCGCAGGCTGTTGGCGTACCGCTGGCGGAAGCGGGCGTTGAGGTCCGGATAGCGGTCGAGCGCGGCGGCGGCCTCATTGAGCGTGGCCTCGCGCATTTTGGCGGCGGCATTGGTGGCGGCCTGGGCCGCGAGGAGCGTTTCCCAGGCCGTCACGTTGCGCCGCTCGTAGTTGACCGCCTTGCGCGCGGCGGTGACGGCGGCGGGAGCGCGGTTGAGGCCGAGGTAAATTTGGGCGGCGGCGGTGTGCAGCTGCGAGCTGGCGAAGGCGGGCCGGGTGCGAAAATCTTCGGAGAGAAACGCCAGCTCGTGGTCGGACAGGTTGCCCCACGTCTGCGGATCCTGCGCAAGGCCGGTGATAAAATTTTCTTCGGGGATGCGGCCCGCGTCAAACTGCCATTGCTGCCGCCCGTCGAGGTAGCCGAACCACGCGTGCCGTCCGTCGTTGCCTTCGCCGTGGAAAAAGATTGTCGGGACGCCGCGCGCCTTGCCCGCCTCGGTGGCGAAATAGGCCTGGTCCACACAGATGCCGCCGTCGGCGAGGATGTGGGGCAGGTCATAGGTGGCGTCCGGCCACATGTTCTGGCCGCTTTTTTCGCGGTCGGTGCGGTAGCGGATGAGGGAGTAGGTTTTGGCCAGCTTTGCCAGCGGGTGGGTGATGACCGTGCGCGCCCAGTCGAGCTCCATGATCGGGGCGGCGGCATCCACGGTGAATTTCAGCGTGCTGGCGTCGAGTTTGGCGAGCTTGTGCAGCGTGAGGCCGTGCTCGTCTGCATCGCTAAAAAACGCGAACGCTTCCGCCGGCGCGGGCAGCCGGCGCGGCAGGACGCTCTGGCTGACCTGCGAGTGCGGCCAGTTGGGCGGCGGCGGCACGTCATAGACGACGGCGATCGCCAGGGCGAGCTGGGCGTAAGTCTGGAATTTCTTCGGGTCGGCGCGCCAGAGCGCATCCAGCGTGTCGAGCACCGCCGGCAGGTAGTCGCAGGGCGAGAGCAGGCCGAAAAATTTCTCGGTGAACCGCTGCTCACCGAGCAGCCATTGCGCCAGCGGGCGGCTCACGTGCGCCGCCAGCGGGGTGGTGGGGCGGGGGTAGCGGCGCGCCATGTTCGCGTGGCCGGTCTTGGCCGTGTTGATGGCGGTGGTCCAGCGCGAGGTGAAACGGTCCTCCTGCTCCGCGAGCAGCGCGGCCCAGCGCGCCAGGCCGACCCAGACGCCGGCGCTGGCCCGGCCGGTCTCGTAGGCGCGCAACGCACCGTCGCGCAGCCCCGGCGCGACGCCGTCCCAGCCCTCCTGGTCGGCCGCATCGAGGATGGCCGTGATCCGCTCGGCATCCGGCGGGCGCGTTTCCCAGCCGGCCGGCAGCTCCCACGCGCCGAGGCGGGCGGCGGACGCGAGCAGGACAGCAAGGGCAAGACGGCGAAAACTCACGCAGGCGATCCAAACACCCGCACCGGGCGGTTGCAACCCTTCCGCCGGACCGATGGTGGGTGGTGACGCATTTTGAATTTTCAGGCGTAGGTGGCGTGCTCGTCACGCTACGTTTGCCCTGGCGCCGGAGTTGCGCGCTGTGGTGAGTTGCGCGGCGAGCGCGCAACCTACCACCGATCAAACGATACCACCACCGCCGGACCGCACCTGGCGGGGCGGTCTGCCGCGGGGTGCAACGCACCCTTGCCTCCCGCCCTTCCGCCGGGCAACTTGCCGCGCTTATGTCCGACGTCACCAGCGCTTCCGCCGCCACGCCCGCGCCCAGCGATTTCATCCGCGACCTCGTCGCGCAGCATGTCGCGGAAAAACGCTACGCCAAAATCGTCACCCGCTTCCCGCCCGAGCCCAACGGCTACCTCCACATCGGCCACGCCAAGTCCATCTGCCTCAACTTCGGCATCGCCCGTGAGCATGCCGGGCAGTGCAACCTCCGCATGGACGACACCAACCCCGCCAAGGAGGAGGTCGAGTATGTCGAGTCCATCATCGCCGACGTGCGCTGGCTCATCGCCGGCTGGGCCGACCATTGTCTCGGCTTCAAGCCCAAGGGCGCGACTCCCGCCGCCATCACGACCAACGGCCAGCCCGATTATTACCTCGCCCCCGCCGAAAATTCCGCACTCCGCACTCCGCACTCCGCAATTCCCACCGAGCCCTTCTCCGCCTCCAGCTATTTCGACCAGCTCTATGAGTATGCCGTGGAGCTGATCAGGCGCGGCAAGGCCTACGTCTGCGACCTGAGCCCGGAGGACACGGACAAATACCGCGGCGCTCCCGACCGGCCGGGCAAAGACAGCCCCTATCGCAACCGCAGCGTGGCGGAGAACCTCGATCTGTTCACGCGGATGAAGGCCGGCGAGTTTCCCGAGGGCGCCCGCTCGCTCCGCAGCAAGATTGACATGGCGTCGCCCAACATGTGGCTGCGCGACCCGCTCCTCTATCGCATCCGCCATACCGCGCATCATCACACCGGCGACCAGTGGTGCATCTACCCGCTCTACGACTACGCGCACTGCCTCAGCGACTATCTCGAGGGCATCACCCACAGCATCTGCACCCTTGAGTTCACCGATCATCGTCCGCTCTACGATTGGGTGCTGGAGTCCCTCGGCCTGCCGCGCCCGTTGCCGCACCAATACGAGTTCGCCAAGCTCAACCTCGGCTACACCATTGTCAGCAAGCGCAAGCTGCTCGCGCTGGTGCAGGAAAAAATCGTCACCGGCTGGGACGACCCGCGGATGCCCACCCTCTCCGGCCTGCGCCGCCGCGGTGTGCCCGCCAGCGCGCTGCGCCGCTTCGTCACCGGCGTCGGTGTCACCAAGTTCGACAGCCTCACCGATGTCGCCGTCTTCGAGCACGCCGTCCGCGAGGAGCTCAATGGTGCCGCGCAGCGGCGCCTGGCCGTCCTCCGCCCCGTAAAAATCGTCCTCACCAATCTTGGTCCGGATGAGGTGGTCGAATGCCATGCGACCAACGATCCGCAAAGTGCCACCCCCACCACGCGACCGCTGGCGCTGACGCGTGAGGTCTTCATCGAGGCCGACGACTTTGCCGAAGTGCCGCCCCCAAAGTTTTTCCGTCTGAAACCCGGTGGCGAGGTCCGCCTCAAATACGCCTGCATCATCAAGTGCGACGAGGTCGTGAAGGACGCCGCCGGCCGCCTGATCGAGCTCCGCTGCACCGCCGACCTCACCACGCGCTCCGGCCAGCCCAACTCCGACCGCAAGGTGAAAGGCACCATCCATTGGGTGAGCGCCACGCAATGCATTGAGGCCGAGGTGCGCCTCTACGACCGGCTCTTCACCGTGCCGGAGCCCGCGGCCGAGGAGGATTTCCTGAAGGTTGTGAACCCCAAATCGCTCGAAGTCGTCATGGCAAAACTCGAACCGGCCCTCGCCGACGCCAAGCCCGGCGAACTCTGCCAATTCGAGCGCCTCGGCTATTTCACGCCCGATGCGAAGGACAGCACCGTAGGGCCGCCGCTCGCCGGCGTGCCGCGCCTCATTTTCAACCGCACGATCACGCTCAAGGACGCCTGGGCAAAAGCTCCCGGGACCAAGTGAGCGGGAGGGTGGACGTTGCGAAAGAGAAACCACCAAGAAAAACCATAGCGAGCGAGCGCCCGTGTGCCAACCGGTCGGCAATTTAAGAAAATATTAAATATTAAAACCCGACCCCTTCCGGCCGTCCCGAAACGCATTGATTTTTTTCCGGTTGTCCGCCACATCATCATTAACCCCGTCGGTCATCCCTGCCATGACACCCCCATCCAGAACCTCCCCCAGCCGCGTTAATGTTCCCCTCGGCAAGGTGCTCGCCCTCGCCTCACTTTGTGCCGCGATTGTCTCGGGTGCGGTTGCCTGGACCGTCGTGCATTTTGCCCTCTCCGAGGCCAAACCCCTGGCCGTGGTCGCGCCGGGAAAACCATCACCCCCACCCGAGGTGTCACGATGGACCCCAAACATCCCTCCGCCAGTGGAGACAGAAGTGGTGCAGAGCAGCCAGAGTCCAATCGCACCCGTCAGCATGCCTGTCGCAAAGATGATCAGAACCGCTGAAGTTGCCAATAATGTGGTGTCGGCCATGCAGGAACAGTATGACACCAACCTCTTTTTCAAAAATCGCGACACCCTGAAGGCGTGGTTGGACGCCATCCAGAAGAACGCCGGGCAACTGCAAAGCCTTGTCGCCCGCCAAGCATCAGCTGATGAAGTGACCGCCAAAGCCCAGAGCTTGGATGCGGCGCTGGAAAAGGTGATCAACCGCTTGGGTGAGCTCGCCGTCAAAGACACCGAACGGGACCAAAGTGAGGCCCCGATCTCTTTGGCGCTCAAAGCCAAGCTGGAGGAAGTCCGCGCCACGATGCCCCCTCTGCAGTAAACGGACCTGCTTTCGCTCCTCCCGCAGTGGGTAGTTTCTTCAGCCGCCGCCGTAGCGCGAAGCGCCACGCGACCGGCGCCGATCACGGTAGCCCAAAATGCGTCACTACGGAAATGCAGTTTATTTCAAACTGCCTCACTACCTTTTATTGCCCGACCTTGGATGTTGAATGTTCAATGTTGGAGGTTGGACGTTAGGTGAAAATATTGACGGTCCCTTTTAAGGATCTGCGTTCCTTTGCCCCGTGCTTCCGGTTTGACTGGCCCGTCCCGCCCGCCCACCTTCCATGCTCCGCCGCCCCGCGCTGCTTCTGGCCGTCCTCTTGGCCGCCCCGTGCGTCACCCCGCTAGCCGCGCAGGATGGCCGCACCGCCGCCAGCCCCATCGTGTTCAACGGCCTCCTCGTGCAGGGCGGCGTGACCAAGGTCTCGCTCTCCAATCCCACCACCGACGAGACCAAGTGGGTGCAGGTCGGCAAAAGCTACGGGAGCTATACCGTCGGCTTCGAGCCGGGCCTGCCCGCCACCAAGCAAACTCCCGCCACCAAGGACACCGTCCTGCTCACCCTCGGCGGCAAAGTTCAGCGCATCCCGTTGCAGGACGCGCCCGTTGTCACCACCACCATTGAGCCGTCGTCCGCCGTGATCGCCCAGCGCGCCGCCCTCGCCTCACTCAACGACACCCTGGGCCGCGTCGGCAGCGATCCCAATACCGACCCGCGCCTGATTCAGGAGTTGCAGACGGCCATCCAGCAGCAGCAGCAATTGCTGACGACCGGCACCGCCGCCAGGGCGGATAGTTTTGAAAAAACTAGCGACCAATTAGACGCCTTCGACGCATACATGAGCACGGTCACCAACCCTGACGGCAGCGCAACCTATATCATGTATGACGCCAACGGCAGGGTCAAGGTAATCAACCACAGTCCCGCTCCCGACGCCAACGGCGTGCTCACCTCGAGCACCCTCTATTCCGCTCCCAGCCCCACCGCCCCGGCGACTGCACCCGCCGCCGCGAAATAATCGTCCGCCCCGCGCTATAACGCCCCTGCTCCGCTGTCTGCGTTCCGACCAATCCATAACTAAAACTCACGCCCAACATGTCCAACGGACGGGGTCCACCTCACACTCCCCCGGTGCCTGATTGTTCCCCAGTTCTAAATTTCCTCGTTCGCTACCCCAATGAAAAACACCCCTGCTGTCCTCGTGTTCGCCGCCATCATGGTCGCGGCCAAGCCTGCCCTGCGGGCCGCCGATGCACCTGCTCAACCCGCCGCACCAGCGCCGGCCCAGCCGGCCGCAGCGGCCAACCGCATCGACTGGAATGCGAAAGCCGCCCCGTGGGGCGCCCTGCGCAACGCCCCGGCCAACGCCCAGCAGAAAACGCCGTTTAAGGTTTTCGACAACGTCTATTACGTCGGTCTCCAGACGGTCGCCTCCTACCTCGTGCCCACCGGCGACGGGCTCGTGCTCTTCGACGCCACCTACGCCAACACCGCCGACCAGGTCCTGGCGAACGTGCGCACGCTCGGCTTCGATCCGAAGCAGATCAAATACATCCTCATCAGCCACGCCCACGACGACCACTTCGGCGGGGCCGGCGCGATCGTGCAGGCCACGGGCGCGAAGGTCGTCATGTCCGCGCTCGACTGGGCCGCCGTGGAGCAGGCCCAAACACGCAGCCCCGCCGCCAACGGCCCGCGCCTCACGCGCGATGTCGTTGCGGAGGACGGCGGCAGCCTGAAGGTCGGCGACACCACGTTTAAGTTCTACGTCAAGGCAGGCGTAAGGCGTCATGTCTTAATAATTGTAGCAGACATTACCGAGGGAGTGGTTGACGCACGGGCAAGTCCTACGGAGGAGAACTGAACCGGAGCGGTACCTTACTCATCCACCTTGTCCAGCCCAGACAGCCCGGTATGCTTTCTGCTGGCCAACTTTGCCCGGACGGCCAAACCATAGGCTGATGCACCCCTCCCTCTCTGCCGACCTGGCTGCCTTCGTCACATGGGCGAAGGCGCACATCACCGGCGCAGCCCGGTGCAGGTCAGCAGTTGTTTTAACGTCTCACAACAAGACTTAAAACATGACCCCTTCCGCCTAACCCGGCCGCGTCCAGGTTTGACGGGGACCTAGGTTACACTCTGTCCGGGGACATAGGTTACACTTTTTAGGGTGGGTTGGGGTTAGATGAGGGCAAGGAGATTGTGGTTTGGAGGCCAAACCATTTTTAGGGAGGGGTGCAGGGGAGGGAGCTTGGCTCCCTC
>CANJLB010000043.1 GCA_947475065.1 Opitutia bacterium | reverse complement strand
TTCATTTCGTCGAGAAACTGGTCCGCACGTGTTCGTTTCGTCAGGCAACCGAGCGAGAGGAAGGTGATTTGTTGGCTCATTGCTACTGTTACCCTATGGCTGCTAATATGTTCCCTGATTTATTTGGGTTTTTCAGAGGCTCCTTAACTCTGTTCACCCTCATCCGATTCCATTCCGTCGTCCCCATCCGTGCACATCCGTGCACATCCGTGCAATCCGTGGTTACTACAGCGTTTTTTAGACTCAAGCCGGGGCCCGCAGGTGCAGATCTTTCTGGCGACAGCAATTTTTCAGCTTGATTTTTTCCTTCCAGGTCGCAGGCTGAAAAACAGGTCAGCGGGACGGGTTACAGTCCTGTTCGTATCAAAACAGCGTTCTGTCGGAGGTTCTTTGCATGGGTCAAATTGGCGCAGGGAAAATTAAGCCAAATTAAGCGAATTAAGGGTGAATCAAGCCAAATCAAGGTGAATCAAGGTGGATCAAGCCTAATCAAACCAAGTCGGGTCAGGGTCCGGGCGTATGTTTTGGCCCTCATTTTGCGACACCGCCTGTTTTTGAGCTGGCTTTGGGCTTTGGAAGGTGGGCTTAACCCGACCACCCAGTCGCACCTAGTCCAACCTAGTCGCACCCAGTCCAACCTTCTGCGTCGGCAGGGCAGTCCAAGCGGCGCTCTATGGAGGTCCATCATTGGTTGAAGGTCTGTGGTTCATCCCTCTGTGGCCTCGGCTTGGCTGCTCTGTGCTCTTGTGTTCCAATCGGTTTTAGGTCAGTTCCCGGCCCGACGGGCACCGCCTGTGGCGGCGTAGCATAGATTGGTCCTCATGCGTGGCGCATGTCTTGCTGGGAGGTTTCCAAAAGGCTTGAACCGGCCCGGATGCCTTGCGTATTAAATTATCCAACCTACCCGCCCGCCCCTCTTTTTCAGTTTCAATCATGAATGCCCAACCACACTTCGCCCGGTGGATGCTCCTTGTGATCCTCACCGCGACTTCCGCGCTTCGCGCCAGCCCCAACTTGATTGTCAATGGCGGCTTTGAGGACCCCGCCGTCGGTGCAGGCGGCTTTCAAAACTTTGCCGGCGGCACTTCTTTTACCGGATGGGACGTTGGCCTGGGGGGCATTGATGTCCACCACACGCTGGATTTCACCGCGTTTGAGGGCGGTCAGTTTGTGGACCTTTCCGGGGCGGTGAATGCGGGCAGCATCACGCAGATGGTGCCGACCACGATCGGCCAGACCTACACGCTGTCCTTCGCCTACGCGGGGCATCCGTTCCATCCCTATGTCGGCAACGCCTTCGCCGAGGTGGAGTGGGACGGCCTCGTCATCGCCACGGTGGACCGGCCGCCGGCGCCGTCCAACGGCTCGGGCGGATTTGCGATGAACTATCTGACGGGCACCTTCACGGTCACGGCCACGCAGACGCTGACGGCGCTGACCTTTGAAAGCCTGTCGCCAAATGGCGGCATCCTGCTCGACGCCGTCTCGCTGGTCCCTGGCGCCGTCGCCATCCCCGAGCCGGCAGAGCTCGGGCTGGGAGCCGGGGTGCTGGCGCTGGGCCTGGCGGTGTGGCGGCGCAGGCGGAGAAAGTGAGGGCGGCGGGGCTGAAGGCGGAAAAGCTGTTACCGAGCGAAGAGACAGGCGCGTCGCGCGCCCAAGCTGAAAACTGAAAGCTGACGGAAGGAGGGCGGAAGTAGCGGGTAGCGAGCAGGGCGGAGCAGTGTGTCGTCACCTGATTCTCACATTGGGAATGGTGCGGCGCGTGGAAAAACACTTGCGCCGGCCGGGGAATCAAAGTGGTTTCGTTTCCCGGTCCCGCCCTGCGGCGGCAAACCCTTTTCCTTCACCATCATGCTTCCCTTCAAAAATAAAATCCTGTTCGTCGGTTACGGCGCCGTGGCCGAGTGCACCCTGCCCATTCTTTTCAAGCACATCAAGGTGCCGGCGAAGAACGTCACGGTGATGGATTTTGAAGATCGCGCCGCCAAGCTGAAGCAGTGGACCGCCAAGGGCGTCCGCTTCGTGCGCGACCGCGTGACGGAGGAGAACATGAAGACGCTGCTGGCGAAGCATGTCGGCCCCGGGGACATCCTCATTGACCTCGCGTGGAACATTGACGCGTGCGAAATCCTGCAATGGTGCCACGACCGCGGCGTGCGCTACATCAACACCTCGACAGAGCTCTGGGACCCCTATGCAAGCGGCCCGAACGCGCACCCGACGACCAAGACGCTCTACTGGCGCCACATGAACCTGCGCCGCATGCTGGCGCAGTGGAAGAGCAAGGGCCCGACGGCCGTCATCGAGCACGGTGCCAACCCCGGCCTCATCTCCCATTTCGTCAAGCAGGGCCTCATTGATATCGGCCGCCGCCTGATCAAGGACAAGAAGGCGACCGGGGCGAAGGCGGAGAAAATCACGGAGCTGATCGAGACCCGCCAGTTCAACCACCTGGCTCAGGCGCTGGGCGTGAAGGTCATCCACTGCTCCGAGCGCGACACGCAGGTCACGGACCAGCCGAAGCAGGTGGACGAGTTCGTCAACACCTGGAGCATCGAGGGTTTCCGCGAAGAGGGCACGACGACCTCCGAGATGGGCTGGGGGACGCACGAGAAGACGCTCCCGAAGCACGCCTTTCAGCACCAGGAAGGGCCGAAGAACCAAATCTGCCTCGCGCAGATGGGCATCAATGTGTGGGTGCGTTCCTACGTGCCGGACTGGAACATCCTCGGCATGGTGGTGCGGCACGGCGAGGCGTTCACGATTTCGGACAAGCTCACGGTGTGGAAGAACGGCAAGGCCGTGTACCGGCCGACGATGCACTACGCCTACTGCCCGTGCGACGAGGCGATCGCCTCGCTCAACGAGATGCGCGGGTACAACTATCACCTGAACGAGAACCAGCGGATCATGAACGACGAGATCACGGGCGGGGCGGACGTGCTCGGCGCGCTGATCATGGGGCATGATTACAACTCGTGGTGGGTGGGCTCGGACCTGAGCATCGAGGAGTCGCGCCGGCTGGTGCCGCACCAGAACGCCACGACGATGCAGGTGGCGATCTCGGTGGTCGCGGCCTCCATGTGGATGATCGAGAACCCGGAGTCCGGGGTGGTGGTGCCGGACGAGCTGCCGCACGACTACATCCTGAAAATTTCCAAGCCGTATCTCGGCAAGTGGATCTCCAAGCCCTGCGACTGGACTCCCCTCAAGCACCGCGACACGACCTTTGCCGGCTACAATGACGCCGACCTCGACCACAAGGATCCGTGGCAGTTCAAGAACTTCCTGGTGACGGACGCCGGCTAAAGAAGCCCGCCATGATCACGAAAGCCCGGCTCCAGACGCTCGCCCAGCAGCACGGCACGCCCCTGTTCGTGATTGATCACGAGGCGCTGCGGAAGGCCTACCGGGAGTTCCGCCGGCACCTGCCACGCATCCAGGTTTATTACGCGGTCAAGGCGAACCCGGACCCGCAGATCGTGCGCACGCTGTTCAAGGAGGGGGCGAGCTTCGACGTCGCCTCGATGCCGGAGTTCATGATCGTGTACGAGAACATCAGGAAGATGCCGGCCAAAAAGCGGCAGGACTGGATCTGGGACAAGATCATCTACGCCAACCCGACGAAGCCGACCGACACGCTGGAGCAGCTCAACCAGTATAAGCCGCTGGTCACGTTCGACAACCTGGAGGAGATCCACAAAATCAAAAAGCACGCGCCGAACGCGGGGCTCGCGCTGCGGCTGAAGGTGCCCAACACCGGTGCGATGGTGGAGCTGTCGTCCAAGTTTGGCGCGCTGCCGGGCGAGGCGGTGGACCTCATTCTGGAGGCCGACCGCGTGGGCCTGACGGTGGAGGGCATCAGCTTCCACGTCGGCAGCCAGACGACCAATTTTGAAAACTACGTGCAGGCGCTCAGCCTCACGGCCAACATTTTCCAGGAAGCGCGCGCCCGCGGCTATACGAAGATGAACCTGCTGGACATCGGCGGCGGGTTTCCGGCGCCGTATGATGCGTCGGTGCGGCCGTTCCGCGAGCTGGCCAAGGTGATCAACACGGAGCTGGAGCGGCTGTTCCCGAAGGACATCCAGGTGCTGGCCGAGCCGGGACGGTTTCTGGCCGCGGTGTGCGGCACCTCGCTTGCGAGCGTGATCGGCAAGGCCGTGCGCGACGGCAAGACGAGCTACTACATCAACGACGGGGTCTATCACACCTATTCGGGCGTCATTTTCGACCACTGCAAATACCCGGTGAAGGCGTTCAAGGGCGGGCCGACGAGCCTGAGCTGCGTTTTCGGTCCGACCTGTGATGCGCTGGATGTGGTCTCGATGGCGGAGAACCTGCCCGACCTCGAACGAGGCGACCTCGTGTATAGCGTGAACATCGGCGCCTACAGCCACGCCTCGGCGACCTATTTCAACGGCTTCCCGCCGGCGAAGGTGGTGCACGAGAATCTGTGAGGTAGTATAGTTTGGTCGGTGGTAGGTTGCGCGCTCGCCGCGCAACTCCGGCGACAGAGGGCAAACGTGGCGTGACGAGCACGCCACCTACCCCGGAAAATTCTAACAGCGTCACTACCGGATTGGTCCGGATCTTACGGTTCCGCCTCAGCTGCCGGTTTTTGCGGCGGGGCGAATTTTCGGGCGGCAGCCGCGCCCGCCGCCCAACTCTGGTCGTCCTTGTCGGTTTCGCGATTTTCGACGCCGCCATCGTCTTTCAGGTTCGGTCCGACACTGTAGACGACTGCGCCGCCGGGCTCGGTGCGATAAATGAGCGGCTGGCCCGAGAAAATGTCCACCGGCACCGTGGGCAAAAACTCCGGCACCAGCTCCGCCAAGGTCGCGGGATACCCACCCTTCGCCGTGCGATAACGCTCCAGCGCAAGACCAACAGAGGCAGAAATGACTCTGGCTGGGATTTTCCAGAGCGATTTGTTCAGGCTGATGAGATCAGGAACAATCTGTTTCACGAGCATGCGTCCGGCGGGGACCGATCTTTCGATCTCCTCCATTTTTTGCTTCATTTCCGCATAGCGGGGCACCGGTGCAACGACGGCCAGCCGAAGGGCGCGGACCCCATCAAGATAACTCGCATATTCCTGACGGATCACGCTGCGAAACCGGTAGCGTTGCATCCCGATCCAACCGGGCCAGTCGCCAATCTGATCGGGCCACTGATCAAGCTGGATGCCAAAAAGTCCGCCATCGAGCGACTGGCCGCGGAACATGCCCTCAAATGTCGCAAGGCTGATCGCAAAACGCTCTCCATCTAGGCTGCGAGCCAGCCCCTCGGGCAGGTCCAAGGCGGCCAACCGGTCGGAAAACTTTTGATTCCATGCGGCCGGCAGGGGGGCCTGGGCCGCCACCTGTTCCAACTCAGTGAGGGCGATGAGCCACTTAAAGTGGCGGCTCAATTGGGAGAGCAGAATCGGTTCATTGGCGGAAAATTCAGCCAGGACGGTCATAGGCCAGATATCTTCATAGGCCTGTTCGGGCCGGTCCTGGCTGACCGCGAGGCGGGCATGCCAGCCAAGGAGCCGCGCGGAGTCTTGGCCGGGCGCGACGTTCGGGATCATGCCCGCGACGCCCTTTTCATACGAGAGGTGCGCTTCGTAGCCTTTTTGGGCCACAGCTTTTCTGACCAACACCATGATCTCGCGCACGGGCGGGGATTCAAGCACGCCGGCCAGCTCTTGCGTGGCGGCGGGGCGGAGGCGGTGGGCGTTGGCGTGGGCCTTTTTGAAATCCGTCAGCCAGTCCCACAAATCTTTGCCAGCTATTTTCGGCAACGCGGCGAACAGCGGCTGAGTTTTTTCAAGGTCCAACGCGGCGTTGTCGGCGTCGGGCACGCGGGGAGGACGGATTTCATCAATCGTCGTCGGCAGCCCGGCGGCGCGGATGCGGGCCTGGGCGTCCGCCACGGTCTGCTGGCCACCGGCATCGAGCCACCACAGCACCGCGGCCACGGCCAGCAGCACGAAACTGCTGACACCAAGCTGGAGGCGTTGTTTGCGGCTCATGGAGCGCGGCCGGCGTGCGGCGGCCCCGGCAAAATCCGGCGATAGAGCTCCTCGTAGCGCGTGACGATGGCGGCGGCGGAGAACAGATCGCGGGCGCGGCGTTGGGCGGCGGTGCCGAGCGCGGCACGGCGGGCGGGGTCGCGGAGCAGTGACCGGACGTGCGCGGCGAGTGCTGCTGTGTCGCCGAAGGGGGCGAGCAGGCCGGTCTCGCCGTCGGCGACGACTTCGGGGATGCCGCCGACGGCGAACGCCACGCTCGGGCGGCCGAGGCTCATCAGCTCAAGGATGCTCAGGCAGAAGCTTTCCGTTTCCGAGGTGAAGAGGCCGAGGTCGGCGGCTTGCAGGTAGTCCTCGATGTCGGCGACGTTCTGCCGGACGACGACGCGGCCGGCGAGGCCGAGGCGCTCCACCTCGGCGGCGAACGGGGCGAAGTCGGCGCCGGCAAGGATGACGAGGCGGAAGCTTTCGCCGGCCTGGCCGAGGCGGACGGCGGTGGCGAGGAGGAGGTCAATGCGCTTGAGGGCGCGCAAGTTGGACAGGTGCAGCAGCATCGCCTCGCCGTCGCGCAGGCCGAGTTCCCGGCGGACATCGGTGGGGGCGCGGGCGGGCGGGCGCGGTTCGAAGAAATTGTAGATGACCTCGATGGGCCGGGTGACGGCGAGGTGGGCGAGCGTTTCGCGCCGCATGAATTCCGAGACGGTGGTGATGGCGTCGGAGTGTTCCAGCGCATGGCGGATGGCCGGGCCGTAGCCGGGGTCGCGGGCGAGGAGGGTGGTGTCGGTGCCGTGGAGGGTGGTGATGACCTTGGGCCGCTGGCCGGCGGGCAGCATGGAGCAGGCGAGAAACGCGGCGGTGGCATGCGGCACGGCGTAGTGGACATGAAGCACGTCGAGCGCGTGGTCGCGGCTGACCTCGGCCATCTTGACCGAGAGCGGGAGCGTGTAGTCGGGATATTTGAAGAGGTCGTAGCTGTTGACGACGACGGGATGGAAGAACACGCGCGGGTCGCCCGCCGGCATCCGGAACGGCCGTTCGTAGCTGATGAAATGGATTTCATGGCCGCGCCGCGCCAGCTCCTCGCCCAGCTCGGCGGCGAGGATGCCGCTGCCACCGACGGACGGGTAGCATGTGATGCCGATCTTGAGGGGGGGCGGGGTCATGAACGCCTGCCATTCAACGCAAATGCGCCCGGAGGCCAAGGCGCAAAGCGACGGCCCCATGGGTGCGGCTCAGCTTAAAAAACGCAGTTGAGACCACGGATTGTCAGACTGTCGCTTCGCTCGGAACACGGATGTGCACGGTTGGGGGTGAACAGGGAAATGGAGGGCAGGGGAGAGGGAGCGGAAGAGGCCAGAAGTCAGATGTTTGAAGCCAGAGACGGAGGAGCGGAATGGTGGATAAAGCTGAGAGAGAAGAGTCGAGAGCTGAGAGCTGAACCCGGAATTGTTTTAGCAGGAGGCCAGGAAGTCAGAAATCGGAGGGACGGAAGTTTGAACCACAGAGGCACAGAGGGCACAGAGAGGCGGAATTATTTCTGACGTCTGACCTCTGGTTTCTTGGTTGGCTGATGTCAGCCTTGCGGCCTCGGTAACTTGGCATTCTGGATTCTGAAAAAGACCGAATTTGAATTCTGAAGCCAGGAAGCCAGGAGCGGAAAAGCTGAAATCTGAGAGTCCAGGGCTACGAGCGTGCTCGGATGGCTGATGTTGGCCTGCTGTCTTGGTAACTGATTCTTGGTTTCCTGGTTTCTGAATTAAGACCGGATTTTGAATTGGGGCTGATGTCGGCCTGCTGGCCTCGGTAACCTGAGTCCCTGATTTCCATATCAATTCTGAGCTCTGGCTTCTAGGTGCTTCGTTCTTGGTTGGCTGATGTCGGCTTTGCGGCCTGGTTTCCTTGTTTCTGAATTTTTAACTACGGATCTCACGGATGGGCACAGAGTATCAATCAGCCATGCAATCCGGAGCTTTCACCCGGCAGGTGAAGGAATTTGGCGTGAGATATTTCCATGATGTTTTGTATCCGTGTTAATTGTGTAGCTTGTGCGCCGTCGGCGCATCCGTGGTTAAATTGAACTGCCGAATTTGGACTCAGCGCAGCATCCGGACCCGGCGGTCTTTGCGGGGAAACTCCAAGGTCACGACGGTGCCGACGCCCTCCTTGCTCTCGATGCCGGCGTGGCCGCCGTGATCCCGCATGATGCGCTGCACAATCATGAGCCCGAGGCCGTGCCCGCCGGGCTTGGTGGTATGGTAGGGCTGAAAAATCTGCGCGAGGTCCTCCGGCCGGATGCCGCTGCCGGTGTCGCCGAAGAGCAGATAGACGCGGTCGTCGTCGGCATGCGTGCGGATGCGGAGGCGGCCGCCGGGCCGCATCGCCTCGACTGCGTTCTTGATGAGGTTGAAAAAAACCTGCTTGAGCTGGTTGCGGTCGGCCATGACGGGCGGGAGCGCGGCGGGGGTCTCGGCTTCGACGGTGATGCCGCGGTCGGCCAGCTCGCGTTGCTGGAAGCGGAGGACCTCGGTGAGGACCGTGGCGAGGTCGGTCTCGGCGAGGTCGGGCGGGCGGGGACGGAGGGCCTCGAGAAAATGGGACACAATGCCGTCGAGGCGGGCGACCTCGGCCTCGCAGACGCGGGCGGACTCGGCGAGGGCGGCGGCGTCCGGGGAGGCGACGGTCTTGGCGGCCTCAAGCTTTTTGAGTTTCCGGCCGATAAGCTGGAGGTGGATGGTGAGGGAGTTGAGGGGGTTGCCCAGCTCGTGCGCGACGCCGGCGGCGAGCAGGCGGACGGAGGACGCGCGTTCGTGCTCGATGCGCGCCTCGGTCGCCTGGCGGTCCTGGGTGATGTCGGTGAGGATGACGGCAAACTGGCGGGCGGCCCCGGGGCCGTCGGCGGCGAGGGGGAGGAGATGCAGCCGCACGGTGCGGGGCTCGGGATAGACCAGCTCGAACTCACGCATGGCGGTGGGGGCCGCGGTGCCGTCCCCGAGCGGAAGCCGGAGGCCGGGTGCGAGCCGCCAGAGAATCTCGCCCGCGAGCTCGGCCTCGCCGAGGCCGATGAGATGGCGGGCGGCGGTGTTGGCGTAGCCGATGCGGCCCTCGGCATCAATCACGAGGACGCCGTCGCGCAAGGTGTTGAAGACGGCCTCAAACAGCCCGCGTTCGCGGGCGAGGCGCTGCGCGAGGTTGGCAAGGTTGACCGGATCGAGGGTGTCGAGCCGGCCGAGCATGCGGCCGAGCGGGGAGGTTTTCTTGGCGGGCATCGGCGGAAATGCGGAGCGGGGATTGCGGAGTGCGGAATGGGCGCGCTGTCGCGCGGCGGTGTGGCGACAGGACAACGAAAAATCTTGGAGGTGTTTTTCTATTCCGCACTCCGCGTTCCGCAATCCGCATTTCTCAAAACATGTCCAGCTGCGCCGGGTCCACACGGCGGGCAAACAGCTTGCGGAGGAAAAGCTCGCGGTGCTGCGGGCAGCGGCCCAGGCGGAGGAGCGCGGCGCGGTGCTCGTCGGTGCCGTAGCCCTTGTGCTGGGCGAAGCCGTAGCCGGGGTGGCGGGCGTCGAGGGCGTTCATCAGCCGGTCGCGGGTGACCTTGGCGACGATGCTGGCCATCGCGATGCAGAGCGAGCGGGCGTCGCCGTTGACGAGCGGTGTGTGCGGGTAAGGGAAGTGGCGCAGGCGCAGGCCGTCAATCACGACATGCGCCGAGATCGCGGGGGTGAAGCTTTCCTTTTCCGTTTCGCTGGCGAACAGGTCGGGCTCGGCCGTGCGGCCAAACGCGGACGGCGGGCAGATGCCCTCAAGGGCGCGGCGCATGGCAAGCTTGGTGGCGCCAAGGATGTTGTGCTGCTCGATCTCGGCCACGTCGGCCGCGCCGTGGTGCGCGTGGATCTGGCCCTGTGCGGCGAGCGACTCAAACTCGGCCATGAGCTCCTCGCGCTCCGGGGCGGTGAGCTGCTTCGAGTCGTTGACGCGACCCGAACGGCCCAGCGCCCAGCGGCTCTCGAGAAACCGCTGGTTGACGACCACTGCCGCCGCGACGACAGGTCCGGCGAGCGCGCCGCGCCCGGCCTCATCCACGCCGATGAGGCTCTCGAAGCCGTAGATTTGCTTCAGGTCGAAGGCGCGGAGCTGGCGGCGCTTGGGCATCGGGCGGCGATTAAGCCGGCGGGCCGCGTGACGCGCAAGCGCGACGCGCGGCCGGCGGTGACGCATTTTGACGTTTGAGGTTGGAGTGCGACGTCCTGGCGCGCCGTTCGAAATTCCCAAAGTGCGTCACTGCCGTGCGGCCGGCGGGCGCGGGCCCGTTTTGGGGTTGCCCGTGCGGCGGGCCGGCGGGCATCTTCGCGGCGCGATGGAAGACCTCCGCGAATCATACCGGGTGCTCGAGGTGGAACCGGGGGCCTCCCCGGACGAGCTGAAGCGCGCCTACCGGGACCTCGTCAAGGTCTGGCATCCCGACCGTTTCAACGACGACCCGAGGCTGCAAGGCCGTGCGCAGGAAAAGCTGAAGCAGATCAATCTCGCCTACGGCATCATCACCGAGCCGCGCATTGTGCGGCTGTCAAAGGCGCCCGCGGCGGCGCCCGCCGCGCCGTTCCGCCCGGAGCCCGCCCCGTGGCCGGCCGGCGCCGGCCCGCGTGCGCCGGGGGGAGCCCCAGGCACGGCCGCGACGGAAGCCGAGGCGGTGCCGCCGGCGCGCAAGCGCAACTGGGAGCCGGCCTTGGTGCGGGTGGCGATTTTGGTGTTCATCGGCTTTCAGCTGGGGGCACTGGCGATCATTGTCTCGGTGATCCGCGCCGCGTTTGTGGCGAGACCGTAATGGTTTTAAACGTAATCTTAATGCGGAGCTGAAAGGGCGGAGGACGGTTTAGGTTGAGGTCGCCGCGGGCATCCATGTGATCGGCCCAATCGTGGTCACCCTTCCCCAGCGCCATCTGCTTCCGTGGGACCGGCCGCTGCTGCCGCAGGCGGTGGACTGGCTGGCGGCGGGCTGGCGCGGTGACGGGCCGCTCGACCTGTCGAAACAACTGGTCGTGGTGCCGACGCGGCAGGCCGGCCGGCGTCTGCGCGAGGCGCTGGCGGCACACGCGGCGGCGCGCGGGCAGGCGGTCTTTCCGCCGCGCGTGGTGCCACCGGAAACGCTGGTGTCGTTGGGCGCACCTGCGGGCGGCATCGCCACGCGCACGGAGGTGCGTCTGGCTTGGGCCGAGGTGTTGCGGGCGGCGCAGTTGGAGGACTTCCGCGCGGTGTTTCCGCTTGATCCCCCGGCACGCGACTTTGCGTGGGCGCGGCGGCTGGCGGAGCAGTTGCTGCGCCTGCAGGGGACGCTGGCCGAAGGCGCCTTGCGCATCGGCGATGTGCCGCGGCGCGCCGGCCGGGACTTTCCCGAGGCGGAACGCTGGGTCCAGCTGGGCGAGCTGGAGCGGCGTTACGACGCCGCGCTCGCCCGGCGCGGCCGGCGCGATCCGCAGGCGGCGAAAATCGGGTGGGCCGGTGGCAGGAGCAGCGCCGGCTTGCAGCCGGCATCGGGGAAGGATGGCCGGCTGCAAGCCGGCGTTACCTGGCCGGCGGGCGTGGAAAAAATCGTCGTGCTCGCCACGCCCGACCCGTTGCCGCTGGCCGTGCGCGTCCTGGAGCAGCACGTGGCGTCGGGGCGGATTGAGGTCGTGCTCTTTGGCCCGGATGAAAAAGTCTTCGACGAGTGGGGCCGGCCGCTGGCGGATATCTGGGCGGGGCGCGGGCTGGACTCGCCGGATTTTGAGCAACGGGTCCACCTCTGTGCCGACCCGGCCGACCAGGCGTCGCGCGTCGTCGCGCTGGCGCAGGGCTACGGCACGCCTGAGGGCCTCCTGGCCTTGGGGGTGGGCGACGCCGAGGTGCTCGCGCCCTTGGAGGCCGCGTTGGTGCACGCGGGCGTGGCGGCGTTCAACCCCGCGGGCACGTCCCGCAAATGCGACGCGCTGCACCCCCTGCTTGTCGCCTTGGCGGACTTTGCGCGGGAGGAGAGCTTTTCGCATGCGGCAGCGCTGGCGCGCTGTCCCGATGTGCTGGCGTGGCTGGATGGCCGGGCCGCCCGCTCCGCCCAACGGCCTGCCACGGAGGACCGGGGCGGCTATTCGGCCGCGCAGATGCTTTCCGAGCTGGATCAGCAGCATGCGCGGCATCTGCCGCCGACCCTGCGCGCGGCGCAGGGCCACACGGGGAAATTCCCCGCCGCCCGGTTTGCGCTGGATGCGCTGGCGGAACTGCGGGCGAGCCTCACCCGGGGCGAGTTTCCCGACAACGCGGCCGCCGCGCTGGCGGCGATTTTCGCGGGCCGGCGGATTGAGACAGATGCCCGGCTGGCGGAGTCGGCCGAGACATGGCGCGAGACGGTGCGCGAGGTGGGCGCTGCGCTGGAGAAGTTTCCCGGGGTGACGCCGGCCGAGGGCTGGGAACTGGTCCTGGAGGCCTTTGCGGCCGAGCTGCGCACGGATGACAAGCCGGCCGGTGCGCTCGAGCTGAACGGCTGGCTGGAGCTGCTGTGGGAGGACGCGCCGCATCTCGTCGTCGCCGGGCTGAACGACGGCAGCGTGCCGGACGCGGTGGTGGGCGATGTTTTTCTGCCGGAGGCGTTGCGCGGCCTGCTCGGGCTGAAGACCAACGCGGTGCGGTTTGCGCGCGACGCGTATCTGCTGGCGGCGCTGGCCGCGTGGCGGATCGGCGCGGCCGGCCGGCTCGATGTGCTGGTGGGCAAAGCCTCGGCCGCCGGCGACCCGCTGCGGCCTTCGCGGCTGCTGCTGCGTTGCGCGGACGAGGAGCTGCCGGGGCGCGTGGCGTTTTTGTTTCGCGAAGCCGAGGCGACGCAGGCGAGCCGGCCGTGGGCGCGAGCGTGGCAATTGCAGCCCAGGCGGGCGGCTCCGCCGGAAAAAATCTCGGTGACCGCGTTGCGCGACTGGCTGGCGTGCCCGTTCCGGTTTTATCTGAAACACGTCCTCGCCATGGAGCGGGTTGATCCCGTGAAGGTGGAACTGGACGCGATGGACTTTGGCACCCTGCTGCACGAGGCGTTGCAGGCCATGGGGGAGGACGAGTCGCTGCGCGACTGCGCGGATGAGGCCACGCTGCGCGACGGGCTGTTGGCGGCGTTTGAGCGGCGCGCCCAGGCCCAGTTCGGCGGCGAGCTGACTCTTCCCCTGATCGTCCAGCTTGAGTCAGCGCGCCAGCGGCTCGCGGCGGCGGCGCGGGTGCAGGCGCATGAGCGGGCCGCCGGCTGGCGCATCGAGCGCGTCGAGTGGACATTTGAGCTGCCGCTGGGCGCGCTGGCGGTGCGCGGGAAGATCGACCGCCTTGACCGGCACGTGCAGACGGGCGCGGTGCGGGTGCTCGACTACAAGACGAGCGACCGGGCGGTGTCGCCGGAACAGGCGCATCTCGGGCCGGTGGGCGACGCGGCGGCGGCGCGGCCGGAGTGGACGCGCGTGCTGGCCGGTGACCGGCCGCGCGCCTGGCTCGACCTGCAACTGCCGCTGTATCGGCTGGCGGTGACGGCGGAGTTCGGCGCGGCGGCGACGTGCGGCTATTTCAATTTGCCGAAGGCGGTGGGCCAGACGGCCGTGACGCTGTGGGATCAGCAGTCTCCCGATCTGCAGGTGTCGGCCGAGAAGTGTGCGGCGGGCGTGGCCGCGGCGATTGCGGCCGGCGAGTTCTGGCCACCGGCGCAGCGCGACGCCCGCCACGATCTGGAGTGGGCGGAGCTGTTTCACCACGGGGAGGCGGCGAGCGTGGCGTGGGGGCAGGCCGGAGCCGGCAGCCAGCCGCCGGGGGGGGCGAGGCCATGAAAACTCCGGGCCATGTCATGATTCTGGCTTCGGCGGGGTCGGGGAAAACCTACGCCCTGACCAACCGCTACATCGCGTTGCTTGCCGGCGGCGCGCCGCCGGAACGGATTGTGGCGCTGACCTTCACCCGCAAGGCGGCGGGCGAGTTTTTCGACATCATTCTCAAGAAGCTCGCGCGGGCGGCGGCGGACCCGGCGGGCGCATCGCAACTGGCGCAGGAAATCGGTGTGGCCGCGCGGCCGGCGGATTTTCTGCGGCTCTTGCGCGCGGTCGTGGATGCGATGCCCCGGCTCTGCCTTGGCACGCTCGACAGTTTTTTCACACGGGTGGTGCGGAGTTTCCCGTTGGAGCTGGGGCTCGGCGGCGAGTTTGCGCTGCTGGAGGGCGCGGCGACCGGGCTGGAGCGGCGACGGGTGCTGGCGCGGCTGTTCACGGCGGCGGAGGGCGGGCCGGGCGCGGCGCAGCGCGAGTTCATCGAGGCGTTCAAGCGCGCGACCTTTGGGTCGGAGGAGAAGCGGCTTACGGCGAAACTCGACCGGTATCTCGACGATCATGCCGAGACCTATCTCGACGCGCCGCGGGCCGGGTGCTGGGGTGATGCCCGGCGCGTCTGGCCGGAACATCATGCGTGGCTTGCCCACGCCGGTCGGCGCGAGGCCGCTGCGCAGGAGCTGCGGACGGTGCTGCCCTGGGCTGAGCTGGGCGACCCTCAGCGGGCCCGGCTGGAGGGTTTTTTCGCGGCTTTGCCGGGGTGGTCGCCGGGCGCGCCGTTGCCCGAGGCGGTTGAGTATCTCGTGGACAACGCGTTCAAGGTCTGGGACGCGCTGTGCGCCGGCCGGGCCGAGCTGACGCTGGAGCGAAAAAGAATCCCGCTCACCCCGCCGGTGTGCGCGGCCCTCGTCGCCGTCGTGTCGTCGCTCGCCGGGGCGGAGCTGCAGCGGCGGCTGGAGATGACCCGCGGGATCTTCGAGGTCTTGCACGGCTACGAGACGGTTTATCACGATGCGGTGCGACGAGGCGGCCGCCTGACGTTTGCGGACATCACGCGGCTGCTCCTGCCAGTCGCGCTGACCGGCCGGGGGGCCGCCGGTGAAAACGACGGGGCCGGGCGCTTGCTGATGGACTGGCGGCTCGACGCCCAGTTTGACCATTGGCTGCTCGACGAGTTTCAGGACACGAGCTTCGCCCAGTGGTGCGTGCTGCGGAACCTGATTGACGAGGCGGTGCAGGACGCCGAAGGGCGGCGCAGCTTTTTCTACGTCGGCGACGTGAAGCAGGCCATTTTCGCGTGGCGCGAGGGCGACTCGCGTTTGTTCCGGGAGATATTTGACCACTACAACGCCGCCGCCCCTGGCGCCATCGCGGAGCAGCACCTGACGAGCTCGTGGCGGTCGGGACCGGCGGTGATCGCGATGGTCAACCGCGTGCTGGGCGACCGGACGGCGTTGCGCGCGATCCTGCCGCCCGCGGTGGCGGCCCGCTGGTCGGGCGAGTGGCGTGCCCACACGAGCGAGCGAACGGCACTGGGCGGCCATGCCGTCCTGCGGCGCGCTGCGGATGAGGCCGGTCGCTTTGCCGCGACGCTGCAAATCCTGCGCGAAGTTGTGCCGCACGAACGCGGGCTGACGGTCGCGGTGCTGGTGCAGAAGAACGACACCGCCGCGGAGCTCGCCGACTATCTGCGGCGTGAGGGCGGGCTGGCGGCGGTGGCGGAGAGCGACCTGCACGTCGCGATGGACAACCCGCTCACCTGTGCGTTGCTGGCCTTGTTGCGCGCGGCCGCGCATCCCGGCGACACCTTCGCCCGGGAGCACCTGCAAATGACCCCGCTCGGCGCGGCCCTGGCGGCCGCGGGCCTCGCCACCCCGGATTTGCTCACCCGGCGCGTGCTGGGCGAGCTGCATGCGGTCGGATTTGCCGGGACACTGGAGCTATGGCTGCGCACGCTGGAGCCGGCGCTGGCGGCCGACGATGAGTTTAGCCGGACCCGCGGACGGCAATTGGTGGAGCTGGCGCGGGAGTTTGACGAGGGCGGGCGGCGCGACGTCGCGGAGTTTCTTGCGTGGGCCGAGGCTCACACCGTGCGTGACGCCGACGCCGCCGGGACGGTGCGCGTCATGACCGTCCATAAGGCGAAGGGGCTGGGTTTCGACCTCGTGATCCTGCCCGACCTGGAGGGAAAATCGCTCGCGGTGCGGCGCAAGGGTCTGGCTGTGCACAAGAATCCCGGGCGTGAGATCGAGTGGGTGTTGGACTTGCCGTCGGCTCAGTTTGCCCGGCGTGATCCCGTGCTGGCGGCCCACCTCGCGGACGAGGAGGCGGACGAGGCTTACGAGGCGCTCTGCAAACTATACGTGGCGATGACGCGGGCGAAACGTGCGATGTATCTCATCACCGAGCCGCGCAAGGCTTCGTCCCGGTCGAACAATTATCCGAAGCTGCTGCAGGAAACCTTGGGGGAGACCTGGAGTGACGGGGATCCGGCGTGGTTTGAGAAAATTGCCATGAACGTGAGGAGCCAGGAGCCGGTGGCGAGGGTGCCTGGGCTGGGGCCGTTGCCCGGTGCGGCCGGGACGAAGCGGCTGGTGGCACGGCGGCCGTCAGGGGAAAAACGCGGCACCTTGGACGGTGCGATGCTGTTTGCGTTCACCGCACCGGCGCAGCGCGGCGCAGCTGATGCGGGTGCCGGGTTCGGCTCGGCCGTCCACGCTTTGCTGGCGGAGGTGGAGTGGCTGGCGGCGGATGCCGCCAACGCGACCGGAAAATTTGAGTCGGCGTGGCGGGCCCGGGGCGAGGATGCGGCGGTCGTGTCGACAGCGGTGACGTGTCTGGGCGCACCGGCGCTGGCCGGGGTGTGGGCGCGGTCGGGCGCGACAGCCGAAGTGTGGCGCGAACGGGCATTCGAGGCGGTGCTTGACGGGGTGTGGGTGAGCGGGGTGTTCGACCGTGTGGTGGTCGGGCGCGCGGCCGACGGCCCGGCGCTCGCCGCGACCGTGTTCGACTTCAAGACCGACGCGCAGCCCGACCCGGCCCGCCACACCGGCCAGATGCGTCTCTACCGCCGGGCCGCCGCGCGGCTGCTGGGCCTGCCCGAAACGGCCGTGCGGGCTGAACTGGTGTTCACTGCGACCCGGGAGAGGGTGGAGGTATGAAAAATCTGAAAGGCCGATGGAGGGTAGCGTGCCTTATGATGGCGTAGGCAATCGTGAAGCACCACGCTGGGCAGTGCGTTGCGGAGGCACGGAGCGGAAGAAGCCAGAACCAGGGAAGCTAGGAGCCAGTTCGCGGAAGCGCGGAGGAACGGAAGGGCGGGGCAGAGGAGGTGGTTAGGCTTTTTTAGGGATCCACTCATACGCCAAAGCCTTCACGTGCTCCAAGGCCGCAGTCTTGCCCTTCTTCGCTTGCATATATGCATCGTAAAAGCGGATAGCCTCCCAGCTTCCAAAGGCAGAAAAGTGCAGAATAATGGGGAAGCGATTCCGGTAGCCGGCGCAATGTTGGTAAACCCACCAATCGAGATGCCACCACTTCTTCCGTCCGCCGTCGGTAGAGAGGTTTAAAATTCTCGCCCGAATACCGAAATTGGGAATGACCTCTTCTTCAAAGTATCGCTTCCACTGTGCACCGTCCGAATAGACCACTAGGTAGGGGCTGCCGCGAAGCGATCGGAGCAACGAAATCGCAACCATGATCGCTGCGGTAGCGAGGAGCCAGCCGAGCACAACGGCGATGGCTACCGGAATGATGATTGGCGACAGCACTACCGCGATCACCGCACCGACCCAACCTTTCTTAGACGCATTAATCATTTTCTTCCGAACAGTGTTTATTCGTCTGACTGTCCTTGGCTTTACGGGAGTACATGGCACCGAAACTCGCCTTACTTCGCGCCGGGATGGCCCGGGGCGAAGCGGATGAGCGGGGTCTTGTAGTATTCGAGGTCGTGCGCGGGCGGCTCGACTCCGGCGGGCAGCGGGCGTTTCGAGAAAGTCTGGAAATACAGGAGGCAGGCGTCGCGCCAGTCTCGCGCGTCGGCTTCCTGGCGGGCGAGGCGCTGTTTGACCTCGGTGAAACGCTCATCATCAATGCTGCCCTTGAGCGAATCCCAGTCGCGCTGCATGGCGCGGACTTCGTTCACACCCTGCTGGTAGCGCAGGGCGAGCTCGTCCCAGAGGATGCGGCCGGACTGCATCTTGTGATCCCATGCGACATGGTGAAACCAGAGCAGGAGGTTGTCGGGCACGGTGTCCACGCTGCCCCAGAGGGTGGCGAGCGGCGGGGCGTATTGCTCCAGCGCGTTGGAGCCGGTGGCGGTGCGGGCCGCGCCGAGGCCGGCGGCGTCGGCCTGGTGGTAATAGGGCGGCGACCAGTCGGGGCGGGTGGTGTTGGCGATGGGCCACGGGCCGGGGCCATAGTGGTGGCCTTCGGCCATGATGTGGTGCAGGCCGAGCGGCATCGAGTAGTTGACCATCGTCTCGCGCGAGCCGAGGAGGATTTTTTTCATGGTGGCCAAAACCTTGGGATCGGTGCCGTAGGTGAGGCGGATCCACTCGTCGGCGATGGCCTCGGACGTGAGCGTGTGGTCCCAGGCGAGGCGGCCATAAGCATACCAGTTGGCCTGCGCGAGCGGGTGGCCGGTCCAGTTGCGGTCGGTGCCGGTGTTGGCGACACCGACGATCATGCTGAACGGCGATTTGTTCAACGAGCCATCGGTGGCGCGGGCGATGGTGGAGCCGGGGCCTTGGGCAAACGTGTCGGCGTCGAGCACCTCTTTCCACATCGGCGCGAGATAGACGAGGTGGGTGGACTGGCCGAGATATTCCTGGGTGATCTGGAGCTCCGGGGCCATGACGGTCTTCTTCATGCCGCCGAAGAGCGGGGAGAACGGCTCGCGGGGCATGAAGTCGAGAGGGCCGTTCTTGATCTGGATGACGACGTTGTCTCGGAACTTGCCGTCCAGCGGCATGAACTCGCTGTAGGCCTGCTTCACGCGGTCCTCCTTCACCTCGGCGCCATAGACAAATGCGCGCCACATCACGACGCCGCCGTGGGGAGCGAGGGCGTCGGCCATCATGTTGGCCCCGTCGGCGTGGTTGCGCTTGTAGTCCTGCGGGCCGGGCTGGCCCTCGGAGTTGGCCTTCACGAGATAGCCGCCGAAATCGGGGATGAAGGTGTAGATCTCGTCGGTCTTTTTCTTCCACCAGGCGGCGACCTCCGGGTCGAGCGGGTCGGCGGTCTTGAGGCCGCCGATCTCAATCGGCGCGCTGAAGCGCGCGGTGAGAAAAACACGGATGCCATAGGGGCGGAACTCCTCGGCAAGCGCCGCGACCTTGCGGAGATAGACGGGCGTGAGGATGAGGGCGTTGGCGTTGACGTTGTTGAGCACGACGCCGTTGAGGCCGAGGGAGGCGACGGCGCGCGCATAGTCGCGGTAGCGCGGACTGCGGATCTCGGGCAGGTAAAACCATTCCCAGAGCGAGTCGCCGGCGTAGCCGCGCTCGACGAAGCGGTCGAGGTTGTCCCAGTGGTTGAGCAGGCGGCGCTGGATTTTGGGGGCGCTGTCAATGTTCAGATTCTCAAGCGGCAGACCGAGCTGAATATGCCGCAACAAGGCAAACACGCCGTAGAGAGCGCCGATTTCTGTGGGGCTATCGATATTGATGTTACCCAATCCGGTAGAGTTGATGAAGCTCGTGCCGGCATTGAGCCGATAACTGTCCGGGTTGCCGGTGACTGGCGAAGTTGGAGATCGATTGGAGCCGAATGCCACCTGGACGTCGATTCCGAGCAGGTCACGCAAGCCGGCCACCAGCTCGGCTTGTGCAACTTCGCGCGTCCGTGAGATTGGCGGCGGACCACCAAATGCCGGTCGGGGAAGAACGCCGCCGGTGATGGTGACGGTTTGAATGGCCGCCGCATAGCGCGCGCGCAGCGTCTCGTCGGTGATGCGGTCGTAACGCAGCCAGAGCCGGTAGCCGTCCTCGGCGCGCGCGGGGGAGAGCGCGGCGCAGGCGAGGGCGGCGAGCGAAATCCAGAAGGGCAGGCGGTGGAGGGGCGATGTCATAAAAATGGGGAGAGCCGCAACGTGATGAGCGGGGGGGCAGAAACCAAGCTGCCAACCCCCCTGGGTTTGTCAGGCATTTTTCGCACTTATGTCCGTTTTGGCCCCCGGTTTATTTCAACCGCAAACCGGAATACATGTTCGGCAGATTTTACAACTCCATGACAACCGCCGGCATTTTTTCCGGTAAGATGGCGGCCCGATGAATGCTACGCATAATGTCTTCACGAGAATCTCGCACACGCGGCGGCTGTGGCCGCTGGCAGTCGGTCTGAGCCTTGGCCTGGTCATGTCGCTGGGCGGGTGCATCAACATTTACATCCAGCCCGGTGCGGTCCAGCCCGGCACGGGCGTGCCCGCGCAGGCGCCAAGGGTGGCCGCAGCCGACGGGCTCAGGCCGGGGCCGGTGGTGCGGTTCGGCAGCGGGGCGGGAGCCCATTATTATCAGCCGGTGTTTGCGCCCGACGGGGTCATCTGGGCAGATGCTCAGGCTTGGGCGCGCGCGCGCGGGGGTTATCTTGCGAGCATCAGTTCGGCGGCGGAAAACAACTTTGTGTTCGGGCTGGTGGACCTGCCCCGCTTTTGGCTGCACAACGACACCGAGTCTCTGGGGCCTTGGTTGGGAGGGATGCAACCGGCGGGTTCAGGGGAACCGGCCGGCAACTGGCGATGGGTGGAGGACAACGAGCCGTTTGATTTTCAAAATTGGGCACCCGGCCAGCCCAACAACGACTCGGGCGGATCGTCGGAGAATGAGAGCCGGGTGCATTTTTGGGCGCAGCGGGCCACGGCGGCGAGGCGATCCACCTGGAACGATGTGCGGGCCATCTACAGTCTGCGTGGTTTCGTCGTGGAATACGATCTGCCGCCGGCCGGCGGCTGATGCGGCAGATCGCGAAAACGCGGAAGGGCGGAAGGGCGGAAGGGCGGAAGGGCGGAAGGGCGGAAAGCTGAGATTCAGAAGCCAGAGGCCGGAGGAGCGGGCAGCGGGCAGCGGGCAGCGGGCAGCGGGCTGAACCGGAATTGTTTGGCGCATTCAGGACATCCTATCCACTTTAGTTTCAGGACATCGTATCCAGGTGGATCGTTTCGGTGGGTTATGGTTGAGGGTGGATTAGGCAGCAAGACTAACCGCTTTGGCGGAGCGGCTCGGCGCGGAGCCAAAGCGGTTAGTCTG
>CANJLB010000042.1 GCA_947475065.1 Opitutia bacterium | reverse complement strand
GGGGTGCGCAAGGTTTTGCGCCGACTCGGCGGCAAACTCAAGGTGCCGCGCAAGAGTCACAAGAAGAAGGACCCGGCCAAGGCGATGGCCTTCAAGGTGGAACTGCCCGCCCGGCTGACCGCGATCACGGGGCTCGCGCCGACGCAACCTGTGCGAATCTGGGTGCTCGACGAACACCGTTACGGGCTGTTGCCCGTCATTCGCCGAGTCTGGGCACGCCGCGGGGTGCGGGTGCACGCACCCTATGCCACGAAATATCAATGGGGCTATATTCCTTATCGGCGGCATAACGCATCGTGTTGCTCTCGCGAGAACATGCGCCGCCGAGAGTGTCGTGACGGCCGCAGGTGTCGGCAACGATGGTGAGGAGCCTGTCGCCGCAGGACGACATGAGCACGGTGCCGGTGGAGAGGTAGAGCGCGGCTTGGTGGCGGATGGTGTCGGGCGCGCTGTAGCGGTTGGCGGGATCGTGGGCATCGTAGAAGAGGGTGTCGGCGGCTTGGTTGCCCTCGACATCCACGATGCGGAGAATCTGGCTACGTTTGATTTCGTGCGACCAGGGGTCGCCGGCTGGAATGATCTTGCGGTAGTGGGCCGAGCGCGCGTCGAGGGCGCTCGGGGTCAATGGTCCTTTGTCCATGGTCATTGGGGCTCAGGAGCGGAGGGTGCGTCCCATGTCGGAGTGGAGACAATCGGGATGGCTCAGATGGAAAATGTGCTGGCCCTTGAGAGTGTCCGGGAAGTTGTAACGCTCATCGCGGCAACCACGAGGAGGTAGTTTTGGTGCTGGATGTCCGTGGGGCTGGAAGAACGATCGAGTGCAGGGAATTGATTCTCATGTGGGAAAATATCGGGGCAGAACCGCCTATCTCGAGTTCGACGAATTTTCCCACATGGGTCTCAGCGAAAAACAAGTGCACGAAATGATTGAAATTGAGAAAGCAAAAGGAGCGGAATCGCGGATTTTGGATATGCTGAAAGACGCGCTAGCCCGGAGTCAGAAGAGAGCGATGGAGAGGCAGGCGATGTTTGACAGGCTAAAAGCTGAAGAAGCCAATCCGCAACTTTTGGCCGCAGGGGAGGAAATCTGGCGCATCGGCGGACGAATCGCTCGGTTCACAGTTGGTAAAGCTGACCCGAAAGAATTTGGCAAACGTGAATTCGAAAATGTCGCGACCTTATACGTTCCATATGAGGATGAGGACACCTATCTGGACATCATGGTTTTTTTCGAGAGCGAGAAGGACTTGCCGATGGTGCGACGCATCTTGAGAAGCATCGTGTGGCCTAAAGCCCCCGCCAACCGCTAGTGTCAGGTATGGGGAGAGTCATCTGCTTTACCTCATTGATCTCATTCTGTTGCCCAACGCCTACGCCGGCAAAACCCCACTATATCACGGCCCTTCTGCGCCGCGAGTTGACACCCGCCCGCCTCGCGCAAAATTGGTCATCCGCATGAGTAACTCGCCCGCCGTCCTCACCGACGCCCCCATTCCCGTCACCGTCCTCACCGGCTTCCTCGGCGCCGGCAAGACCACACTCCTCAACCGCATCCTCACCGAGCAGCATGGTCTCAAGCTCGCTGTCATCGAAAACGAGTTCGGTGAGGTCGGCGTGGACCACCAGCTCGTCATCCAGGGCGAAGAGGAGCTGTTTGAGATGAACAACGGCTGCATCTGCTGCTCCGTGCGCGGCGACCTCATCCGCATCCTCGGCCGCCTGCTTAAACGCAAGGACCGCCTCGACGGCATCCTCATCGAGACCACCGGCCTCGCCGACCCCGGCCCCGTCGCGCAGACGTTTTTCACTGACGACGAGATGAAAGCCCGCTACCGCCTCGACAGCATCGTGACCGTCGTGGACGCCAAGCACATCTGGCTGCACCTCGACGACTCGCCCGAGGCCAAGAAACAAATCGGTTTTGCCGACGTGCTCATCCTCAACAAAACCGACCTCGTGCCACCCGCCGAGCTCGACCGGCTGGAAGAGCGCGTCCGCCGCATCAATGCCGCCGCCCAAATCCACCGTGCGCGCAACTGCGATGTGCCGCTCGCTGCGGTGCTCAACGTCGGCGGCTTCAACCTCTCCCGCGCCACCGGGCTCGATCCCAAGTTTCTTGAGCCGGACTATCCCTTTGAGTGGGCCGGCGTCTATGCGCTTCCTGCGGGCACACATACCCTCGCCATCGGCCACTGCGGCCACGACCACGGGCATGACCACGCTCACCCCCACGAAGGCGAAGGTCACAGCCACCACCGCCATGCCGAAAACGAGCTCGACGTCGTCATCGCGCCGTTGAAATCGCCTCCCGACGGCGACTTTGCCTCACCCGCCGCCCTGGCTGCCATCGCTTCGGCGACGGAGGCCGCCGTTCTCGCCTTTGCCGATTGGGAAAACAAAGTCGCCGACGGCGGGACCGTCGCGACCGGCGGCACCTTGCAACGCCTCCTGCTCAAGGATGGCTGCGGCCATTACCCGCTCGCACTCGATGCGCCCGGCCACTTCATCGTTTTCGAAGGCTGCGGTGAACACCCGCTTCATCTTGAGGTTGGCAGCGAAAACTCCCGCCCCGTCTGGCAGCAGGATTTCCACCACAGCCACTCGCACGACGACGACGTCACCTCCGTCGGCATCAGCACGCCCGGCGAGCTCGACGGCAAAAAGCTCAACACCTGGATCGGCGAGCTGCTCCGCACCAAGGGCAACGACCTCTACCGCATGAAAGGTGTGCTCAGCGTGAAAGGCTCGGCCAGGCGCCTCGTCTTCCAAGGCGTCCACATGCTCTTCGACGCCAAGCTGGACCGCGACTGGAAGCCCGGCGAGCCGCGCACCAACACCCTCGTCTTCATCGGCAAAAACCTCGACCGCGCCGCGCTGAACGAAGGGTTCAAGACCTGCCTCGCGTGATCCCGAATCCGGACAAAGCGCAAAGAGGCGAAGTCACAAAGAGGGGAAACCATGGGTTATGGCCTGGTTTTGGCGTTATGAAATGAGCGAAGTACTGTTCTATCCCACCCATCACGACCAAACCGTCGCCACCTTTCTTCGCATCTTCCTTCGCTTCCGGCTTCAGCCTCGGCCGATGTCGCTTCGCTCCGTAACAGCCGGCTTGTTGAATTAGGTCAGGGCCACCCTTAAAAACCCTTAGTCGGGCTGAAAAACCCTGAACACCGAGGGAAAAACGAGTCCGCGCGGCGGTGTCTGGGATCGAGGGCAGGTCTGGGACAAGTCCGGCCGAAAAGCACCGGTTTTGAATAGGTTTGGGACAACCTAGCGCGCCCCAGGAAGTGGCTAAGGACGGCCTTAGAGGTCGCCAAGGGTGCGTTAAATGAGGTTGAGCTGGTCATCGGTCTTGGTGGTCGGAGCCTTCCGTGCCGGCCGGCCCTTGGCAAGTAAGTCGTGCGCCGCCGCCAGCACGTCGACGGCCGTCTGGTTGCGACCCTCGGCCGCCGCCTGCTGCGCGGTGATCTTCCCCAGCGCCACCGCGAAGGCGTTCCGCGCCCGGCTGGCCTCCGCGCAGATCGTGTCGCTGTGGTGCGCGAAGTGGTTTTGCAGCGCCTTGAGCAGGTAGCGCGGGAAATAGCCGACCGCTCCCGGCGAGCCGTGCTGGACGATTTCCGCCAGCGTGCCGCGGATGGTGGCGAAGTAGCGCTCCGGCGTCCAGGTCACGCCCCGCCGGCGCAGCCAGGTCGCCGGCCACGTCACGGTCTCCTCGAGCGCGCGGCGGTCGCGGAAAAACGCCCGATCCTTGCCCGCGTAGAACTGCCGCCGGATGTCCGCCAGCACCGGGCCGAGGTCGAGCGCCGCGGCCGGCCCGTCGCGCCGCTCACGCTGGCGGGCCGCGGCCTCTTGCGTGGCTCGCTCCTCAAGATATCCGCCCATCGTCATGGCTGCGCGTAGCGGTGATAGCGGCGCCGGATCGCGTTCGCCCGGCCCAGCATCTTTTTGGCCTGCTGTTCAAGCCAGCTGGCGGCGTGATCAACCTCCTCGATGGGCGTGGTGCGGTCGAGGTAGCGGTAGCCGAACTGCCCGCTGATCACCCGGCCGTCACTATGCTCGGCCAAGGCACGGCAACGCCGGTCGCTGATGCCGAGGTTGGTCGATATCTGGTGAGCCGTGATCCAGCCGGAACAGTCTTTCAGATATCGGCAAAACCCTTCGACCTGCTCGGAGGTCACCTCCGGGCGCGGCACTTTGATCGGCAGCTCTGCGGTGGCGCTCACAGGGTGTTCATCACGAGCCAGGCGTGCTCGCCCTTCAGCCGCTCGGCCTCGGCCGTGTCGCCCCGCGCCTCGGCGGCCTCGATCCGGCGCTTCAGCGACAGCAGGGTGCCCTTGGCCTTGGCCGCCGGCGACAGCGTCGGCCGCAGGGCCACGACGGCGCCGCAAAGCCGTCTCCGGGACGAGATGTGACCGCGCATGGGCATGGTCAAAACGGCCCCTCCTCGCCAACCACCGCCGCCGGTGCCGGCACGGTGTCAGGGTCAATCCACTCGTCGGCCTCTGCCTTGGCCTCAACTTGCGAAATTGGGCAATTTGCCCGCGCCATCCGCTGGGCCTTCTGGTGCCGGCTGGCCATCGTCATGTGCCGCTTCCGCACCTCGTCCGGGTCGAGGCTGTCGAGCGGCCCGCCGGCGGCCGACGTGGCCCCGCCGAAGCGCTGCCGGTTGAGCTTGTTTTTGCCGCGGCCGTAGAGCTTCCGCTCGTGCCAGTCGGCGTTGCGCGCCCGGTTGAAGGTGCGGTAGTCGCGCTGGCACTCGAGCGCGAGCGCGGCCGCGTTGAAATCGTCCGGCGCCGCCACGTGCCGGGCATAGACGAACAACGCCGTCGTCTCGTCCGGCCCCAGCCCGGAGAGCGAGTCCGTCGGCGGGCACCGCATGAACTCCATCGCCTCGGCCGTGAACGCCCGCCGGCGCGCGTCGTCCTTCACGGCCCACCGCTTAACACGGCAGACGGCAGGCCACACGCGGCCGAAGTAGGTGTTGCGGGCCTCGGGGCTCATCGCACTGTCCTCCTGAAAAAAACGTCATGCTTACCGAAATTCTGACTCACCCACTGCTGCCCATCGTGACCGGCATCTTGGGGTTTTTTATGGGCCATCGCTTCGCGCTGTGGCGTGACCGCAGAAACGAATTCAACGCCGCCTCCGAAATTCTTTTTGTCGATCTTGAGAAGCAAAGGGTTTCCCCAAGTGTCCATTCCAAAGAGCCGAACGAAATGTCTTTCGCAGTATTCCGCCGGCATTTGCACGGTCGACAGCGGTGCGCCTTTGACCAAGCGGTGGAAGCCTACAAGAAGGCCAATAGTGATTACACTCCAATAGACGAATTTGCATTTTATCAGCACCGTGACCCCGATAAGGTGCGCGCTTGTGCCGAAGCGCTGATACGCTTCACGAGGAGAAAATAAAGCCGGCGTGGTCACTGCCACACCCTCCTGTTGAGCCGCTCCCGGCGATGCGAGGCCAGGTCGGCCACGTCAAAGCCCGACTCGGCCGAGACCACCGCGCAGATCGCGGTGATTTCGGCCGGCCGGATGCCATTGACGGCGAACGTGCTCACGACGCTTCCTTGGTCTCGAACGCCACCGAGGTGTTGCCCTTGCTCTCCATGAGCTTGATCAGGGGCGCGGCGTTCTTGCCGAGCAGGAGCACCGAGCGCTCGCGGAACTTGTCCACCGGCACGTAGATCACGCCCGGCTTGAGCAGCTCGTCGAAGAAGCGGCCATGCCGACGAGCTGCAGGACACCAGCGAGCAGCTCAACGTCTCGGCCTCGTCGCTCCAGACGCTCAACGCTCACTTCGGCGACGCCGGCGTCAAGTCGGCGCAGGTCTCGCAGACACTCCTCAAGCTCCGCCAGTCGCTGGCCGACGCGGCCGCCGGCAGCGAGCCGCTGCAGAAGGCGTTCGCCGCCCTCAACCTCAACATCGCCGAGCTCTCGGCCATGTCGCCCGACCTCGCCCTCGAGGCGGTCGGCCGCGCCATGAACAGCATGGCGGACGGCGCCAAGGCCGCCGCCGCCGCCCAGGACATCCTCGGCCGCGGCACCGGCAAGCTGGCCAACGCGCTGCGCGATCTCGCTGGGCAAGGTTTGGAGAACGTCAAGGAGGGCATGGAGGCCGCCGGGCGGGTGACGACTGACGAGCTCATTAAAAAGCTGGCCGAGGCAAACCACCAGCTCGAGGTGCTCGACAGCAAGTGGACGGTCGTGAAGGGGCATTTCGCGGAGGCTATGCTCAACCTGAACGCGACGCTTCACGGCGACGTTCTGGGCCTCAATGCGAGCAACGCCGCGGCCGACGCGGCGCGGCGCAAGGCCACCGAGGACAAGTTTTCCGCGTTGGGCAATCCGCCCACGCTGGCGCAGGCCGCAAAAAATCGGGCCGAGCTGGAGAAGATGCTGGCCGAGCTCAACGCCCAGCAAAAGCGGGCCGAGGAACTGGGCCACCTGTCGTTCTCCCCGGAGGAGAGCCAGTTCAAGCGCGTGCGCGACGCCCTCGAGCAACTGGCCGTGACGGAGGCAAAGCTGCAGGTGGTGCCCGACCAAACGGCCAGCGCCGCGCTGGCGGCCAAACTGCCGGAGCTGCAAAAGGCGTTTGATGCGGCCCGGTTCGACAACGCCCCGGACGAGATGAAGCTGCAACTCCTGGATCAGCAGGTGCAGGCGACGATGGAGCTGTTCAACAAGCAGAGCGAGATGGCCCAGCACGCCAAGGACGACGTCGCGCTCAAGGCCGCACAGCTGGGCTACGAGGGACAGATGGAGGCGCTCTCGGCCAAGCGGCGCGACATCACCGAAAAAATCGCGGCCGACGAGAAACGCGTGGCCGACGAAAAGAAGCGCGCCTCCGACCAGGCCGACAAGGACGACGAGGACTACTTCGCCCGCGAGGCCAAAAGAATCCAGCTGGCCCAGAAAGAAACCGAGGAACGCGCCCGGCAGGCGCTGGCCGACAAGATCGCGGCCGACAGCGCCCGGCTGTCCGACCTGGACGACAACAAGCTCATCATCCGGCAGGAGCGCGACGCGAAGAAGGTCGAAATTCTCCACGAGCAGAACGCCGCCATCGCCGAGCAAATCCGCCAGCTCAAGGAGCTGAACGCGCTCAACCCCGACCCGACGCGCGAGAGCCAGATTTCCGGGCTGCAGGGCCAGATCACCGGCAACGACAGCTCCATCCGCCGGCTCACGCCGCTCGGCACGGACGACTCCGTGCAGGCCGTGCTCGTGGGACAGATGGACAAGGTCGGCAGCGCGGCCGAGAACGCGGCCTCCATCGTGCGCGACACGCTCGGTGCGGCGGTAGACGGCCTCTCCGGCAGCATGCAGGGGCTGATCAACGGCACGATGACGTGGGGCGACGCCTTGCGGAACATCGGCGCCACCATCACCGGCAGCGTCGTCAAGGCCATCAGCGATATGTTTGCCCAATGGGTCGTCGGCCGCGCCTCGGCCGCGCTCGCGAACATCTCCTGGACTCAGGCCGAGGCCGCCGTCGAATACGCTGCCAAGCTGCCGGGCGCGCTGCTCACCTCGATCTCCTCATTTGGTGTCGCGCCCCTCGTCGGTCTGGCCGCGCTCACGGCCGTGCTCGCCACCGCCAAGGGCTTTGCGGACGGCGGCCTGGTGCGCGGCGCCGGTGACGGCCGCAGCGACTCGATCCCGGCCTGGCTGAGTCACGGCGAGTATGTCATCCCGGCAAACAGCGTCGCGCAGTATGGCACCGGCTTCCTCGACGCGGTGCGCGACGGCCGCGTGGCCCCGGTCGCTCCGGCCGCCGGCGGCGGCGGGCAGGGCGGCACCGACCGTGTCCTCGCGCCGGCCGTGCTCAACAGCGAGAACGAATTCCGCCGCTTCATGGAGTCGCACAAGGGCCGCGCGATCGTGCTCAACCACCTCGACGGCGCCGGCCGCCTCATGCTCGGCGGCCGCGCCTAAGGCCGGTCTAAGGACTCCCTTAACCATGCCCCTGCCCGCCAACCACACCTTCGTCGCGCAGGCGCCCGACTGGCGCGGCGGCATCGCCGACACGCCCTCGGTGCTGACCACCATCGCCGACAGCCTCACCGGCGCCGAGGATCGCGCCGCGTGGTGGACGCGGCCGCGCCGGTCGCTGCGCTACCTCGTCACCCCGCGCACGGTCGAGGCGAGCGTGCAGGCCACCGAGGCGCTGCGCCTCGCGCGCACCGGCGGCCGCGCGAGCGTGCCGCACTGGGGCCGCGGCAACGTGCTCACGGCCTTCACCGCCAGCAGCGACCTCGGCATCACCGCCTCGCGCGTGCATGGTCTGGCCGCCGGCGACATGGTGGCGATCCACCGGCCGGGCGACGCGCTGGCCACGCTGCGCGAGGTCGCCACCACACCCACGACGTCGACGCTCACGCTCACCAGCGCGATCCCCGCGGGCTGGGCCGGCACCGTGTGGCTCGCGCGCGTGCTGCACGGCCGCGTGGACGAGCCGTCCTGGACACGCGCCGGCCAGAGCGGCCGGCGCTCGCTCAACGTGAACTTCACGGAGTTCCCCGTCGCGCCGGCGCCGGCGGCGAACTGGCTGGCCGAGGCGACGGACGTGTCGCACCTGTGGGGGCCGCCGCCGCGCTTCGTGCTCTACCTCTGCCTCGATGAGACCGGCAGCATCGGCGAGGGCGGCGCGCAGCGCGGCCTCGACCTGATCACGCTCTACGCCGACCGCATCGCCGCCATCGGCTTCTGCTCTTTCGGCGACGCCATCAGGAAAAACTACGCGATCACCGCGAGCGTCAGCACGGTGGCCGACTACCTGCAGGACGTGGTGGACGGCGTCAGCCCGGCGGTGGACGAGTTCTTCGGCGACGATGGCGGCGACACGCCGGAGAACGGCGTCGACGCGCTCGCCGCGGCCGTCGCGGCGCACGCGGCCTATGTGTCCGACCTGCCGCGGCTGGTCGCGCTCAAGACCGACACCTGGGGCTTCGCGCACCAGGCGGCCAGCCCCGCGACCGTTCTGGCCGGCCTGACCGCGCTCGATGGCGTGTGGCTCGAGTTCAACCGCAACGGCTCGCCGGACGGCACGAGCTACGCCGCCACCTTCCCGCAGACCACGAAGCTGCGTCACTCGCCGTTTCCCGATCCGATATGAGCGACACGTTCAAAGGCCGCCCGATCTTCCCCCTGCGCCTCAACCTGGCGCCGGAGGAGACGCGCCTGATCTACGACGACAACCCCGTCGAGGCCGGCTTCGGCGCGCCGGTGCTCACACCGGCGCAGACGCACGCCCGGCGCCGGCTCAAGCTCACCGCCGGCTCGCTCTCGGCCGCCCAGGTGCAGGCCGTCGAGGACTGGCTTGAGGAGGTCGGCACCGGCGCGCGGTCGGCATGGGTCACCTGCGAGCTGGACGAGCTGCGCGTGCTCTCGGTCGCCGACGACGGGCCGAAGACCTTCCGCATCGCCGGCGAGGGCCTCGAGGCGGCCTTCCCGCTCGCTCCCGGCGTGGTGCTGCGCGTGTTCTCCCCGGCCGACGCGAGCATCACGCCGCTCACCATCACCGACGTCGTGGCGGACGGCGACGAGGAGATCGTGACGGTGGACGAGGACTTGCCGGCGGGCTTCTCGGCCGCGTGGCACGTCGCCCGCCTCATCCTCGCCCGCGTGCTCGACCTGGCCTGGCAGCACGCCTCCGAGGGGCTTTCCGCCGTCGATCTGGCCGCGCTCGAGCTGCCGCTCGACTACGGCGACCCGGCGGCGGCCGACACGGCCTCGAGCTTCGTGGAGGCGTGGCTCTACCTGCTCACGCGCTACATCTCCGACCGTGACATCGTCGGCTGGCGGCTCACCAGCGCGCAGCTGCAGGTGACGCACGACGGCAAGGCCTACTCGCCCGCGCAGATCGACCACGGGCAGCTCTCGACGGGCACCGAGGGCGACACCGACACCCTCGCGCTCACGCTGGGCGACTGGGCGGACAACCCGTTCCGCGCTTGGTTTCCCCGCCACCTCGCCGGCAGCTACGGTGTCACGCTCGCCAAGGTGGCGTTCAACCCGGCGACCGGCGCCAGCGTCGGCGACGCGGTGACCGTCTTCCGCGGCATGGTGACTGAGGTGAAGCGGAAAGGCTCGCTGTTCACCGTGAGCTGCAAGAGCGGCCTCGCGCTCGACGGCCGCGTGGCGCCGTCGTTCCTCGTCCAGACCACCTGCGGGTATAACGTCTACCAGCAGGACACCTGCCGGCTGCGCGGCGAGGACTTCGAGCTCGAGGGCGACCTCGATGCTGTCGACCCGGATAACGCCCAGCTGGACTTCGAGTGCGCCGGCCTCGCGGCGAAGGCGGCCGACTGGCTGGTCGGCGGCGCCATCACCATCACGCACGGCGACGAGCGCGAGACCCGCACGATCCGCGATGCCGAGGCGCTCACGTCCACCAAGCACCGGCTCACGCTCTCCGCGCCCACGGTGCTGGCCGCGGTGGCCGACTCGGCCGTCGCCAAGCCCGGCTGCGACAAGCTGCCGGCGACGTGCGGCACCAAGTTCGACAACTTCATCAACTTCGGCGGCGCGCCCAAGCTGTCCGCGAAAAACCTCTCGGTGCAGGCCATGCCGTCCGCCGGCACGCCGAGCAGCTTCGGCAAGAAGTGACCATGCCCGACGCCCACCCATCGCCATACTGGTTCGCCGATCCCGCGGTCGTGGCCGTGCTCCGCGCCGAGGCCCGGCTCTGGCTCGGCACGCCGTTCTGCCTGCACGCCAGCGCGCGCGGCGCCGGCGTCGACTGCGTGCACCTGGTGCACGAGCTCGCGCAGGCGACGGGCTGGAAGCACGAGCTGCGGCCGCCGGACTACGGCGCCCAGGACACGCTCCACGGCGGCGCGAGCAAGCTGCACGCCTACCTCGATGAGGCCGAGCACATCACCCGCGTGGGCGACTACGACGACGCGCGGCCGGCCCTGCAGCCGGGCGACCTCGTGACGTTCAACATCGGCCGCAATGCGCACCACATCGGCATGGTGCTCAAGGGCGACGAGTTCGTCCACGTCATGGCGCGGCACGTCGTCAAGACCTCGCGCCTCGATGATCCGACCTACGGCCGCCGCGCCGCGCGCGTCTACCGGCTGCTCAACCCCGACCGCTGACCATGTTCCTGTTCGCCTCCACCAAAAACATCGCGCCGCCGGCGCAGCGCATGATGAACCTCGCGCCCGACCGGCTGCCGACCAACGAGGCCGCGCGGCCGCTGCCCTACTACGCCGGCCGGGCCGTGCTGGGCCTGACCTGGGGGAGCGAGGCGATCAACCCGGTGGCCACGCCGATCACCGCCAAGGTTCAGACGGGCATGAAAAGCAGCGAGACCCGGACGGTCGGCTACACCTACAAGTGCTCGTGCATCGGCCTGGTCGCGCCGTTGCCGTCCAACGCGCTGCGGCGCATCTGGCTTGACGAGGTGGTCGCGTGGGAAGGCCCACTCACCCGGCCCGGCGACGGCCAGCCCAGCTCGCTCGACATCCCCAACCAGGCCGCCATCCGCGTGCAATGGGGCACGCAGCACACCGTGGACAGCGTCCTGACCGGGCACCCGGCCTATACCGGCATCACCGGCCTGGTGTTCGATCCGCTCGTGCTCGGCCGCGACCGCACGGCCGCGCAGCCGATCAAGGCCGAGTGGGAGCGCGCGACGGTCGTGCCCGGCCTCAGCAACCCGACCGACGAGGGCGACGTGTGCCTGCTCCACGCGCTCATCGAGGCGCTGTGCCATCCGCGCTGCGGCGCGGGCCTGCGCCTCAGCGAGTTCAACCTCGACGACATCCAGACCGTGTCCGACGAGCTGACGGCCGCCGGCATCTGGGGCAGCCCGGTGTTCACCGAGCCGATGTCGGCGCTGGCGCTGGCGGCCGAGCTGCTCGGCTACCTCGACGGCTTCATCCGGCTCGGTGCGGACGGCCGCTACAGCGTGCGCAGCACGAGCCTCGAGGCAAACTTCGACAGCGCGCCGGCACTCACCAAGGGCAACCTGACCGCGCTGGCCGAGCCGGTGTCGCCGAGCTACGCGCTCACACCCCGCAACACGCGCGTGGTCTACACCAACCGCGACGCGGACTTTAAGGAGGACGTGGCGGTGTGGGCGGACACCGGCGGCGGCGAGCTGCACGGCACCAGCCAGCCGGTCACGCTGCAGCGCCGCGCCATCACCCGGCCGGCCCTGGCCAGCGCCTTTGCCGTGCGGGCCGGCCTCCGGGCCGCGCTGCCGCCCGGCCGCATCAGCGCCCGCGGGCTGCTCTCAGCCTGCGCCTCGCTGCTGCCGGGCGACCCGGTGCGCGTCGAGCCGTGGCCCGATGCCGGCTATTATCTGAACTGCCGGCTCACGCGGAAGACGCAGGGCAAGTCAACCGACCGCGAGCTGGCGCTCGAGCTGGCCGTTGACCCCTCGAGCCTGGTCACCGGCCCGGCCTCGGACGGCTACACGCCGCCGGCAGCCGGCACGTCCGATCCGGCCGACCTGGTCTCGCCGCTCCTGCGCACGCTTCCCACCACGTTGGCCGCCGCCGGCGAGGGCGACAAGGCGGTCGCGCTGCTGGGCGCCCGGTCGCACGGCCTGCACACCGGCTACACGGTGCATTTCAGCCGCGACGACATCACCTACGAGGCGCTCGAGACCATCAACCGCTTCGCCGGCACGGGCACGCTCACGAGCGCGTTCAACGCGGTGGGCACGTTCACGGCCTCGGCCGCCACGGACAAGATCACCATCAACGCGCACGGTCTCGCCAACGGCACCCCGCTGGCCTTTGCCATCGGCGGTGGCGTGCTGCCGGCGCCGCTGGTCGAGGGCAAGACCTACTACGTGGTCAGCACCGCGACGAACGACTTCAAGCTGGCCCTCACGGTCGGCGGCTCGGCGATTGACCTCACGACGGCCGGCACGACGAACGCCACGCGGAAGTGCCTGCGCGTCTCCACGCAGCTCGATATGCACGCCGTGGATCGGCTCAACTTCGCCGGCCAGAACAGCGACCAGGCCGACGACAACACCCTGCTGCTGTTCCTCGAAAGCGAGATTCTGAGCGTGGAGGGCTACACGGCCGCCGGCGGCACGCTGATGGACGTGGCCAACCTCCGGCGCGGCCGCTACGGCACCACGCCGGCCGACCACGCCAATGGCGCCCGCGGCTGGCTGATCTACCGGGCCGACCTGGTCGCGCTGACCCACGTCGCCTTCACGACCGGCGCCACCCGCTACTTCAAGCCCGTCACGTTCACCGCCACGGCCTCCCAGGACATCGCCGACATCACGGCCGAGAGCGTGGTGATTTGATGGTTGCCAATCCTCTGTTTGCGCCGCCAATGCACCTCGTGGCTTCCGATCCGAAAATCCTCCTTGAGTGGCTTTCTCAACATATCCCCCATCGCGTTCGCACCGCCTTGTCCGGAACCGAGTTGCTAGTCAAACTGCTGCAGGCCCGTTACGGCGTCCAAAACGTCAGAACCGCAGGCCTGCAAGTTCACCTGGAGAAACCGGCTGATTTTGTGGCGCTCGCTTGCGCGTCAAACGCCATCTGGGAGGGCCGCCTTGTAGCCACGCGCTGGCTAATCGAATTCATCGGTATTAAGGCCGATCCGACCACCGAATTGCCTAAGCAAAATAAAAAGGACCCCCGACGCGCCACGTTCGATCTGCACATCGAGGACTTACGGCCTGGCACCTATTTACCGATTACGGATCCGGGAGCTTATACGCTGGCTAAAGTCTGGATTGGATGCACGAGGGCATCCAGCCACCCTACCTACAATAGTAACCACCCCCCCGGTTGAGCCTCCGCATCTGAACACTGCCCTAGAGATCGTGATAAAGCACCTAGAGCAGAATCTTTATCTCCCGGAGCACCGAAACCTTTGGGATCACACCCTGATCGAGTATCAACCACCAGACCTGCGCCCCTCTCCGCGCGACCCGCCCGGCCAAGCCTAGGCCGATCCTAAGGATACTCTAAGCCCACCCTTAGGCACCCACCGCCGACCCCCTCCTGCCGCCCCTCCCGGCCCCCGGTTGTCCCAAACCTATTCAAAACCTGTCCCAAACCTCACGACGCGTTACGACAGCCCTGCAGTCCTTCAGCCTTTCAGTCTTTCAGCCCTTCAGCCCTCACTCCATTCTTCGCAACTTCGCGTCTTTGCGCTTAATCTTTCCGCACCATGAACCTCACCAAGCACTGGGCCGCGACGCTCGACGACTATGCGATTGATCTCGCCTGGTCGCCCGACGGCGCGCTGCTCGCTGCCGCCTCCGCCGCCGGACCCGTCTCGCTCTTCGCCGGCGACACCGGGGCGAAGCATCACACCCTTCCCGGCCACGTTGGCGGCACGAACACCCTGGCTTGGATGCCGCCATGTCAGACCACCGGACCCACTACACCGGCGACCGTTGCCTCCCCTGCCCCATTGCTCGCCACCGGCGGACAGGACGGCGCGGTGAAATTCTGGGATGCCGCCGCCGGCCAGCACACCGCCACCGCCGCACTCGGCCGCACCTGGGTCGAACATCTCGCCTGGCGGCCCTACGGCCAAAATCCAAAATCCAAAATCCAAAATCCAAATTTGGCACCCGTGCTTTTCGCCGCCGCCGGAAAAAATCTCTCCGCCCTCCGCGCCGACGGCACGGTCGCACACACGTTCAAACCCGCCCCCAAGACCATCATAGCCCTCGCCGCCCAGCCGGCGGGCGGCTGCGTCGCCGCCGCGCAATTCGGCGGCGTGCAGCTCTGGGACGCCGATGACTTTCTCCTCCAAAAGGAACTGCCCTACGCCAATGGGATTCACGCGCTCGTCTGGTCTCCCGACAGCAAGTGGCTGGTCTCCGGCAACCAGGATCCGAGCGTCCACCTCTGGTTGCCCGCCGACAACATCGAGCTGCACATGAGCGGCTACGAGGGCAAGGTGAAGGAGCTGTCCTTCGACCACACCTCGCGCTGGCTCGCCAGCGGTGGCGGGCGCGACGCCTGCATCTGGGATTGTTCGGGGGCCGGCCCCGAGGGCCGCGAGCCGCTCATGCTCCCGCACGACGAGAAAGTCTGCGCCGTCGCGTTTCAAACTACGCACAGTCTGCTCGCCACTGCGGCGGGCGACGGCACGGTCATGATCTGGAGCGTGGACCGCCGCCAGCCGCTCCGTGCCACGGTGAAGATGCCAGCCGCCGCCACTAAGCTCGCCTGGTCGCCGGACGACGCCCTCCTCGCCATCGGCGCCGAGAACGGCGCCATCTACGTCCTCCGCTGCGTGGCCTGAAGTGCCTTTATTGTCCTTGTCCGTTAACACCGCTGCTCTGTGGTTCAAACTTCCGCTCCTCCGCGCCCCGGGGCGCAGCGAAATTGCTTGTCTCCCCGCCGGCGGCAAACCGTAATTGGCTCCCGCCGGTTTCACCCGGCTCAGGGCGAGTATAGCACAATGGATAGTGTAGTGGCCTCCGAAGCCATTGATCTGGGTTCGACTCCCGGTACTCGCACCATGGTTAATGCGGAAGGATTGAAGGAGTCAGGAGGCAGGAGTCAGGAGACTGAGGAGGAGGTTAAAACGCGGTGGGCGCGAAGGACGGAGACGGAGTGAGGAAGCCGATGCGGGAGCAGATTGTGGCGATGAAGTGAACCGGCGCGACCGGCGGTCACGCCCTACCTCGAAAGGCGCAGCAAGTCTGCGCCCCCTACCACAAACACGTTTGCCATCGTCACGCTGGCCGGTCTGAATGTCGCCGCAGTGCCCGAGGAAACTTTCACCCCGCCCACGTCCGATTCCGCGTCTGCGTCCGATGCGCGCACGCGGCGGGTCTGGCTCCGGGCGCTGGCGGTGGTCGGGCTCGTGGTCTTGGGTTTCGTCGGCTGGTACTATCTGGTCGAGCTGCCGAAGGAGCGGCGGGCGGCGGCGGAGCTGGCGAAACAGCGCGCGGCCAACGCGCGGACGATACCCGACCTGAAGCTCGACTTGGTGTGGATCGCGCCGGGCGAGTTCCTGATGGGGAGCCCAGCCCAGCATCTCCTCGTGCGATGGTTCTACGAGGTGCGGGAGAAGCTCACGAAACAACCGAATCCGGATAGCAAGGACAGGGAGCGGCCGATGACGCGGGTGAAGCTGACGCAGGCGTTCTGGCTGGGGCGGACCGAGGTGACCCGGGCGCAGTGGGTGGCGGTGATGGGGAGCAACCCGAGTGGCTTCAGGGGTGACGACTTGCCGGTGGAGGTGGTGACATGGGAGGATGCGATGGCGTTTTGCCAGAAGCTGACAGAGCGGGAGCGAGCGGCGGGACGGCTGCCCGCCGGCTACGCGTACATGTTGCCGACAGAGGCGCAGTGGGAGTATGGGTGCCGGGCGGGGACGACGGGGGACTGGGCGGGTGACCTGGACGCGATGGCGTGGTATGATCCAGTGAACAACGGATCGGGCACGTTGCACGCGGTGGGGACGAAGCAGGCGAATGTGTGGGGCTTGTTCGACATGCACGGCAATGTGTGGGAATGGTGCCAAGGATGTGCATGACGTAGGTTGCGGATGGGAACTCGGAAATCGACCGGCCATGAACCACCAATTTGCAGAAAAATCCGGTTGACCATTCGCTATTCCCGAATAGCGTATGGCCATGTTCACCAAACCACAGGATGTCTTGGTTGCCCTCAAGCTCTGCCTTGATGCGACCAAGCGCAGCTACGCCGACCTGGGCCAGGCTCTCGGCCTGAGCGCCTCCGAGGTTCATGCCGCCGTCCGACGCCTCGTGGTGGCACGGCTCGTCGAGCCTGAGACCAGGCAGGTCCGGCGCGAAGCGCTGCGAAACTTTCTGGTGCATGGGGTGCCCTACGCTTTTCCGGCCAAATCCGGGGAAGTCACCCGCGGGATGCCGACGGCTTGGGCCGCCCCTGTCATGGTCAAAAAAATCAGCCGTTCGGGCCAAATGCGCCCGGTCTGGCCCGATCCAGACGGGAGCGTTCAAGGTGCATCGGTGCCGGCGCTCTATGCCAGCGTGCCCGGCGCCGCCCGCCGTGATCGGGCCTTGTATGACCTCCTTGCTTTGGTCGATGCCATCCGGATCGGTCGTGCCCGCGAGCGGGCAATCGCGGAAAAGGAAATCACGCATCGTCTCCACGCCCATGTCGCAGCCTAACCTTCCTGCCATGCGCGCGGTCGCCGACAGGCTGGAAAGCCTTGGGCTGGACTACGCTTTTGTCGGCGGGGCCATTGTGAATCTGCTGCTGGATCATCCCGCGCTGTCACCCGTGCGTCCGACCGACGACGTGGATGTCATCCTCGAAGCCGTGACCTCTACGCGTTACTCCGAAATAGAAGGCCTCGGGGCCGGCGCATCGGCTTTACGGTCAAGCAACGCGGCCCGTTGACCACCGTCATCACCGCCTTAAGTCTGCCTCCAGACTCAATCCATGCCTGCCCAGCCATTACCGGGCTTTCCAAGCACCTATTGAAAAATTCTGTCTCAAACAATTTACGGGGGCCGTCGGTGATAATGGGGTAAATAGAGTTCGACGGCCTCCGTACTCTTTCCACTTCTCAACTTTCGCCTCATTTGAAAAAACTGTCCTTCCCCCAGATCTGGTTCGTCTGCGGTTCGCAGCATCTCTACGGCCCCGGCCCACTGAAGCAGGTCGCGGCCAACGCCCGCGAGGTGGCCACGGCGCTCGCCGTGTCGAAAAAACTTCCGCTCACCACGGTGTTCAAGGGGCTGCTCACGACGCCGGATGAAATTTCGCGGCTTTGCACCGAGGCCAGCTCCGACCCAGGCTGCGCGGGCCTCATCCTCTGGATGCACACCTTCTCCCCGTCGAAGATGTGGATTCGCGGGCTGGCCACGCTGAGGAAACCGTTCCTCCACCTGCACACGCAGTTCAACCGCGACCTGCCGTGGGAGACGATCAACATGGATTTCATGAACCTCAACCAGGCCGCGCACGGCGACCGCGAGGCGGGGTTCATCCACACGCGCATGCGGCTGGGCCGCAAGGTCGTGGTGGGCCACTGGAGCGACGCGGAGGTGCACGACCGCATCGGCGCATGGATGCGGGCCGCGCGCGCGTGGCACGACTGGCAAGGGGCGAAGTTCGTCCGCTTCGGCGACAACATGCGCCAGGTCGCCGTCACCGAAGGCGACAAGGTCGCCGCCGAGATGCGCTTTGGCTTCGCGACCAACGGACACGGGATCGGCGATCTCGCGGCCCAAATCAACGATCCGGCCATTGAGCCAAAGGCCGTGGACAAACTCTGCGCCGAATACGAGGCGCGCTACACCGTGGCGAAGGCCCTGCGCAAGGGCGGGCCGCGCCACGACGCGCTGCGCTACGGCGCGCGGCTCGAGCTGGGATTGCGCCGGTTTCTGGAGGAGGGCGGCTGCAAAGGTTTCACGACAACCTTCGAGGATTTGCACGGGCTGCAGCAACTGCCCGGCCTCGCGGTGCAGCGGCTCATGGCCGACGGCTACGGCTTCGGCGCGGAAGGCGACTGGAAAACCGCCGCGCTCCTTCGCGCGATGAAAGTCATGGGCGACGGACTGCCGGGCGGCACCTCGTTCATGGAGGACTACACGTATCACCTCTCGCCGAAAGGGCACCAGGTGCTCGGGGCCCACATGCTCGAAATCTGCGAATCGATTGCCGCCGGAAAACCCTCGCTCGAAATCCATCCGCTGGGCATCGGCGGCCGCGAAGACCCCGTGCGCCTCGTGTTCGACGCGCCCGCCGGTCCCGCGCTGAACGCCTCCCTCGTTGACCTGGGCAACCGTTTCCGGCTCATCGTCAATTCAGTCACCGCCGTCAAACCCCCGCCGCTGCCCAGGCTGCCCGTCGCGCGCGCGGTATGGGAGTGCCAGCCCGACTTCAAAACCGCCTGCGCCGCATGGATACTCGCCGGCGGCGCCCACCACACCGGCTACAGTTACAGCGTCACGGCCGAGATGCTGGAGGATTTTGCGACCATCGCCGGCATCGAGCTGGTCACGATCGGGGCCGAAACGCGGCTCGCCGACTTCAAGCAGACGCTGCGCAACAACGAGGTCTATTATCACATCGCCCAGGGCATTCGCGGCTGAGCGCCAGGAATCGGAGGGACGGAGGTTTGAACCACAGAGGAACGGAGAGATGGATTGCGGAATGCGGATTGCGGAATTGTTACTGACCTCTGGCTTCTTCGTTCTTGGTTGGCTGATGTCGGCCTGCGGCCTCGGTAACAGAAACCATGAAACCAGGATTTTTACCACGGATTTCACGAATGAACACGGATGGGGACGACGGAATGTGATCGGATGGTGGTGTACATGGAATGGAGGGCGGAGCGGAAAGTTGAGAGCTGAGAGTCCAGAGCTGAGAGCGAGATCGGATTGTCTGATGTCGGCCGTGCGGCCTCGGTAACAGAAGCCAGGAAGCCATGATCCTGGAGTTCCCCGCCCGATTGCCGGCCGGTCAGGCGGGTTTTTTTGGGATCCGGCGGGACGGGATGGCCGTGCGGGTGCGGCCCTGCACGCTGGCGCCGTCGGTCCAGGTTGCCCCGATCAAAGTCGCCCGGGGGAATTCCTGCTCGCCGGTCTCGTTGTTGTGAATCTGGCCGACCACCATGTCGATGGCGGCTTCCCCGGCGACAAAATTGTGCTGGTTCATCCCGGCAATCTCCGGCCGGCTGGCGCGCCACTCCAGTTGCACAACGCCGACATCATCCGGGACGCGTTGCCCGGCGGCTTTCAGCCAGGTCATGACATTGTTGTACAAGGTGAAGATGACGTCGGGCCGGTTCTTTTCGAGCCAGGTGCGAAAGCCGGCCGGTTCGGTCGCCCCCAACGGCCCGGAAAAAATCGGGACCTGCTGCGCCAGTGGCAGCAGAATGCGCTGCCCCGTCAGATAGCCGGCCGTAAACCTTCGCTCCACCAAATGATCAATGACCTCGTCCAGCACCAGGCCCGGACGACGATAGCCCAAGGCCAGCGCCCGCTCGACCGCCGTCAGCGTCAGGTCGTGGTGATCCACGCAGCAATACGAAAGCGCCGGCTCGCGTGTCCGCACACCCGTGACCACGGCGGGAAGCTGCCCCCAGACCGGCCGGAACTCTTCGGGCAGACGGGGGGTGTCCATGAGACCGACCAGCACGATGCCTTTGATCCCGCGCGCATGCAAAATCCGGAGCCAGCGCGCCGCATTGAGGGTCGGATCATGCAGCCAGAAACGGTCGAAACTGTAGCCCAGGCTGGCCGCCCGGCTTTCGCAGCCCGCGACATAGGTGGGCACAGTGGGATGGGTCAGAAACGCCTGCGCGTCGCGGTTCGCATTCACCAACGCCAGCTTGGCCTGCAGGCGGGTGGTCCGGCTCGCCCGCAACTGCGCCATCAGATGCGAAAGCACCGCGTTGGGCTGGTAGCCCAGCCGTTGCGCCGCCTTCCGGACGCGTTCCTGGGTGGCCGGCGGGATCTGCGAGCTGCCCCGGAGCGCCAGCGAAACCGTGTTTTTCGAACAGCCGAGCACATCGGCGATGTCCTGGAGGGTGGAACGGCTCATCGCCCGGACCTTGCGCCGTTTTTATCGAACGGTCAAGTCAGCTCCCGATCCGGTGGTGCTTTTGGGAAGACCGCCAAAAGGAGGCGCAGCCGTCGCCTCGGTTGTCCCCGACAGGCTGAACGTCATCGCCGGAAAAATGCCGTGGCCAGTACCGGCACACTCGTCGCCAATCCGAAGCTAGTCCACCGGGCCCTTCACGTGCAGTATGAATCCTAAGTGCCGCAGATAACTCAATCAAAGTCCCATGAACAAACCTGTGTGCCTGCGCCCAACCTCTATTCTGTTGTTACCCACGTCGGGTCGAGGAAACTAAAGCCATGCACGGCACCGAGCGGGATCGCATCTTCAGCGAGTGGCTGGCGGGCCACAAAGGGATCCTCTTCAAAGTGGTCCACGCCTATGCCTTTGAGCATGCCGACCGCCAGGATCTCTTTCAAGAGACGACCATTCAGGTCTGGCGATCGGTGGACGCGTTCCGGGGCGAGTGCTCCGTCCCCACATGGATGTATCGCGTCGCCCTGAACACGGCGCTCGCGTGGACGCGCAAGGAGGGGCGGCACCAGCGGGGCAAGGAACCACTCGAGGTGGCGGAAAGCCTGCTGACGACGGCGTCGGCGGAGAAGCGCGACCCGCGCGTCGAATGGCTCTACCACCAGATTGCGCAGCTCAAGGACGTCGACCGCTCCGTGGCCCTGCTGCTGCTCGACGGCTTCAGCTACAAGGAAATCGCCGCCATCGTCGGCCTCACGGAGAGCAATGTGGGGGTGAAGATCAACCGGATCAAGTCGGCGCTGGCTGGCAAACATATGGAGGAAACAAAATCATGAATCTCGACGAATTAATGTCGGTCTGGCGGTCGCAGGACGCAGCCCCGCTGCATGGTCTCAACGAAACACATCTCCGTCTGGCGCTGCGGCAGGATGAGACGAAGCGGCAGAAGTGGCGGCGCATCGAGAGATTGATTGAGACCTCTGAACAACGGGGGTGCCAGCCAAGAAGGAGCATGAAGGGCGGGTTTTGTTGGTCTAACCAAGCGGAAGCTGGCGCGGGCTTGGAGGGTTGAGGCTTGGGGGGGTCGCAATGCGCGAGTTTTCTGAATGCGGGGTCAGGCT
>CANJLB010000041.1 GCA_947475065.1 Opitutia bacterium | reverse complement strand
GACGGAACCCGGCGCAGCTCCCGTCTCCACTCACCGCGGCCCCCTCCACCATGCTGCTTTTCGTCCTCAAACCTCTGCTCGCCTCGCGCAAAAAAACTTTCCGCACGCTGGTCTCGGCAGCAGCGGTGTGTTTTTCAGAGGATCCTTAACAAAACATTTCAACACGAAGCTCGCGAAGATCGCGGAGGCGGAAATTTCTAAGCCTGATCCTAACCGCGAATAAACGCGAAATTGGGCCAATAGCTGACGGGCTGACAATTTGAAGCAGGGAGGGATCCTAACATGAGATCATGGAGGCAACGATTCCGAAAATTAACCACTGGGTCACAGAGGACACAGAGCCTGAACTGGAGAAACTCTGATTTGAACAAGAGATGACGGAGGTAACGGGGGGATGGGAAGGAGTCAGCAATGGAAGGAGTGAGAAAGTGAAACAGAACAGTTATCCGAGCCAGCACGGGCCGGCTGACCGTGCTACGGGGCGCGCTCCCATCTGAATGCGGGCGGGGGCGCCCGCGCTCCCAAGGGGTGCCCTCATAGGTTCGCCTCAAAATTTGTGTGGCCTCCCGGCCGGGAAACCGCGAACGTGCCGACCCTTATGAACCCTGTTCTCAAGCTGCTCCTCGAAGGCGGGAGTCTCACGACGGCGCAAATGGCGCAAGTCGCGGGCCTCTCCGTCGCCCAAGTCGAACAGCATCTGGAACAGTTGAAGAAAGATAAAATCTTCCTCGGCTGGCATCCGGTGCTCGATCTCTCCCGCGAGGCCGCCGCCGCCGCCGCCGTGCGCGCCGTGATCGAGGTGAAGGTCACGCCGGAGCGCGGGGGCGGGTTCAACCGGCTGGCGGAGCGCATCGCGCGCTTCGACGAGGTGGAATCGTGCTACCTGATGTCGGGCGGCTTCGACCTGCTGGTGTTTGTCCGGCAGCCGTCGCTGCAAAAAGTGGCGGCGTTTGTGTCGGAGCGGCTCTCGACCATCGAGGGGGTGCTCTCGACCTCGACCCATTTCATGCTGCGCTGCTACAAGGAGCAGGGGTTTCTGCTCGACGGCGGCGACGCGCCCAGCACCCGGCTCAACGTCGCGCCGTGACAAACAGGCAGGGTGGGGCCGCCGGCCCCGCCAGGGTTCGCCGAAAGCGGCGCGCCCAGCGGGCACGCCCTACCCACAACCAACATGAATTCTTCCAACTACATCGCCCGCCATGTGGCGGCGCTGCCCAAGAGCGGCATCCGTGATTTTTTCGAGCTCGTGGCCAAAATGAAAGGCCAGGACGTGATCTCGCTCGGCGTGGGCGAGCCGGACTTCGTCACGCCATGGCACATCCGCGAGGCGGCCATCTACGCCCTCGAAAAGGGCAAGACCTACTACACGTCCAATCTGGGGTTGATTGAGCTGCGCCGTGCGATCTCCACCTATGTGGAGCAGCATTTTGGCATCAGCTACCGTCCGGAGGACCAGGTCATCGTGACGGTGGGCGTGAGCGAGGCGCTCGACCTGGCGTGCCGCGCCTTCATCAACCCGGGCGACAAGGTGATGTTTCACCAACCTTGCTATGTCTCCTACTCGCCGAGCGTGGTGCTCGCCCACGGCGACGCCATCGCGGTGCCGACCTACGCGAAGGACAATTTCGCCCTGACGGCCGAGGCGCTCCGCGCCGCGTGGCAGCCAGGCGCGAAGCTGCTCATGCTCAACCTGCCGTGCAACCCCACCGGCGGCACGTGCAGCCGGGAGCAGTTGGAGAAGATCGCGGAGTTCTGCCGCGAGAAAGACCTGCTCGTGCTCACCGACGAGATTTACTCGGAGCTGACGTTTGACGGCACGCACACGAGCATCGCGAGCCTGCCGGGCATGGCGGAGCGGTGCATCTTTCTGCACGGTTTTTCCAAAGCGTTTGCAATGACCGGCTGGCGCATCGGCTATGCGTGCGGCCCCGCGCCGCTGATTGATGCGATGATGAAGGTGCACCAATACTCAATGCTCTGCGCCTCGATCATCGCGCAGGAGGCGGCGCTGGAGGCGCTGCTGCGCGGCTGGGACAGCGTGCTGAAGATGCGCGAGCAATACCACCGCCGCCGCGACCTCATCGTGCGCCGTTTCAATGAAATCGGCCTCAAGTGCCACTCGCCGCGCGGGAGTTTCTACGCGTTCCCCGAGGTCACGGCCACCGGCCTGAACGAAAAGGATTTTGCCACCGGCCTGCTCGCCCAGGAGAAAGTCGCGGTGGTGCCGGGCGCGGCGTTCGGCGACGGCGGCAGAGGCCACGTCCGCGCCTGTTTCGCCACGAGCTACGAGCAGCTCATCGTGGCCTGCGACCGGATCGAACGCTTCGTGGCTGCGCCACGAAGCGAAAGGCTGAAGGGCTGAACTCCGAAGTCGTGGCCACCTGGGCTTCGAGACAGGCCTGAAGTTATCCGCTCTTTCAGTTCTTCAGTTTTTAAGTCATTCAGTCCTTCCACCATGAACCGCACTGTCGCCATCGTCGGCCGGCCCAACGTCGGCAAAAGCCGCCTCTTCAACCGGCTGGCACGGCGGCGCATTTCCATCGTCCATGACCAGCCCGGCGTCACACGCGATGTGATCTCCGCCGAGATTGAGGACGGCGGCTACACGCTGCTCGACACCGGGGGCATCGGCTACCGGGGGCTGGACACGCCGGCGGCGCTCACCAAGGCGTCGGAGGCCCAGGTGGACTTTGCGATCACGACAGCCGCGCTCATCCTCTTCGTCATTGACGGTCTCTCCGGCCTCAGCTCGCTCGACGAGAAAATCGCCGCGATGCTGCGCCGCAGCAAAAAGCAAGTGCGCCTCGTGATCAACAAGGCCGACTTCGACGACGACAAGATCCAGCTCGCCGAGGCCTATCGCCTCGGGCTGGGCGAGCCGCTGCGCGTCTCCGCCGAGCATGGGCGGGGCGAAAGCGATCTGCGTGAAGCCATCCTCGCCAGCCTCGGCCCCGTGCCGCCGGAGCGCGACCCCGACGCGATGCGCGACGCGGCCCAGGCGCTCGGCGTCTGCTTCATCGGCCGGCCCAACGTCGGCAAATCCTCGCTGAGCAACCGGCTGCTCCAGAGCGACCGCCTGATCGTCAGTCCCGTGCCCGGCACCACGCGCGATTCGGTCGAGCTGGCCTTCGACTTCAAGGGCCGCGACGGAAAGTTTTATCCGTTCCGGCTCATAGACACCGCCGGCATCAAGGCGGCGACCAAACTGGCGTCGCCCGTGGAGTATTTTTCCCGGCTGCGCTCGCTCGACGCCATCAAGAACACCGACGTGGTCTTCCTCGTGCTCGACGCGGTGGAGGGGGTGACACAACAGGACAAGGCCATCGCCGGAGAGGCGATCAAGGAGAAGAAACCCATCGTGCTCGTGGTCAACAAATGGGACCTCATCCGCGACGCGTTCAAAAAGGACGGCGGCTTCGCGCCCTACAAGGACGAGCGCGACTACCGCTCGAAATATGAGCACGCGCTGTTTGAGCGGCTCTACTTCACACCGGGGGCGCCGGTGATCTTTGTGTCGGCCATGAACGGCTACGAGGTGGACCGCATGCTCAACGCGGCCGTGAAGCTCAACCGCCTGCTCGACACCAAGCTCGCCACGGCGAAGCTCAACAAGTGCATCGGCTACCTCGCCGAGCGCACGCCGCCGCCGGCCATCGGCGGCCGGCGGTTCCGCATCTACTACGCGACCCAGACCGGCAACAGGCCCTTCCGCATCAAGATTTTCTGCAACCGCGAGGAGACGCTCAGCGAAAGCTACCGCCGCTACCTCGAGGCCGGGCTGGTCGAGGAGTTCGGGCTGAACGGCTGCCCGATTTACTTCGACCTCGTCGGCAAGGAACGGCCCGAGCCCGGCACGTCGTTCTCCGCACTGCGCGAGGCGCAGGAACGCGCCCGGCCGGAAGCACCCACGCCCAAGTGGCGCGCCAGCGAGTCGGCCGAGACCAAATCTTCCTCCCGCAATGAAACTCTCGAAGACTGACCATCATGGCGGCGCAGCCCTGGCGCTCGCCACCCAAAGCATCGAACTCATCGTGACCACGTCCGTCGGTCCGCGGGTGACCTCGTTCCGCCCGCTCGCCAGCGGAGCGCGCAACCTCTTTCATGCGGCTCCGGCCGACGAGCCGCGCTCCCTCGGCTACCAGATGCGCGGCGGCCACCGCCTCTGGCACTCCCCCGAGGACGTCGTCCGCACCTACCAGCCCGACGATGAGCCGCTGGCGGTGAAAATTTTGCCGCGCGGCGTCGCGCTCACCCAGCCCGTCGAGCAAAAGACCGGGCTGCAAAAGGGCCTCAAAGTTGAGCTGCACGGCGAACGCACCGTAAAAGTCACGCACACGCTCAAGAACTGCGGCCTGTGGCCGGTCGAGTGCGCACCCTGGGCGCTCACCATGCTGCGTCCCGGCTACGGGGTGATTCCGTTGCACCCGAAGGGCGACCACGCCAAGGGCGACTTCCTGCCCACCTGGTCGCTGGTGCCATGGACCTTCACCGATCTCTCGCCGCCGGTGTGGAAATTTGGCCGCAACTTCATCGGCGTGGCCGCAGCCAGGGCGAAATCCCCGCAAAAGCTCGGCCTCACCAACTACCCCGGCTGGTCGGCGTGCTGGCTGGAGGGCGTGACGTTCGTAAAATACGCCCCAGTCGTGCGCGGCGCGGCCTATCCCGACCTTGGCTGTGCGTTCGAAACCTTCACCAACGGCGGGGTGATCGAGCTGGAAACGCTCGGCACGCTCGCCCCCATCGCGCCCGGCAAAACCGTCACACACACCGAATGGTGGACGATCCTGGAAAAACTCCCGCGCCCGGACAACGATGCCGCGTTTGACCAGCAACTCGCGCCCGCTGTCGCGCGCTGGATCGCGGGCCTCAAAGTCTGAAGGTCGCAGGTCTGAAAGTCGCAGGTCGCAAGGGCTGCAAGCCAGAGCGTGGCACGACCGCCCCGCGATTTTCCGTTTTCCTACCTTGGACATTCAGACCTTCGACCTTAAGACTTTTACTCATGCGCCTCGTCTTTCTCGGCTCCGACGCCATCGCCCTCCCCCTGCTGAACTGGCTGGCGGGCGAAGGCCAGGCGCATGCCCGGGTCGTCGCAGTTTTCACGCAACCCGACCGTCCGGTCGGACGCGGCCAGAAAGTGCAGCCCAATGCCATCAAGACCTGGGCGCTGGCGCACGGCCTCCCCGTGCTCCAGCCGGAAAAAATCACGCCTGCGGCCAGCGCGCAGCTCGCCGCCTTCGCCCCGGATGTAGCGCTGGTCATGGCCTACGGGCACCTCCTGCCGGACGACTTCATCGTCACCCCGCGCCTCGGCACGCTCAACCTGCATACCTCGCTCCTGCCCAAATATCGCGGCGCGTCGCCGATCCAGACCGCCATCGCCGGAAGGGAGCAAGAAACCGGTGTCACGCTCATGCGCATCGTCCGCGAACTCGACGCCGGTCCGGTGGCCGACGCCGCGCGCGTGCCCATCGCCCCGCAGGACACCGCACTCGAGGTTGAAACGAAACTCGCCGCCGCCTGCGTCCCCTTGCTCGCCCGCACCCTGCCCACGTTCGCCGCCGGCACGCTGACCTTCACCGAACAAGACCACGGAGCGGCAACCTTTTGCCGAAAACTGAAAAAAGAAGACGGCGCGCTTGATTTCACCGCGCCCCCCGAGGTGCTCGCCGCACGCATCAACGGCCTGTTCCCGTGGCCTGCGTGCAGCGTCGAGATCAAGGGACAGCCGGTAAAATTTGGGAGCGCGACCGCCCTCGGTCGCCCTGACCCCGAAGCGACCGGGGGCGGTCGCGCTCCCAGTTTCGCTCCCAGTCGCGCTCCCGGGGAAATCCTCGGCCACGACGCCGAGGGCCTGCTGATCGCCACCGGCGACGGCGTGCTCCGCGTGCGCCACCTCCAGCGCCCCGGCGGCAAGCTGCTTCCCGCCGCCGAATTTCTCCGCGGCTTCCCCCTCGCGCCCGGCACCGCGCTGCTCTCGCGACCGATGTCCGTATTACTCGTCCCCACCAAATGAATCATGCAAAGCACTGTTTGCGCCGCATGGAGATCCACAAAGGTTCACCTTGTTTTCGACCTAATCATTCAGTCTGTCATAATGAGCGGCGAAATCACGTGGAACGTTTTTTCCGATTTATTAAATTCCACCTCGATGCCCATTCTTGGCAATTTCACAGACAAATGCATCCTCTTTGATGGATCGTCGTCATGGCTGGAAATTCGCACATAAATCCAATCTACTACTCTGAGTCCATTGTTGGGGCTGGGCCTGTCAAACAGACGCAAATTCCCGGTTTCCAGTTCAAAAATACCCGCGAAATCCGCTGGCCCATATTTGGGCTGTCGCGATGAATACTCTGTGAATGTCATGCTGACGCCGATCGTGCCTGTTCTTTTCAGAAAAGGGGCCATAATATCCGACATGACCTTATCAACCATCTGCTGATCAATGCCTGGGTAATCTGCATAATTGGGAGCGACCTCGAGCTTATAGACGGCTTTTTCCGGACAATAGGCCGCTTGCAAAAAAAATTCGACCATCTTCAAATTATCCACACTTGCCTGCTGCGCCTCTTGATAGTGATAGGAGGACATTGGTCGAGCATGGCAGCCGGCCAAGATAGCGAACGTTATTAAAAACAGGATTTTGCTCATGAGAGAATTCTTGTAGCCGGAAGCCCAAGGCGCTTGGATGGCACTTGTAAGCGTTGATTCTGTCAATGCTCAGGCGTGGCAGCCATTCGATACCCTGCCGCCTACTCTTCAACGCGCTCCCCGCCCGAGCAATTGTATGCCTGCCCGTTGCCGAACCCCACCGCCGTCATCCGGTCAGATGAAGCCTTTAAATTGGTTCTCGTTGCCGCGCGCCTTCTCGTGTTGGCTTGGTCCTGAATGAAACTCACTGACCTGAACCGCGACGGCGGCATCGGCGCCAACTCCCTGCTCCTGCAGCTCGGCGACCTGCGCGTGCTGGTGGACTGCGGCCTGCACCCGAAGCAAACCGGCCGCCGTGCCACTCCCGACCTCGCCCTGCTGCGCGGCAAGCGGCTCGACCTCATCATCCTCACGCACTGCCACCTCGACCACCTCGGCAGCCTGCCGGTCGTCATGCGCGAGCACCCCAACACGCCCGTGGTGATGAGCCAGCCCAGCCGCATGCTCGCCGAACGGATGCTGCACAACTCCGCCAACGTGATGCTGCGCCAGAAGGCCGAGGACAACATCCCCGACTACCCGCTGTTCACGCACGAGGAGATCGAGCGCTGCGCATCACGCTTCACCGCGCTGCCATTCGGCTCGGCGAAGAAGTTTCATGGCGGCAAGGACGAGATCGAGATCACCCTGCACCCCGCCGGCCACGTCGCCGGCGCGGCGGCCGTCGAGCTGCGCCACAAGCACCGGGCCATCTTCCTCACCGGCGACGTGCTGTTCGACAACCAGCGCATCCTGCCCGGCGCAAAGTTTCCCTCCGGCCACTTCGACACGCTCATCACCGAGACCACGCGCGGCGCGACCGAACGTCCCACCGACCGCAACCGCGCCGCTGAAATGGCCCGCCTCGTCACCAGCATCAACGACACCCTCGCGCGCGGCGGCTCGTTTCTCCTGCCCGTCTTCGCGCTCGGCCGCATGCAGGAGGTGCTGACCATCATCCACGACGCACGGAAGTTCAACCGCCTCGCCGAGTGCCCCATCTTCGCCAGCGGGCTCGGCCTCGACCTCTGCGACTATTTTGACGAGATCACACGCAAGACCCGGCAGCTCCAGTTCAGCAAAAGCGCCGTCCGGGAGCTCAAGCTCAAGCCCCTGCCCCGCCAGCTCAAACCCGGCGAGGATCCGAAACAAAACGCGCTCTACATCGTGAGCTCCGGCATGATGGTGGAACGCACGCCGAGCTACACGCTGGCCTCCGGGCTGATCGGCCACGCACGCAACACCGTCGGCTTCGTCGGCTACTGCGACCCCGACACGCCCGGCGGCAAGCTGCTCGCCATGAAATCGGGCGAAGAGTTCCTCTTCGAGACCGCCCACGTGAAGGCGAAGCTCAAGGCCAAGGTGGAGCGGTTCCACCTGAGCGGCCACGCCGACCGCGAGGAGCTGCTGGAGTTTGCCGTGCAAACCGGTGCGCGCAGCATCGTGCTCACCCACGGCGACCAGCCCGCCCGGGACTGGTTTGCCCAGCAGCTCGCCGCCAAGGCGCCCAACTCCAAGGTGCTCGACCCCGTGCCGGGGAAGGAATACCAAGTGTGAGAGTGGAGAGACGGATTTTTAAGCAGGAAGCCATGAAGCCAGGAAACGGACACAGGAAATTTAGACACCAAGCGGCAAATCAATTTTCTTCCGACGTCCACGACATCTTCCGGGTTTTCTGGCTTCCTGCTTCGATTTTTTTCCGTCCCGTGAACACTCCGCGCAAAACGATCCCCGCCGATCACGCCGCCCGTTTGCTGCGGCGCATCCGGTGGATGCTGGCGTTTTTTATCGGCGGGCTGGTGCTGAGCGGGGTGACGGCGTTTCCGCTGCTGCATGAGCTGAACTGGCTCTGCGCCCGGCTCGGTTTCGACGCAACCGTCCTGCCCGAAGGGCACACCGGACTGGATTACTGGCTCCTCCAGGTGCGTCACGCGCTCGCAGAGGAGCAGGCACGCTTCCCCTTTCTCGCCTACGGCACCGACTGGCTGGCGTTTGCGCACATTGTGATCGCGTTTTTCTTTGTCGCGCCGCTGCGCGACCCGGTGCGGAACATCGCCGTGCTACGCGCCGGCATGGCGGCGTGCGTGGCAGTCATCCCGCTGGCGCTCATCGCGGGCGGCGTGCGCGGCATCCCGCTTTACTGGCGGCTGATTGACTGTTCGTTTGGCGTCATCGGCATTGTGCCGCTGTGGCTCGTGTGGCGATGGACCCGGCGGCTGGAAGAGTCGGAGAATGGCTGATGCCGGCCTGCGGCCTCGGCAACAGAAGCCATGAGCCGGAAACTCCGTCCTTGGTTTCCTGGCTCCGAATTTCCCTGCCAGGCTGCCTGACTTTCCCTTTTCAAACCACCCATTGATCGGCCCGCTGAATTATCTCACCGAGCCTGCACCCAGGCCGACGATTCGGAACACGGCCAGCCAGCTTTTCCTTTTCTGCACGGATTCGGATGAAGCCGAAAGCCGGTCGTTGCCTTCAACGACCGGCTTCCAGAACGCGAACCGCCGGCCCCGGTCGCAATTTCACCGCAGGCGGTCCACGTTCGACCCGTCTGCACACCGTGCAAGGTGATGGTTTGAAATCGCGTCCAGATCGGGTTAGGGCGCAATGGTGACGGTGCGTGCTCCGGCGATGCCGGAGGCGGTGATCGCCGTCCGCTCCAAGATGGTCGCCGTGTAGGATTCGTTGGCCACCGTCTGGAAGCTCTTGACGTATTGGGTGGCGTCGGAGCCGACGAGGTCAGCCGAGGTCACGGAGCTGACACCCTTGTCGAGGTAGTATTGCTCAGCGGCCTGGATGATCTGGCGCAGATTATTGGTGACCGTCTTGTCCTGGGAGGACGTACGGACTTTGTTGAACGCCGGAACGGCCATCGCGGCCAGGAGGCCGATGATGACGACAACGATCATGATTTCGACAAGGGTGAAGCCCTTGCTGGTGCGGGGGGAGGTTTTCATGGCTGGACTTATTTTTTATGGTGGATGATATAGATGCTCAAGAGCGAGCAGTACGTTCAGATAATACCCCGCCTTCAGCACCAAGGCTAAACAATAATTGCTAAGGAGTGTTAACGATTAATCTTGGCAGAGAACGGCGTACGGGGAAAGTGGGGCATGGCGCGACGACTTTTGAGCAATGCGATGTGGGAACAACTGGCAGCCGTTCTCGTGACGGTGAAGGATCCGCGGGGAGCCAAGCCGGATCTGGCGGAACGGGAGTTCGTGGAGGCGGTGCTGTATCTGGCCCGCACCGGGCTGCCGTGGCGCGATCTGCCGCCGGAGTTTGGCGCGTGGAGTGCGGTGTATATGCGTTTCCGCCGCTGGGAGCAGGCGGGGGTGTGGCAGCAGCTCTGGGACGTGCTGCAAGGCGGCACGACGCCCGCGCTGCTGGAACTGTTCATGGACAGCACGAGTATCCCGGTGCATCCCCATGCCGCCGGGGCGCCAAAAAAAACGGTGCAGACCAGGCTCTTGGGCGCTCGCGGGGCGGCCTGACCACCAAGCTGCACGTCGCCTGCACCGACGAGCACACCGCCGTGGCGGTGCTGCTGACCGAGGGCCAGCGCCACGACAGCGTCGGCTTCGCCCCGCTTTACGCCCAAGCCCAGAGTGCCGGCACCCCGGTCCGCCTCACGGCGGACCGGGCTTACGACGCCGACGCGATCCGCGCCCAGCTGGCCACCGACGCGGTCGTCAGCGTCATTCCCGCCCGCTGCAACCGGCTCGAGCCCCTCCCGCACTCACCGGAACTTTACAAACTCAGGCACAAGGTCGAAAACTGGTTCCGCAAGCTGCAAGACTTCCGCCGGCTCGCCACCCGCTACGAAAAACTTGCCAAATGTTATCTCGCCCTCGTCCATCTCGCCAGCGCCCTCATCCTGCTGCGGGCTTTCGTTAACACTCCCTAGTAATTTGCTAAAAAGCACCGATGGCGGTCGAAAAAGGCAAAGCTGCCTCTCACGGCGGGCCGCAGATGGCATGACCGGCAACCTGAATCGCGAATGTTGAAGGAGGCGCGGAGCGTCAGAACTTATAGCGCACCCCAGCCGAGAGCATCCAACGCGGCTCAAGCTGGAGTCCACGGACACGCTGATAAAGCGGCACCTGCACGAAAGCAAATGCGCTGACCCGCTCACCGAGCTCAGCGGTCAGACCAGGGCTGAGATAAACGAAAGTGCCGCCACTGTTGGCGGCATCGCTGTTGACGCCGGACTCGCGGCCGTCCCATCGCGCGTTGAGCTGGAGCTGTGGCGTGAGCCAGCCGGAGGTGAGACGACGGACGCCGGTGTTGACAGCAAGGCTGGGCGAGGGGCGGAAGCCGTCGTGCGCATTAAGCGGCTGCGTGAGCTGCGCCTGCGCGAACCAGCCCCAATAGGGACCGGGCCGCATGAAGCCGGTGACGCTGGCGAGCAGGTCGGTCGTGCCGGTACCAAGCTGGAGGCCGCGATCAAGCGGTGTGCCGGCCTGCGGGCCGGTGTCGAAATTTTGGCCGGTACGCCCGGTGGGCAGCTTGAGTCCGAGCTGCACCATCACCCCGCGCGTGCGGCCGGGCGAGGCGAACTCGTAACGCACGCTGACGCGCACGTCGCCCACGCCGCTGGCGTGCGAAGTGGAGGCCGCGATGTCGCCGTCCACAATGGAGCTATGGCTGCGGTCGTGAACCGGCACCGAAAGCGACAGCCCCCACGCCGAGCCGCTGTTGTAGCCGAGGTCGAGAATGGTGTTGCGGCTGATGGTGCTGAGCTGGATCTCGTCGGCATTGGGAAACACAAGCGCGGCGGTGTCCACGCTGCGCGTGCCGGAGCGGAGGTTGTTCTGGTCAATGTACTCGAAGCGCAAGCTGGCAAGCCAGCCGGCGGTGTCGCTGAAGCTTTGATCGGCCCAGTCGGAACTGAGCGAGCAGCCGCAGATCGAGCAAGCCGGGCTGGTGGCCGGGAGGCATGCGAACGCGAGTGCCAGCGCGAGAAGCGAACGATGCGTGGTGATGACCATGCGGTTAAGCAAAAATGGATGCATGGGAGCGGGTGACGCCGGAGAGGCCGTCACGGCGGAATGGAGGCGGGAGGGGAAGCGGAAGGCTGAGAAAGGAAACCGGAGATTCATGGTAAAAAAATGAAACAGAGGGATTGGGAAGGATGGGCACGGCCGAGGACGGACGCGCATGGTTTGCAAATGGAGCCGCGCCGACCCCGGTGCGGAATGACGCGCAGCGGTGCCGCCGCGCCTCCAAACAAGTGAACTCCGTCCGCGCGCAGGCGGACGACAGCAGAGTCTCAGGCCACCCGCGGCGGCGGGACGGGCGGGCTGGCGCGTGACGCGCCCAGCATGATCTGACCGTCAGATGGCCACGGAGAAAATTCCGGCACAACAATGACGATCACCGGCACCGGCTGGAAAACGAGGAGGATTTTGCCCAGAACCTTGGCGGCAGGAGTGGTGGCGCTATCTGGCTGCTGCCTGGCCTCATCAACGGCCACACAGACACTGCACTCATTGCCCGGCGCAAACGTCATGCGGATGGCCTCGCTCAGCGGCATCGTGCGCGAATAGCTGGCGATCATGCGGCCCCAAGCAAAAACCTGCGCCACATCCCACTGGCTGCCAGTGGCAAGGAGCCACGCGAGCAGGACGGCAGAGATTTGGAATTTACGCCACATGAGCGCCTGAGCGGAACTTAACCGATTCTGACTGTCAAGAAGGGAATCGCACGGGACGGGCAAGAGAGACCCTTTACCACCAGAATCAACGCGGCCTTTAACCGGCAATCACCACGCGGTCAGGCGTGGGCATATTTCCGGGAAGCATCCAAAGCCATGGTTCCAGCGCGGGCCAGTTTCGGCCAGCGCCGTGGAAATCAGTCCAAAAATGCGTGCCATTGCGCAAAATCTGCATGGCGCGAGAGAAGGGTTGTCAGTATGATTGGGATACTGCACCCGCTCCGTTGCAGCCTTGCCCGACCCATGAAAATCTCAACCCGCTTCACCGGCTCCTGTCCCAAAGCATGTGTTCGCATTGCGCTGCTCGGATTGCTCGCCCTTGGCGTGGGCATTCCACAAGGACGATGTGCCACGCCCCCGGCCGTCGCGTCTCCGCCACTCACCGCTGCCCAGAAAGGCGTCCTCCAAGGCGAACTGGCGATTTTTACCGCCCACCTCGCCAGCACGACCGGGATCAGCCTCGTGCCAGTTCCCTCCGGGACATTTACCATGGGAAGCGATATCACGGAAACGGGACGCCACCAGAGCGAGGGGCCTCAGACCAAGGTAACCTTCACCAAGGATTTCCTGCTCGGAGCCACCGAGGTGACGCAGGGCCAGTATGAGGCAGTCATGGGTGCCAACCCGAGCGACTTCAAGGCCATCGGCAAGGATGCGCCGGTCGAAAATGTCTCCTGGGATGACGCCATGGCGTTTTGCCAGAAACTGACGGAGCGCGAGCGCGCCGCCGGCCGCCTGCCACAAAACTACACCTTCACGCTGCCAACGGAGGCCCAGTGGGAATATGCGTGCCGCGCAGGCTTAAGCGCGCCGGTCATGGGCAATCTCTACGCCATGGCATGGTATGTGGCGAACAGCGGCGGAACCACCCACCCCGTGGCCACAAAGCAACCCAACGGGTGGGGGCTTTATGACATGGAGGGCAACGTCATGGAGTGGTGCCAGGACTGGTATGCGGAGAAATACCGTGGCGGCGAGGTGGCGGATCCCAAGGGGCCGGCCTCGGGTTTTTATCGCATCGCCCGCGGAGGCCGTTGGAACGACGACGCAGCGCATTGTCGCTACGCGGCCCGCAGCGGCGGCTCGCAGGGCCGTCGCGACCACGTCATCGGCTTTCGTCTCGCCCTGTGCCCGGTCAAGTAGCGCAGCCATGGCAAAGGGAACGGAGCTCACGCAGCCCTCCGGCCAATGCCGGCGTCAACCCACCCAACAAGCCCGAAACCCTTGCCATCTCTGACAAGAGTCCAGACACGACCGAAGGGCGCAGCTTCAGCGGCGATTGATGACCGCCTTGAAACAAGAACCCGCTCCTTGAGGCGGCTTTCGGCAGAGGAAGAGATAAATTCAGAAACCAAGAAGCCATGAACCTGAAACTCCATCTTTGGTTTATTGGCCCCAGAATTTTCCTGCCAGGCTTTCTGGCATATCCCCCTTCACCTCACCCTCCCATCAGCCCGCTGAGACGGGCGCACATCGCGGGGCTCCCCGCACAATAGACGATGCGCTTCATCTTCAGGTCGAATTGCCGCATGGGAAACTGCCCGCCGTTCAGAAAACGAACCTCCCCACCGGCCGCCAGCACCAGAGGGATCGCCGCCGCCAGGTCCCAGATCTTCACATTGAAATCAACACAGCCATCGAGCAGCCCGGCCGCGACGTAGGCGAGATGCAGGGTCGCCGTGCCGAGGCCGCGAATCTTGAACTGCCCGAGCACGGCATCGGCCAGCGGCAGCAGCTTTTTGTCGCCGGGGCTGTGAAAGCCGATGAGCGTCTCGGGGGTCGCCGGCGTGTCGTTGACCCGCAACGCCCGGCCGCCCTCCCACGCGCCGAGGCCCGGCCCGCCGTGCAGCAGCACACGGCGGGCGAGATCATAGACGACGCCGGCGGCCGGCAGGCCATCGCGCACCAACCCGAGCGAGATGGCGCAGTGCGGGATGCCGAGCGCGTAGTTGTTGGTGCCATCCACCGGGTCGAGCACCCACACGAACCGCGCCGTGACCGGCACGGGCGCACCGGGGTCGGCCAGCTCCTCGCTGAAAAATTGGTCGTCGGGAAACTGGGCTCGCAGCTCACGGAAAATGTTTTCCGAGATGGCCAGATCCACGGCGGTCACCCGGGTGCCGTCAGCCTTCCACTCGCTCTTGACCCGGCCAAACTCGCGGTGGAGCAGTTCGGTTTGGGCAAGCACGGCACGTTTGGCGGCCTCGAGGCGAATGGTGGTTTCGGTCTGGGACATGGGACCGCCACGAAACAGGCTATCAGGCGCGGAAACAAAGCCCATTTTTTGCCCATGGCGCGCCAAGCCAAGATTGCGTCTGCGGGCAAATGCCATCTCTTATGGTCACATGAAAATCCGTCCGTCCTTACTTCTCGGCCTGGTCCTGGCCACATTCACTTTTACCGGTTGCCAGGTCGTGCCGGAGACAGGCCGCAAGCAGCTCATGCTCATCTCGCCCGCCGAGGAGGCACGCTCGGGGCTGGCCGCATTTTCCGACATCAAGAAGTCGGAAAAAATCTCCACTGATGCCGCCGCCAATGCGCAGGTGCAGCGCGTCGGCAAACGCATCGCAGAATCGGTGGGCAGCCGGATGGCCAACACGCAGTGGGAGTTCGTCGTGTTTGACTCGGCGCAGGTCAACGCTTTCGCGCTGCCGGGGGGCAAGGTCGGTGTCTATACCGGCCTGCTCAAGCTCGTCTCATCCGACGACGAGCTGGCCATCGTGATGGGCCACGAGATCGCGCACGTGACCTCGCACCATGGCGGCGAACGCACATCGCAGAATCTCGCCGTCGCCGGCATCGGCGTGCTGCTGGCCGTGGGCATGAACCAGCAGGAGGTCAGCCCCGCGAAGCGCAACCAGATCTTGGTCGCCTACGGACTCGGGACGACCGTTGGCGTGCTGCTGCCATTCTCCCGCACCCATGAAAGCGAGGCCGACCGCATCGGACTGGAGTTCGCGGCCGGCGCGGGCTACGACCCGCGCGCAGCGGCCACCTTCTGGCGGAAGATGAGTGCGAAGGGCGGCACCAAGCCGCCGGAATTTCTGTCCACCCATCCCTCCGACGAGACGCGTATCGCCGCGCTGGAGGCCCTTGCGCCCCAATATATGGGCCTCTATCAGACGCGGAAGGCGCGGTATGAGTGAACCGGAAGATGAAAGGAGTCAGGAGGGAAGGAGATAGGAGGAGGGAATTGCAAAGCCTGATCTTAACCGCGAATGGACGCGAATAGACGCGAATAAAACCACGGAATCTTTTAATCACGGATATGCACTGATGATACTGATGGGCGGACAATTTGAACAGGAGACAGCTGACTCCAAAAATTGAACCACTGAGGCACAGAGGACACAGAGCCGGAACTGGAGAAATCCTGATTTTAACAGGAGATCACGGAGGTAACGGAGGGAGAGAGAGAACGATTAAGAGTAAGAGAAAGAGTAAGAACGGTTGATAGTAGTCCGTCACCCCGCACGTAGCAGCAGGCTGCGAACCGTATCGCAGCCAGGGAGGGCCCGGATTCGGTCCACAATCATCTGGCGATGCATGAAAAGCTCGTTGCGGACGACGGCATGCGTGACCAGCACGGCGAGCCGTCCTCGCGGATCAATCTGCGCGGCGTGCGCATAGGTCGCGTTGGCGGGGCCGACGATTTCCGGCCAATGGTCGCGGATGGTCTGCTCAGCGGAAGGACGGCCGATCTGGTGCTTGACGAGCAGAGCTTCCACGAGGCCGGCAATCTCACGCGTGGGGCGGCGGCGCATCCGGGCGGAGGACTCGTCCGCGATGCCGCGAAAGTCCGCGATGAGCCGTTCGGCCACGCGGGAAAAAGGCTGGACGCCCTCGCCGGATTTCACGGATGGCGAAACGCGCCCACCGGGGGCGGCGGGCGGCACGGCGGCTGACTTGGTGGCGACGGGCATGGCGGTTCAGGCGGACGCGCCCTGCAAATCATACAGAGACTTGTAAAGCGGGCTCGCCGCATAGACGGCCGCGTGCGAGCCAGCCGCGACGATGCCACCTTTTTCGAAAACGAGGATGGTCGAGGCGTCGCGGATGGTGCTGAAGCGGTGCGCGATGATGAGCACGGTACGGCCGGCCATGAGCTTTTTCAGCGCGGCCTGGATAAAGGCCTCGCTCTCGCTGTCGAGCGCACTGGTGGCTTCGTCAAGGATGAGGATGGGGGCGTCGCGCAGAAACGCCCGGGCAAGGGCGACGCGCTGGCGCTGGCCGCCGGAGAGCGACGCGCCGCGTTCGCCCACAATGGTGTCATAGCCCTGGGGGAAGGCCGTGATAAAATCGTGGGCAAAGGCGTCACGCGCCGCCGACTCGACCTCGGCGCGCGTGGCACCCTCGCGGCCCAGCAGGATGTTGTTGCCGATGGTGTCGTGGAAGAGCACGGCCTCCTGCGAGACCAGGGCAAGGTTACGGCGGAGATCGGCGAGACGCATCCCGCGCACATCAATACCGTCCACGGTGACGGTTCCGGCAGTGGCATCGTAGAACCGCGGCACGAGGTTGACAAAAGTGCTCTTGCCCGCGCCGGTCGGCCCGACGAGCGCACACACCGTGCCGGCGGGAATGCGGATGGAAACGTCGTGCAGCACCGGGGTGTCAGCCCGGTAGGCAAAGGAAACGCCGGCAAAGGCAATGTCGCCCCGCAACCGCGTGACGTGGGCGGGAAGGGCCGGATCGGCGATGGTGACCGGCTCGTGGAGGACGGTCTCAAGCCGGTCGAGGGCGGCCAAACCGCGCTTCATCTCAGAATTAAGCAAGCCGAGACGTTTCACCGGCTCGTAGCATTGCTGGAGCGCCACCAAGACACCGAGGAGCACATTGAATTTGATGCCCGCGCGGTAGGCATACACGAGGGTGAGCGCCACGCCACAGGCGGAGATAAACTCAACCAGCGGGCCAATGAGCTGGACATACTTGGCGATCTTAAGCTGCGCGGCCAGCAGCGCACGCGACGTAACCCCAAACTGGCCCGTGACACGATCCTCCAGACCGAAAGCGCGAATCTCGCGGGCTGCGCCAAGGCTTTCGCCCAGTTGCGCCGAAAGCGAACCCATCTCCGCCTGGGACTGCTGGGCCCGCCGGAGCACTTTCCGCGCGGCCTGCCGCACCGGAAACACTCCCAGCGGCACCAGCGCGAGGCAGACGAGCGCCAGCGTGACTCCCTCCGCGTCCACGGCCTGATAGATGACGAACCCGATGGCGGCGACCAGCGTGAGCGGATGCTTCACCCCCTCGCTGGCCGTCATCGTGATCGCCGACTGAACCTGCTGGGCATCGGCCAGGGCGCGGGCGGTAAGATCACCGGCCCGCTGGCCCTGCAACCAGCCAAGCGGCAACACCTGAAGCTTGCGGAAAAAATCCCGCCGGATGCCCTCCAGCACATGCGTGCCGATGAGCTGAAACAGATAGGTGCCGGCAAACCCCGCCGCGCCGCGCACCAAAAACAGTGCCGGCACCAACAGCGCAAGCCAGACAATCTCCCCGTCCGGACGCGTGCGGTCGCCATCAAACACCGGACCGATGACCCACTTCAGCAGAAACGGCAGACCGATCCCGCTCGCCGCCGAATAGACGGCGAGGCTCAGCAATGCCACCACCAGCTGCCCCCGCACGGGCCGGAGATGGCGAAAATAGGGACGGAAACGTTTCATGCCGATGCAGCCATCTCAGTCCTTCGCACCGCGCACGTCGAGCGCATCCCGCAGGCCATCGCCGAGAAAGTTGAGCGAGAACAGCGTCAGCGAAAAAATGCCGCCCGGGAAGACGAGCAGCCACCAGTATTCCTCCACCTTGTCCGCGCCGTCCTGGATGAGCGTGCCCCACGAGCTCATCGGCGCGTCCACCCCGAGGCCGAGGAAACTGAGAAACGCCTCCAGCATCATGACGGCCGGGATGGTGAGCGTGGCATAAACGATCACGGGGCCGAGCGTGTTGGGCAGCACATGGCGGAACAGGATGCGCGCCGGGCCGTAGCCGAGCGCGCGCGCGGCCTCGATGTATTCCATCTTCTTGATCGCCATGACCTGCCCGCGGACGATGCGCGCCATGGTGAGCCATTCGACCGCGCCAATGGCGGCAAACATGAGCAGGATTTTCCCCGCGCCCTGCCAGCTGGCAAAACTGCGGAAGCCGGTGAACCACGCGTCGAACCGCTGCATCGGGTCCTTCAGAAAAACCATCAGCAGGATGACAAAGATCGTGAACGGCAGCGCATAGATGATTTCAACGGCCCGCATCATCAGCGCATCGGTGCGCCCGCCGCACCAGCCGGAGACCGCCCCGTAGGTGACGCCGATGCTGAGCGCGACGAACGACGCGACGAAGCCGACCATGAAGGAAATCCGTCCGCCAAAAAGCACGCGGCCGAAAAGATCGCGGCCCAGGTTGTCCGTGCCGAACCAGTGGGCCGCGCCCGGCGGCGCGAAGGCGTTGCCGAGGTCGGTCTCGCGGTAGGACTGGGAAAACAGCGGGCCGAGGAAGCAGAGCAGCACGAGCGCGAGCAGCATCACGCCGCCGAAGACGGCGAGGCGGTTCCGGCGCAGACGGCGCCACGCGTCCTGCCACGGCGAACGCCCGGCCTCAGCCGCGAGGCGAGATTCAAGCTTGGTCACAGAGTGCACAGAGGGAGAAGGGAGGGCACAGAACGGAGGGGCGGAGGACGGAAGACGGCGGGAGAGCGAGTAAGGATAAGAGGATGAGTAAGAGTAAGAGAACTAGAACGAGGACGGTGGGGTCGCTTATTCCAGCGTGAGCTTCGGGTTCATCCACGCCTGCGCGATGTCGGCAAGGAGGTTGCACACGATGATAAACCCCGCATACACGATGACGGTGCCGAGCACGAGGACGTAGTCGCGGTTGCCCACGCTGGCGACGAACTCGCGGCCGAGGCCGGGAATCTGGAAAATTTTTTCGATCACAAACGAACCGGTCAGGATGCCGGCGGTCGCGGGCCCGAGCCAGGTGACGACCGGCAGGAGCCCGCCGCGCAACGCGTGTCGGAGCACGACGCGCCCCTCCGACGCACCCTTGGCGCGGGCGGTGCGGATGAAATCCTGGCCCAGCACCTCGATCAGCCCGCCGCGCGCCAGACGGGCGATGGGGGCGGCATAGGCGAAGCCGAGCACGAGCGCCGGCAGCACGGCATCGCGCGGCTCCTGCCAGCCGGAGACGTTGAACCAGCGCAGATGGACGGCAAACACGAGCGCCAGCAACGGCCCGAGCACAAAGGTCGGCACACAGATGCCGGTGAGCGCGAACGAGGAAACCAGACGGTCGGGCCAGCGGTTGTGCCAGAGCGCGGCGACCGCGCCGGCGGAAAGGCCGAGCAGCAGCGCCAGCAGCAGCGCCAGCGCGCCGAGCTGGAGCGAAACAGGCAGCTCGTCGGCGATGATCTCGTTGACGGTGCGGCTGGAGCGATAGGACGGGCGCAAATCAATGCCAAAGGCGGCCTTGAGATCAAAGTCGGCCCGGCCGTCGTGGTTGGTGTCGGCGAAAAGCCGTTGTGGCATCAGCCGCTTCGGACACACGTCCCAGAGGTAGTCGGCATACTGTTTCCAGAGCGGATCGTTCAGATGGTAATAGGCGGCGAGGTTGCGCTGAACCTCGGGCGGGAGATTTTTCTCCGCCGTGAACGGCCCGCCGGGCATAAATCGCAGCAGGAAAAAAGCCAGGGTGATGATGATGAACATCACCGGAACGGCCTGCAGCAGACGGCTTGCGACGAAACGGAACATGGAGAGAGAAAGGCTGAAAAGCTGAAAGGCTGAAAGGCTGAAATGGACGGATTGAACCTCGCCGATTTGTCTGACGTGTGGGTGCATCGGCCAGGTATGTCGGCAACGTGCCCTCACCCTCGCGGCGGAGCGAGCCGCTCCGCCCTACCTCAAGGCGTATACCAGCCGGGCCTGGGCCGGTGCCGGCAAGCAGAAAATTCAGCGATTGCCATGGGCCGCCACACTGGCCCCAATGCCTGCATGTGCAGGACCAAACCGATGCATGCGGGCGCCCAAATCGGGCGCGTGGAAGCTGGCGGTGGCTTCCTGCCTCAAGCAGCACACCCAGGCGAGCAAGGATTGGCTGGCCGGACAACGGCACATTGGGGACGCCGTCACGCTCAGCCATTCCGTCCCCGCCCTCAGGTGGTAGCCCGGGGCGGGGCAGGACTGGATTGAACGCCTCACAACAAAACCTAAGACATGACCCCCTCGGCCTTCCTCTATTCAACGCGCTAAAACAAAACGGCATCAACGTCATCATTCATCCCTGACCATGCCTTACGCCACGATACAGCCGCCGTTCACGCTCAAGTTTCGGGAGATGTCCAAACAGGAACTCAAAGACTACTTCCGTTGGTTCTTCGACGTGCTCCCGGAAAGAACACGCGAATTGGCTGAGGCGGTGAGGCAGACGCCGGGGTTTGAAACGTGGCAGCCCGACCTGACGCCCGCTTCACTGGACACGCTTGGAAATTGGTTCGCCACCCAAGCCGAGACGCGGCAGCGGACGCAGGAGGAACGGCAAGAGATTGCAAGCCGCTCTGCCTATCCAATCGAAATCCCCAACGAGGAGTTGGCGAATCGCACGTTCTCTCTCGCGATGGACGTGGGGATGTATCTCAGCCAAGTCCTCGTAAAAGAATATCGATCGCTCCGGTGGGAGCAGCCGTTGAACGACAAAATATTTGCAGACTACGGCCAGCCGGTGCTTGTTGGATTTGGGTCAGTGCCGCTCAATCCGGTGCGAATCGTAACCACGTTGGCGTATGGACTGGTCAGCAAGAAACAAAGCGGCAAGCGACTGCGAGAGCTTCACGACTACTGGTCGAAGCAGGTTCGAGCGAATGCGGCGTAAGCGGCAGAGAGTGGAGCCGCAAGAACTGTTATTGGGCGGACTTCTGACCTTGAGAAACGTAAGCGTCCGACGGAGCTTTCGATTACCCACATTTCTGCATCCCCAGCGCGAAGCCGAGGGTCAGGTCATTGAGGCGGGACAATCCGCGCCAGATGACGATCGTGCCCGGCGCGGGATCCCTCGCGCGGGCGAGGTAGCCGCCAGGTATGATCCGGGGACCTAGGTGACAGATTGTCCGGGGACGTAGGTTACACTGTAGGGCTATGCCTTGGAGCCACCTCTCACCGATGGAAGAGATCAACCGATTCGTGGTGCTCGCGCAAAGCGGGCGCTTTTACCTGGCCGACCTGTG
>CANJLB010000040.1 GCA_947475065.1 Opitutia bacterium | reverse complement strand
GGTTCATTTCGTCGAGAAACTGGTCCGCACGTGTTCGTTTCGTCAGGCAACCGAGCGAGAGGAAGGTGATTTGTTCGCTCATTGCTACTGTTACCCTATGGCTGCTAATATGTTCCCTGATTTATTTGGGTTTTTCAGAGGCTCCTTAATGCAGCCCCTGACGCGCCCCCCCAGTTAAGGGCCTGCTCACCAAATAAAATCGAGCCGGTGGCGGTGAGCGATCCGCGGCCGCTGGCGACAAGCTGAGCAATGAGCTTCACATCCGCGGGATTCGCCGCTGCCAACTGGGCGGCATTGCCAATGGGATTGGCCGCCGTGGCGGGTTCGGGCGCAACGCACAGAACCGGGACTACCACAGGAGCGGACGTCGGGGCGGCGGCAGTGGCGGCGGGACTCGGACGGCTGGCCATCACAAGCACGGCGATGGCCAGCGATGCGGCCACGCCGAGGAAGGTTTTGGATTTAATCATGGCGAGAAAAACGGAAGTGGTCGTGACGGCGGCGGCTCCCGCGAGGGCGGTGCGGCACACGAGATCGGCCAGCACAGCCGGCACGGGCGCCGCCGCACCCGCCTCCAGCGTGGCTGCGAGCACCGCGCCGGAATAGGTGAGGCCGCGACGCAGGAGCGTGGCGCGCAGCTTGTCGAGGGCGCGGCTGGTGCGTTTTTGAACGGCATCCTCGCTGGCACCGAGGGTGCGGCCGATGCTGCGCAGGCCGGCCTGACCAAGGTAGCGGAGCACAATCGCGTCGCGGTCGGCGTGATCGAGGGTGTTGAGGGCCGCGTCCAGCGCCGGGGCCAGCCGCTGCCAGCGGGCGTCGAGACCCGCGTCATCGTTGAGCGCGTTGATTTCCATGGCGGTTTTCTCCCGGTGCCGGCGGCGGTGCTCGGCGCGGACCGTGTTGGCGGCAAGAAAGCAGGTGTGGCGGTAAAGCCAGCCGGCCGGCACGGTGCCGGCGGGCAGGGTGGCGGCCTTGGAGGCGAACCCGGTGAACACAAGCTGGGCCACGTCCTGCGCGAGGTGGGTGTCGCCGCCGAGCAGACGGCGGGCGGTGGCAAGCACCATGGGGAGATGCCGCCCGACGAGTTCGCGAAAGGCCGCGTCCGAGCGGTCGCGCGCAAACTCCTCCAGCAATTGGGTGTCGTCCTTCATGGGGTCTTTATGAATAGAAACCGCCGAACCCAAATATCCGACAAAAATTCGCGAGGAATGCAGCCGATATACCCGGGCGCTGGTCGGGGCATTGTCCTTCTCCCGAGCGGGTGACTGAAAACAAAAACCCGGAGCCAAGCTCCGGGTTTTGAAAGATCCGGCTGCCTGCGGGCGGGAGCAGGGCCGGCCGCTCACACGTTTGCCAGACGGCCGGTGGAATCACCAAAGCGCGCGATGTTATTGGGCGCAACCCGGTCCATCATGCTCAGGAAGAGATTCGAGACCGGCACGCCGCCGTGCTGCACGAAGCGACCGCCATTGAGCGTGCCGCCGGCGTTGCCGGCAAGGAGCACGGGGAGATTGGTGTGCGCGTGGCGGTTGCCGTCGCCGTTGCCGCAGCCATAGACGATCTGCGAGTTGTGCAGGAGCGAGTGGCCGTCAATGTCCTGGGTGGCGTCCATCTTCTCGAGGAAGTAGGCGAGTTGCTGGGCATACCAGTGGTCAATGACGCGGACCTTTTCCATCCAGTCGGGCTTGTTGCCGTGATGGGAGAGGTTGTGGTGGCCGTCGTTCACCCCGATGTGCGAGAAGTTGATGTTGCTGCCGTCGCCGTTCATCATGAAGGAGGCGACCCGGGTCGAGTCGGTCTGGAACGACAGGTGCATCATGTCGAACATGAGCCGGAAATATTCGGTGTAGAGGATGGTTCCGTCTTCGCGCTTCGGCACGCCGTCCGGCGCGTCGAACTGGGGCTGCGCGCGGGAAGAGCGGGACTGCTCGGCCGCCTGGATGCGCTGCTCGATGTCGCGGACGCTGGTGAGATACTCGTCGAGCTTCAGCCGGTCGCGGCCGGAGAGATCCGAGGTGAGATTGCGGGTGTCGGTCTGGATGAAATCGAGGATGGAGCGCTGCTGCGCCTGGCGGGCGCGGAGGTTTTCGGCGCGGTCCTTGGGGGCGCCGGCGCCGAAGAGGCGCTCGAAGAGCAGGCGGGGGTTGACCTCGGGCGTGAGCGGCACGGTGGGCGAGGCCCACGCGAGGTTGTGCTGGTAGACGCAGGCGTAGTCGGTGTCGCAGCCGCCGGTGTTGAGGATGATGTCGCAGGAGAGCTCGAGGGAGCGGAACGGGGTGAGCAGGCCGATCTGCCGGGCGATGACCTGGTCGGCCGAGGTGCCGGCGTGGAAGTCGGCGCCGTTGGTCTTTTTGATGCGGACGCCGGTCAGGAAGGTGCCTTGGGCGCGGGCATGGTCGCCGCCGCCGTCCGCACCGGCGGTGGCGGAAATGTCGTCGAGGCCGCCGAACACCTGGATCTTGTCCTTGACCTTGGCGAGCGGGGCGAGGGTGCGGCTGAGCTCGAAGCCCTTGCCTTCCTGGGCGGGCCACCAGGCGTCGGGGACCGCGCCGTTGGGGAAATAGATGAACGCCGTGCGCAGCGGCGCGCCGGTGGCGGTCGTCGCGGCGAGCGCGGCGGCGGGGGCGGCCGCAGCCAGGAGCCGGCGCGGGAGGAGCGACTCCATCGCGGGCAACGCGAGGGCGATGCCCATGTTCCGCAGGAAACGGCGGCGGTCGAGATGCGGCCCGAGGCGGGCGGGGGAACGGTCGGGCGGCGGGAGGGTGGCGTTCATGGAGTGGATTGGCTCGTGGCGAGCAAAGCGGGCGGGTTGGCTTCGGCGGGCAAGGGGTTGGAGGAGGCGCGGCGGCGCTGGAAGGGGGCGGACTCGATGATGCCCATGAGCAACGTGGAGAATTTGCCACCGTCCCGCTCCATGCGGGCGACGATGGCATCCAGGGCGGGCACGTCGTAGTATTCCACCCCGCGGCCGAGCGCGTAGGTCATCAGCTTGCCGGCGAGGGTGTGGTAAAACTCCGGCCGATGCCGGGTGACGATGGTTTGCTTGAGATCCTTGATGCCGGAGATTTTCTCGCCGGTGGCGAGCGTGCCGGACGTGTCAATGGGCTGGCCAAATTCCAGCGCGCGCTGCCGGCCGAAGGCGTTGAAATTCTCGAGCGCGAGGCCGAGCGGGTCCATCCGCTCGTGGCATGATGCGCAAAGCGGGTCGGCGCGGTGCAGGGCGATCAGCTCGCGCTGCGTGGGCTTGCGGTCGCCGACCTTCTCCTCGGATTTTTCGAGCGCGGGCACATTGGGGGGAGGCGGGGCGGAGGGCGCGCCGAGGATATTTTCCAAGATCCACTTGCCACGTTTCACGGGGGACGTGCGCGTGGGATTGGAGGTCACGGCGAGGATGCTGCCCATCGTGAGGACGCCGCCGCGGGGATTTTCGGGCGAGAGCGTGACCTGCCGCAACTCTGGTCCGGTGATGCCAGGGATGCCATAGACGGCGGCAAGCTGGTCGTTCACGAACACATAGTCGCTGTCAATCAGCTCAAGCACGCTGCGATCCTCGCGGACAATGTGGCCGAAATAGGTCTCGGTCTCCTGTTTCATGGCCGTCCGCACTTCGGGGGTGAAGTCAAGGCCGGTGAGAGCCCCGCCACCTCGCGCGCCCCGACCGCCCCGACCGCCAAGGGCACCGGCCCCGCGCGCGCCGGCCGCGCCCCGCGCCCCGCGCCCCGCCGCGCCCCGCCCGACAGCGGCGGGATCGCCGGCTTGTGCCAGCGGTGGAGCGATCGCGGCCACGGCGTTGCCAGCAGGGAGCGAGGGTTGCTCAGCGGCGAGCACATCGGCGGCGTTGATGGGCATGTCCAACACGCTACGCGACTGCAGCCACTGGCTGGGAAAATTCTCCACGAGCGCCTGCGACTTCGGGTCGGCCAGCATGCGCTTCACCTGCGTCTCCAGATTTTTTCGCAGCTCGCCCTTGGCCGCGAGGGCAAAGAGCTCGTTGTCCGGCATGGAGGACCAGAGGAAATAGGAGAGGCGCGAGGCGAGCGAGTATTCGTCCACCTGTGGGAACGGCCCCCCGGACACATCCGGCGCGGCGGTCTCAAAGCGGAAGAGAAACCGCGGGGAGGCCAGGATGGCGACCATCGCCTGCGCCACGCCCTTTTCAAAGGTGGTGCCGGGAATGGAGTAGGTCTGCTCCGCGATGGCCACCAGGCGGTCGATCGTGTCGGCGGCGACCGGGCGGCGGTAGGCTAGCGTGGCGAATTTGTCCAGCACCTCGCGGGCGTAAGCGCGGCGGCCGGCGGCATCCGTCGCGGGCGGCGGCAGGTCGCGGCTGTAAAAACGGCGGTAGGTGGCCGGCAGCTCCCAGTCCTTCTGGTCGAGCGGACCCTCGACGGTCACGAAGATGAGCCGGTACTCCATCTTGGTGCGGAGCGGCTGGAGCTCGGGCTTCGTCGGCTCGATGGCGAAGGACACCTTGTGCTCGCCGGGCTCCCAATGGACGATCTGGTCCTCCACCGAATACAGCGCGTCGTCCCACGGGTATTCAAATTGGCGGATCGCCTTGCCGTCGGACTTGTAGGTGACCTTGGCGACCTGCGGATCCACGGGCTGCGCCTCGCCGTCAATCTTGGCGCTCACAATGATGCGGTAGTCGCCAGCCTTTTTCGCCTGATAGGTATGTAAGACCTCTTGGTATTGGTAGAATGACAGGTGCTGCCCATCCTGCCCGTCCTCACTGGAAAACTCACTGGCGAGCGCCATCTGGGAGGCCAGGGACTTGTTGCTCATCGGCACGCCCCGATCAATGACAGCCTGGGCCGCCGTCATGAACTTCTCCATGCGGATGGGCGAGATGCTCAGCACGTCCCCGATGTTGTCGAAACCGTAGCCCACGTCGTCGGGCGGCAGCGCCTGATCGGTATCGAAGTCCACGCCCAGCAGGTCGCGGACGGTGTTCCTGTATTCGGTGCGGTTGAGGCGGCGGACAGTCACGCGGCCGGGATCGGGCTGGGCGGGGTCGAGGCCAAACGCGGCGGTCTTGATCCACTGCTCCAACGCGGCCTGCTCGGGGGCGGTGGGCGGCGCCTTCTCCGGCGGCGGCATGATGTGCGAGCGGGTGTTTTTCAGCACTTTCAGCCAGAGTCCCGGATTTTGCAAAACCTGCTCCTTCGTCTTCAGCTCGTCGAAGGCGAGGCCGCCCTTTTTCTCGCCGTCCCCATGGCAGGCATAGCAGCGCTGTTCCAAAATCGGCGAAATGTTCTTTTGAAAATGCTCCCATGCCAGCCCATCGGCCGTCGGCAGCGACGTGGCGGCGACAGCAGGCGCATACGACGGCGCAGACGGGGCCGCCGGAGACAACGACGACGGGGCCGAAGTCGAAGCACCACACCCGGCAAAAAAGACCAACAGCCCTGCGAGCGTGGCCGAGCGGGCCAGTGCGGAGACATGGGGGGATATTCGTGTGCTCATGTGAGTATCCAAACTATGACGCCTAGGAGCCCTCAAAGTAACTTCCCAACATGGGATCGGCAATGATTTTTTGCAATTGGCACAACGGCCGCCGATCTCCCGGCGGATGGCACCACACGTGACGCCCGTGCCGCACACAACCATTTGCTTCCTCCGGCCGAAGGGGCGCTCCCCCGCCGCATCGTTCAGCCTTGCCCCGCGCCCGCCCCGCGCGCTTAACCTTCGCCCACGCATGACCCTTCTCGACGATCTCCGCTGGCGCGGCCTTCTCGCCGACTGCACCGACACCGCCGCGCTCACCGCACGCCTCGCCACCGGCCCGGTCTCGCTTTACTGCGGTTTCGACCCCACCGCCGATTCGCTGCACGTCGGCAACCTGGTGCCGCTGCTCGCGCTGCGCCGGTTTCAGGTTGCCGGCCACCGCCCCATCATTGTCGCTGGCGGCGCGACCGGCATGGTCGGCGATCCTTCCGGCAAATCCGCCGAACGCAACCTACAGACCCCCGAGCAGATCGCCCGCAACATTGATGGCCAGCGGGCACAGCTGGCCATGTTCCTGGATTTTGATCCCGCAAAGCCCAACCATGCCCTCCTCGTCAACAATGCGGACTGGACCGCCGGTGTGAGCTATCTCGATTTTCTCCGCGACATCGGAAAATTTTTCACGGTTAACTGGATGGTCGCCAAGGACTCCGTGCGCGCCCGCATGGAAGACCGCGAGCACGGCATCAGTTACACCGAGTTCAGCTACATGCTGCTACAGGCGTTTGATTTTTACCACCTGCGGAAGACGTTAAATTGCGAGCTGCAGGTCGGCGCGACCGACCAGTGGGGCAACATCACCGCCGGGACCGAGCTCATCCGCAAAAAGCTCGGTGCGACCGCGTGGGGTCTCGTCTTTCCGCTGCTGACCAAGGCGGACGGCACTAAATACGGCAAGACTGCCGCCGGCGCCGTGTGGCTCGATCCCCGCAAAACCAGCCCCTATCGCTTCTACCAGTTCTTCGTGAACGCCGACGACGCCGACGTCCTCAAGCTGCTCAAAGTGCTCACCTTTTTGTCGCACGATCAGATCGAGCTGCTGGCGGCCGAACAGACACGGTTGCCGGGAGCGAGAATTCCCCAAAAGGCCCTGGCCATTGAACTGACTGCACTCGTCCACGGAACCGAGGCGGCAAAGGCTGCCATTCGGGCCAGCGAAATCCTGTTCGGGGGCCCCCTCGACGGTGTGACCGAGGAAATTTTCCGCGATGTGGTCGGTGAGATTCCGACCAAGGACTTCGAGCGCGCCAAGCTCATCGCACCAGGCACGCCGTTGCTCGACCTTCTCGTCCACGCCGGGCTCTGTCCGTCGCGCGGCCAGGCGCGCAAAGACCTCGAAGGCGGCGGCATTTACCTGAACAATGTCCGCATCACCGAGAGCGCCCGTGCCGTCGCGACGGCCGACCTTCTCTTCGGCCAGCATGTCCTCCTTCGCAAGGGCAAGCGAACATATGCCGTGCTGCGCGCCGGGTGACGGTTTTTATACCGGCTGGCGCAACCATTCCATCCCCAAAACGGCCCCAGCCAGGCAACGGCCGGCGCAAAATCGAAGGCTCAGGGCCCGAGCTTGATCTTGTAGCGCTCGAGTGAGGTCGTTTCCAACCGGGCCAGCTCAGCGAGGGCGGTGCGCAGGGAGACACGGAGCTGGAGCTCGGAGATTTTGGCGTTGTTCAGGTCGGCCTCGGCGTCGCGCAGGAGGCGCACGGTGGAGAGACCCGCATCATAGCGGGCCTTCTCCCGGTCGTATTGCTGCTGGCTGAGGTCACGGGTAAGGGCGGCAATGGCGACATTCTCTTTGCCGGTCTCAACGGCCCGGACAGCGGAGCGCACCTGCGAGAGCAGCGTTTGGTCGAGCTGCTCAAAGCGGGTCTGGGCGCTGTCGAGGCTGATGAGGGCCTGCCGGTAGCGGGCATTTTCGGCCTGCAGTCCCCAAGGGAGCGTGAGCGTGAGAGCAAGCTGCCAGCTGTTACCGCGGCCGGTGAAAAGCTGTTCGGACGATTCGACAGCCGACCGCTCGCGGCTGCTCAGGTTGAGGCTGGCGCCGAGATCAAGGGCAGGCTTGCGGGCGTTGTCGGCCGTGAGCACATCGAGGCGGAGCTGGCTGAGGTTGAGCTGGGCGGATAGCAGGTCAGGCTGGCCGCCACGGGCGCGGGCATACGACTGGGCCAGCGAGACGGCGGGCACCGGCTCGTCGCCAAAAGCGACCGGCCCGATGGGCGTGTCGAAGGCGAACCGCCCGATGAGACGGAGCAGCGAGTCCTCGTGATCGCGGACCGACTGCGCGGCGGTGACGACGTTGAGCCGGGCATTTTCGACGGCCACACGGGACTGGAGCACGTCGAGCTGGGTGCGGTCACCGGCCTGGAGCCGGGTGGTGTTTTCATCGAGGAGGCGCTGGGCCACGTCGAACGAGAACTGACGGACGCCCAGCTGCTCACGGGCAAAGACGAGATTGTAATAGGCCACCTCAACATCGTGCACCACAGTGAGGACGGAGTCCTTGAAGCCCGAGTCGGCCACCTTGACCCCAAGCCGGGCCCGGTCACGGGCGACGCGGTTGACGGCCGTACCCGCCCCCTGCAGGAGCGGCTGGCGGACACTCAGCGCAAGACTGCCGCCATAGGGCGCGTTCGCGCCCACACTGCGGTCAATCCCCGCGCCAATGCCCAGGGTCGCCCCGCTGTCCAGCCGCTGGCTGATGCCAACGCGCGGTGCCTGCGAGCTGTTTTCGGAACCGGGAATGACCGCACCCAACGCGGCGGAGCGGCCGCCGGAGGCAGTGGCGCTGGCCGTGAGCGTGGGATTGTTAAAGGCGGCGTCAGCAATAATGACCGAATCGGCCGCGCTGCGAACGGAATAGCGCTGGATTTGCAGATCGAAATTCATGTCGAGCGCGCGGGCGACAGACTCCTCCAGCGTGAGCGGTGGCAGCGCGGGCACGGCGGGCGCATCGGCTGCACGCGCGGACGCGGGCGCGAGGCAGAAAAGGGAGGTGAGCAACAGACAGAGGGAGGCGCAGCGGAGGTTCACGGGGAAAGACGACAGGGAAATAGGACTATAGTTTCTCAAATTCACCTTTGCTCACCCGCTTGAGCACCGTAAAGCCGGCAGACTTGGCCGCGGAGACGGAAAGCGGGGCCAGCAGCTTGGGGGTGTGAAGCGAAACCGGAACAACGCGCCCGACGGGCTGGCCGCACGTGGGACAGGCGATGAGCGCCGCCTCGGCCGCACCCTGCCGGTGATCGAAGCCGTCGCCGCAGAGCTTGCAGGGGGCCTGGGCCGGAGCGTAGCGGTAAATCGGCATGGCGAACGGCGGGTTTCATCCAGATTTGCTGCCCGGAAGTTCGGCGCAAGCTCAGGCCGCTATCAGACCTTCTCGACTAGGCCGGCCTTGATCGCCTTGACCGCCACCCAGACACGCTTGGTGCCGCCGTTCGCCGTGCGAATGCGGATGCGCTGGAGATTCGGCCGGAACTTACGCTTCGTGATACTCGTCACGTGCGTGCCGATGCCGCCGCTTTTCTTGGACTGACCCTTGCGGTTGATGATGCTGCCCTTGACGGGACGGCGACCGGTGATTGCACAGATTCTGGCCATGGTGGTTGGTTTCGGTTGGGAAAAGCTTCACTAGAAACGCCCGCGCCGCCCCGTGGCAAGGGCAAAGTTCACCTTCCCTGCCCGGACGCCCCGGCCGGCGTGCGCCGCGCGTGCAGGACCTGGAATTTCTGGCCCATCTGCGCCGGGTGCAAAAGCTGGGTGATGGCCCGCCGGCGGAGGACGGAGGGGGGCGCCTGGTCAGCCAGCGCCAGCTCCAGCCAGCCCGCCGCGTGCCGCACAAAAAATGCCTCCTGTGACTCGACCGCGGCGGTGTCAAAGCCGTGCGCCGCCAACGCCGCCGCCAGCCAGTCCCAGCACACATGCCCGGTGAGATCCTGCTCGCCGGGGCGCGCCAGCAGGTCGTTGGACTGCGTGTGCCGGTGATAGGCTCGCACCGTGCCGTCGGGCGTCGCCGTCGCCAGCTCGGCCAGGCTTTTGCCGTAGTCAAACGCCACGAACAGCCCGTGCCATGGCTGCGTAGCCATGGCGTCGGCCAGCGCAACCGCCGTACGCGGAGCATCAAAAACGTAGCCCGCGGGCGCGTCCGCCGGCAGCCAAGGCTCGCTGACCCCGCCCAGCTCAACCTCCGACAAAACCTCCCCGCGCACCGCCACGCCCAGCTCGCGCCACCCGCCGTCGCGCCGCACGAAACGCCGCAATGGCTGCGCGTCGAACAGCTCGTTGGAAAATACCACACCCGCCCCTGAAAGCGCGAGCGGCTCGCCTAGCCGCACCGTGCGCGCGCCGGCAAACGGATGCGCCACACCCGTGAGCACGCCGCCACGCCCGCGGAAGGCCGGGCCGGTCTCGTCCGGCTCCGCGCCGATCTCGACAAACGTATGCCGCGCCGCCTCGGCCTCGCCGCCGAGCAGCCGGACACACGCCGCCACCACCAGCGCGCCGAAAACCGCGCCCGAAGAACTCGCCGTGTAAAAATCCGTCCCCTCGCCGCGGCCCACCCGCCGCCATTCGCGACGGTAGTAGCCAACGCGTTCATCGTATAGCGCCAGCGCCATAAATTCCGCAAACGTCATCGCCTCCTCCGCGCAGTCCGGGCCGCCCCGTCGTTCGGCCGCCGCCCCCGGCCGGCCGTGCACGCGCGCCCGAAACGCGGCCAGAAATTCCGGCGTGACCGGCGGCGGCGCGGCGGAACCGCCGGCACAACCGGCGTGGACTTTGGCGGTGGACGTTCCCATTTGCAATGCGCGGACCATGTCCGCAACCTGCGCGCGTGCTCAAACGTATTCTCAGCATTGCCGCCGGCGTCATGCTCGCGCTTGCCGTCGCGGCCGGCGCGGCGCATTTTGCGGCGCTCTGGGGCCTGTGGCCGAGCCGTGAGCTCAACCGCTCGGCTGACACGCTGCGCGCCGTGCTGGAGCTGGCCAACGAGAACTACGTTGACCCCAAGGCCGCCGGCCTGCCCGCCCTCACCGAGGCCGCGCTCGCCGGCCTCGTCGGGACACTCGACCCGCACTCCGAATACATGACCGCCGCCACCTTCAAGGCGTTCAACGAGGATCTCAGCAGCAAGTTCGGCGGCATCGGGGTGCAGGTCGAACTGCTCGACGGCCGCGTGGTGGTCATCACGCCCATCGCGGGCACGCCCGGTGAACGCGCCGGCATCATCCACGGCGACGAAATCGTGAGCATTGACGGGCAGAAGCTCGCCAAGGCCGCGATGGAGGACGTTCTCACCCGCCTGCGCGGCAAGCCCGGCACCACCGTCGCGCTCGGCCTGTTCCGGCCCGTCGAAAAAAAGGAAGTCACCCTCACGCTCACCCGCGAAAGCATCCATGTGGACAGTGTGCGTGATGCCCGCCTCCTGCCTGACGGCGTCGGCTATGTCCAGCTCACGCAGTTCACGGAAAGCACGCCCGAGGAGTTTGGTCACGCCATCCGGCAATTGCAGGCCCAGGGCATGAAGGCGCTGGTCCTTGACCTCCGCAACAACCCCGGCGGCCTGCTCGACGCCGTCGTGGCCGTGGCCGGGCCGTTTTTCAGGCCGGGCGAGCTCATCGTCTATACGCAGGGCCGCGACCCCGGCGACCGGGAAGAGTTCCTCGCCACGCCGGCCGCCGGGCCGCTCGTGCTGCCCGTCGCCGTGCTGATCAACGCCAGCAGCGCCAGCGCCGCCGAGATTCTCGCCGGCGCGCTGCAGGACACGCACCGCGCCGCCGTCGTGGGCGAGCGTTCCTTTGGCAAGGGCTCCGTGCAGTCCGTTTTTCCCCTCGCCAACCACGACGGCCTGCGCCTCACCGTCGCGCGCTACTACACGCCCGGCGGGGCGGTCATCCACGGCCACGGCATTTCGCCCGATGTGGAGGTCGTCGCCACCCCGGAAGAGGACCGCAGCCTCGCCCTGCAGCGCAGCCGCAGCGATATCACCGATCCAACCGTGTTCAAGGAGCGCTTCGGCATTGCGCTCGTCCCCGACCGCCAGCTCGATGCCGCCACCGCCGTCCTCCGCGCCGCCCTGCGGCTGAGGTCAATGTAAACCCCGGGAACCGGAGAACACGGAAAGCAGGCCAGCCCGGCTCCATGCCTTCCGTTTCCCAAGGGTCGGATAATTTGCCACCGATGTTCCTCGCCATTGAAACTTCCTGCGACGAAACCGCCGTCGCGCTCTTCGATCCCGCGCGCGGGATCGTCGGTGAGTGGACCCACACGCAAGTCGCGCTCCATGCGCAGCACGGCGGCGTCGTGCCGGACCTCGCCACCCGTGAACACCTCCGCCACCTCGCCCCACTGCTCGAACACGCCCGCGCCGCCTCGGACAATTTCACCCGTGTCACCCGGGTGGCCGTCACCCACGGTCCCGGCCTTGCCGGCTGCCTTGCGCTCGGCGTTGCCGCCGCCAAAGGCCTGGCGCTCGCGCTCCGCGTGCCGCTCGTCGGCATCAACCACCTGCGCGGCCACGCTTTTTCGCCGTTCCTCGCGCTGCACGCCGTATCACCTGCCGATTTTCCCGCCCGCCTCGCTGCGCTGCTGCCGCACCTCGGCCTCCTGGTCTCGGGCGGCAACACCCTGCTGTTTACGCTCGACGAAAAGCTCGTGCTCCGCGTCCTCGCCACCACGCGCGACGACGCCGCAGGGGAGGCGCTCGACAAGGGGGCAAAACTCCTCGGCCTCGGCTACCCCGGCGGCCCGTTGGTCGAAAAGCTCGCCGCCACCGGCCGTGCCAACGCCTACGATTTCCCGCGCGGACTAGGCCCGCGTGCCGAGCTCGATTTCAGCTTTTCCGGCCTCAAAACCGCCCTGCGCTACCAGCTCGAAAAAATGTCCGCCGCCGAAATCGCTGTGCGGCTGCCCGACCTTTGCGCCAGCTACCAGCAGGCCGTGCTTGACGCACTCACCCGCAAAACCGGCTTCGCGCTGGAACGGACTTCCTCCAGCAGCCTCGGCCTTTCCGGCGGCGTCGCCAACAACCTCGCCCTACGGGCCGCACTCGGCCGCGTCGCGCGCGACACCCGCCTCCCGCTCCTCGCCGCCGAGCCGCGCCATACCGGCGACAACGCCGCCATGATCGCCTTCGCCGCGTGGGCTGACCCGGCCTGCTCCGCGCCCGGCCGAGAGGCCGGCTCCGCGTTGCGCATCAATCCCGGACTCGCGCTCGCGGACACGGCCTGAATCCACCCGGTGCATCCGGCGAGCCCGGCGCGACTCGATTTGTACTGACGGTCGTTGGTCAAATCCAGCTTGCCCGGCTGCGGGCCTTCGCCAGCCTGTCACTCATGAAACTTCGCCTCCTTTGCGGCCTGCTACTCCTGTCCTTGGCGTTTGCGGCTCAGCCTCCGCCCGCTCCAGCGCCGGCGCAACCGTTGGTGCGGGTGCTGATCGTTGACGGCTACAGCAACCACGACTGGCGCCTCACCACCCAGCTCATCCGCGGGATCCTCGCCCCCACCGGGCTTTTTTCCGTTGATGTCTCCACCGCGCCGCCGACCCGCAATGCCCCAGGCTGGGATGCCTGGCGGCCTAGGTTTTCCGACTACGATGTCGTCATCCAGACCTGCAATGACCTCGACGTTGGCATCCCTTGGCCACGTCCGGTGCAAGAGGACTTCGAGAAGTATGTCCGCAACGGCGGCGGCGTGTATGTCTGGCACGCGGGCAACAACGCCTTCGAGTCCTGGCCGGCCTACAACGAGATGCTCGGCCTTGGCTGGCGCAAACGCGAATTCGGCTGGGCCGTCTCCGTGAATTCCGACGGCACGCTCAACCGCATCCCCGCCGGCATGGGTCAGGCCACCGGCCACGGCAACCGCGTCGACACCGTTGTCCATCGCCTCGGCGACCACCCCATCCACGCCGGCCTCCCGCGCGAGTGGAAGACGCCGGACATCGAGGTCTATTATTATGCGCGCGGCCCGGCCGAGAACCTGGAGGTGCTGTCCTATGGGCATGACCCACGGACGCAGCTGGACTGGCCCCTGGAATGGACGGTCTCGTATGGGAAGGGCCGGGTCTATACTTCGACCTTCGGCCATGTGTGGAGAGGGGACACGCAACCGGAGCGCATGCGGTGCGCCGGGGTGCAAACCATGCTGGTGCGTGCCCTCCAGTGGCTCGCGGGCCGGACGGTCACCTGGCCCGTGCCGGCCGACTTTCCTTCCGCCGACAAGGTGTCCGTGCGCGTGGAGATCCCGCTGCAGATTTTGACCGTGCCTCCGTCCTCACCTGCCGAGCCAGCGGCCAAGACCGCCGAGCCAAAGACGTGATCCCGCCGCGGCCCTTTCCCGCTCACGAGCCGTGGCAGGACTTGTATTTTTTGCCGCTGCCGCATGGACAAGGATCATTGCGGCCGACCTTGGGAAAGGCGCGCGCGGCCGGAACGGGCTTGGGCATCGGGAGAGTGATTTCCCTTTCGGGCTCCGGAGCAACGGCCGCCGGCGGCGGGGGCGCCGCCGGCGCGATGTCGGCCGGACCGACAGCTTTCGCCGTGCGGCTCAGGACAGCCAGCATGTTCTCAAACACCGAAAGGTTGGATGCGCTGCGGAAGAGTCCGGTGCAAATTTGACGGCGCACGCCGCCCATCAGCTCCTCGAAGTATTTGTAGGCCTCGGCCTTGTATTCCACCAACGGGTCCTTCTGGCCGTAGCTGCGGAGGCCGACGGACTGGCGCAGATTTTCCATCTCGGTGAGGTGCTCCTGCCAGTGGTGGTCAATGGCGTTGATGACGACGTAGCGCTCCAGCGCGCCGAGCGCCTCAGGAATCTCGACCGATTCCTTCACTGCGTAGGCGGACTTCACCTTTTCCACGACCGTTTTGGCGAGCTCGACCGGATCGGTGCCGCCGAGGTCGGCGAGCTTGAGACCGATGGGAAACGCCCCGTTGGCCCAGCCGAGACAGCTTTCCAACGCGGTCTGGCTGGCGCCACCCTGCCCGCCCACGCCGGCATGCTCGAGGCGCGCGGTGACCTCCTCCTCGATCTGCTCGAAAATGATGTCCCGCGGACGCGGGGCATGGATGGCCGCATTGCGGATGCCGTAAATGACCTCGCGCTGCTGGTTGAGCACATCGTCGTACTGGAGCAGGCGCTTGCGCTGGGAAAAATTCTGCTGCTCGACCTTCTTTTGCGCGCTCTCGATCGAGCGGTTGAGCCAGGGATGCTCCAGCTCCTCGCCCTCCTTCATCGAGCCCTCCATGATCTTCGACGCGAGATTGCCCTGGAGAAACAGCCGTAGCAGCTCGTCCTCGAGCGAGAGGTAAAACTTCGTGAGGCCGGGGTCGCCCTGCCGCGAGCACCGGCCGCGCAGCTGCCGGTCAATGCGGCGCGACTGGTGCCGCTCGGTGCCGATGACGTAGAGGCCGCCGAGATCGCGCACCCCCTCGCCCAGCTTGATGTCGGTGCCGCGGCCGGCCATGTTGGTGGCGATGGTCACGGCGCCGCGCTGTCCGGCTCGGGCCACAATGTCGGCCTCCTGCGCGTGGAACTTGGCGTTGAGCACGGTGTGGATGACGCCGGTGCGCTTGAGCATGCGCGACAGCACCTCGGACGACTCGACGCTCACCGTGCCGACAAGCACGGGCTGGCCGCGCTTGTGGGCCCCCTCGATTTCCCTCACCACGGCGGCAAACTTGTCGCGCCGCGTCTTATAGATCACGTCGTTCCGGTCCACCCGGATGCAGGGCTGGTTAGTCGGGATGACCTGCACGGCGAGCTTGTAGATGTCGAAAAACTCCGTCGCCTCGGTTTCGGCGGTGCCGGTCATGCCGGCGAGCTTTTCATACATCCGGAAATAGTTCTGAATCGTGATGGTCGCGTAGGTGCGCGTCTCGCGCTCGATGGCGACGTTTTCCTTGGCCTCGACGGCCTGATGGAGCCCGTCGGACCAGCGGCGGCCGGGCATCACGCGGCCGGTATTTTCATCCACGATCATCACCTTGCCCTCCTGCACGACGTATTCGACATCGCGCTCGTAGAGCGCGTAAGCGCGCAGGAGCTGGGAAATGGCGTGGATGTCCTCGGAAACCACCGAGTAATGCTGCTGCGCGGCGAGCTTTTGCTGCTCGCGCTGCTCGGGCGAGAGCCGGGAGTCGCGGTCGAGGTCGCTGAAGGCGGTGGCGAGATCCGGCAGCATGAACGCATCGGGGTTGTCCGGGCGGAGCTTGGTGCGGCCGATCTCGGTGAGGTCGGCCTGATGCTGGCGCTCGTCAATGACGAAAAGCAGAATCTCCTTCAGCCGGAACAGCTCCACCTTCTGGAAATCGCTGTTCATCTCTGTCTCATAACGGTCCAGGAGCTTGCGCCATTCGGGCTGTTCCATGAGCCGGAGCAGCTGCTTGTTTTTCGGGTGGCCCATCTTCACCTGCAGCAGCTTGTGCGCGGCCCGCTCCTTGTCATCGGCGGTGACCCCGGGCTTTTCCAGGAGGTCCTTCGCCTCAGTCACGAGCCGGTTGCACAGCCGGATCTGATCGTTGACGAGGCTGTCCACGCCGGGCTTGAGCCGCGTGAAAGGCTGCTCGCGCTCGATGGGCGCGGGGCCGGAGATGATGAGCGGGGTGCGCGCCTCGTCCACCAAGATGGAGTCCACCTCGTCCACAATGCAGAACCAATGGTCGCGCTGCACCTGGTCCTCCTGGCGGGTAGCCATGCCGTTGTCGCGCAGGTAGTCGAAGCCAAACTCGCTCGCCGTGCCATAGGTGATGTCGCGCGCATACATCTCGCGACGCACCTCGGAGTCCATCTGCTGCTGGATGCAGCCGACCGTGAGGCCGAGAAAACCGTAGAGGTAGCCCATCCACTCCGAATCACGCCGCGCGAGGTAGTCGTTGACGGTGACGAGCTGTGTGTTCCTGCCCGTGAGGGCGTTAAGGTAAAGCGGGAGCGTGGCCACCAGCGTCTTGCCCTCGCCGGTCGCCATTTCCGAGATGCGGCCCTGGTGCAACGCCATGCCACCGATGAGCTGCACGTCGAAATGCACCATGTTCCACTCCAGCTCGTGCTCACAAACGGTGATTTTCCGGCCCACCAGACGCCGGGCGGCGTTCTTCACGGCGGCGAACGCCTCGGGCAGAACCGCATCGAGCGACTCGCCGGCCTTCAGGCGGGCGCGAAATTCGTCCGTCTTGGCGCGGAGCTGATCGTCGCTGAGCGCGGCATACGCGTTGTCGAACCCGTTGGCCCGCGCCACGACGGGACGCGCGGCGTCGAGGAATTTTTTGTAGTGCCGGCCAGAAAAACGTTTGAAGAGGGATGCAAACATGAAAAGGCGGGAGCGTAGGCCGCGCGGGGGTGTTGGCAAATGGAAAGGTGCGCCCCCCCCGCCCGCCCAAGGCAAGGGCTGCGGTGGGCTGAAGTTGGCAGCCTGGGACCATTTAGCCTGGAACGCACAGCACGGTCGCGCCCGAGAGACATAGAAAGGAGCTTGGCAATGACTTCCAGTGCCGCCGTACTGACCGTCGCACCGGCCGGCACCCGTTGATACCCGTCGGATTGGATTTTCCGCGCCAGTCGGGCTCGGCTCGACTGGATGCAGATTGCCGGATTCGCACGACCCCGAAGCGCCCGGCAGACTTCACCTGTGCCTTCGCCTTGCGCCCGCGCCGACACAAAGCGGCAGTGCAAGTTTACGCTGAATGTTCTCATGGATCCTGAAACACCTTCTGAGTATCAGCGACTATTTTCTGGGGGGTCAGCCCCTCTGGCCCAAACGATCAGGACAAAGATTAGGGCCGTAAGCAGGGCTTTTTTCATGAGAAAATGAGCGCATGGAGTCGTGTTGCCTTGGATGGATCGGTGTTAGTTGACACAGATTGCCCGACTCAGCCAAGGCACGCCCAGAAATTCCTGCTTGCCGGCGCCGGCCCAAGCCCGGCGGAGCGAGGCGTAGGCCGCATTCCTGCCCGCCCGCCCTACGCCGCCTGCCATGCAAGATACTGCGCCTGCGCTGCCCGTGCGGGCACCCGCGGCGACAATCACCCTTGATGGCCCGGCGTTCCGGAAACTGGCGGCCGGCGTGCCGCCTACGGACAAACCACCCGGTTTGGGAGCTCGTCGGTGTCGTCGGGACCGGGCGGGAAATGTTCGGCCAGCAGAGCGCCCGCGCGCCCGATGCCATGCAGCAATCCGGCGGTGAACTCGCCGCACTTGAAGCTCGCGGTCATCGCCGCCGAGACTTCACGCCAAAACGCGTCGCCACATTTCTCATGGACCGCCGTGTCGCCAATCACGGCAAAGGTTTGCGAGACGGGCGCGACAAAGAAGAGGACGCCATTGCGCTGTTTTGTGCCGGCCATGCCCAGCTCACCAAAGGCCTTCTCCGCCGCCGGCACCGGCTCAGCGGCGGCAACCAGGGTGACGACGACGCGGATTTCACCCGAAGTCAGGCGCTCGGCCTGCGCGATGGCGGCCTCGATGGCCGGATGATCCAGCCGCTGGATGAATTCGGGCTGTTTCATGCTACCAGCTCCCTCCCGAGCCACCGCCGCCGAAGCTGCCGCCACCACCTGAAAAGCCCCCTCCGCCGCCGAAGCCGCCGCCACCCCCGCCGAATAAACCGCCGCCGCCGCCACGGGTGCCGCTCCAACTGCTCCCACTCCCTGAAATACTCCAAAAGCCGCCGACCCTGACCTTCGTCCGTTTTCTAGCAAAGAGCAGACCTGCAATCAAAGTGACCGCAATCAGCACGGGGGGAATAATCATCAGCACGTCGCGCAAACCATATCTTTTGTCCGCCACGGTTCGGCCGGTGCCCTGATACTCGCTCTGGCTGGCCGCGATCATCGCCGCGACCGCCCGGCGCAGGCCGCCGGCATAATCGTTGGCGCGAAACGCCGGCTTGAGGATGTTCGTGATGATGTCGTGCGCGTAGGCGTCCGTCAGCCTCGCCTCCAGGCCATACCCGACCTGAATGTAGAGCTGGTGCTCCGCCATGAAGACAAACAGCACCGCGCCATTGTTCTTCGACTGCTGGCCCACTCGCCACGACTGCGCGACCCGCACGGTGTAATCCTCGGGCGACGAATCCGACTCCATCTTTGGAAAGATGACGACAACGAGCTGGTTCGAGCTGTCACGCTCATACTGTTCCAACTGGCTGTTGAGCCGGTTGCCGACATCCGCCGCCACCACGCCGGCGTAATCATTGAAATACCGCGCCGGAGCCGGCGGGATCCTCTCCGCACCGTGCAGGCCCGTGCCGCCCAGCAGAGCGACAACGAGACCCAGAAGGCGGAGGACGATTTTCACGGGCAAGGCTTACTGGGCGGTGGCGGGCTTCGAAAAATCAAACTTCACGGCGGGGGGAGTCTCCGCTCCCGGCGTGGAGGCAAAGTAGGCCTTTTCCTTGAAGCCGAGGGCGGCCGCGAAAAATACGGCGGGCACCCGCCGGATGGCCGAGTTGTAGGAGAGCGACGCGTCGTTAAACCGGCCGCGCTCAACCGCGATGCGATTTTCCGCGCCCTCGATCTGCGCCTGCAGCGTGTGGAAACCGTCCGTGGCCCTCAGCGCCGGATAATTTTCGGTCACCACCAGCAGCCGCGACAGCGCCGTCGAGAGCTGGCCCTGCGCTTTCTCAAACTCGACGAGCTGCGCGGCCGTCGGGCTCCCCCCGGGGCTGAGCTGCACCTTGCCCACAGAGGCACGCGCGGCGGTGATCTCGGTCAGGGTGCTTCGTTCAAAGTTCGCCGCACCGGAGACGGTGGCGACGAGGTTGGGAATGAGATCGGCGCGGCGCTGATAGACGTTTTGCACCTGCGCCCATTGGGCGTCCACCGCCTGCGAGCGGTTGACGAGGCCGTTGTAGGTGCTGACGCCGGCAAGTCCAACGACAACGACGAACAGGAAACCGGCCCCGAGAATTCCGAAGAGGATTTTTTTCATGACCCCGCATAAGATGCCCGTTTAACGCGAGAACACAAGTGCCGGCAGGCTGGAAACCGGCACGATTTTTCCAACGCCCACGGTGTTTCCTGCCCCCCAAAGGTCCAGGCCCTCACCACCCATGATTCCGCTTCAGTCGCAGCGCTTCGTAGAGATCCGTCGGCAGCTCCGTGATAAAGCGGCTCGGGGTGAGCATCATGCCGCCAGGCCCGGCCCGCGAGGCGACGATCGGGTAGCAGAGATAGAGCTCGTTGCGCGCGCGGGTCACCGCCACATAAAACAGCCGGCGCTCCTCCTCCACGTCACCCGCCTCGATGGCGCGGCGGCCGGGAAACTGGCCGTCGGCGAGGCCGATGAGAAACACCACGTCGTATTCGAGGCCCTTGGCCTGATGGACGGTCGTAAGCCTGAGCGCCTCGGCGTCGGGGTCCACGTGACGGTCGCTCGTCTCGCTGTTGAGCAGCACGATTTGGGCAAGGAGATCCTGTATTTCGTCGAAGCGGCCCGCGAACCCGACCAGGGCCTTCAGTTCGTCGAGCCGGTCGGTGTAGTCGGCAAAGGCGCCCTTGAGGTAGTCGCCATACCAGCCGTCAATCGCGGTCTCAACGACCGCCGCCGGCCGCGCCGTGCGCATCGCGGCGGCGACCTGCGAGAGCGAGGCGCAGAACTGCTCCCACTCGGGGCGCGCGTCCTTGGCGACCTTGCTTTTCACGTCGTCGGTGCCGAGCGCATCGAGAAAATCCTTCTGCAGGAGTCGCGCGTGGTCGGCGGCGGCGGCGTGGATTTTTTGCGCGCCCTTCTCGCCGACCTTCGGGAGCAGCACGGCGATGCGCTGCCACGCCTGCGCATCGGCGGGGTTATAGACGAAGCGCAGCAGCGCGACCAGGTCGCGGATGTGCTGGCGCTCAAAAAATTTTACGCCGCTGGTGATCTGATAGGGCACGCCGGCGCGGGAGAGGGCGAGCTGGATTTCCAGCGCGAGGAAATGCGAACGGTACAGGATGGCGATTTCGTTGAGCGACACGCCGTCGTCGTCCACCAGCGAGCGGATGCGCCGGAGGATGAAATCGGCCTGCTCGCGGTCGTCCATCGCCTGCACGACATAGGGCTTGGACGAGTGGGCGCGGGCGGCGCGCAGCTCCTTCTCGAAGTGACGGCCCTTGGGCTGGGCCAGCAGCACGCCGTTGGCGAGCGCGAGGATCTCGGGCGTCGAGCGGTAGTTGGTCTCGATGCGGTGGATGACGGTGCCGGCATGACGGTCGGGAAACGTCATGATGTTCTCAAAGTCCGCGCCCCGCCACGAGTAGATGCACTGGGCATCGTCACCCACGGCCATCACGCGATGGTGTGTAGCCAGCCGGTCCACAATCTGTGCCTGGATGGTGTTGGTGTCCTGATACTCGTCCACCAGCACATGGCGGAAACGGTGGGCGAAATACGCCGCGACCTCGGGTGCGGCGGTGAGCAGCTGCAGCCAGAGCTCGAGCAGGTCGTCGTAGTCCACGACGTTCTGCGTGCGCTTCGCCGCGGCATAGGCGGAGGCGAAGGCGGGCAGCCGGTGGCTGATCTCCCCGTATTGGGGAAACTGCTGGGTGACGGTCGCGGCGACCGCGAGCTGGGTGTTGCGCGCCAGGGAAAGCACGTTGAAGAGCGGACCGGGACGCGGGTTGGTCTTGTCCTTGAAAAACACCTTGTCCGCGGTCTCGACGGTTTGCTTGAGCAACGACTCGGACTCCTCGGCATCGAGGATGGTGAAGTTGCGCGGCAGGCCGACGGCCTGGCCGTAGATGCGGAGCGCGCGGTGGCCGAGCGAATGAAACGTGCCGCCCCAGAACCGCCCCGGCTCGACCCCTGTGAGATCGTGGACGCGGTGGAGCATCTCCTTCGCAGCCTTGTTGGTGAACGTAAGCAGCAGAATCTCACCGGGCTTCACACCCTGGGAGAGCAGGTAGGCGACGCGATAGGTGAGCGTCCGGGTCTTGCCCGAACCGGCGCCGGCGAGCACCAGCAATGGGCCGGGGGGCGCGGTGACGGCGGCAAACTGCTCGTCATTGAGCTGCGCGCGGAAATCAATCGCCGGGATGGCGGCGGAGGTCGGACGGTGGGTGTCGGTATGGGAAGAAAAATCCATGCGGCGCGCGAGGCTCGCGCAAAGCCGCCGCGAGGCAAAGCAAAGTTTTGGGCCGCGCCGTCAGGTGGGCAGTCAGATTATCCTAAAAGACGCAGTTGAAACCACCAATTGTCAGACTGTCGCTTCGTTCGGAATACGGTTGGAGACGGATGGGGACGACGGAATGTGATCGGATAGGTGTGAACAGGAGGTAATGGAGGGCGGAGGAGGGGGAGCGGAAAAACTGAGAACTGAAAGCTCAAAAGCTGAAACCTGAGGGAGTTAATTCAGAAGCCACGAAGCCGAGAGCAGGATGAGATAGGCGGGCGGGACGCCCGCGCTCCCATCGGCTCCGCTCCTCCGCGATCGTCCCTCCTGGCTTCGTGGCTTCTGTTACCGAGGCCGCAAGCCGACATCAGCCATTATCCGCCACTTCCTGTTTCCTCTGACTTATGGCATCAGGCCTCTTCCGCTCCCTTCTTCATTGATTCACGGACTCCGGCTTCATATCAGAGATGCGGCCTTCTTTTGTGAGGACGAAATGAAAGAGCAGGGTCGTGCGGCTGAAGCGCGCCTGATACCGGTAGCTGCGTTCGACACCGGTTTCGGTCCGTTCCACCAATGTCAGATCCTGGATTGCTCCGATGGCGGTGAAATCACGTTTCGTCGTTTCCAGATGCGCCGCCAGGTAGCTCCAGACAGGTTCGGTGAACTCGTCGGCCCGCAGCCCGCCTTCTAGTCCCCGCCGCAAGACATCTTTGAAGCGGGCGGTCACCTCCGGTTCCCGGTCCGGGATGGGATGGTAAACCGGCGCCGCCAATGCGGGAATAAACGTGGCCGCAACCGCGCGCGCAATGCGCGCTGGCGCTGCGTTGGCCTGGTTCGTCAGCACGATGACCGTGAGCTGATCGTCCACAAACCGGTCAATCTGGGTCGCAAATCCGGTCCAAATGCCGGCATGGGAGATCCGGCGATGCCGGGCGATGGCGTCAACCTCCCATCCGAATCCCGAGGCGTGCGTCGTGCCGTCGTTCAATTTGACCGGCGTCCACATTTGCTCCAGCGTCTCCCGCTTGAGAAGCCGGTCGGTGTACAACGCGGCATCCCATCTGGCCAGATCGAGCACGGTGGACTGGATGCCTCCCCCCGCGTAGCTGAGCACGGACAGACCGAGGGTGGTGTCACCGGTCGAAGCCTCCACTCTGCCATTGGCCAGGATGTAGCCTTTCGCGGACGATTGGCGGTCGCGTGGGACCAAAGTGCGGGTCATCCCGAGCGGCATGAAAATCCGCTCCGCCAGCATGTCACCATACCACTGGCCGCTCACCCGGCCGATGATCATCCCGAGCGCGAGGTAATTGGTGTCGCTATAGTTCCAGCTCCCGCCCGGCTCGAACAGGAGCGGCCGCTGCATGATGGACGCCAGCAACTGCCCGTCGGTCCACTCCCTGCGCAGATCGAGCGTCTCGGTCTCGTTGATAAAATCCCGCAGTCCGGAGGTATGGCCGAGCAGATGGCGCACCGTGATTTTTCGCCATGATTCCGGGGTTCCGTCGAGATACCGGCCAACCGGGTCGTCGAGCCGGATCTTCCCCTCCTCCACCAGCATCATGACCGCTGTTGCCGTGAACTGCTTGCTCACGGACTGAAGCCGAAAGGGAGTGTCGGGGGTGACGGGCACCTTGAGTTTCGTGTCGGCCAGCCCATAACCGCCCACTTTGACCATCTTGCCGGCTTTCAACACGACTATGGCCGCCCCGGGAATGTGCTGCCGGGACATTTCTTCCTTCACGAGTCTGTCCACCGCATCGGCTTGACCGCAGCCGGTGAACATCATTCCAAGCCCAAGCAATGCAACGAAGGTAATCCGACCCATGCTGTCATTTGGCCAGCGCGGCAGCACATGGCAATTGCCGAATTATCAAACCTGCCCCGTCCGCCTCCTCCCCTCTTGACTGACCCGGCTTCCGTATTTTCTTCCCGTCCGCCGAAAAAACGCTTTGGTCGCACCGTGGATCTGCGCTCCTCCTTTCCCACGCCGCAAGGCCCGACGCCGCTCATGGTGTTTCGCGGCGAGGCCCGCCCGCCGCGCCGCCTGCACCCGCTGGAGCTGGCCCTGCTGGTGGTGAGCGCCGCCCAGATCTGCTTCCTGCCCTGGACCCTCGGCGGCCTGCTGATGGTCCCCTGGCC
>CANJLB010000039.1 GCA_947475065.1 Opitutia bacterium | reverse complement strand
TTCATTTCGTCGAGAAACTGGTCCGCACGTGTTCGTTTCGTCAGGCAACCGAGCGAGAGGAAGGTGATTTGTTGGCTCATTGCTACTGTTACCCTATGGCTGCTAATATGTTCCCTGATTTATTTGGGTTTTTCAGAGGCTCCTTAACTGGAAGTTCATCGGGGCGGCGCTGAGAAGGGCATTAAGGGCATCGCCGGCGTTACAGCTGCAGGGGCAGGCCGATCTCGATGATCTGCGAGGGCGTGATGCGGTAATAGTCCTTGGCCGGACGGGCGTTGCGGCTGAGGAGCGCGTAGAGGTTTTTTTGCCACTCCCACATCCGCGCGTTGCCACCGGTGATGATCATTTCGCGGTTGAAAAAATACGTGGCCGTCGCCGGGTTCACCGGCACCCCGCCGGCGCGGATGCGCTCCATGAGCGCGCCGGCATCGGGCGACTCCATGTAACCGTAGCGGCCGACCGCACGCCAGATGCCTTCGCCAATCTCGGTCAGGGTGAGCCGCTCCGCCTCGGGCACGGCGGGCACCTCGTCGGTGACAATGCTAAGGAGAACCACGGTCTCGTGCAGGCAGCGGTTGGACTTGACGTGATGGAGCAGCGCGATGGGCGTGCCTTTGGGCGAGCCCGCCATGAACACCGCACAGCCGGACACCCGGGTGACCCGTGCGCTGCGCGCGATGTTCGTCAGCTCCGTCTCGGTGACGTTGTTGCTGAACACGCGGCGAAAAATCTCGTCGCGCCCGATTTTCCACGTGTGCATCACGGCGAGCAGCACCGCGCCGATGGCGAGCGGGAACCAGCCGCCCTCCCCGATCTTGTGGGCGTTGGCCCCAAAGAACGCGAGGTCGATCAGCAGGAAGACGCCGCAAATGGGCACAGCCCGCCAGAGCGGGTCACGCCAGAGCTTCTGTGTCACGAGGAAATACGCGAACGTGGTGATCGCCATCGTGCCGGTGACGGCGATGCCGTAGGCGGCGGCGAGCCGGTCGGTCGAGCCAAAGAACGCCACGGTGAGAATCGCGCCGCCGGCGAGCAGGGTGTTGACGAAGGGGATGTAAATCTGCCCGGACAGCTCAAAATTGGTGTGGTTGATCTTCAGCCGCGGGAAATAGCCGAGCTGGATGGCCTGCCGAGTGAGCGAATAGGCACCGGAGATGAGGGCCTGGCTGGCGATGACGGCGGCGACGATGGACAGCCCGGTGAGCAGCGCGCGAGGCAGTCCGGGCGGGGCGAGCAGAAAGAAAGGGTTGTCCGTCGCGAGCAGCGGCGTCTGGGCGGCGGAATTTTTCAGGATCAGTGCGCCCTGCCCAAAATAATTGAGCACCAGACCAGGGAACGCCGCCCCATACCACGCGAGCGCGATGTGGCGGCGGCCAAAGTGGCCCATGTCAGCGTAAAGCGCCTCGGCCCCGGTAATGGCGAGCACGACCGCGCCGAGCAGCGCGGGAATGTCGCCCGGCACGCGCTGGAGCAGCGCGAGGCCGTGGAGCGGGTTGAGCGCGCGAAGCACGCCGGGATAATCCGCGAGGTGCCATCCTCCGAGCACCGCGAGCACGGTGAACCAGACGACCATCACCGGGCCGAAGATGCCGCCGATATTTTTCGTGCCCTTGTGCTGAAACCAAAACAGACCCGCCAGCACCGCACACGCAAGCCAGATGATCTGCGTCTGCGTGAAATCTGGGCTGATGGCCTTGAGCCCCTCGGCCGCGCCGAGCACGGAGATGGCCGGCGTAATGATGCCGTCGCCGTAGAGCAGCGCCGCACCGATGAGCAGCAGGACGACCGCCCAGCCGAGGCCGCGTGATTTTCCCCCCGGTTTCTCACCACCGCCCGTCTGGAGCAACGCGAGCAAGGCGAAGATGCCGCCTTCGCCGTGGTTGTCGGCCTTGGTGACGAAGAAGAGATATTTCACGCTCACCACCAGCACGAGCGACCAGAAGATAAGCGAAAGGATGCCGAGCACGCCCTCGACCTCGCCCACCCCATGACGGTGCAGGTGTGCGAGGCATTCTTTCATCGTGTAGAGCGGGCTGGTACCGATGTCGCCGAACACGACACCGAGCGCACCCACGCACAGCGTTGCCCGGGCCGCCGGACGGAGTGAAACAGGTGAGTGGCTGCTCATGGAAGGGGCATGTTCGCAGACCGGCGGCCTGCGCCAAGCAGTTTGCGGTCAATGTCGGATTTTGCTTGCATCTGCCCCCCTAGGTGCCGCGCTGGACGGCGGACAGGCGCGGGCTTGCGTCGGTCCGCCCGGCCGTCCATCTCTCGTCCTGCTGCTGCCAGCCCATTCCACCTTTTAACCCACCCTCCTTCCGCCCATGAAACTCCTCATCGCCATCATCAAACCCTTCAAGCTCGACGAAGTTAAGGAGGCACTCACCGCCGCCGGCGTCGAGGGCATGACCGTCACCGAGGTGAAGGGCTTCGGCCGCCAGAAGGGCCACACGGAGATCTACCGCGGCAGCGAATACACCGTGGATTTCCTGCCCAAGGTGAAGCTCGAAATCGCCCTCGCGGACGACGCGGTGCCAACGGCCATCGCCGCCATCATGGCGGCGGCCAAGACGGGCAAGATCGGCGACGGGAAAATTTTTGTCGTGCCGCTGGATGAGATCATCCGAATCCGCACCGACGAACGCGGCGAAACAGCCGTCTGAGACCCACGCCACCGCGCTCCCTCCCGACGGGCCAGTTGCCGCGCCACCCGCAAAAAGCGGCCGGGAAGACCCTTGTGCCAAATCAAGGCGTGATTTTAATTGATGAATAAAATTAATGCCATCCATGGCATGGCGACTGCTTAATAGGCATCCGCCATGAAATCATCCTTCATCAAACTCGGCCGCCTTTTTGGCTGCCTTCTCGCCCTCGGCCTCGCCAGCACACTGGTGAGAGCCGCTGACGCCGCCCCGGCGGCCGCAGCCACGCCCGCCGCCCCGGCGGCGACCCCCAAGAAACCGGAGCCAACATTGGAGCAGCGTGTGGCCGATCTGGAGGCCTATGTCACCAACAGCGACCCCTCCGGACCGCTCAAAGACGACAAAGGCAAAGTCCCGGATGGCCTCGTCACGGCGACCTCCGCCGTGGCCGGTCCCGGCCACAATGCCTGGATGATGACGAGCGCCGCGCTCGTCCTCTTCATGACCTTGCCCGGCCTGGCGCTTTTCTACGGCGGCCTGGTGCGCAAGAAAAACGTCCTTTCGGTGCTCGCGCAATGTCTTGGCTGCGCCGGTCTCGTCACCATCCTCTGGTGGGCGTTCGGCTACAGCTTCGTGTTTGCCGGCGGCGACGGTGCGGGGCCCATCATCGGTGATTTCGGCAAATACGCCTTCCTGAAGGGAGTGGATTCCGTGCCCAATGGCGACTACGGCTACTGGGTTTCCCAGAACGTGTTCTCCATGTATCAGATGATGTTCGCCATCATCACGCCCGCCCTGATCGTGGGGGCCATCGCCGAGCGCATGAAGTTCTCAGCCATCATGCTGTTCATCGGTCTCTGGATGGTCGTCGTGTATTTCCCGCTCGCCCACATGGTCTGGGGCATCAAGGGCTACATGAATGGTGTCTGGAACGCCGACGCCGCCATCAAGGCCATTGACTTCGCGGGCGGTACCGTCGTCCACATGAGTTCCGGCTGGTCCGCGCTCATTCTCTGCATGATTCTCGGGCCCCGACTCGGCTTCGGCAAAGAGAAGATGGCCCCGCACAGCATGGTGTTGTGCATGGTCGGCACCGGCATGCTGTGGGTCGGCTGGTATGGCTTCAACGCCGGCTCGGCTATCGCCGCCGACGGTGTCGCCGCCAACGCCTACATGACCACCACGCTCGCCACCGCCGTCGCCTGCTTCGCGTGGGGCGTCATCGAGAAACTCCACCGCGGCCACGCCTCCATCCTGGGCTTCTGCTCGGGTGCCGTCGCCGGCCTCGTCGTCATCACGCCGGCCTGCGGTTTCGTCAACGCCACCGGTGCGATCATCATCGGCCTGCTCGCCGCCGCCGTGCCTTACATCTTCGTCACCTTCGTCAAGGCGAAGTTCGGTTACGACGACGCCCTCGACACCTTCGGCGTCCACGCCGTTGGCGGCACCATGGGCGCACTCGCGACGGGCTTCCTCGCCACGGCTGACGTGAACGCCAACCTGAACACCAACCTCAAGGACATTGTGGGCAAAACTCTCTGGATTGAACAGGTCAAGGCCATCGGCGTCACGCTGGTGCTCGCCGTCGTCGGCACATTGATCATCGCCTACATCGTCAAGGCCACCATCGGTCTTCGGCCCACCGAGGATGTGGAGCGCCAGGGCCTCGACATCAACGAACACGGCGAAGAGGGCTATGTCCTCTGAGTCTCAACCATATATTACACACTACCATGAAACTCATAATCGCCATCATCAAACCCTTCAAGCTCGACGAAGTTAAGGAGGCCCTGGCGGCCGCCGGCGTCGAGGGCATGACCGTCACCGAGGTCAAAGGCTTCGGTCGCCAAAAGGGCCACACGGAGATCTACCGTGGCAGCGAATACACCGTGGACTTCCTGCCCAAGGTGAAGCTCGAGCTCGCCGTCAGCGACGACACTGCCGCCAAGGCGGTTGCCGCCATCACGGCGGCGGCCAAGACCGGCAAAATCGGCGACGGCAAGATCTTCGTCATGCCGCTCGAGGAGGTCATCCGCATCCGAACCGACGAGCGCGGCGACACCGCGATCTGAGCCGCAAGCTCACCTCGCCGTCAGGCTTCAAGGCCGGCGCCCCCACGGGCGCCGGCCTTTTTTTGCGCCGTGCACGGGGCTCCCGCCATGGCCGCCCGGTGAATTGCCGAAAAAAGCCGCTGTTCCCCGGCGGTTTTTTCGTCTACTCAACCCGTCGCCAGTCCATGCTCGCCTCCGATTTCTTCTCTCTGCCGCCTTCCCTCGCGGTGTTCGCGCCACACTTCCTCGCCGGCGTGGCGCCGTGGGACTGGCTGCGTGAAATCGGCCCCGCGCTCGCCGCACAGCCGTTTGCCGACCCGCTGCCGCCGCGCCCACCAGGCGTGTCAATCACCGGTGCGGTCTATCTCCATCCGACGGTAAAGCTGCCGCCTGCCGCCATCATCATTGGCCCCGTCTGGATTGGCGAGGGCACGGAGATCCGCCCGGGCGCGTTTATCCGCGGGCATGTCATCGCCGGCGCGCGCTGTGTGCTGGGCAACTCGTGCGAGTTCAAAAACTGCCTGCTGCTCGACGGCGTGCAGGTGCCCCATTTCAGCTACGTCGGCGACTCTGTGCTCGGCAACGGTGCGCATCTCGGCGCGGGCGCGATCCTTTCCAACCTCCGCCTCGACCAAAAGCCCGTCACGTTGCGGCTGCCGGGTGGAACTGTGGACACCGGTCTGAGAAAATTTGGCGCCATCCTCGGCGACGGTGCGGAGGTCGGCTGCAACGCCGTCCTGAACCCCGGGACGCTCCTCGGGAAACGCTCGCTGGTGATGCCCTCCCTCGCCTTCGGCGGCTTCCTTCCCGCGGAGACCATTGCGAAGGCCCGCCAGACCGTGACGCTCCTCCCCCGCCGCGACTGAAAATCAGTCTCTTTCCTCTTACACTTTCTATTTCTCCTTCCTTCGATCATTCTACCAATCCTCCTGACGAAAGATAAAGATTAAGAAAAGGAGGGAAAATCGCCTGCCAAAGTCCGAATTCCACAATCCCAAATCCAAATTCCAAAATGGCGACCCGCATCCTCACCGGCATCAAGCCCACCGGCATCCCTCACATCGGCAACTATTTCGGCGCCATCAGGCCGTCCCTCGATCTCCAGGCGCAGGGTGAAGCGTTTTACTTCATTGCGGACTACCATTCGATGACATCGCTGTTCGATCCGCGTCAGCGCCTTGAGTTCACGCGCGGGGTCGCGCTAGACTGGCTCGCCTGCGGGCTCGACCCCAAGCGCACAGTCCTGTTTCGCCAGTCCGATGTACCCGAAGTGACCGAGCTGACCTGGCTGCTGGGAACCTTGGCCCCGATGGGCCTGCTTGAGCGCGCCCACGCCTACAAGGACGCTCTCGCCAAGGACCGGGCGCCCAGCTTCGGCCTTTTCGCGTATCCCGTGCTCATGGCAGCCGACATCCTGCTCTACGACTCAAACATTGTCCCCGTCGGTCGCGACCAGAAACAGCACGTCGAGATCACGCGCGACCTCGCCATCAAGTTCAACCTGACCTACGGCGAGACCTTTGTCGTGCCCGAGCCAAAAATCCGCGATGAGAGCGCCGTGGTTCCCGGCCTCGACGGTCAGAAGATGAGCAAGAGCTACGGCAACACCATCGAGCTATTCGGCGACGAGAAGACCCTGCGCAAGAAAATCATGGGCCTCGTGATGGACAGCCGCACCCCCGCCGAACCCAAGCCCGACGCCGACAAGAATCTCGCCATCCAGCTCCTGAAACTCTTCGCCCCGGCCGGCATCGCGCTCGATTTTGAACACCGTCTCCGTGACGGCGGCCTCGGCTACGGTGACCTTAAAAAGGCGTTGTTTGAGCACTATTGGAGCTATTTCGCCACCGCACGCGCCCTCCGCGCCGAGCTGACGGCGAATCCTGACTACGTCGAAACCGTTCTCCAAGACGGCGCGCTCCGCGCCCGCGCCACCGCCAGCGCCGTTCTCAAACGCGCCCGCAAAGCGTGCGGACTGGAGTGAAACTTAGCCCGGCTGTCATTTTGTGTTGAATCCACGCCATGCCTCCGCCGCCCGCCCGAGGTAATTTGGAAGCGATCAGCCTCAATTTTCAGATTACGTTCAGCACCGGCTCGCGGAGGGCCGCGATGGCGGACATGATTTTTTCGCTCGCACGCTGGTAGCGCTCCTTGCCTGCCGCCGGATCATCGTAGTCGGCAGGCAGGAGCGGGCGGCCGTAGACGACCGATACTGGTGTGCCGGGTCGCAGCGCGCCGTCGCGGCCGAGCGCGCGGTGCGAGTTGAAAATCCGAGCAGGCACCACCGGGACCTGTGCGCGGCAAGCCAGCAGCCCCACACCGGCCTTGGGCGCTTGCAGCGCACCATCGGTCGAGCGCGTGCCCTCTGGAAACAGCACCAGCGCACGACCGGCGGTGAGCGCGCGAAGCACGCTTTTGATCGCAGCGACGTCGGAGCCGTCACGATCCACGGGAATCGCGCCCACCGCGTCGAGCCACCACGCGGCGGGGCCGGGCTGCCACAGCGTCTTGCGTGCGAAGTAAGCGATGGGTCGCAGCACGTGGCAGCCGATCAGCGGCGGATCGAGGAAGCTGGCGTGGTTGGCGGCGAGCAGAAACGGCCCGGTCTGCGGCACGTTGGCCAGCCCGACGAGTTCACCCCGAAAAAACGCCCCGTGTGCCGCTTCGGCCGCCAGGCGGCTCACGGCGTAGACCAACCCCATGCCGTCATGTGCGCCCGGCGCGTTCATCCGCCGAGTAGACGGGCGGTGATGAGACGGGCGAGACGTTCCACAACCTCCTCCAGCGGCAGGTGTGTCGAATCGAGCTCAATGGCACCGGTCGGGCAGACGAACGGCGCGTTTTCACGCGACGAATCCAGCCGGTCGCGCTCGGCCACGGCGTCGGCCTGGCCCTCTCGAACGCGGCGGTTGGTTCGCTCCGCCGGGTCCGCATGAAGAAAGAAGCGCAAGTCGGCATACGGGAAAATTACCGAACCGATGTCACGGCCCTCCATCACAAGCCCGCGAAATCCGCCAGCCCGCGCCTCGTCGGCCAGCCCGCGCTGGTAGGGGAGCAAGGCGGCGCGCACCCCGGGCAGCGCGGCGAAGTGCGAGACAGCGGCGTTGACGGCGGCGCTGCGGATGTCGGCCTCGCGCACCTTGTCACCGTGGATTTTGATGTCGGCGCTGTGGCCGACGATCTGGGTGCCGAGCCTCAGGTCGGCCAGCTCGGCGCGTACGGCGGCGGCATCCGTCTGCTTCACCCCGCGATGGAGCAGCTCGGCGGTGAGCGCGCGGTAGTAGGAGCCGGTGTCAGCGTGCAGTAAGTGGAATCGTTCCGCGAGGGCACGCGCGGTGGACGACTTGCCGGAGGCCGCGCCACCATCAATGGCGACGATGAGGAATTTTGGGGAGGTCATGGTCGGGTGTCAGCGTGCGAGTCTTTCCGGACTTTGGCGAGCACGTCAAAGAAGTTGGGAAATGTTTTCGCGCAGCAGGCGGGGTCACGGATGGCGAGCCACGGTCGGCCGTCGCCGAGCAGGTCGTGGCAACCCAGGATGGCGAAGCTCATGGCAAAACGGTGGTCCTTGTAGGTTTCGATTTCAAGCTGCTGGCCCACCGCCGCCGCCGCGAGCCGGCGCAGTTCCGCGAGGTCGGGCGCGACGGTGAGCGAGTCGTGCTTCTCGATGACGCCTTGCCCGAGCTTGCGGAGCTCGTTCGCCATACCGGCGACGCGGTCCGTCTCTTGCTTCCGCGTGTGCCCGATGCCGGTGATGCTCGTCGGCCCGTCGAGCAGCGGCGTGATGGCGGCGAGGCTGAGGAAGGTGTCGGAGAACTCGTTAAATTCTCGGGTGCGCGGCTGACTACCGACTTGATGAGCCAAACCAGAGAACATGATTTCAGTTCCTGTGGGCTTTGAGAATACCCCACAGCCCAACCCCTCCACGACATCGGCAAATCGCACATCCCCTTGAAGCGACCGGCTGCGATGATTGACGTGAAATCCACGCAGGCAAATAGCTCCACGCCGCGTAACCGCCAACGGCAATGCCATGAAGTAGCTAGCTGCCGTGGCGTCCGGCTCGATGGCATGCGAGATGCCTGGCATCGCGTAGGAGGCTTTCGTCACACGGACACTTTGTTCGGAAAGATGGGTGACCGCTGGCGTCATGTCGGACTGAAATGCCTGCATCATTGTTTCGGTCATCCGCACAAATGGCCAGCGCACGCCTCCCAGCATCGAGATGGAGACCTGGTTGGTGGCCAGCGGAGCGACCATCATCAATGCCGAAAGCATCTGGCTGCTTTCGCTGGCATCAATGGCGACTTTGCCACCCCACAAGCCTCCGGCATGGACTTCCAGCGGGAAGAAACTCTCTTCGCCCGTGCAGCGAATATCGGCGCCGAGCGAGCGGAGCGCGTCGATCAAGCCCTTCATCGGCCGCTTCCGCATCTGCGGGACGCCGTCGAGACGATACACGCCGCCCTTAGCGGCAGCGCAGAGCGCGGTAAGGAAGCGCGCCGCCGTGCCGGCGTTGCCGACAAAGATGTCCGCCGATGGCGCGGGGATTTTCCCACCTTGGCCGGCAACGTGGAAGCTCTTTGCCGCCGGGTCAGACTTCACCACGATGCCCAGCCGGTTCAGTGCCTCGGCCATGATCTCAGTGTCCTCGCTGAAAAGCGCGCCGGTGAGCGTGACGGGGCCGTCGCAGAGCGCAGCGAGCAGGAGCGCGCGGTTGGTGATGCTCTTTGAGCCAGGCAGCGTGACCTCGCCGCGCGCGGGCTTTGTGAACGGGACGATGGGCAGAACGGGAGGCAGCGTGGTCATGGCGCGGGACGGAATTGGTCGCGCCAATTTTTCGCGCGTTCGAGGCGGGCGGTCACCTCGGGCCAGTCGCGGTTGGCGAGCGCGGCCTGCATGACTTGCAGCTCATCCTGAAACTGGCGCAGCGCGCGGAGGATTTCCTCGCGGTTTTGCTCGAGAATGGGACGCCAGATCTGCGGGTCGCTGGCGGCGATGCGGGTGGTGTCGCGCAGGCCGCCGCCTGCATAGTTGCGCCACGCAGGATTTTTGGCGGCGAGAAACCCGCCGAGCACGGACGCGAGCACCTGTGGCAGGTGGCTGATGTGCGCGACGATCTCGTCGTGCGCATCGGGCGAAACGGTGACGGGCTCCGCCCCGAGCGCATGCCAGAACTTTACCACGGCCTCGGTCGCGGCGGTGTCCGTGCCGGGCAGCGGCGTGACAAAGCAGGTTCGTAGGGAAAACAGTCCGGCGCTGGCGTGTTCCCAGCCGGTTTTCTCGGAACCGGCCATCGGGTGCGCACCGACGAAGTGCGCCCGGGGCGCGAGCGCCGTGTGGGCGAGGCGGCAGATTTCGCCCTTCACGCTGCCCACATCGGTCACAAGCGCGCCGGCAGGCAGGTGCGGCGCGATGTCGCGCGCAAGGCCCGCGATCCTGTCCACCGGCGCAGCGAGCACCACAAGCGTGGCACCGGCGGCCGCAGCCCCGGCCGTGTCGGCGACCGCATCGCACCATGGTTGGCCGCGCAGGGCGAGCCGCGTCTCGGGCCGGCGCGCCCAGACCGTGATACGCCGGGCGAGGCCGCGCTCGCGCGCAGCGCGGGCGACGGACCCGCCGAGCAGGCCTGGAGCGAGGATGACAAGATTGTCCAGCACGACCGATGGAAACGGGCGGCACCGGTGTTTGTCGAGCCTGTCGCGCACCTGCGCAGGAACGCATTGCCTTTTGTCCGGACGGCTTTTTGATAACCGCCCGCCATCCGCATGGGAGCTTTCTTGAAAAAACTTGCACGCACCGTCGCCCGCCATTGGGCCTGGGTTGTGTCGCTGCTCGCATTTGTGGGCCTGGTCGCCGCAAACTTTCATTTCCGGCCGCCCGCCGCACCCAGGGCCGACCAATCGCCGGCGCTCAGCCCAAAGGATCCTGCGGTGAAGAAACTCGCCGCCGAAATCGCCGCGTTGGAGAAAATCTACCGCGACACCCCGGTCGCAGCCGGCGCCCCGCCCCCGGCCGCCGCCCTCGCCGCGCTCAAGGAGGCCGCGCAAAAGCAGCGCCAGCTCGTCCGCCTGATCGCCGATGCCGACGAAAAGCAGACCGCCCGGCAGCGCCGCCTCGACACCGAGGTGGAAAATTTCCGCGTGCAGGATCTGCTCCCGCAGATCGCCCGACTCACCGCCGAGGGCGAGGCCGCGCTGGCCGCGGGCCGGCTCGCCGAGGCGGCCGCTCCGCTCCAGGAGGCGCTGCGCCTCCAGCACGAGGTCAATGCCAGTGGAGCCGAGACCGGCCTCAAGAGCAACAGCCGCGAAAACTCGCTGCAACTGGAGCTGGCCCAGGCCCAGGCCGAAACCGTCCACCTTGAGCTCGAAGCGGCGCTCGACGAAGCCCGCACCGCCGCCGCCGCCGGCCGCGTGCCCGCCGCCGTCGCCGCCTACAACCGCGCTCGCTCCCTGCAGGACCGGATCAACCACGACTATCCCTCCACGCCTTATGCCAGCACCCGCGCGGTCGATCTGATCGCCGCCGAGATCGAGTCTTTTGGCGCAGCCGGCCTCCGGGCCGACAGCGAGGACCGCGAACGCACAGGGGAAGTTGCGCTCGCCGCCGGCCGGGACGCCGAGGCAACCGCGGCGTTTCTGGACGCCCGCGAGGCACAAATGGGCATCAACCGGAAATTTCCGCTCAGCGAGTTCGCTTCCGCCGACCGGGTCGAGACGCTGGAAGTCCGCCGCCAGACCGCCGCCTCCGGCCCGACCGTCACGCTGCTGACCACGCTCGACCGCGCCATCGCCGACCTCGCCCGGCAGCGCCGCCCTGCTGAAGCCGCGCAAAAGATCGACGAGGCCTGGCGCGCAACGAGCCGGCTGTTCGCCAATTTCCCCAAAAGCACCCGGCTCGACCCGGTGCTAAAGGCCAAGACGGAATACCTCGCCGCGCGCCGGCGCGACCTGCCCGAAATCCAGCGTCTGGCCTATGCCGGCCTGCTGCGGCTCCCCGGCGGCACCGACCGCGCGCTGTTCAAAACAGAGGTCACCCAGGCGCTCTACCAGCTTGTGACCGGCGGCAACCCCAGCCCCAACCCCGGCTCCACCCGGCCGGTGGACTCGGTGAGCTGGCACGAGGCGGGCACGTTTTGCACGCAGCTTTCGTGGCTGCTCGGCCTGCCCGTGCGGCTGCCGGAGGAGGCGGAGTATCGCGCCGCGCTCGGCCCCGGCCCGCAGCCCGCCGGCTGGAGCCGCGACCGCAGCCCGGACGCGCCCCAACCCGTGGCTAAGCTGCCAGCCAACGCCACCGGGTTTTACGACCTGCTGGGCAACGTCGCCGAATGGCTGGGCGTCGCCGGGCCGGCGGATGTCGCGCCCGTGGCCGGCGGCAGCTATCAGGATTCTGCCGCCGCGCTCGCCACCATGGCGAGCGAACTGAGGTCCAAAAATGACCGCGCGCGCCACATCGGCTTCCGCTTCGTGGCCGAGGCGGCCGACCTGACCTTGGGCGCCCCCGGCGCGACCCCCGCCATGTCCAACTCCGCCGGCGAGGCGCAACCGTCACGATGAGCGCGCCCGGGAGCGGCGCGGCGCGCACAATTGGATTGTCACCTTCGCACCGCCCCGCGAGCCTGCCGGACATGAGCCAACCCGACCCCAGCGAGGCCGATCTCGCCAACGCCCGCCGCGCACGGCGGCTGCTGTTTGTGCTCATGGCCGGGCTGATCGTGCTGCCCTGGCTGGTGTGGCTGTTGCGTGGCTGAGGCGACCCGTTGTCATGAACAAAACCCTGCTGCCCATCCGTCTCGTGTTCGTCGCGCTCTGCGCGGCGGCCGGCTGGCTCGTGTGTTACACGATCACCGCCTGGGACGGCTATCGCGGGCGGGCCATTTTCATCGGACTGTCCATCGGCGTGCTGGTGGTCCTCGTGGACATTTTGCTGAAGGGCTTTTCCCTCCGCGGGCTGTCGGCGGTCACCTTTGGGATCGGTGTCGGCGCGCTCATCGCACATCTGATCGGTTCCTCTCCGCTCCTGGAAATGGGCGACCGGGAAAACATCTACCTCGTGCGCCTCGGGCTTTTCATCATCCTGCCCTACCTCTGCGCGGTTATCGCGTTGCGCGGCAAGGACGAGTTCAACCTCGTCATCCCCTACGTGCGTTTTGTGCCCCATGAGGTCGAGACTCCCCTCGTCGTGGTGGACACCAGCGCGCTGATTGACGGCCGCATCGCCCGCGTGTGCCAGACAGGCTTCCTCGGTGCCGCGCTCGTCATTCCGCGCTTTGTGCTGCGTGAGCTGCAGGGTGTGGCCGACTCCGCCGACCTCGTGAAACAAGCGCGCGGCCGGCGTGGCCTGGATGTGCTCAATGCCCTGCGCAAGCTCAAGCACCTCGATCTCCGCATCAACGAGAGCGAAGCCCGTCCCGGCGAAGTGGACGCCAAGCTCGTCTTCCTCGCGCAGGCGATGAAGGCGAAGCTTCTCACCACCGACTACAATCTCGCCAAACTCGCTGAGTTTCATGGTGTGCCTTGGCTCAACCTTCACACCCTCGCGCAGGCACTGCGCCCCGAGATCCTTGTTGGCGAGACGCTGGAGGTTGAGCTCGTCAAGCCGGGCAAGGAGGAAGGCCAGGCCGTCGGCTACCTGGAGGATGGCTCGATGGTCGTCGTCAACGCCGGCCGGGCAGTGCTGGGCCAGCGTGTCGCGGTGGAAATCATCAGCGTGCTCCCCACCGCCGGCGGCAAAATGATCTTTGCCAATCGGACGGACGGCAACGGCGCAGGCTAGGCCGCGCGCCCCCAAGGACATCCAAAACCACCGGCCGTTCTCACCGTGGCGAACGATCAGCCCGCCGCCCGCAAAAGGACAGGGTGTCCTAATTCATCCTTCGGCCGGGCTCTGCATGGTCCAAGTGATCTGCAGGGTAGCAGGGTGGCTGATCCCGGACTGCAGATGCTATCCCGGGATATCGCCACCACTCAGCCGCCAGACCTCGAAAGCCATTTCGCCAAAACCTTTGAGCGTGGCGCGCTCGGGCAGGCAGGAAACCTTCCCTGCCTGCCGGGCGAGCAGCTCAGCGACCTCGGCATCGGTGCACACGGCGGAGGAGAGAATCAGGTCAGTGCCGGTGCAAAGGCCGCAAAGACGCGCGGTGAGATTCACCGTGGTGCCAAAATAGTCGAGACGATCGTTCTGGTTGATGGCGAGACAGGGACCGCAGTGCAGGCCGGCCTTCAGGGCGAGCGGTTTCCGCGACGAAGGCGGCACCGTCACGCCGGCCGGCAGCGAAAAATTCTGCGGCCACGCGAGATGCCGCTGGGCTTGTTGCATCGCGCGCAGCGCGGCCACCGGACGCGGGAAGACCGCCATGATGGCGTCGCCCATCGTCTTCACGATGGCCCCGCCCTCGGCGGCGACGGCGGACTTCAGAATTTCAAAGTGCGTGAGGACGCGACCGAAGGCCGGCGCATCGCCGATGTCGCGGTAGAGCTGAGTGGAGTTTTTGAGGTCGGTAAATACGACTGTCATCGTGCCGACGCTGATCTGCTCGCCGGGCCGCAGCACTTCGCGCGAAAACAAATCGCGGAAAAGCTGGAGCGAGGTGACTTCGGCGGCGGTCGTGGACTGATCGCTCCACGCCATGTGCTCGACGATGGCGAGGCTCGCGGCATCGGTCGCGTTGACGAGGACGAGCTCACCGTCGGGCGCAACGGCCGGCTCACCAAACGGCGGACCGGACAGGCCCGCCGCCGAGGGCAGGCCTAGGTCGAGCCGGAGCGAGCGCGTGGCGCCGGATGCGACCCGGAAGGCATGCTGCGCGGCCACTCCCGGCGCGCGCAGACGGTAGCGGCCGGACTTGAGCGCAATGGGCAGCACCCGCCGCTCGCCGGAGGCCAGAGCCTGCTGCGCGACGATGTGCGGGGTGACCTGCGGGCCGCCCACGCAGTAGTCCGCACGTGTGACGGTGCGGACGGCGGCGTTCGGCGTGAAGGTGAGCTCGACGCATTGGTCAAAGTTCGTGGCAAAATCCATATCGCAAGACTCGCAGTGGGCGACGGATGTGACACCCGCGAGCGAGGCGGCGGGCTTTTGCGCGCCCCGGCAGTGCGGGCAGATCATGTCCCAGCTAAAATCGAGCAGCCCGGCCCGCGTGGCATGAAGGAAAAGATGGAGCGCATCGCGGCGGGGTGTGCGCCATTCGTCGGCGAGCGCATAGGGGCGAAGGCGCATGAGCGCGAGATCGTCGGCGGCGGCGAGATGGGCCGTGAGCTTTTCCACGAGCGCCGCGGGCTGGCGGGCTTCGGCGACCAGCGCGCGGGCGGTGGCGGCAAGACGGGCGGGCGCGCCGTCGGCAAGGCGTGGTTTTTGGGCGAGCTGCGAAATGCGCAGGCCGGCGAGCGCAAACTCGTCGTAGCGGCGAAACACGCGCTCGGTCGTCGCCCGGGCCTGCCGGCCGATAAAAAACGGCAGCGCGAGCCGGCCCAACAGCCCCGAGGGGGTGAGCCGCATGTCGTAGGTGAGCGTGGTGCCGCCGCCGGCACATGGGACGAGTTCGCAGAACATGTGCATTTTTGCGACCGGCCCGCTGTAGTAGGTGCGCTCGACGCCATATCGCACCGGCACGAGCCACTCGAAGGCGAGTTCGTCCCACTCGATGGTGTTGCCGGCGACGCTCGCCCGGAGGCGGCGGGCGTTAGTGATTTTTTTGACCTCGACCGCCGGCGGTGTGATGACGGTTACATGTGGGTAGCCACAGTCACGGTTGAACCGGTCGGTGTTGGACACCAGCGGCCAGAGCGCTTCGGGCGGGGCCTGAAGATCCCAAGTCCAGTGAAAATGTTGCTCGGCGTGCGACACGGAGGACGATATTCAACGTCCAACGCTGAACATTCAACTTTCAACGCTCAAGGGGATCGGGGAGCGCCTGCGTCCCGCAGGCTGCCCTTGGCGTCTCGCCAAGGGTTTCCGAGGCGTCGGCGGGACGCGTGCGCTCACCGAGACCTCGGAACTGAGCGGCACGCCGGCGAGCGGCGGCCCAACGGCCGGAACCGGGGTCGGCGGCCGCAGCTACATTTTCAGCAACTGCTTCGCCAAAAACGTCGCCTGCAACGCGGCGAGTTCCTTCAGGCCCGACTGGGCGAGGGTCAGCAGGGTTTGGAGCTGCTCCGGAGTGAAGGTCGCCTCCTCCCCGCTGCCCTGCACCTCGACGAACTGGCCGCGGCCGGTCATCACGATGTTGGCGTCCACCTCGGCGTCCTTGTCCTCAAAATAGTTCAGGTCGAGCAGCGCCTGCCCTCCGAAAATGCCGGCGCTCACCGCGGCGACCGAGTCCACCAGCGGGTTCTCGGCGATTTTTTTCGCGTCGAGCAGCTTTTGCACGGCGAGGCGGGCGGCGAGAAACGCGCCGGTGATGCTCGCGGTGCGCGTGCCGCCGTCGGCCTGCAGCACGTCGCAGTCGAGCCAGAGCGTGTTCTGCCCGAGCTTGTTCAGGTCAATCACGGCGCGAAGCGAGCGGCCGATCAGGCGTTGGATCTCGATGTTGCGGCCGTCGGGCCGGCCCTTGGAAATCTCCCGCGGCTTCCGGTCGTGCGTCGAGTAGGGGAGCATGGAGTATTCGGCGGTGAGCCAGCCGCCGGGGACCCTCTGCTGCTTCATCCAGAGCGGGACATTGGGCTCGATGGTGGCGGCGCAGATGACCCGCGTCGCGCCAAACGACACGAGCACCGATCCGGTGGCATGCGGCGCGATGCCTGCCTCGAAGGCAATGGGGCGTAGCTGGTCGGGCTTGCGGCCGTCGGCGCGGGAAGTGGACATGATGCGGCTGAGTCAGCGGGCGGCGGCGGCGGGCGCAAGCTTGGAGCGTGGAGCGGGGCGACCCGATCGGACCGGGTTCAGCCCCCCCTGCCCTGCCGCGTGCGCCTCAAGGCTGCGTCACTTGCAAGCGCAGGAAGTAGCGCGGCACGTCGGCCGGCAATGCGAGAACCATGGTATCGAACAACGCCGAGGTGGACTCGACCACAGGGGCGGCGGCGACGGGCGTCCAGCTGACGAGGTCATTGGAGGACTGGAACTGGTAGGTCAGGCCGGTGGTGGTCTTGGGGCGGGTGTAACGACAGACCAAGTTCGCTCCCTCCTGCACCATCGTGATGGGCGGCGCGTTTTCGGCGACGTTGGGCAGGCGGCCGAGCGCGTATTCGAGCAGATTGGGCACGCCATCGCCGTCGGCATCGGCCGTGGCCCCGGCCGCCGGGCCCGTCAGACCGGCGGCGGCGATCCAGTTGGCAAAAGGTTGGGCGACGGCGACCGTCAGGCTCTCACCCGCGCTGGCAGTGAAGCTGTCGGCCACTGAGACGGTGAGCGTGTAGGCGGCCGTGGTCGTCGCGGCTAGCAGCGCGCTGTTGCTCACGGTGATCGCGCCGGTCGTGGCGTTGATGGCGAAGACGCCAGCGCCGGTGCCGCCGCTGATCTGCCAGTTTTGAAACGTCGTGCCCGCGTCGGCATCGGCCGCCTGCACCGTGCCAACCGTCGCGCCGGCGGCGGCAGTCCTGGCGACCACGAGCGTTTGCGCCGCCACGACGGCGGGGCGGTTGTTGGCGACGTAGGCCTTGAGCCACGTCAGCGCGGGGCGCTCCGCGCCGTTGGCATAGGCGAGGTAGGCGGCCTGGGTGGTGCGCCACATGCCGGGCAGGTAGCCCCAGAACGTGATGCCCTGCACCGACGGATGCTCCCAGAAGATGGGGAAAATTTTCTGGTAGCCGGCGAGCTGTGCCGCATCCGTCGGCCCGTCCACATCCAGCTCCGTGATATAAACGGGCACGCCGGTCGCGGCGATGAGATCGAGGTTGGCTTTGATGGTCGCCGCCGTGCCCGTGGTCTCGAAGGCGTGCGCCTGGATGCCAACCCCGTCAATCAGGCTCTCATTTTTTAGGAGCTGGATCAGGGCGACGTAGTTTTGCGCCGAGGCCGTGCTGTTGACCACATTGTAGTCGTTGAGGCAGAGTTTCGCCTGCGGAAACCTCTGCCGCGCCATCCGAAAGGCCGTGAGCACCCAGTCCCAGCCGGAGGCGCCCGTTCCGCCGAGGGCATTGATATAGTTGCCTCTGCCCGTCGCGTTGGGCGGGGCGTGCAGCGGCTCGTTGACGACATCAATGAAATCAATCGCCGGATAACGTGCCGCCACGGCGTCAAACCATTGCGTGATCTCGGCGAGCTGGTCGGCGGCGGAGAGCGTCTCAATCCAAGACGGCTGCTGGTTGCCCCAGATGAGCGTGTGCAGGCGGAAAGGGTAGCCGTTGCCCTTGGCGAAATTATAGGCGGCATCGAGCTGCGTCCAGTTCATCACATTGCGCGTGCCTTCGACGCTGCCCCACTTGCCGGCGTTCTCCGGCGTGACCTGATTCCAATAGTGCGTGAAGTTGCTCACCGACACGGTGCCGTGGACGCTGCCGACGAACTTCGGCTTGCCCGTCGCAGCGGGCGGACCGGTCGGCGCAAACGCCGCCGGCACTGTGCCGGCGAGACCGTTGTCGAGGTCGCCCACCGTGAACGTCGTGCCGGCGGCGGCGAACACGAAGCGGTCGAGATCGAGCCCATCCTCGCGCCCGCCAATCTGGAACGTCTGCGTCAGCGATGAGCCCGAGCTGAGGAGGAACTGCACCGGGGCTGTGCCGCCGTTGAAGGACGAGAGCCGCACCCATTTCCACACCCCCGTGGCCGATACCGTGCCGGAGCCGACCACCGTGTCACCCGCTGCCGTGAACCCGGCCGTGCTGAGGTTGTTGACCGTGATCCAGTCCGCATTGGTCGTGGACGACTTCACGCCAAAGCTGGCGGCGTAAAAAAAACTGTCGTCATTGCCCGCGCCCGCGCCGACGCGCATGCGGGCGTAAAGCTCATACACGCCCGTCGCCGGAAGCGTGACACTATACGTGATCACGCGGGCCGCGCTGCCGGGATTGCTACCGGCCGAGGTGCCGGTGACCGTAACGAAACCCACGCCCGACGAGACTGCCGATGAAAAACTCGTCCCAAGTGTGCCCGACTCCGCCTGCACAACGACCGGCGCAGCCCGACCACGCGAGATCATCAGCAAACAAAAGAGAAAGCCGGTTGCAAAAGGGCCAGACCAGCCAGCACGGCAGCCAGTGGCGCGGGGTGAAAACATGATGCCCAAATCAAGCCGCAAGGCCGGCCAACGCAAGCCTGGAAGCGGCGCCCCGAACCATGGCTTTGACTGGGCCGCTCATCGCTTGGGCGGTCGTATCTCTGCTTCAATTGTGGTCGGCTTTATGGCCAAACAGGCCTGCCGGCACATAGGAAACCGAACCAGCAACCCCTTTCTCCCAAATTATAGGGGATCCCGACCAAATGCCGGATCGAACCCGCGCTCACTACCTCAAATTGGGACTGACCGCCCAAGACAAGCCTCACCCAGCCCCGGTTTAGGCCTGGAGGAAGTTCACTCCACGCGGAGGGGCACCACTTCACAGTCCGGCGAGGCGCTGGTCGGTGTCGCCAAAGCGGTCGAGCTTCACGCCCATGCGGTCCATGAGCGAGAGGTGCAGGCTGCAGACGCGGCGGCCGTTGTTTTCCTGATCGAGGTAGTCGAGCACGCGGCCCGTCTTGAGCGAGCCGCCACCTTTGCCGGCGAGTATGATGGGGAGCTGGGTTGCGCCGTGGGCGTCGCCGTCGAAGAGGCTCGAGGCGCACATTAGGAGGGAGTTGTCGAGCATCGTGCTGTCGCCCTCCTTGAGGTCCTTCATGCGCTGCACGAGGTAGGCGAACTGTGCGAGGTGATACTGGTTCGTCTTGAGATGCATCGTCGCCAGCTCCTGGTTCTGCTTGTGATGCGTGATGTCGAGATGCAGCGCGCCATGCACGCCCTCGATGAACTTGAAGTTCATCTGCGAAAGGTCGTTGTTCAGCATGAGCGTCGCGATGCGCGTCTTGTCCATTTGAAAGGCAAGCACGGTCAGATCGAGCATCAGCTTCATGTGATCCGGAATGTTCTGCGGCAGCTCGTCCTTGGGGCGGGGCATGTCGGGCTGCGTCAGCGTCGGGCGCCAGCCCTCAAGGCGCTCTTCCTTGGCCGCGTGCTCGATGCGTTTTTCGATGTCGCGGATGGACTCGAGGTATTCGGCGAGCTTGATGTTGTCGTCGCGGCTGATTTTCGGCTTCAGGTTCTGCGAGTCCTGCCGGATTTCATCGAGGATGCTGCGATCCAGTTTGCGGCCCGTGCCGTCGCCCACCAAGCGGTCGAACGTGCGGGCAGGATAGATTTCCTTGGTCGCCGGCTTGGTGGGCGAGACCCACGACAGGCTGGAGCCATAGATCATCGAGAGGCCGTCCTCAAGGCGCAGCTCATTGGGCTCAATGCCGAGCGCGAGGCTGGAGATCGGGGTGCGGCCGCCGATCTGCGCGGCGACGACCTGATCCATCGAGGTGCCGACCCGGATCACGCTCGGGTCCAGGCTGACGGTTTCGCCCGACAGCAGGTTCATGCGGCCAAGGTGAGGGCTGGAGGACGAGGCGGCAGTCTGGTTATAGAGGCCCTGGATAAAAACCATGTCCTCGCGGTGCGGCATCATCGGCAGCACTCCGGGGCCGAGCTGCATGTCTGCGCCGCTGCCCTCGGCCCACCACTGCTGCGGCTCGACGCCGTTCGAGAAATAAACGATGCCCATCCGCAGCGGCGGCTTGTTCGCGGCCTTCGCGGCCGAGGTTGCAACCTGCCCGAGCAGCGGCAGCGACTCCATCCAAGGCAGCGCGAGCGCGACACCCATGCCGCGCAGAAAATGACGCCGTGAAGTCTGCAGTGAGTGGGGAGGGCTGCTCATGGGAAGGGAGGATGAACCTAGATTAAAGTGAGGGCGGGCGGCTACCGGTTGCGATACTGGCGGTGGTGCGGGCATTTTGTCCAGCCCCATCCTCGCCGGAGGCGTGATTGCGAAACTGGCGGCTGGCGATGACTTTCACCGCCAGCTCGGAGAACGTGGCGTTGCCCCCGGCCGCCGCCATTTCCTCGAGCAGCGACCGATCGGATGCCAGTACCGTGCGGCCCAGCGCGTAACCGAGCATTTTCCGCGAGAGCGTTTTCACGACCTGGGCGTCCTGCGTTCCCAGATATTTCAGGAGCCCGTCCGTGCCGGTGATGACCGTTTTGTCGGCAAACTCGCCAGTCAAGTCCACGGGCTTTCCATCCGAGTATTGTTCGCGCGTCCGGCCGACGGCGTCGAAGCCTTCGAGCGGGAAGCCCAGCGGGTCAATTTTCAGGTGGCAGGCGGCGCAGGTCGGGTTGCGCTTGTGGGCGGTCATCTGCTCGCGGAGGGTCTGGCCGCCAAAAGCCTTGTCGTCGCGCGGGATCGTTCCGGCGTCAGCCGGCGGCGGCGGCGTGGGCGTGCCAAGGATGCGCCGCAGCACCCAGTCACCACGCTTCACGGGGCTGGTGCGGAGCGGGGCGGATGTCACGGTCAGCACCGAGCCGAGGCGCAGCACGCCACCACGGTCAAAGGCGTTTGCACCCTCGACTTTCACCACCTTGCCGGCTGAATGCACATCCCGGGCGATGCCGTAAAAATCCGCCAGCGGCTGGTTGAGAAACGTGTAGTCGGCGTAGAGCATCTCCTTCATCGGGCGCTCCTGCCGGACGAGATATTCGAAGGTCGAGACCGCCTCGTCAAACATCGCCGAGCGCACCTCGTCGGTGAACTCCGGGAACCGGCCCGTGTCTACACCGCGATATTCGTCGAAGTGGTAGAAGCCCAGCCATTGGCCGAAAAACTCCGTGGAGAGCCGGCGCGCCTTCGGGTCGGCGGTCATGCGCCTGACCTGCTTAGCGAGCAGCGCGGGTTTTTCCAGCTCGCCCGCAGCCGCGGCGCGACGCAATTCCTCGTCGGGGATGGACGACCACAGGAAGAAGCTCATGCGGCTCGCCAGTTCCCAGCCATCGAGCGGTTTTTCCGAGCGGCTCGCCACGGTCTCGACGCGGTAGAGGAAGGCCGGGGCGACGAGCACGCGGGCGATCACCGCCCGGATGGCGCCGTCATGGTCGAGCGCGTTTTCCTTGCGCGACCGCTGGTAAAACGAGCGCAGGCCCGATTTCTCCGCCGCCGTCAGCGGCCGCCGCCACGCGCGGCTGGCAAACGCGATGACGTCATCAATGTGGCCGGGCTCGGCGCGCGCCTGCGCCTTCATCACCTCATCGTAGTGCGCGCGGAGCGCCGCGACATGCGGGCGCGCCTCGGCGGGCAGCGCGGCGATCTGGGCCCGGTCGAGGTCCTGGATGCGGGGACTCTTCAGCTTCAGATTGTAGTGGTCAATCAGCAGGCCGAGGTAGGCGTTGTGATAGGGAAAGGAAGCGTAGAGGTCGCTCCACGCCTGTTCCAGCCGGATGCGTTCGGGCTCGTCCACCATGTTCGCCGCCACAAAGGAGTCGTTGCGCTGGTATTTCACCTTGAGCACAAACGCGTCGTGCTCGGGGGTGTTGTAGGTGCTGTCGAAGGGCAGCGGCACCGGATCCTTGTCGGCCGGGTTCGCCTCGCCGTGCGAATTGGGCGGCAGCAGCGAGACGTATTCCGCGATGCCCGCGCGGAAAGTCTTGTAGCCTGCGCTCACCGGATCGCCGATCAGCACGCGCGCCTGCGCGCCCCGAGCGGGGACGCTCCCCTCGACGTTGTTGGAAACCACGAGACGCACCACACCGTTGCGGTCCGCGCCGAGTTCGGCGTCCACCTGCAGCTCGGCGGTGCCGCCCGCCGGCGGGACGAGCTCAATCGCCACGGTGCCCGTCGTCGCAAAATCGTCCGGCCCCATCGTGCTGCCGTCGGGACTTTTGCCAAACGCCAGCGCCGTCGCCGCGTCGGGCGTGAGCAGCATGCGCAACGGCTGCGAGGTAAGAATCGTCCCGGCGGGCGCGCCCCGGCGGGCGCCGCCAGCGGCTGCGGCCACGGGGACCACGGTCGGGATCACGTCCACGCCTGCCGCTGCCGGTATTTCCGGGACCAAAACCTCTCCGACGGTTCCGGCATTGTTCGCGGCTGCCCCTGCCGCGGCCGCGCCGCCGCGCCGACCACGCCCGCCCCCTGCCCCGGCCCCGGCCCCGGCCCCGGCGGCCACCGGGCCGCGCGTGACCACGCGCGCATTGCGCCAGATGACCACGGACTTCACGCCGGGGCTGGGGTTGAGGTTCTCGAATGAAAGAAAAACCTTCAGCGGCGTGTTTGCCGCCGGCGCCGCCGCGCCCGCGCCCGCGCCGGCCCCGCGCCCGCGCCCCCCGCCACGGACACCGCGCGCGGCGCCGGCGCCGCCGGCGCCGCCCAAGGCGTAGGTGTAGGCGTGGGCCGGCTCGACCTTGAGTGACTTGTCGTCGAAAATCAGCGGACTCTCGTCACCCGCGCCGCCGGCCGCCACGTCGCCACGCCCGAAGAACCAGCTCGGCCACGTCGTGAGGTATCTGTAGAGCTCATCGCAGCCCGCGCGCGCCTGCGTGATGGACGCCTTCACATCGGCCGTCGGGGCCGCGATCGTTTTCCAAAAATCCACCATCTCCCCGCTCGGGTAGCCGAGTTTCGGCTGGTTGACGACCGACCAGATATGCTCCGCAAACCGCCCTTGGATCCCTTCCCTGCCCGCCAGTTCGCGCAGCGTCACCTTCGGTTCGCCCAAGGCCGCGCGGTTTTTGAAAAACCACGCGACGTAGAAGGCCTTGCCATATTGATCCAGGCCGAAGGGCCGGCCGCCTTCGCCCGACACGACGCGAAAGCCCCGGCTCTCATGGATCGCATTGATCCGGTTCAACGCAAACAGCTCCATCCCCGTTTTGCCCGGATCGGTGTAAAACTCCAGCGGGCCGGCGCCGATGACCGCATGCTCGGCCACCTGTTTCGCCGCCTCGAGATAGCGCTCAATGCTTGCGTCCTGCACAAATTGCACGTCACCGAAATTCGTAAAGCCTTCGCCACCGACCGAGTCGCTTGACGCCTCGATGCCAGTCCTGATGTCAACACCGGTCAGGTCGCGGATCGCGTAGGCGTATTCGCCGCTCGTCAGCCGCCGCACCGTCACGCGCCCCGGTTCGCCCGCGTGCGCGTCCGCGTAGGTTTTCAAGGTCGAGCGCACCCACGCCGCTGCGGCCGCGCGCTCGGGGGCGGTCGGGTGCAGCTTCGCCTCCTTCGGCGGCATCTCGGCGCTCTCCAGCATATCGACGACCTTTTCCCACTGGTCGGCATGTGCGCCGGCGGACGGCTGCGCGAGCAGCCCCTCGATGCTCAGTTCGGCCTCGGGCTTGGTGAGCCCGTGGCACTCGAAGCAGTATTTCTGAAACATGGGCGGCGGCCTGACCTCATTGGCCGACGATGCGGCCTGCGCCGGTAGCGCCGACGCCAAGCCCAGCAAAATGGCAGGGTAAAACTGATGGGGCTTCATGGGTCTTGAATCATGGCAGGCCCATGAAATTGGCCCAGCATAATCCACCTACAGCCTCGCCCGGCCCAATGGGGCGTCAAATGCTATTTTGTTTCGGCCTGGCTGCTGCTACCGGCCCAGGTCCGGCTTTTATCCCTGAGCCGGACTCATGCAGTTGAAACAGGATTCACTCGGCCACGAGAAAACTGAAAACACGGACGGGGTTGGACGGATTTAAGGACATGAATGTCCTTTATCGCAGATGCCAAAAACGGACGGGTTGAACCCGCAAAAAGCGGGTTCCGGAAGAGTCCCGCCCCGAACCGTCGGCCTGACGCTCGGATGCCTGCGGCGACCTCGCTTTCAGTCCGACCATTCGGGGCGACGGACAGGATGGGAAGCCGACGGCTCCGCCATGAATCAGGCGCAGATTGACCGGCTAAGGATCAAGCTCGCCTCCGTGAAGGCGAAAATTGACCGCCTCAATGCGCCTTCACCGATGGCTCCCTTGACATCGCCGAGTTCAAGGAAATGAAAAAGTCCCTCGTCCCGCAAAAGGTCGAGGTGGAGTCCCAAAGCATCGCCTTGGAGAGAACCAAGACCGGTCGGCTCGAACCGCTCCGAAACTGGATTTTGCAGGCGCAGCAAGGGGAGAAAACGGTTTCCCAAGGAGACGAGTTAGAAATGAAGTCGTTTCTGACGAATGTCGGCTCGAGCCGCCTTTTGCGCGCCCAAATCTTGACGGTTTCTTTCCGAAAGCCTTGGGACTCACTGGCTGAAACCAACCTCATCGCGCGAAGCGCGGTACCTGACGCTGACCTATCTTCTGGATGGTGGACCCTAGCGGG
>CANJLB010000038.1 GCA_947475065.1 Opitutia bacterium | reverse complement strand
GCTCAAATGCCTCGCTTGGAACCTCCGCCGGTGGGTCACCGTGGCCGCAGCCTGACCCCGCATTCAGAAAACTCGCGCATTGCGACCCCCCCCAAGCCTCAACCCTCCAAGCCCGCGCCAGCTTCCGCTTGGTTAGACCAACAAAACCCGCCCTTCATGCTCCTTCTTGGCTGGCACCCCCGTTGTTCAGAGGTCTCGTAATATAATACGTTACAAACCGGATTGGGACAGGGCGGGGTTTCAGAGCTGGCGGCGGGGAAAATGGGGGTTCCGTCCGCGGGAGGTTTGCGTTTGGGTCGGGCCATGCCCTCCACCACCCTGCCCCGCCGCCGCGCCGGCGCCACCGAGCTTTCGCTACCCGTGCTCGGCGTCGGCTGCTTCACGTTTGGCGGCGGCACGTACTGGGGGCCGCAGAGCCAGCACGACGTGGACGCGGTGGTCGGCCGCGCGCTGGAGCTGGGCGCAAATTTTTTTGACACGGCCGAGACCTACAACGACGGTACCAGCGAATCCGCCCTCGGCCTCGCGCTGCGCGGGCGGCGCGACGCCGCCATCGTGTGCACGAAACTCCAGCCCGACCACGCCTACGCCGCCGACGTGCGCCGGCATTGCGAGGCCAGCCTTGCCCGCCTGCAGACCGACCATGTGGACGTCTTCATGCTCCACTGGCCGCTCAACGCGAGCGCGCTGCGGCACTACACGTCCGACGAGGCGAAGCTGCGCCATCCACCTACCATCGCCGAAGCTTTGCATGCAATGGACGCGCTGAGGCAGGAGGGCAAAGTCCGCCACCTCGCCGTGAGCAACTTCGGCCCGGTGCAGCTGGCCGAGGCGCTCGCCGTGGGTGTGCCGCTCGCGCTCAACGAGCTGCCGTATAATCTGCTCGCACGGGGCATCGAGGCCGCGGCGCTGCCCGCCTGCGCCCGCGGGAGCGTGGGCGTGCTCGGATACATGGCGCTCGCGCAAGGGCTGCTCACGGGCAAGTTTGCCACACTGGACGACGTGCCAACGTGGCGTGCACGGCTCCGGCATTTCCGCGGAGACCGGCCCGGCTCGCGGCACGGCGGCCCGGGCCTGGAGGCCGAAACCCTCGCCGCCGTGCAAGGCGTGCGCGCGCTCGCCACCGCCCACGGCCTCGCGCCGGGAGACCTCGCGCTCGCCTGGGCCGCGAGCCATCCGCACATGACCTGCACACTCGCGGGTGCGCGCAACATCGGGCAGCTCGAGGCCAACGTCCGCGCCGTGCAGACACCGCTCGCGCCCGCTTTGTATGCCGAGCTGAACCGGCTGACCGAGGAAGTGCGGCAAATGCTCGGCCCCTGCCTCGACTACTACCAGTCGCCCGCCGACAGCCGCTGCTGGTGAACGTCCAGCCATCATAACCTGTATGTGTCGAACCTCAATGCCAACACGATCACAAAGTTCACGTCTGGCGGAGTCGGCTCGGTCTTTGCCAGCACCGGCTTGAGCGGCCCCAACAGCCTGGCCTTTGATCGCATGGACAACCTGTATGTACTCAACAACACCAGCGCCACAATCGTAAAGCTCACGCCCGAAGGTGTCGGCTCGGTTTTCGCCAGTGCTGGTTTGGACAACCCGCATGGACTGGCCTTTGACCTCGCTGGCAACCTTTATGCCGGAAGCAACAATTACATCAAGAAGTTCACCCCGGAGGGTGTCGGCTCGGTCTTCATCACCAACACCGGGTTGGATCGTCCGGGTGGCCTGGCTTTTGACCTGGCTGGCAACCTCTATGTGACCAACTATGGGAACAACACGGTGATGAAGTTCACGTCAACCGGGGTGGGCACAGTTTTTGCCAGCACCGGTTTGAAGGGCCCATCATATATCGCGATCAAAGGAGGAGTGCCGCTCCCTCCCCGGCGTTGAGCCGGCCCAAGTTTCCACGCTTGTCGGCCACGGGCCGGTCGCCACGCTGATTTCCCGTGTCCACCCCCGTCCCTGCCTCGCCGCGCGAGGCCACCCGCCTCTCGGAAATTTCCCCGCAGCAATGGAAGTCCGGCCTCGCCGCCTGGCTAGGCTGGACGTTCGACGGCCTCGAACTGCACCTCTATACGCTGGTCGCCGGGCCGTTTGTCGCCCTGCTCCTGGGTGCGGCCACCACGGCGGACCCGGCGGTGAAGGAAAAAAGCGCCTTCATCCAAGCTGCTTTTCTCATCGGCTGGGCGCTCGGCGGCGCGTTCTTCGGCCGGCTCGGTGACAAGCTCGGCCGCAGCCGCACGCTCGCCCTCACCGTGCTGACCTATGCGCTTTGCACCGGCTTGTGCGCCGTCTCGCAGACCTGGTGGCAACTGATGATCTTCCGGTTTGTCGCCGCCCTTGGCATCGGCGGCGAGTGGGCGGTCGGTTCTTCGCTGCTTGCGGAAACATGGCCCAAAGCCTGGCGACCCTGGCTCGCGGCCATCCTGCAAACCGGTGTGAACATCGGCATCCTCATTGGGGTGTCGTTCGTTTTCTTTCTCATTCCCAATCTGCCGCCCCATTCCGAGCGGTATGTTTTTCTGATCGGCATCCTGCCCGCGCTATTCGTGTTCTGGATCCGCCGCCATGTGCCCGAACCGGAGGCGTGGCAGCGGGCCGAGGCCGGTGCCACGGCCAAGCCCGGCGTGGGCGACCTGTTTCGCGGCGACACCGCCTCCATCACCGGGCGCACCACACTGATGTGTGCACTCGGCCTGTCGGTCTGGTGGCTTTTCACATTCTGGCATCCGCAGCATTTGCGGCAGCTCCTCAAGGCCGCCGGCAACGCCGACACCGAGCAGACGCGACTGCTCGCACTGTCGTTTGCCCTCGTGATCGGCGTTTCCATCGGGGGCAACTTCCTTGCCGGCTGGCTCGCACGGCGGGCGGGCAACCCACGCGCGATGCTCATCTGTTTCCTCGGGCTGGGCGGGGCCATGGCCGGCGCCTATGGCGTGAAACGCGATTTTGCCGAGCTGGCCTGGTTCTGGTGCCCGCTGGTCGGATTTTTCTCGGGGGTGTTCGGCCTGTTCACGATGTATCTGCCACCGCTCTTTCCCACCCTGCTGCGGACGACGGGAGCCGGCTTCTGCTACAACATCGGCCGCCTCGCGGCCGCCGCCGCCACCATCGTGTTCGGCATCTATGCCACCGTCACCGACCTGCGTGGTGCGCTGCTCTGGTCGAGCATCATCGCCTTCGTCGCCGCCGGGGCGGCCCTGTGGCTGCCCGCCGACGGCAAGGACAATCCAAACACCGGAGCCAACAGCTGAGGCGGACCATGGATTTTGGGAGATGAATTTCAGGCCGGAACCGGCCAGCCGAACGATGGTCTGATGGCGGATGGTTTCCGCCAGCCGCCAGACCGCTTTTGGTTTGAACCCGCCGCGCGCGGCGGCATCGTGAACTCGGCCCCGCCATGAAAAACGCCCTTCTCGCCCTCCTGCTCACCCTCACCACCGGCGGCGCGATGTTTTTCGCCTTCCGGTTTTATCAGGAAAAATCCGCCCGCGAACTCACCGCCCGGCAGGCGGAGGCCGACCAGACAGACGCCGCGCAGCGGCAGAACACCGCGCGCCGCCTCGCTGCGGAGGAAACTGCGGCCGTGCGCCTCGCCGCCCAAAAAGCCCAGGCCACCGCCGGCGCCGCGCAGCGCCAGCTCGAGGCCTTGCAGGCCGACCTCACCAGCACCAAGGCCGCGCTGGCCCAGAGCCAGAGCGACGCCGCCCTCGCCGCCACCGAGGCCGCCCGCGCCCTCGCCGAGCAGAAAAGAATCACCGCCGAATCAATCACCATCACCGAACAGCACTCCCGCGACTCCGCCGCCCGCGCTGACGCCCAATTTGCCATCGTCCGCCAGCTCCTCGCCCAGGAACAGCAGCAGGCTGTCGCCGCCGCCCAGGCCGCCCGCGCCCGCGAAGCCGACGACACGCGCACCATCGGCCTGCTCCGGCGACAAATTGAGGAGGCCCGGCTGGCCGCCAGCCAGTCCAACCGGGCGACCACCGACGAAGCCGCGCGCACCATCGCCCTGCTCCGGCAGCAGATTGTCACATTGCAGGCCAACGCCACGGCCGACAGAGGCACCATCACGCAGCTCCGCAAGGAACTCGGCGACGTCAAAAAGCCCCAACCCAGCCCCGGCATCCTGCCTGCGCCGGCCGCGAAGTGAATTTAATGTCCAGCTTTGGCCGCATGACGGCACCGGGGACGGAAGTTGCAAGTCCACCGGGAAGGACGCGGCCGGCCGGCCGCACCGCCGCCCCACGCGCGATTTGCCCAAATATGTCCTTGCCTCGCCCCGGCAAAAAGCTTTCTGATCAACCTTTCCATTTATGAAAGCGACCATTAAAACCCAAGGCCAGCAGTTCGTCGTCACCGAAGGCGACATCCTGACCGTCAACCTTTATCCCGGCACGGAAAAGGGCGCGGCCGTCGAAATCAACGACGTGCTCTCCGCCGGCGAAGGCGCGGACTTCCGCATCGGCACGCCCCGACTCGCCGGCGCCAAGGTCACGGCCCGCATCCTTGAAAACAAACGCGGTGACAAGGTCGTGGTTTTCAAGAAAAAGAAGCGCAAGGGCCATGAGAAGAAACGCGGCCACCGGCAGGAGCTGTCCGTCATCAAGATCGAGACCATCACGGCCTGAGCGCCGCGCCCACCTTCCACCCAAACCCTCCCGGAGACTTTCACCATGGCCCATAAAAAAGGCGCAGCCACCACCCAGAACGGACGCGAAAGCCAGTCAAAGCGGCTTGGCGTGAAAAAATTTGGCGGCCAGGCCGTCATCGCCGGCAACATCATCATGCGCCAGCGTGGTTCCAAAATGCACCCCGGCGACAACGTCGGCGTCGGCCGCGACTGGACCCTCTTCGCGCTCAAGGCCGGCACGGTGCAGTTTGACAAGGCCCATCGCACGGTCGCCGTCGTCTGAACGAAGGTTGGGTGGAATTGCAACGGCCCGCGCTGAGGCCGGACGGGGGCAGCGACCCCAGCAGAACGGGAAGCGTAAGCGCCTGACGGCTTTTCGAAGGGCTTGCCTGCGGCACAGGGAATGGCTGTGCTCGTCGGGCACCCCATGAGCCTCAAGAAGCGCCTCGTCCTCTGCCTCGCCTACGCCCTGCTGCTGCTATTGGTTGCGGGCGGGCTGTGGTGGCCCGATGCCAGCGGCAAGGCGGCCGTCGTCGCCGCGAAGGAACGCATCCGCGCCGCCGGGCTGCCGCTGACGATTGGCGAAATCCGCCCGCCGCATGTGCCAGATGAGGACAATGCGGCGCTGGTGATTGAGAGAATCAAGCGGCTGCTTGATACTTTTCCTGCACTCAAAAGATTGCAGAACAGCGAGGATGATTTTATAAAAGCTCATGCCACAGCCTACCGGCTCAACGCAACAGGAACGCACGAGCTTGCCGAGATGCTGGACACCCAGCCTGTGAGTGACCTGCTGGCGCTCATTTACGCGGCCGCTGCCAAGAAAGGCTATGACGCCCGGCTGGACTACAACAAGGGACCGGCCATAATCGTTTCCAATCTCGGGGATTTGCAACGCTGGGCCAAATTGCTCCGATTGCACGCTCGGTTGGCGGTCAGCCGGGGGCAAATGGAAGAGGTCTGCATTGACATTCTGAGCATGACCAAGCTCGCAGATTTTTTATCCGACGAGCCGATCCTAATTTCGCAACTGACGCGATGGGCAATCTGGGGCATGGTACCGGGCGAATTGGAGCAACTGGCGTCATCTGGGACTTTGCTGGTAGGGTGGAATCAAATCTTTGCCGACCGATTGGAAAGCTTAAATCTCGCGGAGAGCCATGCCCGTGGGTTGGACGGCGAGCGAGTTTTGTTTGGCAGCAATGCATTTGAACAATTCATGGCCACGCACGGAAACGTAAGATCCCTGGGCCTCGGCCTCGGCGGTGTCGACTGGCCAACATGGTTGCGAATCATGCGCTACCATATTCCCGGGCTGCTCCCGATGGAGTATGCCGACTATCTCGATCGGGCGAGACGAGTGCGGATAGCCGTGACGCAAACACCGCAGAGCTATGTCGAAACTATCCATCAACAAAAAGACGCCTTGGAGAAAATTCCGCCCACGAGTCTTGTGACGGGCATGGTGCTGCCGATGTTCTCCGGTGTGACTAAAAATCTCTGGATACATCGCGCGGCGTTCATCGCAACTCGGACCGGCCTGGCACTGGAGCGCTTTCGGGTGGCGAAGGGCAGGTATCCGGCGACACTGGGAGAGCTGGTGCCGGAGTTTATGCGCGAATTGCCGGTGGATGTCTTCACCGGCAAGCCGCTCATCTATCGCACCGAGCCCGGCGGCGCAGTCGTCTACAGCGTCGGGCCGAACCTACAGGACGACGGCGGAATCGAGGATCTCCACACCCCGAAGGACGACCAAGGCTGGGCGTCCGGCACGGCGGCATTGCGCAAGTTTGCGCCGGTGACGGTGCCAGCGGCACCGGCTGTGCCATAGGGTCCTCAGCGGTAGTTTCGGTGGTGGCACAGTATGAATTTTCCGGGGTAGGTGGCGTGCTCGTCACGCCACGTTTGCCCTCTGTCGCCGGAGTTGCGCGGCGAGCGCCCAACCTACCACCGACCAAACTATGCCACCACCATAGTTTCACGGTTTTCAAGGGTGCGGCCGCCAGAGGCAGCGAGGTCAACCGGACCGCGTTTCCGGGCCAGAACGGTCCGGGTTCCCTCGCTAGGCCGGAGTGCAGGCGAAACTCTTGCCGGATGCGGCAGGAAACTAAATTGCGCCAGCTGCCCAGCTGCCGCGATTCGTTTTTCCCGCTTGCGTCGCCAGCAGAAAGCCTGGACAACTCCCTTCCCGCCCGCGCCCCTTGCGCGATGCGCGGCGACTTTAACCAACGCATGCACAGTTTTACCGAGCAATGCCTCGACATGGCCCGCTCCATTTTGGAGCACAATCTGGACGCCATCCAGCCCGACGGCACCATCCTGCCCGCCCCTGACGAACAGCCGCGTTCCGACGAGCCGGGCCACGTCGCCTTTGCCCTCGGCGAATATTTCCGCGCCACCGGCGAGACCGCCCTCAAGGGCCGCGACCTCGTGGACCTGAGCGCACGCTGCCTGACCGCGCAGATTTTCACCGAGCCCGCCGCCGAGAACGGCCTCGCCTACGCCGCCCTCGGCCTGCTGTGCTTCGGCCCGTCGAAGGAGCGCAACCCCGTCTGGGAGCGCCTCGTCCCGGAGACCCAGCAGCGCATTGACAAGGCCCTCCTTCAGCGCACCGACTACGACAACCACTGGCAGGCGTTTAACATCGCCAAGGCCGTCGCGCGTTTCTCCTTCGGCCTGTCCAAAAAGGACGAAACCTCCCGTCTGATCGAACGCATGGTGGACCGCGTCAACGCCACCAGCTCGGCGGGCTTTTTCGACGACTCGACCGAGGGCTTCGGCGGCAATTTCAACCTCTACGGGCTGATGACGTTTGTCTTCGCCCGCTCGGCCCTCCAGCTCCACGCCAACGGGGGCGTGCGCGACCGCAAGCTGCCCACCCTCCGCACCTATGCCGAGAAATATCTCAAGATGCTGCCAGACCTCGTGCGAGATGACGGCCTTGGCTGGGCCTTTGGCCGGGCCGCCGGCGCCTATGGCCAGATGCACTGCGTGAGCCTCGTTCTCCAGAGCCTGCGCGACGGCTGGATACCCGACGAACAGAAACAAAAATACTTCGACGTGCTGCGCCGGCTGTTCTCGTTTTTCTACCAGACCTACCTCGACCAGGAGCACGGCTTCCTCGATCTGCGCGACGGTGAGCGCACCGCCTACGCGCACCACACGACCCGCATGGCGAACTTCGACGCCGCGCGCTACCTCTGCCAGTGGGCCAGGCTCGCCAAGACCGTGCAAACCCCCACCGGCCAGCCCAAGGCCGAGGTTCCGCGCACCGTCGGCCGCTTCGTCATCTTCGACAAGTCCAACCGCAAGGAGCAGGGCCTGTTTCTCTACCGCGACGCCGCCAGCGGCCTGCATGCGCAGATCCCGCTCGTCAGCTCCGGCAGCACACTCACGAGCGATTCGCTCCCTTTTCCGCACTGCCCCGGCGTCTTCGACTGGCCCAACAACATCTATCTGCCGGTGATGCTGCCCGAGCTCACGTTCACCGTCGGCGGCGTGCAGCACGTCACCTTGCCCGCGTTTTACGGCAAGAACTGCGTCACCGGCCTCGGCCTGCGCAACAGCTTCTATTTCCGCTACGACCAGCCCGAGCTGATCACCATAAAGGAAGAAGTCATCAAGGGCCTTGGCACCGTGAAGGTGCAATGGAATTTTTCCGGTGGAAAAATCGGCTGTGAATACGCCTACACCGTCAAGCAGCAGGTCACCCTCGACAAGTTCCGCTTCGCCCTGGTCATCGCGGCGCCGCATTCGAAATACCACGTCCCCGGCGCACTCACGCTCGGTCCCGAGGGACACCGCTGCACGGTGGCCAAGGACGACTTTCAGGCCACCTGGAAGGAAACCGAGGTCGTCAGCGCCGATCCCACCTATCGCACCAATTACGGCAAAGTCCACTACCTCCAGCATCTCGAACGCGACCGCCCCCTTATCATGCGCCCCGGCCAGATCTACCACCTCGCCGTCAACTTCGAGCCGGATCTCGCGCACACGGCGAGCTGATTGGGTTGAGAGTTTTGAGTTTGGAGTTTCCGGTTTTTCCGCAACAACCGTGGCGTGGCAACTATCACGCGATTTGAGGATCTCGAATGCTGGCAAGCCGGACGCAGGCTGCGGCAGATGATCTATCGTTTTACCCGGCTCAAGGCCTTTGCCACTGATTACGCCCTCGTTTCTCAAATCCGGCGGGCGGCACAGTCCGTCACCTCGAACATTACCGAGGGTTTCGAACGCGAGGGCAACCGCGAGTTCATTCAGTTCCGAGCCATCGCCAAAGGTTCCGTGGGAGAGGTGAAGGATCAGCTCTACGCAGCCATTGACGAACGCTACATCCCCCAAGCTGATTTTGACGCCGCCTACGCCCTGGCCGAGGACACGACTCGCTTAATCGGTGGTTTCATGAGTTACCTTCGACGCACGCAAATCACGGGATCCAAATTTAAGCGCCAACCCAACGGTTGATTCGGCCCGGTAACTCGAAACCCGAAACTCCGAACTCCGAACTCCAAACCCATAATCCCATCATGCTTTCCCGCCGCATCATCCCCTGCCTTGACGTGACCGCCGGCCGTGTCGTCAAGGGGGTCAGGTTTCAGGAGCTTCGCGACGCCGGAGATCCCGTCGAATCGGCCGCCGCCTATGACGCCCAGGGGGCCGACGAACTCGTCTTTCTCGACATCACCGCCTCCAGCGACGGCCGAAAAATCATGCACGACGTGGTCGCCGCCACCGCCGAGCGCTGCTTCATGCCCCTCACGGTCGGCGGCGGCCTCCGCACTGTCGCCGACATCGAGGCCATGCTGAAATCCGGCGCGGACAAGGTCTCGCTCAACACCGCCGCCATCCAAAACCCCGACCTCATCCGCGCCGCCTCCGACCGCTTCGGCGCACAGTGCATCGTCCTCGCCATTGATGCCAAGCTCGAGCCCGGCGGCCGGTCGTGGCGCGTTTTCACCCATGGCGGCCGCAATCCGACCGAACTCGACGCCGTCGCGTGGGCCGTGCGCGCCGTGGAGCTCGGTGCGGGCGAAATCCTGCTGACCAGCATGGACGCCGACGGCACCCAAGCCGGCTACGACTGCGCCCTCACCCGTGCGGTGAGCGACGCCGTCGGCGTGCCCGTGATCGCCAGCGGCGGCGCCGGCACCCTGCCCCATTTCGCCGAGGTGATCGAGCAAGGCCGCGCGAGCGCCGTGCTCGCCGCGAGCCTGTTCCACTTCGGCACGCTCACCATCTCCCAGGTAAAAACTTTTCTCGCCACGCAAGGGATCCCCGTCCGCAGCTGAACGGCCCGCGCCGGCCGGAGACCACACACATGAAGGGAAGCGGCGGTGGTCCCCCCATGTGACCCCAAAGCGGTGGTTGGTGGCGGCTTAAAACGTGTGGGTGAACAGCCCGGAGCGCAGCTTGGGCTCAAACCAAGTGCTTTTCGGCGGCATGATCTGGCCCGCATCGGCGATGGCCATAAGCTGCGCGACTGTCGTGGGGAACATCGAAAACGCCACGCCGCCTTCCGTGTCCACACGCTTCACCAGCTCGCCGGGGCCGCGGATGCCGCCAACAAAGTCCACCCGCTTGCTCGTGCGAGGGTCGTCAATCCCAAGCAGCGGCGCAAGCAGCCGGTCTTGCAGCACGCTCACATCGAGGCGGGCGACCGGATCGGCCGACGCATCCGCCGGGCAGCGCAAGCCGTGCCATTGGCCGCCGAGATACATGCTGATGCGGCCGACCGCCATGGGGGAAGGCGCCGCGCCGGCCTCCAGGCCAAAAAGGGATTTAACCTTCGTCAGAAAATTGGCCAGCTGATGGCCGTAGAGGTCAACGACAATACGGTTGTAAGGGAGGATTTTCAGCTCGCTGGCGGGAAACAGCACACAGAGGAACCAGTTGTAATCCTCCCCGCCCGTGTGCGCGGGATTTTGCGCACGCCGCAGCCGGGCGACGCGCGCCGCGCTGGCCGCGCGGTGATGCCCGTCGGCGATGTAGCTCACGGGCACGCGGGAGAAAGCGTTGATCCACTCCGTGCCGCCGGCAATGCGCCAGGCGGTGTGGCGGATGCCATCGGGCGCGGTGAAGTCGTGCAGCGGTCTTTCCTTGGTCTTCGCGTCCACGAGCGCCGTCACCGCCGCCTCATCGCGGTAGGTCAGAAACACGGGGCCGGTGTTCGCGCCGAGCGTGTCAATGAGACGGGTGCGGTCATCCTCCTTGTCCTTGCGGGTCTTCTCGTGCTTTTTGATGAGCTCCGCGTCGTAGTCCTCGACATGGCAGACGGCGACAAGACCGCGCTGGACGTGCGCGCCCATCTGCTGCTGATAGACGTAGAGGCACGGCCCAACCTCGCGCACGAGCACGCCGTCGCGCTGAAGCGCGAGAAAGTTTTCCCGCGCCTTCGCATAGACGGCGGCGCTGTAGGGATCGGTGCCGGGCGGCAGGTCAATCTCGGCGCGGTCCACATGCAGGAGGCTGCGCGGCCGGCCGGCAGCGAGTGCGGCGGCCTCGGCGGCGTTGACCACATCGTAGGGCACGCACGCCACTTCGGGCGCGAGCGCGGGCTGAGGAACCAGACCTTGAAATGCACGGATTCGCATGGAAATAAAACCGGATTGGAACCCTGAAGCCCAAGAAACACACGAAAATTTCTGCGGTGATTTTGCATTGCCGGCCGAACTCCCGGCGCATGGCATGGACGGCGTGGCAATCGTGATCCATCCGGCCGACGGCACTCCTTTGGGCGGGGAATTTCAGGCCGTGATCAGGCTCCGCGCCGGGCAGACCGGCGGCGCCCTCGCCGCCTTGGAGCAAACGGTGCCGCCCCGCCGCCTGATCCCACCCCACATCCATCGCAATGACGTGTGGGTCTATGTGCTTTCCGGGGAAATCGGCATATTGGTGGGCGAGGAAATCGGCCATACCGGAGCCGGAGGCTGGGCGCTGAAACCGCGCAATGTCATGCACGCCATGTGGAATCGCGGTGATGTCGGCACCCGCATCATCGAGGTGCTCACGCCTGGCGGCACCGAGCGGTGGTTCGAGGAAATCGCGGTTCTGGCTCCGGATGACGCCCACGGCTTTGCAGACGCCTGCCAACGGCACGGCATCGAATTTTTCCGCGATTCACCTTGGATTCCCGAGCTGCGCCACCGCTTCGGGCTAAGGTGACGGCCGCACCCGTATCAAACCTTCCTAGCCCTCCCCACGGGAGGGCCAGGTAAGCGGCCGAAGGGCCCTTACTTCGCGGCCTTGGCCGTCGTGCGCTTGAACTTCGACGTGAACTTTTCCACGCGCCCGGCGGTGTCCACGAGACGTTTCTCGCCGGTGTAGGCGGGATGCGAGTCCATGGTCACGTCGCGGATGACGACAAAATATTCGGCCCCATCAATGGTCTCCTTGCGGGCCGTCTTCATCGTGGAGCGCGTGAGAAAACGCTTCCCGGTGGCGACATCGAGGAAACAGACGTTGTTGAGGGTGGGATGGCCTTCGGCTTTCATGGCGAAAATAGGGGGAGAGGGCGGCGGTAGCGCAGGGGCGGATCAGCCCTGCCGCGCTTTGTAGCGCGGCTCGACCTTGTTGATGACGTAGATCTTGCCCTTGCGGCGGACGACCTGGCAGGCCGGGTGACGCTTCTTGGCGGATTTGATGGAGGAAACAACTTTCATAAAGGGCCAAAACACCGGGCAGCACGGACGCTGTCAAACGAAATTATGGGCGAAAACATCCCCAGCCGGATGGAGGGGCTTCTTTAGTTGGGATTTTTGCTTTGCCGGGAGGAGATTGGTCCGATTAAAACTGTCTTTATCGCATGGAAACCACCGCCCTGCACGCTGCCTTCCGCGCCGACCAGATCCCACGCGAACGTCTGCGTGTGCTCCCGTCCGAGCAACTGCTGGCCCGCAACGCCGCCGGGAACACCCTCGTCCACCTCGCCGCCAAATACGGCCGACTAGCCGATCTCCCGCCCGCTGCGCTCACGCCCGAAGCTTTGCTCGTCAAAAATGACGCCGGCTACAGCCCGCTGCACCACGCCGCGCAGGCGGGGCATCTCGCCGCCGTGCCGCCCACCCTGCTCACGCGCGCCCACCTGCTCGCGCGCAGCCACTCCGGCTACACCGTGCTGCACCTGGCCGCCGCCAGCGGCAGCCTCGGCCAGCTCCCCGCCGGCCTGCTCGACGAGGAACTCGTGCTCACCCACACCGACCTCGGCAACAACCTCCTCCACGAGGCCGCCGAAAACGGCGCGCTCGACCGCCTCCCGCCCGCGTTCCTCACGGCCCGCCTCCTCGCGATCGCCAACCTCAGCGGTGAAACGGTCCTCCATGTCGCCGCGCTCAACGGCAATCTCGCCCAGGTTCCGCCCGCGCTCCTGACCGCCGACACACTCCTCGTCCGCACCCACGCCGGCGACACGGTGCTCCACGCCGCCGCCATCTCCGGCCATCTCGACGACATTCCCGCCGCGTTTCTCACCCACGACAATCTCGTGTAGCGCAGCAAAAACGGCTTCTCGGTCGTCCACGCCGCCGCCGAGACCGGCCAGCTGAGCCGCCTGCCCGCCAAGCAGCTGACCACCGACCTCCTGGTGACCCGCAACGACGACGGCGACACCCCCCTGCACGCCGCGGCTGCGGCCGGATATTTCCGCCAGATTCCCGCCGGCCTGCTCACCGCCGAGATGGTCGGGCTCCGCAATTATACCGGGGTCACGCCGTATGCCGCCGCCGCCCACGCGGGCTACTCCGACCAGATTCCGCCGCAGTTCCGTCCCAAGCCTCCCGGGCCGCTCCAACAGGCCATGATCAAGCTCGGCTTCTCCAAGCCGCCGTTCTGAGCCATGCAGTGTTCGCGGAAACGCAGAGGAACGGAAGCACGGAAAAATTGGGGAGGAGGGTGGGAATTCCAAAACCAGAAATCCAAGAAATAAGTTTCGGCTGACGTTTTCCATTGGCCCCAATCCGTTTATGGTTTCTTGGCTCTAGAATTTTATCTTAGGCTTTCCACGTCTTAGCGGCTCCGAGCTTCCGCGATTTGTTTGGACTCTCCCTGAGTATTTATCCTTGTCCATCCGCAATTAAAAATTCCGTCCCGGGCCGCATTTCTGCTTCCCTCCGCCGCGCGTTTGGTTCAATCCCTGCTTCCTGCCCGTCCCGCGAAGCCGCCGGGCAAAGCAAGTCTCCCTGTATTTTCACCACATGAGCCAAACCAGCATCACCGCCATCACCGCCCGCGAGATCATTGATTCCCGCGGCAATCCCACCGTCGAGTGCGACGTCCGCCTCGCCTCCGGCCACGTTGGCCGCGCCGCCGTGCCCTCGGGCGCGTCCACCGGCGAACATGAGGCCATCGAGCTCCGCGATGGCGACAAGGCACGCTATCTCGGCAAAGGCACCCTCAAGGCCGTCGCCAACGTCAAGTCCAAGATCGCCCCCGCGCTCCTTGGTTTCGACGCCTTTGACCAAATCGGCGTGGACCACGCAATGCTCAGGCTCGACGGCACCAAGACCAAATCCAAGCTCGGTGCCAACGCCATCCTCGGGGTCTCGCTGGCCACCGCCAAGGCCGCCGCTGCCGTGGCCGGCATCCCGCTCTACAAATACCTCGGCGGGCCCAATGCCAAGGTCCTGCCGGTCCCACTCATGAATATCATGAACGGTGGTGCGCACTCCGACGCCCCCATTGATTTCCAGGAGTTCATGATCGTCCCGCGCAACTTCCGCACGTTCTCCGAGGCCCTCCGCGCCGGGGCCGAGGTTTTTCACTCCCTCAAAAAAGTTCTCAAGGCCAAGGGCCTGCAGACCGCCGTCGGCGATGAGGGCGGCTTCGCCCCCAATCTCGCCTCGACCACCGACGCCCTCGACGCCATCGCCGAGGCCGTGAAGGGCGCCGGCTACAAGCTGGGCAAGGACATCTTCCTCGCCCTCGACGTCGCCTCCTCCGAATTCTACGTGAAGGAGAAGCAGACCTACGTCTTTAAAAAGTCCTCCGGCCGCTCCTTCACCGGCGACCAGTTCGTCGCCTACTACAAGGATCTGGTCGCCAAGTATCCGATCGTCTCGATTGAGGATGGTTGTGCGGAAAATGACTGGGCCACATGGAAAAAGCTCACCGACGCCATCGGCGACAAGGTGCAGCTCGTGGGTGACGACCTCTTTGTCACCAATGTCGAGTTCCTCAAGAAGGGCATCGAGACCGGCACGGCGAACTCCATCCTCGTCAAGGTGAACCAGATCGGTTCGCTCACCGAGACCCTCGATTCCATCGCGCTTGCACAACGGAACAGCTACACGACCATCATTTCGCACCGCTCCGGCGAGACCGAGGACGTGACCATCGCCGACATCGCCGTCGCCACCAATGCCGGCCAGATCAAGACCGGCTCCGCCTCCCGCACCGACCGTGTCGCCAAATACAACCAGCTCCTGCGCATCGAGGAAGAGCTTGGCGCCAGCGCGATCTACGGCGGCATGCTCTGATCACCACCGCGCGGGATCGTCCGGACTTCAGTTGAGGCGGCATTCAACGATCTGCCCAACCATCAGGCAGGCCGGACTTCACGTCCGGCCTGATTTTTTTACAGAGTGGCGAGACGCTCCGGTCTCCATATACCAACGTCTGTTAACATTTGGACGATGGGCCCGACAGCGCCGGGAGGGATTCCGTCCCGGCCGGGCCACCCTGAGAGGCGCGCCCAGCGGGCACGCCCTACCTGGGATCACCCGATAACCTTTAGCTCAACAGACGTTGGTATTATCCTGCGGCAGATCCGCCTGCCCCCGGGCTGCCCGCGGGAGGTTCATCGGCCAGAATCTTCCTCAGCTCCTCGAGCATTTGCGGGGGCGGAAGATCCTTGCGGATGAAGCCATCGGCCCCGGCTTCGAAGGCCGCGCGGATCGTGGCCGTGAGCGCGTCGGCACTCATCACCACGACATAGATGTCCTCGTCCTGCGCCCGGATTTCACGCAGCAGATCGAGGCCGCTGCCGCCAGGCATGTTAAGGTCGAGGGTGACCAGTTCGGGCTTGTTTGCCGCCAGCTGCGCGCGGGCCTCATCGATGTTCGACGCATCCATCGTTGTCGCCACCCCAAGCCTTTTCAGCAGCACCTTCAGGTAGGTGCGGATGTGATTTTCGTCATCAATGATGAGGGCGCTGGCTGGAATGCTCATGGCGCGACAACTAGGCGGGCGAAGGCGGGCGCGCAAGTCTGCGCCCGGCGGGGATGCCCACCGCCGCCCGGGCTAGAAGACCGAAACCGCCGCCTCCTTGGGCGGGACCGGCGGGGGCGGGGTGACACCGTGGGCGAGCATCACCTCTTTGACCGCGGCAATGGTTTCAAAGTCAGGCTTGAAGTTGGTCACACGGTAGCCTTCGGCGATCATGAGCGGCGTCCAGCCGCGCCGGTTGGGCTGATTCCAGACTTCGATCTTTGCGCCTTTGGCATCGAGGAACTTCACCGTCTTGGGAAAATTGGCGACGGCGGCGCCGTGCATCGCCGTGTCACCGGCGGACGTGACGGCGTTGATGTCAGCACCAAGGCTGAGAAGGTAACTGACCGCTTCAATGGCTTCATCATCGGTGCCGGCCTCCTCGTCGGCGGAGCGGGTGCCGAGGCCGGCGGCGGCCATCAGCGGGGTGGAGTTGTCCACGTTAACGATGGTGGGGTCGGCGTGGAGCTCGACCAGCAGCTTCATGAACGCCGTGTCGGCGGTGTCGGCGGCGAGCATGAACGGCGTGCAGCCCCTGCGGTTGATGCGGCCGCCGTCGGACGGGCCGCCGGTGAGGCGCGCGTTCACGTCGGCCCCCTTGGCGACGAGCTTGCGGATGAGCTGCTCGCTGGTGAAGTTGCCGGGGTCTTCGGGGATGGGGTCGCCCTCGTCCTCACCGCGGTCAGGCTTGCGCACCCACGAGAGGATATGGAGCGGCGTATAGCCGGAGCGCATGTCGTTGGGATCGGCACCGAGGTCGAGCAGAATGGAGGCGAGCTCAAAGCGGCCGTTCTCGATGGCCACGGTGAGGGCGGTCGAGCCCCGGGGCGGCTGCTTCGCGGTGGGCCGGCCGGTGGGGGTGGTGGCGGCGTTGACATCCACGCCGGCCTTGAGGAGCGCGTGCATGACGTCGTTGTGGCCGGCACGAATAGCGAAAAGCAGCGGCGTGAAGCCGGTGGGCAGCTGGCCCATGAAGTCGGCCCCGGCGGCGATCAGCGCCTCGACCACGGCGAGGTGACCCTCGGCGGCGGCCCACATGATCGCGGTCTGGCCGCTGGGGAGCCTGGCGTTGGCGTCAGCCCCGGCGGCGAGAAGAAGTTTCACCGGCTCGGGCCGGCCGGTGCGCGCGGCGGTCATGAGCGGGGTCTCGCCGCCGTGGAGCGGGGCGTTGGCGTCGGCCCCGGCGGCAAGGAGGAGCCGGACGAGCTCGGCGTTGCCATTGGTGCAGGCGAGGGAAAGCGGGGTGACGCCGTAGCGGTTGGCGGACTTGGCGTCTGCGCCGGCGGCGAGGAGGAGCTTCGCGGTGGTGGGGTCGTCGTGATAGGCGGCCCAGTGGAGCGCGGTCATGCCGTCGGGCTGCGCGGCGTTGACAGTGGCGGGAGCGAGCAGCGCGCGGGCGGTGGCGAGATCGTTTTTCTCGACGGCATCGGCGAGCGAAGCGGGCGCGGCACGAAGCGGGAGGACGAGCAAGAAAGCATAGGCAAGCCAAACCGAGCGCAGGGGAAAGCCAGGAAACCAGGGACGAGCTTTCCGGGTTTCTGGGTTTCCTGCTTCAACTGGTTTGGTGTTCGCGCGGCTCATGGCGTTTCCCTTGATGTTTATGAAAGCGATGGATTGCTGGGGTGTCACACGGCCAGAGGCGTGAACAGCTCGGTGATCTTGCCGGTGCTGTCGGCGAAGGAGTCAATGTTCACGCCAACCTTGTCGAGCAGCGTGAGGTGGAGGTTGGCGAGCGGGACCGGTTCCTTGTAGCGGATGTGGCGGCCGCCCTTCATGCCGCCGGCCGCGCCGCCGGCGACGAGGATGGGGAGGTTGGTGTGGTCGTGGACGTTGGGGTTGCCGATGCCGCTGCCGTAGAGGATGAGCGAATGGTCGAGCAGCGTGCCGGCGCCGTCGGGCGTGTTTTTCAGGCGGTCGAGGTAGTAGGCGAAGAGCGAGACATGGAACGCGTTGATCTTCGCCATGCGCGCGATTTTGGCCGGATCATTGCCGTGGTGAGAGAGCGGGTGGTGGGGGTCGGCGACGCCCGCCTCAGCCAGGTAGGTGCGGTTGCTGGTCTCGCGCGCAAGCTGGAAGGTGCAGACGCGCGTGATGTCGCCCTGCATCGCGAGCACCTGCAAATCGAACATCAGCTTCGCATGGTCGGTGTAGGCGGCGGGCACGCCAAGAGGGCGCTCGAGGTCGCGGGGCAGACCGCCCGCCGCGGCGTCGGCCTCGGCCTTCTGGATGCGGCGCTCAACCTCGCGCACGGTATCGAGGTAGCCGTCAACCCGGGCCTGATCGGCGGGGCCGAGGTTGCGCTTCAGGCTGGCTATATCTTCGGTGACAAAGTCGAGCAGGCTGGCGCGCTTGCGGAGCGCGGCCTGGCGCTCAGCGAGACTACCGCCCTCGCCAAAGAGGCGCTCGAACACGATGCGCGGATGCGCCTCGGACGGGAGCGGCGTGGTGGGAGAGGACCAGGAGAGGTTGTTCTGATAGACGCACGCGTAGCCGTTGTCGCACTGGCCGGTGGTCTGGAGCATGTCCATCGAGAGCTCGAGCGAGGGGAGTTGGGTCTCGCGGCCGATCTGCTGCGCAGCGAGCTGGTCAGCGGTGGTGCCGAGGTAGTAGTCGGAGCTCTCGGTGTGCTTCGCCTTGGCGGCGCTCAGGAAGGCGGAGTTCGAGGTGGCGTGCGAGCCGGGGTAGGCGTTGCGGAGCTCGAGGTTGGTAAGGGCGGTAACGTGCTCCTTGTGCGGCGCGAGCGAGCTGAGGATGGGCGAAAGCTCGCCGAGCAGGCCGTCCGTGCCGGACGGCGTCCAGCGCGGCAGATCACAGCCCATCGGCATAAACACATAGCCGAGGCGGCGCACGGGGAGCGCGGCCGCCTTGGTGGCGGCCGACGCGGCGGCGGGGATCATCGCGTCGAGAAGCGGGAGCGCGAGCGTGGCGCCCATGCCACGGAGAAAGGTGCGGCGGGACAGGGATTTTTTGGTGATGATCATGGGGAGGTCCTCATTTGGAACGGAGGGCTGCGGACGATGCCGAGAATCAGGGCGGAGAAGCGGAACTGGTCGGCCTGCGCGCGGCGGACGATCTCGCGGATCGCCGGCGCGTCGTAAGGCTCGACGCCCCGGCCGAGTGCGAATATCATGAGTTTCTCTGCGAGCGTGCCGGCGAAAAGCTCCGGCCGCTGTAACAGGCCGCGCTCAAGGCCCGCAACCCCGTTAAACGTGCTGCCGTCGGGCAGGCCGCCCGAGGCGTCAACTGGCCGGTGTTCCTCGGCCGCGCGCCAGTGGCCGACGGCGTCGAAGTTTTCCAGCGAGAAGCCGACGGGGTCCATCGCGTTGTGGCAGCTCGCGCAGGTGGGGTCGGCGCGGTGGGCGGCGAGGCGCGCGCGCATCGGGAGCGAGGCGGCGACGGTGTTGTCCTTGAGCGTGGGGACGTTGGGCGGCGGCGGCGGCGGCGGCTCGCCGACGAGGTTGGCGAGGATCCAGTGGCCGCGGATCACGGGCGAGGTGCGCGTGGCATAGGAGGTGACGGTGAGGATGCTGCCCTGCCGGAGCAGGCCGCCGCGCTGGCGCTCGGGGTCGCCGGCGAACGACACGAGGCGGAAGCGGCTGCCGTAGATGTTGGGCACGCCGTAGTGTTTCGCGAGGCGCTCGTTGAGAAAGGTGTAGTCGGCGCCGAGCAGCTCGGTCACGGGGCGGTCCTCGCGCAGAATTTTGCCAAAGAACAGCTCCGTCTCCTCGCGCATCGCCTGACGGAGGTTGTCGTCGAAGTCGGGGAAAAGGCGCAGGTCGGGCGAGATGGAGTCGAGCTTGCCGAGCTGGAGCCACTGCGCGGCGAAGTTGGTGACGAGGCTGCGCGAGCGGCCATCGGCGAGCATCCGGCGGACCTGGTCTTCGAGCAGTTTGGGCTGGCGGAGGTCGCCGCGCACAGCGGCGGCGAGCAACGGGTCGTCGGGAATGCTGCTCCAGAGGAAAAACGAGAGACGTGAGGCGAGCTCCAGGTCGCTCACGCGGTAGGCGGCTCCGGGCTTGAGGCCGGCGGGGTCCTGCTCGACGCGGATGAGGAAATGCGGGCTGACGAGGATGGCGGCGAGGGCGTTCTCGATGCCTGCATCGAAGCCCGCGTCCCCGGCGCTGCCCTCGCGGAAAAATTGCAGGGGCTTGCGGAGGTCCTCGTCGGTCACGGGACGGCGGTAGGCGCGACGGAGGAGCGGCGTGAGGATCGCGCGGGCCCGGGCGTCATCGGCGGCGGTAGTGGTGGCGGGCTTCGCGGTCGCCACGATCTTTGTGTCGCCGAAAATCAGACGGCGGCTCGGGGTGTCACCGGGGCCGGTCGCGTCGAAGGGGCCGGTGATGGAGACTTGGTAGAGCGCGGGCGCGGTGCGCGGATGCCGGTGCATGTTGAACCGCGCGAGGAAAGGCTGGCGCTGGGTCTCGATGAGGTTGGAAGGATCCTTGGGGAACGTGACGACGACCTCGTGTGGGCCGGCCGTGACCGGCACCCGGAGCTTGATGTGCGCATCTACTGCCTCAGCGTTCTTGTCGGCGCCGGGCGGCCTGACGGTGAACAGGCCCGCGCGCACGCGGTCAATCAGCACCTCGACCTCGGAGGGCTTTTTGAGGCCCTCGACCTGTTCGTTGCGGTCCCGCGCGAGCCGCACCTGGATCTCGTAGCTGCCGTCCTGCGCAAAAACATAGGAAAACGCCGCGCCACCGCGCGTGCCGACCGGCAGGCCCTCCATGTGCTCCTCCTGGGTGACGTCGGGCGGGATGCGAAACGTGTCGCCGAGAGGCGTCTTGCGCGGCGCGCCGACAGCCAGGCGGGCGATTTTCTGCGCGGCGGAGAGATAGCGGTCGAGCAGAGTCGGGGAGAGGTTGCCGACGGTGACATTGTCAAAGCCGTGGCTCGGTTCGTCGTTGGGCAGGAGCGCGGTGGCGTCAATGTCCAGCGCGAGCAGGTCGCGGACGGCGTTCTGATACTCGGTGCGCGTGAGCCGGCGCAAAGTATCCGTGCGGCCGGGGTTCGGCTGCGCCGCCGCCGCGCGGTCAAGCGAGGCCGTCAGCCGGGTGATGACCGTGTTGTAGGCCGCCTCGTCGGGCTGCGCCTCCCCGGGCGGCGGCATGAGGCGGTGGGTGAGCTTGGTGACGACGCGCTCCCAGAGCTGCGGGTTGGTCGCGGGGTCGTTGCCCGCGATGCCCTCAAGCACCAATCCGCCTTTTTTCGAGGCCGCGTCGTGGCAGTCGAAACAATACTTCCCCAGCATCACCGCCGTGGGGTTCGCCGCCAGTGAAGCCGGCGCGGGGGATCCCGCAGCCGCGGCAAGAGGAGCAAAGCACACCGCCGCGTAGCCTGCAAGTAAACCCGCCAAAACGGGCCGCGCAAGAACGGCGGGCGCTGCGGTCGGTTGCCCAAATTGGGCCGGGGGCGGAAGGAACATGGGGAGGGGCTGGGGGTCGGGGCGGCAGCTCACGCCGGAGATGGGTCTTGAGGCTGCAGGCAAAATAGGCCGCGTCGCGCGAAATGCGAGGTTATTTTCTTGGCCGCGCCGCGCCCGGGCGCGGTTCGCTCAAGAGACAAAACTCCCGGCATCCAGCCGCCCAAATGCCAGCAGCTTAGGCTGACCGTCCCCGCGTAAAACCCACAGCGCGAAGGTCACGAGGCCAAGCCATTATTAAGCAGGAAGCTAGGAAACCAGGAATCTGCATTCTACCGCTGGCTTTGTCACCGATTGGGTTCGAGATTTTTCATGGCTTCCTGGCTTCTTGCTTCACAACTCCGCCCTCCTCCACCTCACTCCACGCGCAGGATGCAGCCGCGCAGGTATTCGCTCTCGGGCATCGTCACGAGCACGGGATGGTCGGCGGGCTGGTGGCAGAACTCAAGGACGTGGACGCGCCGCTTCGCGTCGGCCGCCGCCTCGGCGAGCACGCCGCGCAGCTCGGCATCACCCATGTGGTGCGAGCAGGTGTAGGTCGCCAGCACCCCGCCGGGCGCGAGCGCGCGCATGGCGCGTAGGTTGAGCTCCTTGTGGCCCCGCAGCGCGCTCTCGATCGCGCTCTTCGATTTCGCAAACGGCGGCGGGTCGAGGATGACGAGGTCCCACGCGGGCGCGGCGTCGCGTTGCGCGGTGAACCAGTCGAAGACGTTGGCCAGTTCGAAGGCGGCGGACACGTTGTTGCGCTGGGCGTTGCGCCGGGCGGCGGCGATGGCGTCGTCCGCGCTGTCGAGGCCGAGCACCTTGGCCGCACCCGCGCGCGCCGCGTGCAAAGCGAACGAGCCCTGATTGCAGAACGCGTCGAGCACACGCTTGCCGGCCGCATATTTCGCCACGGCGGGATGCTGCTCGCGCTGGTCGAGGTAAAACCCAGTCTTCTGCCCGCCTGCCAAATCGAGCCAGTAGTCGAAGCCGCCGATGCTCGCCCAGCGCGGCTCCCATGGCCGGCCCGAGCGTGTGTGAACCTCGGCGGGCAGGCCCTCCAGCTTGCGGAGATTGGAGTCGTTGCGGAAAATGATCTCCGTCGCGCCCGTCAGCTCCGTGAGCAAATCGCCGATCAGTGCGGCGCGCTTTTCCAGCGCGAGCGTCTGGACCTGCGCCACCAAGGTGTCGCCAAACTGGTCCACGACCAGCCCCGGCAGCTCGTCGGACTCGGCCCAGACGAGCCTTCCGATGTAGGGCGGGGTCGCCGAACCCCGCCTGTTTTCGGCGGCATCATGCTGAGCTTCGGTCGCCACGACGGGCGTCTCGGCAGGTGGGGTTCGGCGATCCCGCCCTACATCAATCCCGCGCCGCGCTAGTGCGCGCCCCAGCGCTCCCAGCAGCCACTCCGCGTCCAGCACTACCCTCCCCTGCCCCAGCCGCCGCCACACGATCTGCGACTTCGAGTTGTAGATGCCCGTGCCAAGCGGACGCCCCGTACGGTCGCGGCAGCCGACGACCTCGCCGTCGTATTCCGCCGGCAGCAGCGCCTCGACCTCGTTGGCAAACACCCACGGGTGCCCACGCAGGACGCGTGCGCTGGCAGCGTTGGGCTTGAGCTTCAACATGGGAGCGGGAGACGACATGGCCCGCGAGCCTCGCACGCCACGCGGCGTGAAAGAAGCGCAAAAACGTCGGGTTGATCTCACCGTGCACACGCACCCCGCCCCACCCGCCACGAAAGTTGAACGTTGAATGTTGGCCGCCGGACGTTGAGCTTCCCCGCCCGCCATGTCTCCCGCCGCCGAAATCGCCCGCCGTCGCACCTTCGCGATCATCTCGCATCCCGATGCGGGCAAGACGACGCTGACCGAAAAGTTCCTCCTCTACGGGAACGCCATCCATCTCGCCGGCGCGGTCAAGGACCGCAAGAACCAGCGCGCCACCGCCTCCGACTGGATGGAGCTGGAGAAGCAGCGCGGCATTTCCATCAGCTCGACCGTCCTGCAGTTCGACTACGCCGGCTGCGCCGTCAACCTGCTCGACACGCCCGGCCACAAGGATTTCTCCGAGGACACCTACCGGGTGCTCACCGCCGTGGACGCCGCGCTCATGGTCATTGACGCCGCCAAGGGCGTCGAAACGCAGACCCGCAAGCTCTTCGAGGTCTGCCGCCGCCGGGGCGTGCCGATCTTCACGTTCATGAACAAGTGCGACCGGCCCACACGCAACCCGATCGCGCTGCTCGACGAGCTGGAAAACGTCCTCGGCCTCCAGTCATCACCGGTCATCTGGCCGCTCGGCAACGGCCCGTCGTTCAAGGGCGTGTTCGACCGCCGCACGCGGCAGGTGCACCTGTTTGAGCGCGTGCCCGGCGGAAAGTTTCAGGCCCCCGTCAGTGTCGCCTCGCTCGACGACCCCGCCGTCCGCAGCAAGCTCGACGACGACACCTACCGTGATGTGAAGGAGCAGCTGGAGATGCTCGATGGCGCGGGCCACCCATTCGACCTCGCCGCGGTGCAGGCAGGACAGCAGACGCCTGTCTATTTCGGCAGCGCCGTGAACAATTTTGGCATCCAGCTCCTCCTCGACGGCTTCCTGCAGGACTCCGTGCCGCCCGCCCCCCGCCAGTCGGTCAGCCTCACCGTGCCCGGCCTGCCCCAGCCCACCGTCGCGCGCGAAGTGCCGGTGAACGACCCGAAGTTCTCCGGCTTCATCTTCAAAATCCAGGCCAACATGGATGCCAAGCACCGCGACCGCATCGCGTTTCTCCGCGTTTGCTCCGGCAAGTTCGAGCGCGACATGGTCGTCACCCACCAGCGCACGGGCAAATCCGTCCGCCTTTCCTCTTCGCACAAGCTGTTCGGCCGCGAACGCGAGACCGTGGATGTGGCCTGGCCGGGCGACGTCATCGGCCTCGTCGGCCACAGCGAGTTCGGGATCGGCGACACCCTCACCGACGACCGCACCATCTGCTTCGACGAAATTCCGCGCTTTCCCTCCGAGGTCTTCAGCTACATTGCCAACCCCAACAGCGGTGATGCCAAAAAATATCGCGCCGGCCTCGAACAGCTCCTGCAAGAGGGCGTCGTCCAGTCGTTCACCGCGAAGAACGCCCCGCCCGGCGCAACGTTGCTCGCCGCCGTCGGCCCGCTGCAATTCGAGGTCGTGCAATGGCGGCTCCAAAGCGAATACAGCGCCGAGTCGCGACTTACGCCGACGCCGTGGACACTGCTCCGCTGGGTGGAGGCGCCGGCTGCCAGCCTCACCAAGGACGGCAAAATCGACCCGACCCGCTACATCGTCGCCACCGGCGTGAGTTTCGGCGCAGACAAATATGATCAGCCCGTCGTGCTTTTCCCAAACGACTGGACGATGCGCTACTTTCAGGAAAAAAATCCCGAGCTAAAGCTTCACGAATTGCCGGTTGAGCAGACGAAATGAGCGGTGAATTTTATCCACTTGCTCAGGCAAACATGCTTTATTTTGCTTTGCGACATGCCCCTAGGACTAAATAATGCCGCGTTAGGTTATGCCACATTTAGTGTAGGATCCTCTGAAAAACACACCGCTGCTGCCGAGACCAGCGTGCGGAAAGTTTTTTTGCGCGAGGCGAGCAGAGGTTTGAGGACGAAAAGCAGCATGGTGGAGGGGGCCGCGGTGAGTGGAGACGGGAGCTGCGCCGGGTTCCGTCCG
>CANJLB010000037.1 GCA_947475065.1 Opitutia bacterium | reverse complement strand
CTGACCCCGCATTCAGAAAACTCGCGCATTGCGACCCCCCCCAAGCCTCAACCCTCCAAGCCCGCGCCAGCTTCCGCTTGGTTAGACCAACAAAACCCGCCCTTCATGCTCCTTCTTGGCTGGCACCCCCGTTGTTCAGAGGTCTCAAACCATAAACTCACGAACCGCCAACGTTGAGGATCAGAGAACACAGCAAGTCCAATCCGAGGTTACGGAGGCCTTGCCCTGTGTCCTCTGTGGGTTGCGCTCTGTGTGCTCTGTGCCCCACACCGTGCTTCCGTGCTTATCCGTGTTCATCCGTGGTTATAATTTCCCCGGCTTTGGCGGCAGCGGGGCGATTGACGCATACGCGGTCGGATCGCGCAGTCCGGCCACGAGGAACGCCTCGCGGCGTTCGACGCAAGTGCCGCAGGTGCCGCAATGGAGCACACCGCCCTTGTAGCAGGACCAGGTGCGGGCGAAATCCACGCCCAACCGAGCGCCTTCGGCGGCGATCTGCGCCTTGGACAGGGCGATGAACGGCCGCAGCAAGGCCACGCCCGCGTAGGTGCCGAGCCGCATCGCGTCGCCCATTGCACGCATGAAATCCTCGCGGCAGTCCGGGTAGATCGCGTGGTCCCCGCCGTGCGCCGCGATCACGAGGCCCGCCGCGCCCGCGCTCTCGGCAAAGCCGCACGCGACGGACAGCATGATGGCGTTGCGAAACGGCACCACCGTCCGCCGCATCGTTTCGTCCTCGTAGTGGCCGTCGGGCACCGCGCCACCATTGCTCAGCAGGTCCGACGCAAACAGCCGCTCCACGAAGTCCAGCCGCACCGTCTCGTGCCGCACGCCAAGCCGGGCCGCATGCTCCGCGGCGAACGGCAGCTCGCGCGGATTGTGCTTCGCGCCGTAGTGGAAGCTCACCGCCGCCACGATGCCATACTCCGCCCGCGCCCAATGGAGCGCGGTCACGGAATCCATCCCCCCGGAGCAGAGCACGACGACTTGCATGGCCGCGCAGTGTGGACCACGCGGCGCGCGAGGCAAAGCCGTTCTGCGGCGGCCGTCACCGGCGTCACCCCGGCCTGCCGCCAAATGCGCACCGCACTTGGTCGTTGAAACCAGCCCGCCGCCGCCCGACGCTGGCGCGATGAAGGTTTCGTTTCCCGCATGATCTCCCGCTTTCTGCCAGCACCCGTCCGCCGTTTTTTTGGCGGGAAAAATGCCGCGCCCTCTCCTGCCGCTGTCGCGCCCGCCGCCGCGCCTTCGTCCGGCCACCATCCCGCCGCCGCGTCTGCCCGCCACCACCCGCCGCGCCCCGGTGCCGGGCGTCCCGCGCGCGCCATGTCCCGGCCGCCTGCCGATGCCCGGCTGCCTGGCTACCGGCTGGTTGACGGCCCCGGGCAGCTTGAGCCGCTGCTCGCCGCACTCGCGCCGATGGCCGACGCTTTTCTCGACACCGAGGCCGACAACATGAACTGCTACCGCACGCACCTCTGCCTGCTGCAGTTCCTCGCCGGCGGCGAGGTTTTCCTCGTGGATGCGCTCGCGCCCGGCCTCGATCTGCGGCCGCTCTGGAAGATGCTGGCCGAAAAAAATCTCGTCATGCACGGCAGCGACTACGATCTGCGGCTGTTGCAGGACCTCTGCGGCTTCCGTGCGCGCAGCCTGTTCGACACGATGCTCGCCGCGCAGCTCCTCAACCGCCCGCGCACCGGCCTCGCTGCGCTGCTGGAGGAGCACTACGGCGTCACGCTCGACAAGGCCAGTCAGCGCGCCAACTGGTCACGCCGCCCGCTCACGCCGCGCCTGCTCGACTATGCCGCGCTCGACGTATGGCACCTGCCCGCGCTGCGCGACCTGCTCGCCGGCGAGCTGCGCGCGCTGGGCCGCCTCGGCTGGCTCGACCAGCAATGCCGCCGCCAGATTGAAGCGGCGCTGGTCGGCTTCCCCGGCACAGACGAGCACTCCTGGCGCGTCGGACGCAGCGAACGTCTTCGCGGTGCCGGCCTCTGTGTGCTGCATGCCGCGTGGCATTGGCGCGAAGACTGGGCGCGCCAGCTCAACACGCCGCCCTTCAAGGTCTGCCATCAGGATGTGCTGCTGGAGCTGGCGTTTGCGGCCGAGGAAGGTGCGCCGCCCGCAGAGATCCTTGGCCGCGTCAACTTCGGCAAGCGCCACGAGCGTCTCGCGCCCTCGCTGGCCGCCACCATCCGGGACGCCCTCGCACGCGACCCGCAGAGCCTGCCCCGCCGCCCGCGCACCGTGCGCCACTCGCTCACCGCCGCCGAGATCGCCCTTCAGGATCAGCTGAAGGCCGGCCGCGACCGCCTCGCCACCCAGCTTGGGTTGGAGTCCACGCTCATCGCCACCCGCGCCCAACTGGTGGAACTGGCGTGCGACCCGGGCAAAATTGACGAGATTCTGCTCCCGTGGCAGGCGGACATCCTCCGCGTCGACCCGGCCTTCCGCCCCGTTGAAAAAAATTCCTAAAAAATCTCAACCGGGGCTTGCCAAACGCCCGGCCAGCCTCCTACTTTGGGTCTTTCCCCTATGAAAAACACCCACTTCCTCATCCTCGGCCTGCTTGCCGCCACGCTTTTCGCCAGCGGCTGCGCGACGGAAACCACCCGCTCCGGCAAAAACACCTACATTCTGGGTGGCCTCGTTACCATCCGCAAAGGTGACTTCATCGCCCCCAAGCCCAGCGGCACCCAAGTTGACACCACCAAGTGGTTCGGGAGTGGCAACCCGTCGGGCAGCAGCGTAGACGTCTTCTACGACGCCATCAAGTTCACCCACTACTGAGCCGCTCCACGCGCCTCCGGTTTATTCTCAACCCCGCCCGGCTCCGCCGCGCGGGGTTTTTCTTGGTCTGTCCTTATCCGGTCGTGCCCGCCTGCGCGCCCAGAATCTTCGCCGGCCATTCACCCGGTTTTCCTTGGCCTCACGTCCGCCGTGCGCGACCATGCGCCCGCTTGCCCCCTGCCGACGCCAACATCTCCCGCCACCTCGCCCTCATGGCCGCCGCGCGCCCAGCCGCGCACGCGCTTAAGATCCCTCGCGGCCGCACCCGCGCCGGCAATATTGACTACCTCTCCCTCTCCTTCGCCGAGCTCAATTCCGAGGCCGCCGCGTGGCACGCCCGCCTCGCCGCGCGCGGTGTCCGGCGTGGTGACCGCGTGCTCGTCATGGTGCGCCAGGGGCTGCCGCTCATCGCGTCCGCCTTCGCGCTCTTCCGCCTCGGTGCGGTGCCCGTGATCATTGACCCCGGCATGGGCCGGCGAAATTTCCTCGCCGCTGTCGCCAGCACCCGCCCCCGTGCGCTGGTTGGCATTCCGCTCGCCCGGCTGTTCAGCCACCTCTTCCGCCGCGCCTTCGCCACCGTCGAAATCCGTGTTCCCGCCAGCGGCAACCTTGCCGCCCGGCTGACCGGGCTGGAGCCAGCAGTCAGGCATCCGGAGCCGGAAGCCGCGGGGTGTGCCGCATCCGACCTCGCCGCGGTTTTGTTCACCTCCGGCTCGACGGGTTCACCCAAGGGCGTCCGCTACACTCATGGCAACTTCGATGCTCAGGTCCGGCTCATCCGCGACACCTACGCCATCGCCCCCGGCGAGATTGACCTCCCGCTGCTCCCCATCTTCGCCCTCTTCAACCCCGCGCTCGGGATGACCACCATCGTCCCCGAGCTCGACCCACGCCGTCCGGCCGACCTCGATCCCGCCAAAATCGTACAGGCCATCCGTCAGGAAAGCGTCACCAACTCTTTCGGCTCGCCCACGCTCTGGAAAAAAATCGGCGACCACTGCCTCGCCCGCCACATCACGCTCCCCACGCTCCGCCGCGTCCTCTGCGCCGGGGCCCCTGTCCCCGCCGCGTTCTGGCAAAATTCTTCCGCATTTCTGCCCAATGGCCGGCTCCACAGCCCCTACGGCGCGACCGAGGCGCTGCCGATCGCCAGCATCTCGGCCGAGGAAGTCGCCGGCCTCGACTCTGGCTTGGAGGATTGCGGTTCGGGGAGCACACGCGTCCCGCGTGTTGCGGCGGGCGTCCCGCCCGCCGCTCCCGATGCCCGGCGAGACGCCGAGCGTGACACGCGGGACGCGTGTGCTCCCCAGACCTCCCTGCCAGCTACCGCGCCGCACGGCGCGTGCGTCGGCCGTCCCGTCGCCGGGATCACCGTCAAAATCATCGCCCTCACCGATGCTCCCATCGCCACGATCGCCGACGCCCGCGAGCTCCCTGCCGGAGAAATTGGCGAGATCATCGTCTCGGGCCCCGTCGTCACCAAGGAATACGACTCCCTCCCCGAAGCCACGGCCATGGCCAAAATCCTTACCGAGGCCGAAGGCCGACATCAGCCAAATCGAAAATCCAAAATCGAAAATAGCGCATCCACTCCATGGCATCGAATGGGAGATTGCGGTTATCTGGACGCGTCCGGCCGCCTCTGGTTCTGCGGCCGCAAGGCCGAGCGTGTTGAGACGCCCCATGGCATGCTTCACACTGAGCCGTGCGAGCAAGTCTTCCGCGCCCACCCCCGCGCCGCCCGCTGCGCCCTCATCGGCCTCGGCGAACGCCCCGCCCAGCGCCCTGCGCTCGTCGTCGAGGCCGCGCCCGCCGATTCCCGCGCCTGCCGCGCCCTCGCCCGCGAGCTGCGCCAGCTCGCCCTCACGCACCCGCACACTGCGTCCATCAGCACTTTTTTCTTCCACCCCAAGTTTCCTGTGGATGTCCGCCACAACGCCAAAATCCACCGCCTCACCCTCGCCCGCTGGGCCGTCACCGCCACGGGCTATGCCTCCGACCCGAAACGGTAGTGCTGCTGCTCATCTCTAAAATCCCTCGTCTTGGCCGATCAGGACTTTTTCTGGTAACCAAGAGTTTCCTAAGCTCGTTTCACCATCCAACCCTTTCAATGGCATGAGTACCTTCGACGTTCATCTGTCACTTTGGGTGGTTGCACTTGTACTTCACCTCGTCTTTGGCGTTTTCGCTTTCCGTCAAAAAGCCGTGGCCGGAAAAAGCGGAAAGCTTGGCGCATTGCTCTTTGCGGGGGCTGCATCGGTCATGTCGCTCGTAACCCTTCTCCTCGTTATCCGAGTCTTCGTTGTCGGCGGTTCGTCAAACGTCGCTCAGTTTGCTGGCGAGTCAGGCATGAACCTTTGGAGCTTTTGGTTCCATGCTTGGGGATTTCTGTTCTTGGGCGATGGATTGGCGTTCGTCGTGTCCACTGTGGCTGTGTTCTTTCCTCCGTATCCTCCCAAACACTGGCTTTCATTTGCCAGCCGTGTCATTGCCGTCGTGGCTGCTGGCTACGCGTGTTACGTTCTGGGCCAACTTATCCCGGACGCTTGAGCAATTTTGCGGTGTTTCATTGTAGCTTGCCCGGACTGCATCCGTGTCCATCCGTGTCCATCTGTGGTTAAACCCTCCGACTCCCCCGTTCTCGTCACCGGTGGCACCGGCTTCCTCGGCCGCCGCCTTGTCGAGCGCCTGCTCGCCGCCGGCCGCCCGGTTGCCGTGCTCGCGCGCACGTCTGCGCCGGATCTCGAGAAACGCGGTGTGCGCTTCATTCGGGCCTCGCTCGACGATGCCGAGGCCGTCCGCTCCGCGTGCGCCGGGGCGGAGACCGTTTTCCACGTCGCCGCCAAGGTCGGCGTATGGGGCCACGCTGACGATTTTTACCATACCAACGTCCTCGGCACCGAGGCCGTGATTGACGGCTGCCGCACGCACGGGGTGCGCCACCTCGTTTTCACCAGCACGCCGAGCGTCGTCTTCAACGGCCGCCCGCTCGCCGGGTCCGACGAGTCGCTCCCGCTCACGACCGCCTGCCCCAGCGCCTACCCGCTCACCAAGGCCGCCGCCGAGCGCCTCGTCCTCGCCGCCAACTCGCCCGCGCTCCGCACCGTCGCGTTACGTCCGCATCTCGTCTGGGGTGTCGGCGATCCGCATCTGGTGCCACGCATCCTCGCCCGCGCCCGCGCCGGCCGCCTCCGCATCGTCGGCGACGGAAGAAACCGCGTGGACCTAGTTCACGTCGAGAACGCCGTGGACGCGCACATCTTGGCCGAGCAGGCGATCGGCAAATCTCAAATCTCAGATTCCAAATCCCAAATTGGAACCGCTGCCGCCGTAATCCAAAATCCAAATTCCAAACTCCAAAATTCCGCCTTCGTCCCCTCGCCCCTCGCCCCGCCTCTTTCGCCTGACGCGCGTCCCGCCGCCGGCCGTCCGTTCTTCATCACCAACGGCGAGCCCGTGATTCTTTGGGACTGGATTAACAGCCTCCTACGCGCCCTCGGCGAGCAGCCCGTCACCAAAAAAATCCCCCTCGCCGGCGCCACCGCCCTCGGTGCCGCTTGCGAGTTCGCCTGGCGGACGTTCCCACTGCGCGGCGAGCCGCCGATGACGCGCTTCGTCGCCGCCGAACTGGCGAAAGACCACTGGTTTTCCATCGTGGCCGCCCGCCGGGACCTCGGCTATACACCACGCGTCACCATGGCCGAAGGCACCGCCGAGCTGGTCGCTTCACTCAAAAAAGCAGGGCCGGTCTCCGACTGGCCGACCCCTCCTGCAAGCCTCCATGCCTGAAAGGCTTGCGGCCCTCTCTGTGGTGTGCAGCCGGGGAAAGATTGTCCAGGTCCGCCCTCAGTGATCCAGCACCGAACCGTCGAATGCATCCCAACGCGCGGGGAATTCCCATTCGGGCACGCCGCGCTCATTCTCGATGAGATTTTCATCGAGCGTGATGCCGAGGCCAGGACCGTCAATGTTGCCCTGCAGCACGATGTGGCCGGCCGTCATCGTGAGCGGCTTCGTGATGTAGCTTTTGCCCAGATAGCTGCGCTCAACCGGCCGGCCCCCCGTCGCCGCCTGCAGGCTCGGCAGCTCATGCGCAAGTAAGTTGGGGATCGTGGCACACACATGCATGGACGCCACCGAGCCGACGATGCCTTCGCGGGAATGGGGCAGCATCGCGGCATAATAGGCCTCCGCCAGCGTGGCGATGGCCTTCAGCTCTGTGATGCCACCGCAATGGGTGATGTCGGGCTGGAGGAACTGGGCGGAACCGAACGAAAGCACGTCGCGAAACTGCCATTTCGTGACCAAGCGCTCACCGGTGGCAAAAGGGATGTGCGTCTTCTTCGCCATCTCAGCCATGAGCGGGAGATTCTGGTGCTGGATCGGCTCTTCAAAAAACCACGGCGAGAATTTCTCGAGCGCCTTGATGATCACCATGGCGACCTGAGGCTGGTGGTCGGCGTGCATTTCGATTCCAAGATCGAACTTGGGGCCGACGACCTCCCGGATGGAGGCGACCTTTTCCACCAAGCCTTCGATGAAATCAGGATTCTCCGAATAGCGTGATGGCCGGCCCCGGCTGTCGGTCGTGCTCGTTTTCATGGATGTATAGCCCTCGGCCACGATATTCCGGGCGGCCTGCGGGGATTCCGCCTGGCCGTAGACGCGGATGCGGTCGCGCGTGGGGCCGCCAAGCAGCTCATAGACGGGCACGCCAAGAGCCTTGCCTTTGATGTCCCACATCGCGATGTCCACCGCCGACAACGCGCTCGTGAGGATGATGTCGCCCCGGTAAAACGCCTGGCGGTAGATCGCCTGCCAATGGTGTGCGGGTTGGCGCGGATCCTTGCCGATCAGGTAGTCTTCCAGTTCTTTGATCGCCGCCACCACGGTGCCAATGCGGCCCTCCACCGTGCCTTCGCCGATGCCGACAATGCCGGCATCGGTGTGCAGCTTGACGAAAATCGTGCGCAGCGAATTGACCGGGATGATTTCGAGCCTGGTGATCTTAAGGGCGGCGCGCGGATCGGCGAGCGCGCGGGAGGTGGGTGCGGGGGCCTCGGCGGCGCGGCCAAGACGCTCGGCGGCCAGCAGGCCGGTCATGCCGACGGTAATGTTTTTCAACCAGCTGCGGCGGGAAACAGGGGAAGGGGTCATGGCGGGTGCGTTTGAGTGTGGAACAGGGGTTCGGAGCGAAACGGGGTGGACTGCCGGCATGTTTGCTTCCCGCCCCGACCGAGGCGAAACTTTTATTGGCAACTTTCCCATATGTCGCCCGCAGCGCAGGAGCGACGAATTTCGGCAGGCGGCACCGCCCGGCGGCGGGGTTTGGCCACCGACCGTCCGAGCAGAAACACCGCCGGCGCATGGTCTGGTCAACAGTTGAGCGTGTTTCCATTGGCGACAGGGAGTTCCGGCGGGCACCCTGAACCGTTACTGTGAACCCCCGTGCCTCAGCGGCCCGGCCACCGCATGAGCGTCAAACTCCATTTCAACGGCCTGACCGGCGAAACCCGGCCGGGTATCTCGCTTTTCACCAGTGCGGAAAAGCTGGGGATTCCCGTGCCGTCGTCGTGCAACAAGCAGGGCAAGTGCAAGGAGTGCGTGGTTGAGATCACGGAGGGCGCGGAGCTGCTCTCCAAACCCGGCCCGGAGGAGCGGCACCTCAAGCCGCCGTTCCGCCTGTCCTGCTGCGCCCGGCCCGCGCAGGAGGAGGGCACGTTGCGCTGCCACACGATGCGTCGCGGCGCGATGAAGATTGAAAAACATGCCTTCGAGCTGCCGACTGGCGCACGGAAATGGGCTCTCGACCCGGCGGTCACGCGCGATGGCGACCGCATCCTGCTCGACGGCACGGAGATTGACCGCCGCCCGGGGCCGATCCACGGGCTCGCGATTGATCTCGGCACGACGACCATCGTCATCCGCCTGCTCAATTTGGAATCAGGCGAGGTCATCGCGGACTCCTCCTTTGAAAATCCCCAGCGGTTCGGCGGTTCCGATGTGATGGCGCGCATCCAATACGACACCGAAGACCGCACCAAGACGCTCCAGCGCACGCTCGTCGGCTACCTGAGTCGCGCCATCCGGGAGTTTCCCGTGGATCCCCGCTCGATCTACGAGGTCGCGCTCGCGGGCAATTCGACGATGCGCGACCTGTTTTTCAAGCTCTCGGTCTATTCCATCGGCCAGAGCCCCTACCAGTCGCTCACCGAGCTGGAGCTGGCTGAGGGCAAGCGCACCACCACGAGCCTCGCCGAACCGGCCCGTAAGCTCGGCCTGCCCATCCATCCCAATGCGCGCATCTACGGCCTGCCGATCATCAGCGGACATGTCGGGGCGGACGCGGCGGCGTGCATGCTCGCCGTGGACATCATGAACGAGGAGCGCATCGTCGCCGTCATGGACATCGGCACGAACACCGAGCTGATCGTGGGAAACAAGCACAAGGTGCTCGCCGCCTCCTGTCCGGCCGGCCCGGCGTTTGAGGGCGGACAGATCACGTTTGGGATGCCCGGCCTGCCCGGAGCCATAGAAAAAATCACCATCGCTGACGACAATGCCGTGCACACGACGGTGATCGGCAACGTGCCGCCCGAAGGCATCTGCGGATCGGGCCTGGTGGACGTGATGAGCGAACTTCTCCGCACCGGACGCATGAACGCGCTCGGGCGCTTCGAGGAGGGCAGCGAGTTCGTCGTCGCCACCAACGGGGACCGGCCGGTCACCTTCAGCGAGGCCGACGTGAACGCGCTCGCGCAGGCCAAGGGGGCCAACGTCGCCGGCCTGCAAATCGCGTTCGCCGAGTATGGCATCCGCTATTCGGAGCTCGACGTGTTCTACCTCGCGGGCGGTTTCGGCCGGCACCTGAACATCGAGGCGTCGAAACGCATCGGGCTGATCCCGAACATCCCGGTGGAGAAAATCGTGCAGGTGGGCAACGCCTCGGTCGAGGGCGCGTGCATCGCGCTGCTCTCGCGGGCCAAGCGCGCCGAGCTGGAGCAGCTCGTCCGCCGCGTGCAGCACTGCCGGCTGGAGACGCATCCGGGGTTTTTCGATTTCTTCGTCAATGGCTGTCAGTTTGCCGCCGTGGACAACACCGAGGAGGCCGCCCGCCCATGACCGTCGCCCGCGACCTCGCCCGTCCGCCGCTGGAGGCGCTCGACATCCGGCCCGCCGTCAACGTCGCGGAGGCCGAATACCGCCGGCTGCTCGGCTACCCGCCGCACCATGTGCCGGGCGAGCGGGCGGACGAACTGGCCGCCTGGGCGCGGAGCTGGTTCGCCGAACATGGGCGGCCGTGGGTCTATGTGCGCGAGGCGCAGCTGGAATTCGCGGACGGCACGCTGCGGCTCGGCGGGACGGAGTTTCACTCACCCCAACTGGACAACCATCTGCGCGGACTGGGGGCGAAACGCGCGATGCTGGTCGCCGTCAGCGCGGGCCGTGAATGCGAGGAGCACGCCCGCCGTCTCTGGGAGGAGGCCAAGCCGGACGAGTATTTCTTCCTCGAAATGTTCGGCTCCGCCGTCGTCGAGCATCTCGTGGCGACTCTGAGCGGCCGCCTCTGCGACCTCGCCGAACGCGAGGGCCTGATGGCCGTGCCGCACTACAGCCCCGGCTACGCCGGCTGGGATGTGGCGGAGCAGAACAAGTTGTTCGACCTCATCGCGCACGGCATGGCGCAGCCGTTTCCGCAGCCGCTGGCGGTGCTGTCCAGCGGGATGCTGCGGCCGAAGAAATCGCTGCTCGCCGTCGTCGGCCTCGCGCCCACGGTTGCGCGCACGCCCGGCACGGCCCCGGCAGTGCCGTGCGAGGGCTGCGCGTTTTCGCCGTGCCAATACCGCCGCCGGCCCTACCGGCACGCGTCCGCCACCGCCGCCGGCAACCTGGGCGCATCCGTGCGCCCCGCGCCGGTCACAACCACGCCGCCCCTACACAAGGCCAGCTACACCGTGAGCGCACGAGCGCTCCGCAAGTGGGCCAGCGAACGCGTCCGCCTCGAGCGGCGCGACGACGGGTCGGTCACCGCGTGCTTTCGTTTCGACGGCACGACCTGCTCGAATTCCGGCCACCCGCTTGCATTCAATTACACCGTCGCGCTCGGCCCGCCCGATTCGGGCCGCACCATCCTGCGCGCGGACTGCCGCCCGGCCGAGGGCGACGAGGGCCACCGGCGGATGTGCGCCTACCTCGCTGATGGCGACGGCCTCATCGGTGCCATCGCCGCCGAGCACCCGCTGGTCGGGCGGCCGCTGGACGATGTTTTCGTCTGGGCGCGCGCCTCGGCCCCCTCCGGCTGCTATTGCAGCACCGAGAGCCGCACCCACAAATGGGGGCTGGCGCTGGAGACGATTCACTACACGCTCACCCACCCCGAGGCCCAATTTTCACCCCCCACCTCCGCCACACCATGATCAAGCTCTGCGACATCAATCCGGCCGCCAAAGAGAAGCTGCCGCCCGAGTTCCGCGACAAGTCCGGCATCGGCGTCCATTACGTGGACGCGTTCATCAAGCCGATGAATGTCGCGCTGCCCGACAACGTCCGCGTCGCCTGCAAGCGCCGTGGCCTCAAGCTCAACCTCACCGTCGGCACAAAGAAGGGCTTCGGCCTCATGCGCCGCCTCACCGTGAGCACCGACCCCGTCGTCATGCTCCGCGCCGCGCTGCAGGATGCCGCCACCGCCGCCGGTGTGCAGCTCCAGATCACCGACACGGAAATCCTCCTAGTGCCGTAAAGTTTTTACCCCGCCTCCGCCCCTTTTATTTCAACCAAAACCTTCAGCACACAGGACTACCAAATATGAAACGCGAACAATGGGAAATTTTCAAAAAAGCCGCCCGCATGGAGAAATTGGACAAGATTCCGATGGCCATGATCGTGGACAGCCCGTGGATCCCGGGCTACGTCGGCGTCAAGCACATGGACTTCTTCCTCGATCCCGAGGTGTGGTTCAAGTCGCACCTCCAGATCCATCAGGAGTTTCCCGACATCACCTTCGTCCCCGGCTGGTGGATGGAATACGGAATGGCGGCCGAGCCTTCGGTGCTCGGTGCGAAGATCAAGTTCTGGGAGGACAACACCCCGAGCGAATACCATACGCTCTACAACATCGAGGACCTCGAGAAATTCCCCGACTACGAAGTGGAGAACGACGCCTTTGCCGCGCTCACCCTGCACCGCATCCGCATGCAGAAGCAGCGCGTCTTCGACACCGGTGAGATCATGCCCATGATCACCTCGCGCGGGCCGATGTGCACCGCCGGCTTCGTCCGCAGCACGACCGACTTCATGATTGATCTCGTGGAGAAACCCGAATGGGCGCACAAGCTCCTCGACCTCTCCACCCGCGTCATCATTGACTGGCTCAAGGCGCAGGAAAAGGCCATCGGCCGCGACGTCGAGGGCATCTTCATCCTCGACGACATCGTCGGCTTCGTGAACGAGGAGCACTATCTGGAGTTCTGTCATCCCTACCTCAAGCGCATCTGCGACGCCTTCCCCAAGGACTGGGTCAAGCTCTACCACAACGATGCCGAGGTGCAGGCATGCCTAGACCACCTGCCCGACGTCGGTTTCAACGTCCTCAACTGGGGCAAGCAGACCGACATCGCCGAGGTCAAGGCGCGCGTCGGCGACCGGATGTGCCTCATGGGCAATGTGAATCCCCTCGAAGTCGGCGTGCGCGGCACGCCCGAGGAGGTTCGCGCCGCCACGCTCGACGTGCTGGAAAAGGGCGGCAAGGACGGCACGGGCATGATCCTTTCTGTCGGCGGCGGCACCAGCCCCGGCATGCCCAGGGCCAACATTCTCGCGATGCAGGCCGCGCTCGCCGAGTTCAACAAGACCCATTTCGGTCGCAGCTAACCTCTGTCATTACACCACCATGGACTACGCACTGATGAACCAATGCCTCTACGAGGGCAAAGCCAAAGAGGTCGGCGAGATGACCCAGGCCGCCCTGGCCGAAGGCCGCAGCGTCAAGGAAATCCTCGAGGAAGGCCTTATCGCCGGCATGAGTGTCGTCGGCGAGGACTTTAAGCATAACATCCTTTATGTACCCGAGGTGCTCATCTGCGCCCGCGCCATGAAGGCCGGCATGCTGGTACTCAAACCCCTCCTCAGCGCCAAGGACGGCAGCACCCCGCAGACCGGCCGCCTCCTCATGGGCACCGTGCGCGGCGATCTCCACGACATCGGAAAAAATCTCGTCTGCATGATGGCCGAGGGAGCCGGCTTCGAGGTCAAGGACATCGGCGTGGACCAGAGCATCGAGAAATTCGAGGCCGCAACCGCCGAGTTCAAACCCGACATCATTGGCATGAGCGCCCTGCTCACCACCACGATGACCTACATGAAGGTCGTCATTGACGGCTTCGACAAACCTGGCCGCGATCACATCAAGATGGCCATCGGCGGCGCGCCTATCAGCCAGATGTTCGCCGATGAGATCGGAGCCGACGGCTACGGCTCCGATGCGTCGAGCGCCGTGGACCTGTTTCTCTATCTCGTGGGCAAAGGCCCCGCCCCCATCGCCCACGTCCGCAAAGGCGTGGCCGTGAAGGACGCCGCGCCCGTCGTGGCCATCGCCCGCCCGCCCGGCTCCAAGTCGAAAGTCCAGATCCTCTACTGGCAGGACATCCCCTCGCAAGTGAAGGTCTGGGACGACTTCGAGGAGGTGAAGCTGGACATGCCCACGCGTTTTGCAGACCGCATTGACGCGCAGGCCCAGCGCCTCGGCCTCACCGCCGGCGACGTCTACATGGCCGAGCTGCGCTGGGGCGACGAGTCCGAGCGCATGGGGGCACCCGGCGAGGTCGCTGCCGCCGTCCGCAAGGATCTCGAGGCCGCCACGACTTGACCACACCACCGTAACCACTCCGCCGTAGAGCGTCTGTCCTGCAGACGCCGCATCCGCCCCTCGCAATCCGGCGTCTGCAAGACAGACGCCCTACCTTCCAAACCATGAAATACTCCAAACTGCTCTCCCTCGCCCTGAGTCTTTTGTCCCTCGCGCACTCCGCGTCCGCCGCCGCACCGACCGCGCCAATTGACGTGAAGCTGGATGCGACCAAGATGGGCGCACCCATCAGCCCGCTCATCTACGGCCAGTTCATCGAGCACCTCGGCCGCTGCATCTACGGCGGCATCTGGGCCGAAATGCTAGAGGATCGGAAATTCTATTTTCCTGTTATGGCAACGTACGCGCCCTACAAGGACCTCAAGGACACCGCGTTTCCCGTCGTCGGCGCATCGCCGTGGGAAATCATCGGTCCGGCCGACGGCGTGACGATGGGGAGAAAAAACGCCTTTGTCGGCGAGCACTCGCCGCTGCTCAAGGCCGGCGCGGGTGTGCGCCAGCACGACCTCGGCGTCGTCGCGGGCAAAGGCTATACCGGCTACCTCTGGGCCAATCCGCTGGCGGGCCGCGCCGAGATCGAGGTGACGCTCATCTGGGGCGACGGCGCCAGCGATCGCGCCACGACGAAGCTCGTCTTTACCGGCTCCGACTACACCAAGCAGGATTTCACCTTCACGGCCGGTCGCGCGACCGACAAGGCCCAGCTCGAGATCCGCACCTCGTCTGCCACCGGCGACGTCCTCCTCGGGCCGCCGTCGCTCATGCCCGCCAACAACGTCCGCGGACTGCGCGCCGACACGCTCGCCCTCCTTAAGCAGCTCAACGCCGCCGACTACCGCTGGCCGGGAGGCAACTTCGTGAGCGGCTACGACTGGCACGACGGCATCGGCGACCGCGACCACCGCCCGCCGCGCAAGAACCCCGCCTGGACCGGCGTCGAGCACAACGATTTCGGCACCGACGAATTCATCGCCTTCTGCCGCGAAGTCGCCGCCGAGCCGCTCATCGCCGTCAACACCGGCTTCGGCGACGCCTACTCCGCTGCGCAGTGGGTCGAGTATTGCAACGCCGACTCCTCCACGCTCGCCGGTGGCTGGCGCGCCAAGAACGGCCACGACAAACCTTACGGCGTGAAATACTGGGGCGTGGGCAACGAGATGTATGGCCACTGGCAGCTCGGCTTCATGCAGTTCGCCAACTACACTATCAAGCACAACATCGTCGCGGACTCGATGTGGAAGGTGGATGCGAACGCCATCCTCATCGGCGTGGGTGACATCGGCCGCGTGAACACCGAATACGACCCCGACATGGTCAAGGCCAAGCAGACCTGGTCGAAGGGCATGCTTGAGCTGTCGGGCGACAAGATGAACGTCATGTCCGAGCATTTCTACGAGGGCCGCATGCCGTGGGTTCCGGATCAGCGCGGCGACCTGCTCGTGTCCGTGACCAAGATGAAGGAAAACATCCGCAAGAAGGCCGAGGCCCACCGCCAGATGCAGCCCACCGTCCCGCAGCTCAACGGCCGCATGGTGCCCATCGCGATGGACGAGTGGAACTACTGGCACCGGGACTACGTCTTCGGTGAGCTCGGCTGCAACTACGACATCGCCGACGGCCTCGGCATCGCCGAGGGCCTGCACGAATATTTCCGCCAGAGCGACATCATCCACATGGCGAACTACGCGCAGACCGTGAACGTCATCGGTGCGATCAAGACCACCAAGACCGCCGCCGAAATGGAGACCACCGGCCTCGTGCTCACCCTGTATCGGGCGCACTATGGGGAGAAACCCCTCCTGCTCGAAAAGGACTACGCGCCCTACGACCTCGCCGCCGCGCTTACCAAGGACGGTAAGGCCGTCACCTTCAGTATCGTCAACCCCACCACCTCACCCATCGAGGTGCGTCCCACACTCGCTGGCGCAACCTTCGCGGGCAACGGCACCCGCTACCACATCACTGGCAAGGACGAGTTCGCGCACAACTTCCCTGGCCAGCCGCGTGCTGTGGACATCGTCAAGACCGACGGAATCAACCCCGCCGCCCCGCTCGCCGTCCCCGCACTCAGCGCGACGCTGTTTGTGTTGCCGTTGAAGTGAGCGTCTGCCATCCCGCGCTGCCATGCATACAAACTTGAAATGGAAAAATGCATGGCCAGCTTGGCTCGACTGCGCCATTTTTGGCGTGCTCATGGCACTGCGAGGTCGGTTTGAGTCGGTTTGGGCGAAGGCTGCAATTGCAGCCTGTGGGGGCGCTATCCTTGCGGTGTGTTTGTCAGTCGCCTTTGCGCAGGCGAAACGGGACGAAGAATAAGATGGAATCCCTCCGCGAGAAGCTCGCCGCGCCGGGCCGCTTCCTGATTGGCAGCGAGCTGGTTTCCACGCGGGGCGGCATGGCGGAGGGCAGCGCGCTCAAGGCGCGCGACTTCCTGCGCGGCCTCGTCGAGTCGCCGCGCGTGGACTGGGTCTCCATCACTGACAACGCCGGCGGCAACCCGCAGCTCGCGCCCACCGCCCTCGGCAAGCCCGCCCTCTACGCGGGCAAGGAGGTCGTGATCCACCTCACCTGCAAGGACCTCAACCGCAACGCGCTCGAAAGCGAGGCATGGCTGCTCCACAGCGAGGGCTTCAATAACATCCTCGCGATGACCGGCGACTTCCCCGTCGCCGGTGCGGGCGGCACGGCCAAGCCGGTGTTTGACATTGATTCCGTCGCCCTCGTTTCGCTGCTGCGCCACATGAACGAGGGCCTCGACCCCAACGACCCGCGTGGCGGTGGCAAGCGCGCGCGGCTGGGGAAGACGAGTTTTCTCATCGGCGCGGTGACGACCAACTTCAAGCTGCGCGAGGGCGAGGTGATGCCACAATACGCCAAGCTCGCCGCCAAGATCCGCGCCGGGGCCAATTTCATCATCAACCAGATCGGCTTCGACGCTCGCAAGAAGTGCGAGCAACTTGCCTACATGACGGCGCATAGCATGGGCGACACCCCGCTCATCGGCAATGTCTATGTGCTCGGCGCGCGCGTCGCGCAGGTTTTCCACGAGGGCCGCATCCCCGGCGTCGTGGTGAGCAAGGAGTTAAACGACCTCTGCCAGAAACACGGCACATCGCCCGACAAGGGCAAAGGGTTTTTCCTCGAGCTGGCCGCCAAGCAGGTCGCCATCTACCGCGGCCTCGGCTACCGCGGTGCCTACCTAGGCGGCGTGCACGACATCGCGGCGGTCGAGAAGGTGCTCGCCCTCGAGCAAACATTCTCTCCCGACGACTGGAAACAGTTCGCCCGCGAAATCTCCTTCTCCCGGCCTGGAGAGTATTTTTTTTATGCCCGGGATGAAGCTACCGGCCTCGCCGACCCGTCGCGCCGTGCCGTCCTGCCCGAGGTCAAGTCGCACCACACCGGCCTCAGCTACGAGCTTTCCAAGCTCGCGCACAGCGCGATGTTCACGCCGGGCGGCGCGATCAGCCGGCTCGGCAACAAGGTATGCAGCAGTGCGAAGGACCCGATGCAGGGGCCGCGGCTGATGCGCCTGGTCGAGCACGCGAGCAAGGTCGCGCTTTTCAGTTGCCGCGATTGCGGCGACTGCTCGCTGCCTGAGATCGCCTATCTCTGCCCCGAGTCGCAGTGCGCGAAGAACCAGCGCAACGGCCCGTGCGGCGGCACGCGCGACGGCCGCTGCGAGGTGGACGGCTTTGGCGACTGCATCTGGCTGCGCGCCTACGAGCGCCTCAAGTCCGACTATACGGCCGACCAGCTCCTCGCGCACACGCCTGTCGTCCAAGACCAAAGCCTGCGCGGCACTTCGTCCTGGGCCAACAACTGGCTCGCCCGTGACCACCTCACCCGCCCTGCGCCCGCCGCGCCACCGTCCGTCGTGCCGGCCAAACCGCCCGTCAAAAAACCAATTTCATGAGCATAATAAAAATCAAGATCATCGGGGATCAAATCAATAACGCCTACGGGCGGGCCCGCAAGGCCTTCGAGGCCCGCGACCCCGCCGGCTATCAGGTGCTCGCCCGCATGCAGGCCGAGCGCGGTGCCGACAGCATTGACCTGAACATTGACGGCACGCAGCGCATTTCCGTGCGCGCCGAGGAAATGCTGGCGTTCCTCCCCCTTGTCGTCCCCGCGATTCAGGAGGCGACCGACGTGCCTATCTGTTTCGACAACCCCGGCGTGGATTACCACCGCGTAGGCCTCAAGGCGCTCGACCGGAGCAAGTGCCGGGGCAAGCCGATCATGAACTCCATCGCCGCCTCGCGCACCCATCTGCCCGAGATGATCCAGCTCGTGAAGGATTACGACCTGCGCTGTGTCATCATGGCGTCGGAAAAATTTCTGCCCGAGGGCGGTGGCGCCCAGTGCTTCGAGCCCCAGGAGTCCTACCAGACCGTGCTCCAATTCGTGGACATGCTGGTCACGAAGGCCAACCGCACCATTGATGACATCATCGTGGATCCCGGCCTCGCCCCGGTCGGGGCCGACACCTACGGCCTCGTCAACATCGGCATTGACACGATGCGCCTCGTCTCCGCCGACCCGAACCTGAAAGGCATCCATTTTTCCGTGGGCCTGACCAACTTCGCCTGGGGCACGCCCAAGGGGATCCGCGACAAGCTGGAGCACGCCTACCTGACTATCGGCAGCGAAGTCGGCCTCGACATGGCCCTGGCCAACATTGAGCGCGATCCGCAGCCACTCCCAGCCGATGATCCGATCGTCGCCGAGCTCCGCGCCGCGCTTGAGGCCGGCCGTCGGCGCGATGGCGAGAGCACCGAAGACGCCGGTTTTCGCCAGGCCGAGGCCATCATGGCCATCTGTACGCCTTACGCCGATAACTGACCAAGCTGGGGTAAGGAGGGCTTCCGGCCCAACGCTCAAGGCCTTGCTGACGCAATTGCATCGGGTGGTCGGAGACAAAATCTCGGTGGCTCATGCGGACATGGGCTACCGAGGACACGACTACCAAGGCCCCGTGACGGTGCATGTAGACCAACGCCGCCGGGGATCTCCAAACTGGGATATCGGCGGAACCTTCGGGGTCTCGCTTAGACCGCCCGAAAAACGGCGGCGGCGTTTTGACCGCCAAAGCCGAGATTGTTGCTCAGCACGGTTCGGACCTTGGCGGCGCGGGCGATATTGGGCACATAGTCTAGGTCGCACTCGGGATCGGGCTCGTGGAGGTTGATCGTGGGCGCGATGGTCTGGGTCTGAATCGTCTTTGCACTGATAACGGCCTCGATGCCGCCGGCCGCGCCGAGCAGGTGCGCGGTCATAGACTTGGTCGAGCTAATGGGGACGCGGCGCGCGTGCTCGCCAAACACCTTCTTGATGGCGAGGGTCTCAAACTTGTCGTTGTAAGGCGTGCTGGTGCCGTGGGCGTTGATGTAGTCAATCTGCTCCGGGACGAGGCCGGAGGCACGGAGCGCGCGCGTCATGGCAGCAGAGAGACCCTTGCCCTCGGGATCAGGCATGGTGATGTGGTGCGCATCCGCAGTGGCGGCATAGCCGGCGACCTCGCAGTAGATGCGCGCGCCACGCGCGCGCGCGTGCGCAAACGACTCGAGCACGAGCACGCCGGCGCCCTCGCCCATGATGAAGCCGTCGCGGCCGAGCGAGAAGGGCCGGCACGCGGTCGCCGGGTCGTCGTTGCGCGTGCTCATGGCCTTCATCGAGCAAAAGCTGGCATAGGCAAAGGGCGTGATCGCTGCCTCTGCCCCGCCGGCAACCATCACGTCGGCATCGCCCCGGCGGATCATGTGCATGGCCTCGCCGATGGCATGCGTGCCGGTGGCGCAGGCGGAGACGACCCCGAAGTTGGGCCCGCGCGCGCCGAGCTCGATGGCGAGCAGTCCGGAGCACATGTTGCCGATGAGCGCGGGAATGGTGAACGGCGAGACCTTGCGCGGGCCGCCCTCAAAGAGGCGTTTGAGCTGTGTCTCGTAGGTCATCATGCCGCCGATGCCGGAGCCGACGACGACGCCGACGCGGTCGGGATTCTCGCGCGCCATGTCGAGGCCGGAGTCCTTGAACGCCTGCGTGGCCGCCGCGAAGCCGAAGTGGGCATAGCGGTCATTGCGGCGCGCCTCCTTCGGATCCATGTGGTCCTCGGCGTTCCAGTTGCGCACCTCCGCGCCGATATGCGTGGCGAATGGGGCGGGATCAAACAGCGTGATGCGGCTGATGCCGTTCTTCCCGGCGACCAGGGCTGCCCAAAACGTCTCCGCATCGTGGCCGAGCGCGTGGACGACGCCCAGGCCGGTGACCACGACGCGCTGCGAATCAGAAAGGGTTTCCATGCGTAGGGACAGTATGATTAATTGGGCGCAGAAAACAAAAAGGCGTCCTACCAGCGGTCGCGTTGCGCGGCTCGGTAGAACGCCAGGAAAAAGGACGGGGCTTACTTCGCGGCGGACTTGCCCTTGATGTACTCAATTACCTGCCCGACGGTGCGGAGCTTTTCGGCATCGGACTCGGGGATCTCGCCCTTGATCTCGTTCTTAAACTCCTCCTCGAAGGCCATGACCAGTTCGACAGTGTCGAGCGAGTCAGCCCCAAGGTCATCTTGGAAGGAAGCGGTCGGCGTGACCTGCTCCTCGTTGACACTGAGCTGGTTGACGATGATCTCCTTGACACGCTGTTCGATGGTTTTTTGGTCGGACATAATGGAATAGTTTGAGTCTTGCGAAGGGGTCACATCGTCATCCCGCCGTCAACGGTAAAAACTTGGCCCGTGATGTAGCCAGCCTCCTCGGCGCAGAGAAAGGCCACGGCATGTGCGATGTCCGCCGCTTCGCCAAATCTTTGCATCGGGATGAACTGCGTCGCCCCCGCCTGAATTTCGGCGCTGAGACCGGCGGTCATGTCGGTCTTGATGAAGCCGGGCGCAACCACGTTGGCCGTGACCCCGCGCTTGGCGAACTCCTTGGCGACTGACTTGGTGAAACCGACCATGCCGGCTTTCGCAGCGGCGTAGTTGGCCTGACCGGCGTTGCCGACCAGGCCGGAGACGGAGGAAATGTTGACGATACGGCCCCAGCGCGCGCGGCACATCGGCCAGCCGATCACTTTCGTCCAATGGAAACAGCTCGTGAGGTTGGTCGAGATGACGGCATCCCAGTCGGCTACGGCCATGCGCGCGAGCAAGCCGTCCTTGGTGATGCCGGCGTTGTTCACAAGGATGTCAATTTTTCCAAACTCCTTGAGCAACGCCTCCGCCGCCGCCGCGACAGCCGCCCCGTCGGCCACATCCACGGCACGGGCCATGGCCTTGCCACCGCCAGCGGTGATGGCGGCGGCGACTGCGCCGCAGGATTCGGCCGACTTGGAGACGCAGATGACGGTGACGCCGTTGGCCGCGAGCGTTTCGGCGATAGCCTTGCCGATGCCCCGGCCGGCGCCGGTGACGAGAGCGGTACGGTTGGTGAAAGTCATGGATGGGTGAAGGACTTGAAGTCAGAAGACCGGAGCCAGGAGGACAAGCTGATTTCCCGGGCCATTTTCCGCCGGGCTCCTGACTCCTGGCAGTCAACATCGCCCGCCTCACACAGCCAGCTTGCGCAAGCGCAGAGCGGCCTTCACCCCCTGCTTCGCCGGATGGCGCACGGCATGACGGACAAGCCATTTCCGCTGCGGCGAGGCCCCGTCCAGCCAGCGCTCGCATAGCTCAAACGCCAGCAGCGGATGATCCTTCGCGATGTCGCCGACATGGTTCGCCACGCTTCGTCGCACATAGAGATCGGCATCGTCCTTGAGCACCTCGAGGATCGGCAACACCGGTCGCGGGTCTTGCACGAAAGCCGGAATCCGCCTCGCCCAGGGCAGACGCGGGCGCGCGCCCTCGGAGCACAGCCGCCGCACATGCGGATCGGGATCTCGGGTCCACTCCAGCAGCCGTGCCAGCGTCCGCTCCGGCCAGCGGATCAGAAACGGCCGCATGGAAAACTCTGCGCTGAAGCGGCGCGTCAGCTCGTATTGCGCCTGCATGGAGGCCTCAAACGGGTCGCGCCCACCATTATGCGCCGGGTCGAGCCCGTAACGCGCCACAAAGCTGACGTGCGGCAGGTAAAAGAATACCGCCAGCCCAAGATCGTCCGTCTGCGCCAATGGCGGGGTGAGCGAACGCAACAAAACCCCGACCGCCTCCCCGTAGTTTTCCGGCAGATGCGCGCGCAGCGCCTGCGCGAGATGCTGCCCGCGATCAAGGATGCCCAGCGGCTTCAAACCCGCCAAAGCCGACCGTCGAAACGCCACCGCATCGAAATCTGGCTGCACCAGCCGAAGATTGTCCGCCAGACATGCGACCGCCTCCGGCCCAAGCAAGTCCGCCAGTGAGCTGTCCTTCTGAATCGAACGCGGCGCAACCGGAATTCGTGGGAGTTGGCGCATGGCGACAGTTCGCAAAATATCCCGCCGTTAATTCAGGACGTGGGCTTGGCGAAAATCATGAAGGTAAGAGCAAACAGGAATCAGCGCCCCGAAACCTTGAGGACAAAACGGTTTGAGCCGGCATTTTCCTGTTTGGGGCATCAGTACACATCCCGCTGGTAACGTTTGTCCTTCTTCATCTGCTTCACGTAGTCCACGGCCTGCGCGGGCGTGAGGCCACCCTTGTCGGCGATGATGTCGTGGAGCGCGGTGTCCACATCCTTCGCCATGCGTTTGGCGTCGCCGCACACATAGAAATGCGCCCCGCCCTTCAGCCAGGCCCAGAGTTCGGCTGCGTTTTCGCGCATCCGGTCCTGCACATAGACTTTCATGAGCTGGTCGCGCGAAAAGGCGGTGTCGAGCCGCGCGAGCCGGCCCTCGGCGAGCCAGCGTCGCCACTCGTCCTCGTAGAGAAAATCGGTCGCGTGCTTCTGGTCACCAAAAAACAGCCAGTTGCGTCCCGTCGCGCCGGCCGCCACGCGCTCCTGCACAAACGCCCGGAATGGGGCGATGCCCGTGCCCGGCCCGACCATGATGCTGTCGCGCCCGCCGTCCTCGGGGACGCCGAAGTGCGAGTGCGACACAAATACCGGCACCGGGGTCGTCCCCAGTTGCGCGCGGTCCGCGAGAAACGTCGTGGCCACGCCCACCCGCTGGCGTCCGTTGGTCTCGTAGCGGACGACGGCGACCGTGAGATGAATTTCATCGGGAAAAACTTTCGGGGACGATGCGATGGAGTAAAGCCGTGGCATGAGCTTCCGCAGGTGGTCGGCGAACTCCTGCGCCGTCAGCCGTGCGCTTGGAAACTCCGCCAGCAGGTCAACAAACTCCCGCTCCTCCAAAAACGCCGCCAGCACCTCCTTTGACTCCGGCGCCAGCAGGCCTGCGAGCTTCGCCTGCTCTTCCGCGGCCGTAACCTTGGCGGCGAGGGTCTCAATGATTTTCCGCGTCGGCCTCGACAGCGCTAGCCGCGCCGTGAGCGCGTCATGCAACGGCACCGGTGCCGTCAGCTTCAGATGTGCGGGCGAGACCGGCTCGTCGCCCGTCGCGCCGAGCAGACGGATGATCTCCGCGACCTCCTCGGCCCGGTTTGAAGGAAACACGCCGAGCGAGTCACCCGCCTTGTAGTGCAGGCCGCTGCCGGCGAGGCTCACGGCCAAGTGTCGCGTTTCCTTGGCGGAACCGGGCCGGTTGAGCAGGCGGTTCTCAGCGAGGCGCGCGGGAAACGGGCGGTCTTTCGACCAGACGGAGGCTTCTGCGTTGTCAGACATGGGAACCACCCATCAAGCCCCACCGGCCCGCGCTGGCAAGCCGGTTTGCCGTTCAAAACCTGCCGCTGACCCGACGGCGGTGCCACGCGAACACGCCCAGCGCGCTCAGCCCGGTGAGCAATGCCATCGCCGCCGGCTCGGGCACGGCGGTGGCAACAGAAACTTGCACATTGTCCACAGCCCAAAATTCGTCGGAGATGCCCTGCCCTGCCGCAAAAAATTGAAACTCCGCCACCGTGCTCGAACTGCCGGTGATGAAATTCAACACCGGGTTGCCGGCACCATGTGAAAAATAGTAAATGCCATAGCGCAGGAAAATATTGCTGTCGTCATGCATCACGTCCGCGCCGGTGAGGTAGGGACTGCTGCCCGCGCCGAGGAGATTGGTATCCGAATAGTTTTGCGTATAATCGTTGTTGATGGCGTCGGATGGGCGGCTGTTCGTGAAGCTGGTATTGAGTAACGAGACAAAGTTCTGCTGGTGAAAGGTATTGCTGAACGGAATGTTGTTCACAAAACCTGTCGCCGCGCTGAGCGTGAAATTGTCCGGCCCGAGGGTTTCATCATTGAAGAACGCCGTTGAGTTGCCGTCCCACGAACGGCCGATAAACAAGTCGAAGGTCAGCGTGTAGGTGGTGCTGGGAGTCAGACCGGTGACGCGCAGGGTCTGATTTTGTGCCGAGGGCTGGAAAAAGACTGACGTGGCGGCTGGTGTCTCAATGGCTGAACCGTCGGTGGGCAGGGTGATGAAATTGGTGGACGGAGCCTGAAAGCCGGTGGAGGTGAAAGCCTCGAAGTCATTGGAATAGACAACCTGACTGCGGGCGATCGGGATGGCGGCGAACGCAGCAAGGACCGAGAGCAGAAGCACGAGGGTGCGGCTCTTCATGAAAGGAGGTTTCAGCATGGAGCAAATCTTGGGCCTGCCCAATGAAGAAGGATCGATGAGCAGAGGGCAAGACAATTTCTGAAGAAGCGAATACCGAGGCAGGAGGACCGAGGATACCTCAGTAGATGGCTGTCTCGCAGTTTATAAGACAACGCTCAACAGCTCCCGCACCAAGCTTGCCTCACCCCGCAATTTGCCGCCAACTCCCGCCCATGCCCGACGCCGTGCCCATCCGCATCCAAAAATTCATCGCCGATTCCGGGGTATGCTCGCGCCGCACGGCCGAGGCGCTCATTCATCAGGGCGAGGTCTGGGTCAACGGCACAGTCGCCACGCCCGGCCAGAAAGTCACGCCCGGCCTCGACAAGATCACCGTCAGCGGCAAGACCGTGCGCGCGGCCGCCCAGCCGCGCGTCACGCTCGCGATCCACAAGCCGCGTGGCCTCGTGTGCTCCAACGACGACCCGCACAATCCCGACACCATTTTTGACCTCCTCCCGCGCGAGCTGGCCAGGCTGCGCTTCTTCTGCGCCGGCCGGCTCGACAAGGACAGCGAGGGCCTCGTCATCCTCACCACCGACGGCGACCTGGCCAATCGCCTCATGCACCCGCGCAACAGTGTGGTGAAGCGCTATCACGTCCGGCTGGAAGAACCGTTTCCCCGCGCCCGGCTGCCGCAGCTTTTGCGCGGCGTGATGCTCGAGGGCGAGCGGCTGCGCGTGGAGCACGCGGCGCTCGTCAACCCCGGTCCCGACGGCGCGTCGCGCGATCTCGACGTCCACATGCACCACGGCAAGAAGCGCGAGATCCGCCAGCTCTTCACCACGCTGCGCCACGATGTAAAACGGCTCCGCCGATACCAGATCGGCGCGTTTCCGCTGCGCGGAATTCCTTTGCGCGGCGGGCGGCCGCTTTCTACGCAGGAGATCGCCGCGCTGTTCAAGGCACCCGGCCCGCATCCCGCGGCCCGCCGCCCGTCCCTTTCCGACCATGAAGTTTAAACCGTTCCCCGCCTTCCTCACTGTCGCGTTCTGCGCCGCCCGCCTCGTCGCCGCCCCGCTGGCCGCACCCGCCGCCGTTCGCGTCAAGCCGGACGCCACCGCGCCCGTCATCCTAACCTTGGCCGCCGGCACCGAGCCGTTCACGGCCACTGGCGTCACCGCACCCGCCGGCTGGCTGGCGGTCGCGCTGCCCGGTGCCCACGAAGTTTTTCTCCGCAACACCGACCAGTTGAAGGACCTCTCGCCCCGGCCGGGCGCGAACTACCTGCTGTCCGACAAACCGCCCGAGACAGTCGTCGCCATCGCCGAAAAAGGCGACTTCGCCGAGATGACCGACATCCAAGGCCGGTTCACCAAATACCGGCTCAGCAAACCGCTTATTGGCTACATCCTCGCGCCCGTCGCTGTCGTCCCACCGACGGTTGTGATCCCAGTCGCGCCGCCGGCGCCACAGCCCATAGTCGTCACCACGCCCCCGCTCACTGTCGAGCCGGCCACATCGGCACCAGTCGTCGCGCCAGACGCCGGCCCGCGCAACCTCGCCGCGCCGCCGGCAAACCGCACGGCCACACCGCCTGCCGCCACTGGCGAGCTCCCGCGCCTGTTTCAGGGCACGCTCGTCTCGACCTACAGCCCGCTCCGTCCACGCCGGCCCTACGCCTACCAGCTCAACGACCGCAACGGCGAGCGCTACGCCTATCTTGACGTCAGCCGCCTGCCGCCCGGCATCTCGCCCGACACCCTCACCGGCCGCACCGTCGTTGTCTATGGTGTCGCCCAGTCTGTCCCCGGCCAGACCGAGATGGTCATCGCCGCCGAAAGCCTCCAAATTCCCTGAAGCGGTCCGGGCGCAAAAGCGCCGCAACTTCCCGCCGTTCTTTGGCGGGGAACCTTTCCCTCCGTCCCCTCTCATTTTCCATGGAACTCATTGACGGCAACCGCATCGCCACCGCCATCATCGCCGAGCTCAAGGCAGAGGTCGCCGCCCTCCCCGGCCGCAAACCCTGCCTCGCGCTCGTCCGCGTCGGCGAAGACCCGGCCTCCGTCTCCTATGTCCGAAAAAAGGAGCAAACCGCCGCCGAGATCGGCGTCACCGGGCGTGTCATCCTCCCGCCCGTCACCATCACCCAGGCCGAGCTGGAAAAGCTCATTGACGGGCTCAACGCCGACCCCGCCGTGGACGGCATCCTCGTCCAATCACCTTTGCCGAAACACCTCGACGAGCTGGCGATCTTCCGCCGCGTCGCGCCGCACAAGGACGTGGACGGCTTCAACACCATCAACCTGGGCAAAATCGCGCAGGAGGACGACACCGGCTTTGTTTCCTGCACGCCCGCCGGCATCATGGAGCTGCTCGCGCGCAGCGGCACCGACCTCAAGGGCAAGCATGTCGTCGTGCTCGGCCGCTCGCTCATCGTGGGCAAACCGGTCGCGCTGCTCGCGCTCCAGAAACGCGCCGGAGCCAACGGCACCGTCACCATCTGCCACTCCGGCACACGCGACCTGCCCGCCATCACGCGCCTCGCCGACGTGCTCATCGCGGCCATCGGCCGCGCCGAATTCGTCACCGCCGACATGGTGAAGCCCGGTGCCGTCGTGATTGACGTGGGCATCAACCGCGTGCCCGACGCCACGAAGAAAACCGGCTACCGCCTGACCGGCGACGTGCATTTCCCGACGGTCGCCCCGGTGTCCTCTAAAATCACCCCCGTCCCCGGCGGCGTCGGCCCGATGACCGTGGCGATGCTGATGAAAAACACGGTGAAAGCGCGGAAACCGGGAACTTTCACCGCCTGACCCTGCCGTCCCATGAAGCTGCTCGTATGGGATTTTGACGGCACCATCGGTTATCGCGAGGGGAGGTGGAGCGGCGCATTTTCCGACCTGTTGGGCGCGGAAGCTCCCGATTTTCATTTCGCGTCCGCCAATCTTTCCGCTGTCCTGCAATCCGGCTTCCCCTGGCACACCCCGGCAATCGCTCATCCGCACATTCGCAATGCTGACGAGTGGTGGGCGATGCAGGAAACATCGTTTGAAAAGGCGTTCACCAAGCTCGGTTTGGACGCCACACGCGCGGTGAGTTTTGCGAAAAAGATCCGGCCACGCTATTGCTCGGCGAATGGCTGGCATCTTTATCCCGACTCGATGGAAGCGTTGGCGCGGCTCAGCACTGCGGGCTGGGAACACATTCTGCTGTCGAACCATGTTCCCGAACTGCCCCACATTCTCGATGGGTTGGGGCTCCGCGATCAATTCAGGAAAGTTGTCAATTCCGCGTTCACGGGCTACGAAAAGCCGCACCCGCACGCTTACGCCAAAGCCATCGAGGAAGTGGCCGGGATTGATGATTTGAGACCTCTGCAAAACTCGGGTGAAACGCGTCCGTGTCCGAGTGCGTCAGAGTAGGCGATGCGCTCCCGGCCCGCCACCCAACTCACACTGACCGACAGCTTCCAGCCGGCCGCGCCGGCGAACGACTTCCTCGACCGGCTCGACG
>CANJLB010000036.1 GCA_947475065.1 Opitutia bacterium | reverse complement strand
GCGTTCCACGGCTTGCTTCGGGCCGGTGCGGCTGCCCGCCAGCCGTTCCAGCGTTTGCTGATCGTCGGGACTACAGGTGATGCGGGGGGCGGTTCGTGCCATGCCACCTAACTTGACATCTATCTCTTTTCATTGCAAGCAAGCACTAGTCCAACTAAGTCGCACCAAGTCGCACTAAGTCCAAGTGAATCAAACCTAATCAAACCCAATAAAACCATCAAAGGCTACAGCGAAGGAGGTATTGGCAATGTATTTGCATTAGCCTCGTCGTTCATCCTAATATATAGAGGAGCCTTTCAGGCATGCTACGTTACATCCCCAAGGAAGAATACGCGAAGCTCGCGCCCAAGATTTTCGAGGAAAACCGGGAGCTGCTGCGTCGTCTCGCCCAATGTGCGCGGAGGCGGAGCCGCGCTTTCTCACACTCGAATTGGTGATGATGGTGCATCTACGATTCGTTGGCGGAGCATGACTGATGCTGACCCACTAGCTCCTGCGCCGCTCAATTGACATCGTGCTCATGTCGGGCTGACTTCCGCCATGAACTGGGACGAAAGCTACCAAAAGGGCGAGGTGTTCTGGGACAAGGGCGCACCGTCGCCGCCGCTGCGGCGGTATCTGGAGCGTCACCCGGCGCACGGGCGCACGCTGGTGCCGGGCTGTGGTCGCGGACATGAGGTCGCGCTGGCGGCCGAGCATGGGCTGGACGCGACGGGTCTGGACATCGCGCCGACCGCGATCGCCGAGGCGCGGGAACTTTATCCGAAGCTGGCCGGGCGATTCATCGTCGGCGATTTGTTCAATCCGGCGGCGGAGCTGCGCGGCGCATTTGACGTGGTGCTGGAGCACACCTGCATGAGCGGGCTGCCGCCCGCGCTGCGGGCCGACTACCGGCGCGGCATTGATCTGACGCTGCGGCCCGGCGGCCTGCTCATCGGGGTGTGGTTTATCAACCCGGACCTTGAACCGGGCTACGAAGGGCCTCCCTTCCCATTTAGCGTGGCCGATCTGACGGCGCTATTTGCCGACGGCTACGAGATCGTGGCGGATTATGTGCCGGACGTGGCGTTCAAAGGCCGCGAAGGCCGGGAGCGCCTGCGCGTGCTGCGGCGTGTGCCCGTCAGCATCGGGCTAATCAGCCAATGGGCCAAGGCCGCGATGGCCCGGGTCGGTCTTGGGGGGCTCGACACGGCTCCGCTGCCGGCCTGAGATGCTTTAACCTCACCATGGCCAATCCTGCCTGCCCTGCCTGCACTCTCGAAGATGTGCTCAGCCATCCCGACAAATGGGAGTGCGCGACGTGCGGCCACGAATGGCCCAAGGAGGCCGCACCCGAGGCGGCGCGGGTGGTGAAGGACGCGCATGGCAGCGTGCTCGCCGACGGCGACACGGTGGTTCTCATCAAGGACCTCAAGCTGCGCGGCGGCTCCGGCATATTGAAGGGCGGCACGAAGGTGAAAGGCATCCGCCTCGTGGACGGCGACCACGAGATTGACTGCAAGATCGAGGGCAGCCCGATGGCGCTGAAGGCGTGCTTCGTGAAAAAAGCCTGAGGCGCAGCGTGTGACACAGGGCAACCAGGGCGGATGGCCCGGGCAGCGGGCGCAAAAAAGCCCGCCAGCGTTGAGCGGGCGGGCTGAGTGAGGAAGCCGGAGCAGCCGGTTATTTGGCAGCGGCTGGAGTGGCGGCGGGAGCAGCGGGAGCGGCGGGTGCAGCCGGGGCGGCGGCGGTGGCCGGATAAATCGAGACGCTCTTCAGCTTGGCGGGCTCGCGGCCGACGAAGATCAGCTTGTGCGTGCCGGCGGTGAGCTTGAAGATCTTCGGGTCGAATTCGTCGCTGCCGGCGGCGCCTTCGCCACGCCAGTTGACGACCTGCTCCTCGAATTCTGGCGTGAGGGTCATGTCCCAGATCATCAGCGGGTCCTCCTTCGGCTCGGTGTCCACGTTGACGTAGAAGGAATTGTTGTCGTCATCGGGCGCGCTCACAACGCCGTAAACCTCGTAGTCGCCATCCTTCGGCACTGTGAACTCAAAGACGGCCTTGCCGCCCATGGTGATGCCGGTGTTCTCCGACTGGGAGATCACGCCGTCCTTGAGGACCATCGGCGCGGTGAGTTTCGCGTCCTTGGCGGCAAGGGTGACGATGGCCTTGGGATCGGCGACGGCCTTGAGCTGGGGTTTGCCGGGGGCGGTGACAGAGGCGGTCACCGGAGCGGGGGCCACGGCGGCCGTGGCCGGTTTGGGAGCGGCCGGCGGGGTCGGTTGGGCGGCGGCCTGGGCAGAAGCCTGCAAGGCCAGGAAGCAGGTGAGGAGGAGGGAGGACAGGTTTTTCATGGGTGGATATGCTATGGTTTGGCCCGCGCCAATGCAAGGATTCAGGAGAAATCGCATCGCCAATCCAAATCATTTTTTTAACTGCGAAGGAACGCAAATTGACGCAAATGGAGGCGGAGGATGGCTGCAAGGCTGAAGGTGGAGGCCAGAGGCCTGAGGCGGATCGCGGACGCCAGAGCACTGAATGGTAACACTCCGCGACCACCGACATGAGCAGAGCGTCTTACATGCGATTGTTGAGTATGGTTATCAGAGGCAGAAGGATTAGGAGGGCGAGACCGAGGAACCAGGCCCGCAGCTTGCCTTTTGGAAACAGAATGATGGCCTCGGTAACCTGGATTCTTGGCTTCTGAATTTAAATTTGGATTGCGGCGGGATCGCGGAAACACGGAGGAGCAGATGAGGGCGGAAGGAGCAGAAGGACTCGGCGACAGGAGACGAAAGCCCCTAAGCCGGCAGCCGGAGGCCGGGGGGAGGATGCAAAAGGCGAAGGACGGAACCCGAGGCGGGGGCTTGCTTAGGTGGAGAAAATTCGCCTGGCTGGCATACGCCATGAAACAGGACAAAGGTTTTTTTTGGGCGCTGGGCGGGCTGGTGGTTTTGTCCGCGCTATTCTTCGTGATTGAGCGTCTGGTGGGGCGCGGGCGATCGCAGAAGGTGTTTCGGCGCGGCTGGCTGACCGATGCGACCTACTGGTTCGTCACCATCCTCCTGACCAAGCCCGTGGTGCAGCTGATGATTCTGCTGCCAGTCGCAGCGCTGATCGTGATGAAGGTGACGACGGCGGACATCCTGCGCGAGGGGCACTATGCGGGCTTCGGGCCGCTCAGCCGCCAGTCGGTTTGGTTGCAGGCGGTCCAAATCTATGTGTTGGTGGATTTGATCGGGTATTGGGTGCACCGCCTCTTCCATGGCGGGCGGTGGTGGCCGTTTCATGCGGTGCACCACAGTTCCGAGGAGCTCGACTGGCTCGGTGCCCTGCGGGTGCATCCGCTCAACGACCTCGTGAACAAACTCACGCAAGCGACGCCCGTCCTCCTCCTCGGCTACAATCCGACGGTGACACTGAGCACCGCGCCGGTGCTCACGCTCTACGCGATTTTCCTGCACGCAAACGTCAACTGGGACTTCGGTCCGCTGCGCAGCGTGATTGCGACGCCGGTGTTTCACCGCTGGCACCACTCCAAGGACCGCGCGGCCTGGGACAAAAACTTCGCCGGCCTGCTGCCGCTGTGGGACATCGTGTTTGGCACGTATTATATGCCTCGCGGACGCTGGCCCGAGAACTTCGGCATCCCCGAGCCGATGCCCGGCGGATTTTTCGGCCAGCTCTGGGCGCCGTTCGCATGGCGGAAGCGGGGAGGGGCGGAAGGGCGGAAAAGCTGAGAGCCAAGAGGTGAGAGGCTGATGACGGAGGATAAATTCAGAAGCCACAAAACCAGGAAACGGGAGATGGAGGTCAGATCGCCATCGGGTGATCCCAAGGTAGGGCGTGCCCGCTGGGCGCGCCGCTCAGGGTAGCCCGGCCGGGACGGAACCCCTCCCGGCGCTGTCCGGCCCATCGTCCAAATGTTCACAGACATTGGTATTACTCCGGCAGGCTGCGGAGGAGTTTGCGGTCGGCGATGAAAGGGCCGAAGGGCAGCAGCGCCGCCACAAAGAGGAGCGCCGAGCGTTTCCCCGGCCAGTCGTAGTCCAGGTGCGCCTGAATAAGCGCGGTGACATATGCGAGAAACAGCACGCCATGGGCCATCCCCACCACACGGACAGCCTCGGGGTGTCCGGCCAGATACTTCAGCGGCATTGCCACACCCGTGAGCAGGAGGAACGAAGCGCCTTCGAGCAGACCGATGAGCCGGAGCCGGCCAAGCGAGGTGGAGAGTTTCATGCGGAAGAGGGGATCATCAAAAATTCAGAATCCAGAATCAAGAATTCAGGTGGCAGGCGGCCGTCATCCCGGCCGAGATGTGCCAGTAGGGCTGGCAGGACTCGTTCACCCAGCTCGCGGCGCTGGTCGAGCCCGAGATTCCGAACTGAGGCGGAGGAAACTAGAAAGAGGGGGGTCCTGTTTGACATCAAAGATTTTGTCGTTGGTAAGTTTGCGCAAGCGTCGCCATCGTCGAATCAAAATTGACTGCGGAGCAGGCCCATGCCGGGCGCTTTGCGCCTAATAATCAAATCCCGCACCCAACCATGCAACTTGGACTCGATAGTTTTGTCGCGATTCGTCCGGACCCGGTCACGGGCGCGGTGCTCACGCCGGTTGAGCGGTTCCGGCATTTGCTGGAGGAGGTCGAGCTCGCCGACCGCGTGGGGCTGGAGGCGTTTGGCATCGGCGAGCACCACCGGCGTGATTTCCTCGACTCGGCCCCGGCGGTCATCCTCGCCGCCGCCGCCGCGCGCACCCGGCGGATCCGGCTGACCAGCGCCGTCACCGTGCTCAGCGCGCACGATCCGGTGCGCGTGTTTCAGGATTTTGCGACGCTCGACCTCATCGCACAAGGCCGCGCGGAGATCGTGGCGGGGCGCGGCTCGTTCACCGAGGCGTTTCCGCTGTTTGGCCTCGATCTGGACGATTACGACGGGCTTTTTGAGGAAAAACTCGGCCTGCTGCTTCGGCTGCGCGACGAAACCGAGGTCACCTGGTCGGGCAAACATCGCCCGGCGCTCACGGGCCAGGGGGTTTATCCGCGGCCGTTGCAAAGCCCGCTCCCCATCTGGCTGGGTGTGGGCGGAACGCCGCAGTCGTTTGTGCGGGCGGGGATGCTGGGCCTGCCGCTGATGGTCGCGATCATCGGCGGCGAGCCGCACCGCTTCCGGCCACTGGTTGATCTCTACCGCGAGGCCGGCCGCCGGGCCGGGCATCCGCCGGAGCGGCTGAAGGTGGGCCTGCACATGCTCGGCTATCTGGCTGACACCACCCGGCAGGCGACCGACGAATTTTTCCCTGGCTACGCGCGGGCGTTCACCGAGATTGGCCGTGAGCGCGGCTGGCCGCCGGTCACGCGGCCGCAGTTCGACGCCCTGTGCGGTCCCGCCGGCGCGCTCCTGGTGGGCGATGCGCCCACGGTGGCGGCCAAGATGCTCGCCGTGAGCGCGGCGCTGGGCGGCATTGCCCGGCTCAACCTGCAGATGAGCGTCGCCGCGCTGTCGCACCCGCGCACGCTCCACGCCATCGAGCTCCTCGGCACCCAGGCCGCCCCCCTCGTGCGCGCGGCCGCGCCATGATGAATGGTTTGAGCAACCGTCCTTAAACGCTCCATGGCCCATTATTAAGGGCGGCTTAAGGCCAGCTGAAACCTTGGCGCTACAGGCTTTTCTCGTCGTCGGTGGGTGCGGACGTGATGGTGCCCGAGGTCGGCCGGCCGGAGGACGGCCGTACCCGACCGGTGTTTTCCGCCACAGCGGGCCGGGACACCGGCATCCGGCTCGCAAAGACCGGACTGCGCGCCGGCAGGGATGCCGGGGGCGTCTCGCCGGTCTCACGCCCGCGTCTCTCGGGCGTGAGCGGGCGCGTGGCGGGCACGGGCTGAGCCATGGCCGGCGCAGGCGACGTGACCACCGGCGCAACTGCCACCACCGGCAAAGCCGGCCGCGGCGTGAGCTGGGATGGACTTTCGGGTGCCGCCGGGCTCGGCCGCGTCTGCCGGCCACGAAAACTCTGAAGGTCGGCTGGGGTGGTCGGCGCTGAATTCACGGAGGTGACATGACTCCGATTGCCGGACGAGGCGGGTGCCGGGGTGGGGACAGGCTGAACCGTGGAGGCCAGTGTGGCAGCAGCCGCAGGCGACGGGCGCAGCTCAGGGCGTGGCGGCTGCGAAGGGCGCCTATCATCCTTTGGCGTGAGGGGCGGGAGATTGCCGGGCCGGCCTGTCCGGCGCTCATCAGGGCGGGCGGACGGCGGCGGTGATGCCGCGATGACGATCGGGGCTGGCCGGACGATGGTCACCTGAGTCCGGGGCTGGCCCGGGCGTGGTGTGTGGGGGCGCGGTGGCTGCCATGTCTGCCGGGGCGGCTCGAAACGGTTGGAAGGACGGTTCACCACCACCACGACCGGATTCAACCACTCGTGGACCGGCCGAGGGTCGTGCCGGCGGTCCACCACCCAGATGACTCGGCGATCCCAGTCGCATTCGTAGGACAGCCAGATGCCGGTCAGTCCGATTGTGCTGAAGGTGATGAAGGACCCGGCATAAACCGGCGGGCGGCGGACAAAGACCACGACCGGATCGTAGCTGGGAACATAGATCACCTCGGGCTGGGCAGGCACGATGCGGATGACCTCGCGTTCCACGATCACGACCTGCTGGGCGGTGCTGGTGAGGGTGCCGGCGGCCCGCGCGGTCGTGCGCAGATGCTGGATGGTCTTCATCACGTCGGCCGGCTGGGTCTCAAAGGCGTTGCCGAGCTGCTGGGTCCAGGCGAGATTGCTGTCCATCCATTTCACCAGTTCCGGGTAATGGGCGAGCGCCCTGACGCTCTCATCCCAAGGCTGGGCGTCAATCGCCTCGGGGCGGTTGTTCGCAGGGCTGGCGGAGAAATAACGGGCCGCCAGCACGAGGTCGGCCGGCTCGGTGGCGGCGGGCAGGATCAAGGCGACGAGGGCGTCGGGATAAAGGGCGAGCGGGCCGAGCAGATCGTCGAGCTGGGCGGGCTGGAGCAGCGGTGCGGGATCCTGCGCGGGGGCCGCCTTTTGGGCGGGCAGGGACGGTACCAGCGCGAGCAACAATCCAACGAGCAAACAAGAGGGGGTTTTCATGGTGGCCGGGGGGGGTGGTTGTACTACGACACTCACTTTTCAGAAAGTGCCACACCAGCGTACGGGAAAAAAGGGTGGTGGCGCAGGCAATCTTTTATCTGCACGGAAGCGGATGCGACCCGTCAGCCTTCGAGCCGGGTTTCCTAGCATGGTCTTCCGGCGCGGGGCCGGTCGAAACAATGCGGACACGACTGCTCATAGACGTAGCGTGCGTCGGCTTGCTCCGGGACGGTGAGCGGCATCTGGCAGTTCCAGCAAAGCACCGCGCCTGTTGCCCGGAGGGTCGCGTCCACGCCCACGCGGCGGTCGAAGACAAAGCACTCACCCTGAAAATGCGCCCCCCCGCACTCCTCGAAATATTTCAGGATGCCGCCGTCGAGCTGATAGACCGACTGAAAGCCCTCACGGGCCAGCAAGGGCGCCGCCTTTTCACAGCGGATGCCACCCGTGCAAAACGTTACGACGGGCTGCGTCTTCAGGGTGTCGGGCAGCCGGCGCACCGCGTCGGGAAATTTGCGGAAATGGCGGATGTGCGGATCAATCGCGCCCGCAAAGGTCCCGAGGCGCACCTCGTAATCGTTGCGGGTGTCGAGCAGCGTGACCGGCCGGCCTTCGTCGAGCCACTGCTTCAGCGTCCGGGGCGACAGTCTCCGCGCCGGTTGCCGCGCCGGGTCAATGCCGGGCACGCCAAACGCGATGATTTCCTTTTTGATCTTCACCAGCATCCGGTTGAACGGCTGCTCCGCGCTCCAGCTCTCCTTGGGCGTGAGGCCGGCCAGGCCCGGCAGGGCGCGGAGCTCCGCGAGGAGCATCGCCACGTCACCGGCCGGGCCGGCGACGAAGAGGTTGATGCCCTCGGTGCTCAGCAAAATGGTCCCGCGCAAACCATGGGCCTTGGCCACGCCGAGCAGGCGTGCACGCAACGCGGGCAGGCCGTCCGCCTCGAACGGCGTGAATTGATAGGCGGAGAGATTTAAGAATGCCCCGGGCATGCGTCAGCGATGGGACAGGCAAGACTGTTGGCGCGAAGACGCAAAGCAGCAAAGGGCGGAAGAGATGGGCGTGAGGGCGGTTTCCGCGAGGGCCGGTGTCCCACAGTTTGAATTTTCCGGGGTAGGTGGCGTGCTCGCCACGCCACGTTTGCTCTCTGTCGCCGGAGTTGCGCGGCGAGCGCGCAACCTACCACCGACCAAACTATACCACCACCCGAGGGCCGGTGTCCTTGCCCTCATTTTGTCGCTGCGCGGACTTCAGCCTTGCATGCCCGGCGGGCGCACTCTTGCATCCACCCTTCGCATGACACTGCACGTCAAGGCCGCCGCCATCCTCGTTGCCCGCCGCATTTGGCGCGGGCGTGGGGTGTGCGTTGGCAATTGGGCGTGCTGAACAGACGATTCAGACGAAACCGAAACCAACCGCACCCTTCACCGGTGCGGTTTTTTTGTCGCATCGGCCGGGCGCATCCACCGCCACCATGTCCATCCACACCACCTCCACCGCCCGCTCCGGCCGCCAGCTCATGCTGCTGTCGGCCGCCTGCTACATCGCCAATGTGATGCTCATCCGCGCCCTGGGGCGCGCCGGGACCGATGTGTGGGTTATCTCCAGCCTGCGTTTCGCCGCCGGCCTGGTGCTCTGCTTCGCGTTTTACCATCGTAGCCTCGATCTGCCGGCGCTGTTCACCAAGCCCCGGCTCATGCTCCGTGGGCTCATCGGTGGCGCGGCCACCTACGGGTTTTACCTGACCATCGTGCGGCTGGGGGCGGGCCGCGCAGTGTTTCTGAACAACACCTACGTCATCCTCTCCGCCTTGCTGGCCGTTTGGGTGCTTGCCGAGCCGTTCCGGCGACCGCTGGTGCTGGGTGCCGTGACGGCGCTGCTCGGCCTCGGCCTGCTGACGGGCGCAATGTTCGGCCTCCTGCGGGTGGGGCTGTATGACGGCGTCGCCCTGCTTGTGGCGCTCGCCTCGGCCTGGGTGGTTGTGGCCATCCGCCAGCTGCACCGCGAGGGAGTGGGCACGGCGACGATCTTTGCCTCCCAGTGTGTTTATGGGCTGCTGCTGTGCCTGCCGTTTCTTCTCATTAATCATACCGTGCTGCCGGGGCCGGGTGGCTGCGCCGGGCTGATCGTGGCCGGGATTTGTGCCGGAGCCGGACAGCTCGCCATGACCGCCGCTTACCGCCATCTCCCCGTGGCCGAGGGCGCGCTCATCCAGACGCTCGTGCCGCTCGGTATCGCGGGCGGTGGCCTGCTCTTTTTCGGCGAGCACCTTGGCTGGACCGACCTCGGCGGCGGCCTGCTGATCGTCGCCGGTTCGGTCGTGCCGATGCTTGTGCTCACGCCGGCCAATCGCCAGGGCGGTTTGTAAAATTGCAGCCGTTTTCTCCCGTGCATCTCCCCTTTGGAAATCGCCGTCTGGCTTTGGCCGGAAATTTGTGATCAGTCGATCACATGCCATGCTGCCTGCCGGCGTTGCGGGGTAATACGGTTTGTAATATAATACGTTACAAATCGGACCGGGCCTGAGAGTCAGGCATGGCCGGCCGGGCCGCAGACAATTCGCATTTCAGGCAGCCGGGCTGCGGACGTAGGGCAGCAGTGCCCGCCGCAGCTCGGCGAGCTTGACCGGCTTGGCCACGAATCCGTTCATGCCGACGGCACGGCAACGCGCCTGCTCCTCCGGCAGCGCGGCGGCCGAGAGCGCAATGATCGGCAGTGCCGCCGCCTGCCTTTGCGCCTCGTCTGCCTCGGGATCGCCGGCCCAGCCGCGCAGGCGGCGCGCCGCCTCCCAGCCGTCGAGCCGGGGCATATGGCAGTCCATCAGCACCACATCCGGGCGCGGTTCCCGCCGCAGCGCGGCCAGCGCCTCCTCGCCGTCCGCCGCCATCGTCCAGCTGCAGCCGAGCTGGGCGAGCTGTGCGGTGATGATTTTCTGGTTGATCCCATTGTCCTCGGCGACGAGCACGCGCAGGCCTAGCGGGGCGGCGATGTCGTCGGGCCCGGGGGCGGGATCGGCCGCGGCCGCGGCCGGGCACAGCGGCACGGCGAAGTAAAACACCGAGCCCTGTCCCGGGCTGCTCTCCGCCTCCAGCCGCCCGCCCATCAGCGCGACGAGGCGCGCGCTGATCGCCAGCCCCAGCCCGGTGCCGCCGTACCGCCGCGTGGTCGAGGTGTCCGCCTGCGTGAAGCGTTCGAACAGCCGGGCCACCATGGCCGCGTCCATCCCGATGCCGGTGTCTCGCACCTCGAGACGGAGCCAGGGCGGGTCGGACACCGGTTCCGCCAGGCTGGCCGCGAGCTGGACGGTGCCACCGGCCGGGGTGAACTTGATGGCGTTGGCCAGCAGGTTCAGCAGCACCTGTCGCAGCCGGAAACTGTCGCCCTCCCAATGGCGCGGCAGCCCGGGCGCGAGCGTGGACCCGAGGCGGATGCCGCTGAGCCGGGCCTTGGGTGCCACGAGGGCGATGCTGTCCTCGACCAGCGGCGCGAGCGCAAAGGAGCGGGCTTCCAGCACCATCTGGCCCGCCTCGATCTTGGAAAAGTCCAGGATGTCGCTCAGCAGCCGGAGCAGCAGGTCGCCGGACTCGGCGATGAGGCGCAGTTGCTCGGCCGAGTCGGGCGGAAGGTCCTTCCGCCGTCCGAGGAGCTCGGCGAGACCGATGATGCCGTTGAGCGGGGTGCGGATCTCATGGCTCATGTTGGCGAGGAAGTCGCCCTTGGCGCGCGCGACCTCGTTCGCCAGGCGGGTCGCGATCTCCAGCTCGCGTGTGCGCGCAGAGACGAGGCGCTCCAGGTTTTCGTTGAGGGCCTGCGTCGCACGGATCGCCTCCTCGCTGCGCGAGTGCGCCGCCTCAATCAAGCGCATCAGCGCCAGGCCGACACCAAAGACAAAGACGATGGCAATCAGGCCGTCGCGCAGCAGCGTGTCGGCGGCGAAGCGTAGGGAGCCGGCGACGGGCTCCTGTGCCAGGGCGTGCGAGTGGAACAGCACGTCGCCTGCGACCACGGTCGCCAGTGCGACCAGCGCCGCCCGGCGCGAGGCAAAGACCAGCGCGAGCAGAAGAAAAACGTAGTCGAGGATGAAAAGCTGCACGGCCACGCCGAGCGGCTCATCATAGCCGGGGGCGAGCAGCACCAGCCCGTGGGCCGGCAGGATCGCTCCCAGCACCAGCGCGCTGCCCGCCAGCTCCAGGCGGCCCTGCCGCAGCCAGCGCAGCGCGAGCAGGCTAAACGCGCCTATTACCAGGTTCAGCTCGATGCGGAGCGGCAGCTGCGGCGGCCCGACCCACACGAGCTTCAGGATGTTGAGCGGGACAAAGACGAACAGCAGCAGGAGAAACGCCGCCAGCAGCCGGGCTTTCAGCCTGGAGAAATACGGCCGTTCACGGTAGAGGAAGTCGAGCCGTTCGACGAAGGAAGCGAAGGGACGAAACATCGAACTGTCCTGACCATAGCAGGTTCCGCTTCAGGGGCCATCACGAATATTCCCTCGTGGCGCTCGCACAGGGACCGGGTCTGGCGGGCATGCTGGCAGGCCACCGTGCCGTGTTTCCCGGCTCATGTGGCGGTCATCGCCGGGTAGTCCGTGTAGCCGTGCGGGCCCGGGCTGTAGAGGGTGGCGGCCTCGGGTTCCGCGAGCGCGGCGCCGGCGCGCACGCGGGCGACGAGGTCGGGGTTGCTCACGTAGTGGTGGCCGAAGGCGACGGCGGCGAGCGTGCCGTCGGTCACCGCCTGGGCCGCCTCGGCGGGGGTGTAGCCCATGTTGCCGACGAGCGCGCCCTTGAACTCCGCGCGGGCCGCGCCGAGCACATCGCCTCGTTGCACGCCGAGGAAGTCGCTGCGCATGAGATGGAGATACGCGATCCCGCGTTCGTTGAGCCGGGCGGTGACGTAACGCGTGAGGCCCGGCGGATCGCTGTCCTTCATGTCGTTGAAACTGTTGAGCGGGGAGAGGCGCACGCCCACGCGACCAGCACCCCAGACGGCGATGGCGGCGTCAACAACCTCCAACAGGAGGCGCGCACGATGCGCGACCGGCCCGCCGTAGGGGCCGGTGCGGTGGTTGCTGCCATCGCGCAGGAATTCATCGAGCAGGTAGCCGTTGGCGCCGTGGATCTCCACGCCGTCGAAGCCCGCGAGCTGCGCGTTCCGGGCGGCGTGGCCAAAACCGGCGGTGATGCCGGGCAGCTCGTCGTCGCGGAGCTCGCGCGGCGTCTCATAGGGTTTTTTGCCCTGCGGCGTGTCGGTTTCGGCATTCGTGATCCGCAGCGCGCTGGGCGCGACCGGCTGCGCGCCATTGTTCAGCAGCGGGTGACAGGCGCGGCCGCCGTGCCAGAGCTGGAGGACAATCCGGCCGTTTTGGGCGTGAACCGCGTCGGTGACAGTTTTCCACCCGGCCACCTGGGTGGCGGACCAGATGCCCGGCTCGCGCCCGCGGAAGGCAGAGTGGCCTTCAATCACCATCGTGGCCTCGGCCACGATCAGGCCCGCGCTCGCGCGCTGGGCATAATATTCGGCCATGATGCCCGTTGGCACATGGCCGGCATCGGCGCGGCAGCGGGTGAGCGGCGCCATGATGATGCGGTTTGGGAGGGCGAGGGCGCCGAGCGTGACAGGAGTGAGGAGCGAAGCGTGGTGCATGGGAACAGAGCACGCCAAGGGAAGGCGTTGTCACCCAAAGGCAAGCCGCCTGGCGGAATGGCAGCATCAAAAAAGCCTGCCCGCGACGGCAGTGTCGCAGGCAGGTCGAAATTTTGTCGGCTTGGCCGCCCCCGTTATTTTTTCGCGGGCGGGGCCTTGATATATTTTGCGCAGAACTCGATGAACGTTGTCAGGTCGGGTGGGCGTGTGGCCGCCGGTGTGCATCCGGTAGCCGATGTCGCCGGTGATCAGCGCGGTGTCGGCGGGGGGCATCTCGGTCGTGCCAAGGCCTTTTTTGCCGAGCAGTTCGTAGACCGGGCTAGCCAGCGCGCCGGCGAGGAACATGCCCTTGGCATCGGTGTGCTGGTCCATCGTCCCGCCGGTGATGAACACCGGGCGCGGTGTTGGAGGTGGCGTATCAATCGTGCCCACGATGGTCTTGGTCTTCTGGCGACTGGTTGGGCTCCGTTTTTTCTTTCGGGGAAAACGTGTCGCATGAAATTCCGGCCAATCTCGCTGCCTCGACCACATGCGAAGCCTGCTTCGTAAAGTTAGGCTGAGCCATGCACTGCGGGCCTCCGGTTCAAGCCCGCTGCTTAGCTGCGGTTCTTCTTTTCGCGTTTGGCGGCCTTTTTCTCCGCCGGAGTCTTGAGCGGCTGTTTCTTGATCTGCTTCTGTGAATTTTGTGTTTTGGCCATGGGATTGATTGGGAATTAAATGTAGGGGAGGGAACTGAAACGGGAGGTGGTGAACGGTAACGGGGCGTGCAGGCACTTGCCTGCCGCCCCGCCCGGATGGGACGTTGGCAGCCGCGCTTATTTTTTCTTGTTCGCGGCGGCTTTGGCCTTTGTCGCCTGCTGCGCCATGATGAGCGCATTTTTCTTTTGGTTCGCGCCGTCGTTTTTCGACTGCTTTTGCGAAGCCTGTTTCTGAACGGATTTAGGTGATCGGTCGCCCATGGGAGGTGTTTTGGTGGAGTTGACTTACCGGCGGAATGTTCGTTTCCCCGACGGCGTCGGCCTTTGTCCTCGGTTTCGCCCGCCATAGCGAGCCCTATCGCTTTTCATCTTTCGATGATTTTGGTGGAGCAATGCCGACAGCAATCCGAGCTGCCATCTATTTCCTGCCGGCAGGTCGGGCAGCGCAGGCCATGTTTTTTGGGCAGCCAACGACGAAGGAACACGAAGGCTCCCAACGACAGATAGAATAAAAAGCCGAAGAGGAGGAAGCTGCCGTCGCTCATGAAATCAGCGTGCAGTTTCTTGCGTTGAAACATAACGGGAATCACCGAAAGAAAATGAAACGCTCCCGGAACCAACAACAGAAGCAGGGCCTTTTTTTCCTGCGCTTGCAAAGCCGTGCGTCTCAACTCGAAATCCTTCAAGGCCAGCGGAGGATGGCTTTGTTGAGCCTCTTCGATCAGACGCTCCGGCCACAAGAACCATCCTTTCTTGACAAAAAACCAGAGCAAATGCCAGAGCAGCACCGGCAATAGGTGGCCGACGAATGCGAAAAGAAGAAAACCGATGATACCGCCGGCAATTTTTATGGGCCAACCGTGGGCGAGCGAGCCAATGGAGTACCCAATCGTGCCGCCTGAGACTGCAAACATCCCCACTACTAAGCGCAGACCTGTCAGCTTGGGTTCGCCGTGAATGAACAGCCAAAGCGAATCTCTCAGGAAATTAAGCAGGCTGTATCGAAAATACAGCTTATGCAGTCTGGGCTCGGCCTGCTTCATGGCGTTTTTTACCAATGCGCGTAGTCGCCCTTTTCGAGGGACTGGGCGAAGGCGACGAAGAGCTGGACGCAGTGCTCCACGTCCTGCAGGTCCACGACTTCGCTCGGCGTGTGCATGTAGCGCAGCGGCACACTCACGAGGCCGGTCGCCACGCCACCCCGGCCCATTTGCAGGGCGCGGGCGTCGGTGCCGGTCGGGCGCGGGTCGGCGTCGAGCTGGTAGGGGAAGCCGAGCTTTTTGGCGGCGGCCACCAGGCGTTCGTAAATTTTCGGATTGATGTTGGGGCCGCGGCAGATGATCGGGCCGCCGCCAAGCTTGGTTTCGCCGAACTTGCGATTGTCACAATCGGGGTGGTCGGTCGCATGGCCCACGTCCACCGCAAGGGCGAGATGCGGGTTGACGGCATAGACGGCGGTGGCTGCGCCGCGCGTGCCGATCTCTTCCTGGGAGGTGGCGACCGCGACGACCTTGGCGGCCAGCTTTTTCCGGGCGGCGGCGAGCCGGATGAGGGTTTCGCCCACGATGTAGGCGCCGACCTTGTTGTCGAAGGCGCGGGCGGCGCCGATGCTGCCGTGGATGAGCTCAAACTCGTGGTCGTAGGTGGCAGTGTCGCCGATGTTTACGCGGGCGAGCGCCTCTTTTTTGGAACGCGCGCCGATATCAATCCAGATCTCATGGATCTCGGGGACTTTCTTACGGTCGGCCTCGTCCATGAGATGCACGGCGCGTTTGCCGGTGACGCCTTTCACCGGGCCGTTGGCCGTCTGGATGATGACACGGCGGCCGGAGATGACGGTGCGGTCGTGCCCGCCGATGGTGTCGAAATAGATGAAGCCGTCCTTGTTGACGTAGGTGATGATGAGACCGAGCTCGTCCATGTGGCCGGCGAGCATGAGCACGGGGTCGCCGGCGGGATTGAGCGTGGCGAGACGGTTGCCGAGGGCGTCCTTGGCGTAGGCGTCGGCGGCGGGCCGGACGTGGCGGTCGAAAACGGCCTGCGCCTCAAACTCCGCGCCGGAGGGTGAGCGGGCGTGCAGCAGCTCGGTGAGAAAGGCGGGGACGGCGTAGGGCTTGGACATGGGACGAAATGGAAGCGCAAAGACGCGAAGGGGCAAAGGGGAAATTCAGGGGTCAAGGTCGTGACACGGCGATCGTCGGTGCGACGCGCTGAATTCAGAGATTGCGCGGCTGTCGTCTGAAATCGAAAATCCCCATTCCAAAATCAAAAATGACCATCTATCCTGCCATTGATATCAAAGGGGGCCGCTGCGTGCGGCTCACCCAGGGCCGCGCCGACGCGGAGACGGTATATTTTGAAAACCCGGCCGAGGTCGCCGCGCAGTTCCGCGCGGCGGGCAGTGCGTGGGTTCACGTCGTGGACCTCGACGGGGCGTTTTCGGGCGAGCCGCAAAATTTGGCGAAGGTGGCCGAGATCGCGGCGCTCGGCCTGAAGGTGCAGCTCGGCGGCGGGATGCGGACGCGCACCACCGTGGAGCGCGCCCTGGCGGCGGGCGTGAGCCGCGTGGTCATCGGCACACGCGCGGCGGAGAGCGAGGCGTTCGTCGGCGAGCTGGTGCGGGAGTGGGGCGAAAAAATCGCGGTGGGCATTGACGCAAAGGACGGCAAGGTCGCCGTGAAAGGTTGGGTGGACACCACCGGCACGGGCGCGCTCGCCCTGGCGCGGCGGATGGACGCGCTCGGCGTCGCCACCATCATTTACACTGACATTGGCACCGACGGGATGCTGACCGGCCCGAACCTCGCGGCCCAGGAGACGATGTGCGCCGCCGTGAAAGCGCGCGTGATCGCCAGCGGCGGCGTGAGCCGGCGCGAGGACATCGCCAGTCTCCTGACCGTAAAAAAGCAACGGGCAAATCTCGAGGGCGTCATCGTGGGCAAGGCGATCTACGAGCGGCGGGTGGAGCTGGCGGACCTGCTGCGCCTCGCGCGCGGCGCGGGCGGAGGCTGAGTGATACGGCTTTGGCCGGGCGGGCGACTCCGTCGTGCAAAAAAGCCCATCAGGGCCATTGACCGGCAGGCGGGCCGGGCCACACTCCGGCGTGCAGCTGTCCCCATGGAAAAATTTCTCATAGACGTGCCGATGCCCTCGATGGGCGCAACGGTCGGCGAACTCACGGTGATTGATCTCAAGGTCGCGCCGGGGGCGGCCATTGCCAAGGGGGAGAAGCTCGCTGAGCTGGAGAGCGACAAGTCGGTGTTTGAATTTGAGTCGCCGTGCGCCGGTACGGTGCGCGCCGTCCGCTGCCGGGCGGGTGACATCGTGCCGGCGGGCGCGGCGTTCCTGCAGATTGAGACGGCAGACGCCTCGCTGAAGCACTTGCGGGCGCAGGAGACAGGAGACAGGAGTCAGGAGTCAGGAGCCGGAATATTGGCGGCTGCAACTGATGAACCCCGTGCGGAGACTACCGTGGCCGCTGTATCCAGAATCGAGCTGCCGGGCGCTGCGACATCACCCAATCCAAAATCGCAAATCACGTGGACCCCCCGCGCGGCGAAGCTGGCCGGCGACGCGGGCCTCGATCCCGCCGTGCTCGCAGACATTCCGGCGACCGGTCCCGGCGGCCGCGTCTCCGGCGACGACGTCACCCGCTACCTCGCCGCGCACCCGCCGGCCAGCGGCACGCCCGCAATCGCGCCCCAATCCAAAATCGAAAATCCACGATCCAAAATCTCCGAAACCGTCTGCATCGCCGGGGTCGGCTATGCGGTGCCGCAAAACATCCGTCCCACGAGTGAAATCTTAAAGGCGTTTCCCGGCCGCACCGAGGCCGAGATGGTGAAACTCACCGGCATCAAGGAACGCCGCTATGCCGGTGGCGACGAGACGGCCACCAGTCTCGCCGTGACGGCGGTGCGCCGGGCGCTGGCGCAGGCCGGGCTGGCGGCCGCGCAGATTGACGGCGTGATCATGGCGACCATCATCCCCGACCAGCCGGTGCCGGCGATGGCGAGCGCACTGGCGCGTGAGCTGGGCATCCCGCGTGCGCTGGCGTTTGACCTCAACGCCGCGTGTTCCGGCTGGCTCTACGCGCTGGAAGTCGGGCGGGCCTTCATCTGCGGGGGCACGGCAAAAAATCTCATCGTGGTCACCGCCGAGCTGCTCTCGCGCATCACCAATCCCAACGATCACGAGACGGCGTTTCTTTTCGGCGACGGCGCGGGCGCCGCCATCCTCACCGCGGCCTCCGGTGGCCACCGGCTGCACCGCATGGCCCTCTCGGGCGACGCCAGCCTGTATGATGCCATCCAGCGGCGCGGTGGCGGCGCGATCCAGCCCGTGCCATCGCCCGGCGGTGCGGACCGCGACGACTTTTACCTCCAGCTCAACGGCGCGGTCGTGTTCAAGAGCGCGGTCATCGCGTTTGCCGACAAGATCGAGGTTGTGCTCGCGCAGCACGCGCTCGCGCCCGGCGATGTGGCGTGGATTGTGCCGCATCAGGCCAACGAGCGCATCCTGCGCGCCGTGAGCAAACGCGTGGGCATCCCTTTCGAAAAGTTCGTCGTGACGATCGGCAAATACGGCAACACCTCGGGCGCATCGGTCTCGATGGCGCTCGGCTGGGGCGCGGCCGAGGGAATTTTTCAGCCGGGCGACAAGATCATCTTTTGCAGCGTGGGCGCGGGGCTGACGTTCGCCGGCGGGCTGCTCGTGTGGTGAGCTTGGTCCAAACGCAAGGTCGCGAAGGGCCGGAGAGAAAGGGGACCGGCCGGGGCGGTTGGCTTCTGTTACCGAGGCCGCCGGCCGATCAGTCATTCAAAACCGGCCTTAATTCAGAAACCAGGAAACCAAGAACCAATCCCCTCCGCGTCCTTCGCGACCTTCGTCTAAATTTCCGCCGCCCGCACGGCCGTCATCAGACAATCCGATTTTAGCTTTCAACTTTTCAGCTCTCAGCTTTTTCAGCCTCAGGTTACCGAGGCCGCCGGCCGACATCAGCCACGAAGCACACAGCACCAAACACCGATTGGGCGCGCGACGCACCTGTCGCTTCGCTCGGTAACAGCCTTTCAGTCTTTTCCGCCTCTCTGTGCTCTGTGGTTCAAACTTCTGCTGCTTCCGATTCCTGACTTCCTGGCTTCCTGCTAAACAATTCCGGTTTCAGCGCCTTCAGTTTCTGACCTCTGATATCTGCCCTCTGGCTTCTTTCCCCTCTGACTCCTGGTTCCTGACTCCTCCCCCTCCATTTCGTGTTCACCCCTTGCTCCAGTCGAGCATCCGCTGGATGGGCACGAGGGCGGCGGTGCGGGTGGGCTCGGGGACTTCGATGACAGGCGCGAGATTTTTCAGGGCGTCGCGGACTTTCTCGATCGTGTTCAGCTTCATGAAGCGGCAGTCGTTGCAGGCGCAGGTGTCGGTCGGGCCGGCGATGAACGTTTTGCCGGGCACTTCGCGGCGGAGGCGGTGCAGCATGCCGCTCTCGGTGAGGACGATGATTTCGCGGGCCGGATTTTCGCGGGCAAACTTCACCATCAGCTCCGTGCTGCACACCTCGTCGGCGAGGTCCCGCACGGCCTGCACGCATTCGGGATGCGCGACGACCGGCGCGTGGGGAAATTTTGCGCGGACTTTCTCCAGCGCCCTGACGGTGAACTGGACGTGGGCGTAGCAGCTGCCCGGCCAAAGGCGCATCGGGCGGCCGGTCTGCTGCGCGACCCACTGCCCGAGGTTCTGATCGGGAACGAAGAGAATCTCGCGGTCGGCGGGCACACGGCGGACGATTTTGACGGCATTGCCGCTGGTGCAGATCACATCACTCAGCGCCTTCACGCCGGCGGAACAGTTGATGTAGGCGACGACGTAGACCTCGGGGTGCGCGGCCTTGTAGGCGGCCAGACGCTCGGCGGGGCAGGAGTCCGATAGAGAGCAGCCGGCGGCGAGGTCGGGGAGGAGCACCGTGCGGCCGGGATTCACGATCTTCGCGGTCTCGGCCATGAAATGGACGCCGCAGAACAGGATCACGTCCGCCGCCGCGGCCTGCGCCTGATAAGAAAGGCCGAGCGAATCGCCGACGTAATCGGCCACCTGCTGGATGGCCTCGGCCTGATAATTGTGCGCGAGGATGACGGCGCGGCGCGCGCGCTTGAGTGCGAGAACCTCCTCCTGAATGGGGGTGAACGCAGGTGGCGCGGCCCGCGGCAGGAGGACGAGCGGTTCGTAGTCGAGGACGGGCATGGAAAACGGGTGCAGGTTTTAAGCGTAAAGCGCAGAAGAGTCAAAGTGGCCGGATCAACTCCAGATGCTCCTGCGGGGGGCTTTGCGCCTAAAATCCGAAATTTACCCCTTGGGCGGCGGAGCGAGCGCGGTGAGCAGCGTCTGAAACTCGGCGGATGTCTTGAGCCCTGCGAGGTCGGGGTCCTTGGCCATCCAGTCGCGGTCATCGTAACCCAGTTCAATGGCACGGCGGAGCGCGCGGAGGGCATCGGCCTTGCGTTTCACCAGGGCGAGGCTGCAGCCGAGATTGTAGTGGGCGGTGGCGTTGTCGGGACGCAGGCGCACGAGGCGGCGGTCCATGCGCAGGCCGTCGGCGATGCGGCCGGTCTTCGTATAGAGGCCGCCGAGGATCTCGACGACATCGGCGTAGCGCGGTTCGCGCCGGAGCACGGATTCGTAGAAACTGATGTCAAAGGCTGGGTCTTCTTTGCGGGCCATGATGAGAGTGTGGGCGAAAGTGAAGGGAAGGGCGGGCGGGAGGCGGCGGCGGATTCAGTTGCGCTGCTGGCATGTGCCGGTCGCGCGGAGGGCGTTGCAATGGGCGCTGACCTGCAGGCGCTGCGAGACGGGCGTGAGGTTGAGCTTGGCCGAGACCGTGCTGCCATACCACTCCATGAAAGGGGCGCTGATCTCGAAAATTTTGTCGCAGTCGAGGCACACGACCTGCGCGACCTGGCTGGAGCCCCCCGTGCGGTTGGGCCGGTAATATTTTTCCCCGCTGCCGATGTCCACCTCGCGGAGCAGGGCGCTCTCGGTCAGGATGGGCAGGGTGCGATAGATGGTGGCGCGCGACACCGAGTCGTCGAGGATGCGCGCGTGCTCGAGCAGCCCCTCGGCCGTGAAATGCTCCTGCTGCTCATACGCGGCCTTAAAAATGGCCAGCCGCTGGTTGGTGACGCGGAGACCGCGCTGGGCGAGGTGGGATTTGAATTTTTCGCGGGCCGCTTCGATGCTCACGCCGTGAAGCTCGCGGCGGCGGGCGGGGCTGTCAATCTGTTCGTGGCCGTCCGGCCGGGCGCGACCGGGCCGGCCCGAAGCCGGTGGCAGCGAAGCTTGCGCGCCGCCGGGACGCGCGGCATCAACGCCCCCATGACGGTTGGCGTGCATCCTCTGGCGGGATTCGACAAGCTCCTGCACTATCGTGTGCCGGAGGCGTTGCGCGCGTCGGTTGCCGTCGGTTCGCTCGTGCGCGTGCCCATCCGCGGCCAGTTCACGCTCGGTCTCGTCGGCGAGATCGGCGCGCCGAAGGATTTTCCGCCCGAAAAGCTCAAGCCGATCGCCGCCGTGGTCTATGACTTTCCCGCGCTCACCCCCGACCTGCTCGGGCTCGCGCGCTGGATGGCCGCCTATTACGCCGCGCCGCTCGACGGGGTCATCGAGACGATGCTGCCCGCCGCCGTGCGCAAGGCGGCGCGGTTCAGGCAGGAAAAGCTCCTCGGGCTTGCGCGCCGGCCCGACGCGGACGAACTCGCTGCGCTGGCGAAGCGCGCGCCGCAGCAGGCGAAGCTGTGTGCCTTTCTCGCGCAGCAGTTCCGCCCACAGCCGAAGCCCCTCGTGCTCTCCCGCCTCGGTCTCACGGCGGCGGTCGTCGCCGCACTGGTCAAACGCGGCCTCGTGCGCGAGGAGTCGCGGCGGATCGAGCGCGTCGCCTACGCCGACGACTTTGCCGGCGGCGAGCTCGTGGCCACCCAGCCGCATGCGCTCAACGCCGAACAGCAGGCCGCCGTGGACGCGCTCACCGCCAGCCTCGCTGTGGAAAAATTCGGCGTGACGCTGCTGCACGGGGTGACGGGCTCCGGCAAAACGGAGGTCTATCTCCGTGCCATTGACACGGTGTTGCGCGCCGGCGGCGGGGTGGTGTTTCTCGTGCCCGAGGTCGCGCTCACGCCGCAGACGGTCGCCCGCCTGCGCGCGCGGCTCGAGGCCATTGCGCCCGGCCACCAGGTCGTCGTCTGGCACAGCCACCTGAGCGAAGGGGAGCGGCTCGACGGCTGGCACGCGCTCGCGACCGGTGCGGCGCGCATTGTCGTGGGCGCGCGCTCGGCCGTGTTCGCCCCGGTGAACAATCTGCGGCTCCTCGTGGTGGACGAGGAGCACGAGCCGGCCTACAAGCAGGACGAGACGCCGCGCTACCACGCGCGCGACACCGCCGTGATGCGTGCCAAGCTCGCCGGTGCGCACTGCCTGCTCGGCTCGGCCACGCCCTCGCTCGAGAGCTTTGCCAACGCGCTGGCCGGCAAATACGCGCTGCTGCGCCTCCGCCAGCGGGTGGATGACCGCCGGCTCCCGCACATCGATGTGGTGGACATGCGCATCGAGGTGCTCCGCACCCGCGGGGCGACGGCGCTCTCGCGCACGCTGGTCGGGGCGATGCGGGACCGGTTCGAAAAAAAAGAGCAGACCATCCTGTTCATCAACCGCCGCGGCTATGCGCGCTCTCTGCAGTGCCGCCAATGCGGCCACACCGAGGAGTGCGCGCATTGCAGCATCGCGCTCACCTACCACCGCACTGACGAGACGCTGCGCTGCCACCTCTGCGGCGCGCAAAAGCCCGCGCCCCTCCGCTGCCCGAAGTGCGCCGCGCCTGACATCCGCTGGCAGGGCCTGGGCACGCAGCGGGTCGAGGAGGCGGTGCGCCGCGTGCTGCCGCGCGCGCGCGTCGAGCGCATGGACACCGACACCATGGCGAAAAAAAACCGCTTCCGCGAGGTGCTCGCCGATTTTCGTTCGGGCAAGACCGACGTGCTCGTCGGCACGCAGATGATCGGCAAGGGCCTCGACTTTCCCAACGTCACGCTCGTCGGCCTCGTGGACGCCGACCTTTCCATGCACGTCCCGGATTTTCGCGCCAACGAGCGCACCTTCCAGCTCCTGGTGCAGGTGGCGGGCCGCGCCGGCCGCGGCGACCGCACGGGCGAGGTGGTCGTGCAGACGTTCACGCCGCAGGCCGGGGCGGTGCAATTCTCACGCCACGCGGACTTCGACGGTTTCGCCGCCACTGAGCTGGAAGTCCGGCGGCAGTTTCAATACCCGCCGAGCCGCCATCTCATCCACCATCTCTTCCGGGGGCCGAACCCGGAAAAGCTGAAGTTTTTCGCCGAACAGTGGGCGAAGCTCGTGGCGAAGGAGCTGGGCGGCCGCGTCGAGCTGCGCGGCCCGACGCCGTCGCCCATCGAAAAAATCAAGGATGAGTATCGCTGGCAGCTCTGGTATTTCACCCACAGCGTGACCCGCGTCATCGCCGACCTCGCCAGACTCCGTGCCAGTTTTGCGTGGCCCGACGACCTCACACAGGTGCTCGACGTGGACCCGGTGAACCTCGCGTGATCCGGCCCATCAAATGCTTCCGTCCCGGCACCCGGTGCCATTGGCGTGCTTGCGTTGTGCGGCTTGCGGCGGTGAGTCTGGCAACGTGAGCCTGACGAGCCGCCAGCCCAGCCCGATGACCGGTGCCGCGCCCGTGCGGGCGGCGGTGCCAAATTTTTCGCGGCCGGGCGAGCTGTCGGCCCGCGTACCGGCGGGCTGGCGGCGGCACCCGTTGCGCGTCGCCGTGCGGGGGGCTTTGTTTGGCGGGTCGCTGCTGGTGGCGGCGGCGGACTATCTTTTTCGCGTCAGGCTGGCGGGGCGGTCCGGGTCGGTGCGCGCGCGGGCGGAGTGGTCGGGCCGGTGCGCGCGGCGCTGGCTGCGCGTGCTGGGCGTGAGCGTCACGCAGGTGGGCGTGCCGCCGCAGTCCGGGCTGCTCGTCAGCAATCATGTGGGCTATCTCGACATCCTCGTGCTCGGCACGGTGCAGCCGATGGTGTTTGTGGCCAAGAGCGAGACACGCGCCTGGCCGTTGTTTGGCGCGCTGATCCGGCGTGCCGGCACGGTGTTCATCCGGCGCGACCGGGTGCATGACCTGCGGCGCGTGTTGGGCGAGCTGCCGCCGCCGGTCGAGCGGCTGCCGGTGGAGGAAAGCGTGGTCGTGGCGTTTTTTCCCGAAGCCACGTCCACCGACGGGAGCACGGTGCTGCCGTTTCGCCCGGCGCTGCTCGCCCCGGCCGTGCGGCGCGGCTGGCCGGTCACGCCGGCCTGGCTCGGCTTCACGCTGGAGGATGGCGGCGGTACTGCGGCAGACGAGGTGTGTTGGTGGGGTGAGACCGCGCTCGCACCTCACCTGCTGAACCTGTTTTCAAAGCGGCGCATCCATGCGCGCGTGGTGTTCGGCGAGCCGCACCACCCCGGCGATGATCGGAAAGTCCTGGCACAGCGGCTGCGCGAGCGGACACGTGCCCTGGGCGGGCTGGACTGATACCATGCAGGGACCGGGGCAAAGTGGATAGTATGTCCTGAACGCACCATGCGTTGCTTTCCACCCTCTGTGCCCTCTGTGCCTCGGTGGTTCAAACCTCTGCCGCCATCCGATTCCTGACTTCCTGGCCTCCTGCTAAAACAATTCCGGTTTCAGCTCTCGACTCTTGGCTCTCCGCTCTCAGCCCAGAACTCCCTGTTCAGGGCCGCAGCGCGGGCCATTGGGGCCAAAACATTCTGGTTGCGGGCTTGAAAGCCGGCGGGATGGCGCGCAGTGTTATCCCTTTTCCTCCTTCCGCCCACGCCTTCATGCCTGTCTCCCGCACCCGAAATTTCTGCATCATTGCCCATGTTGACCATGGCAAGACGACGCTGTCCGACCGGCTGCTTGAGCATACCAACACCGTCTCCCAGCGCATGCTGACGGCCCAGCATCTCGACTCGATGGACTTGGAGAAGGAGCGCGGCATCACCATCAAGTCGCACCCGGTCACCATGACCTACCGCGCGCAGGACGGGAAGGACTACAAGCTCAACCTCATGGACACGCCGGGCCACGTGGACTTTTCCTACGAGGTGTCGCGCTCGCTCGCGGCGTGCGAAGGCGCCGTGCTGCTGATTGACGCGGGGCAGGGTGTCGAGGCGCAGACGGTGGCCAACGCCCACCTCGCGTTTGCCCAGCAGCTCAAGGTCATCCCGGTCATCAACAAGATTGACCTGCCGAGCGCCAACCTCGAGCTCTGCACGCGCCAGTTGGAGGACATTCTCACGATCCCCGCCGAGGAGGCGATTCTGGCAAGCGGCAAGTCGGGCATCGGCATCGTGGACATCCTGGAGGCCGTCGTCGCGCGTGTCCCATCGCCGCGCTGGACCGACTATCCGCAGGCGCGTATCCTGGTGTTCGACTCCCTCTACGACGCCTACCGCGGCTGCATCGCCTACGTGCGCGTTTTTTCCGGCAGCATCAAGGCCCATGACATGATGATGCTGATGAGCACCGGCCAGAAGGCCGAGGTGAAGGAGGTCGGCATTTTCACCCCCAAGATGGAGAAGTGCGCGACGCTCGGCCCCGGCGACGTGGGCTACATCGTCTCCAGCATCAAGACCCCCGCCGACGTGAAGACCGGCGACACCATCACGCTCGCCGCGCGGCCCGCCACCGAGATGCTTCCCGGCTACAAGGAGGTCCGCCCCATGGTGTTCTGCGGCCTCTATCCGCTCGAAAGCGACGATTACGAAAAGCTCAAGGCCGGCCTCGCGCGCCTCCAGCTCAACGACGCCGCGTTCGTCTATTCGTCCGAAAGCTCCATCGCGCTCGGCTTCGGTTTCCGCTGCGGCTTTCTCGGCCTGCTGCATATGGAGATCATCCAGGAGCGCGTCCGCCGCGAGCACGACGTGGACATCATCTCGACCTACCCGAGCGTCATCTACCACATCGTGAAGCAGGGCGGGGAAAAAATCGAGGTGGACAACCCGGTCAACATGCCGGACCCAGGCACGATCCTCGAGATCCGCGAGCCGACCATCCGCGCCTCGATCATCATCCCCAACGACTCGATGGGCGACATGCTCTCCCTCATCATGGAAAAGCGCGGCATGTGCGACCACACGACCACGCTCGACATGAACCGCGTCATGCTCAGCGCGATTTTGCCGCTCAATGAAATTCTCGTGGACTTCAACGACCGCCTCAAGAGCATCACCCACGGCTACGGCTCGATGGATTACGAGCTGGGCGAGTATGTGGTGAGCGACCTCGTGAAGATGGACATCATGATCAACGGCGATCCGGTGGACGCCTTTGCGTGCATCGTTCACCGCGAAAAGGCCGAGGGCAAGGGCCGCCAGCTGTGCGAGAAGCTCGCCGAGATCATCCCGCCGCAGATGTTCAAGGTCGCCATCCAGGCCGCCATCGGCGGCAAGGTCATCGCCCGCGACAACGTCCGCGAGATGCGGAAGGACGTGACGGCCAAATGCTATGGCGGCGACATCAGCCGCAAGCGCAAGCTGCTCGACAAACAGAAGGAAGGTAAGAAAAAGATGAAACAAATCGGCAAAGTCTCCATCCCACCTGATGCCTTCATCCAAGTTTTGAAAAACTGAGCGGTGCCTCCGCCGCGCCGCCCGCCGGGCGCGTTCGTGGGTCCGGTGGAGCAGTTTTTGTCCTTCATCACCCCGTCTTCATCCTTACGCTGTCCCCATGTTCGGACCTTTTGCCTCCGTCGAAAAAAAAGCGCGCACCAACGCCGCCAACTGGCTGGAGCTGGCGCAGCGGGTCTGGCACTTCCGCCGCGACGTGCTGGACCGGCCTTTGCTGCAGGAGCTGGAGACGCGCATGGCGGCCCTGCAGGATCTGCTCCGCGAGCGGGCGGAGGCGGACAGGCTCAAGTCCGGCGTCGGGGCTCTGGAGGAAACGCTGCGCCGCGCCGGCGGGACGCACTACCCCAAGTCCGAGCTGGTGGAGTGGGTCGAGTTCCTGCTGGTGGCGGCCATCGTCATCATCGGCGTCCGCACCTACTTCGTGCAGCCGTTTCAAATCCCGACGAACTCGATGTGGCCGAGCTATTATGGGATGACGCCGAAAATTTACGCCACGCGGGCGGAGGAGCCCGGCCTGGCGCAGACCGCGCTGCGCTTCGTCACCGCCGGCGCGCGTCCGCAGCGCGTGGACGCTCCTGATTCGGGCGAGGTGCTGATTCCGTTGGGCGAGACGTCGAACCATGGCGCCGTCAAGTTTGAGCCTGTGATGGGCCGCACCTGGCTGGTGATTCCCACCCAGCAGCGCGAATACCGCCTGCTCGTCGGCCGCCAGGCGGTCAGCGTGCGCGTGCCCTTTGACTTCGATTTTGACTGGGCCGTGCGCGCGGCGTTTTTCCCCCAGTCCCCGGGGAAGACGAATTACGAAGCGCTCGACAATGCGAGGAAGCGTTTCGGTGCCACTGTGGAGCTCGAGGTGGACGATGGCCACGGCCGGCGGGGGAGGGTGACCTACCTCAGGACCGGAAAGTTCGTGAAAGCCGGCGAGCGGGTGTTGTCGTTCGACCTCCTCGTCGGCGACATGCTGATGGTGGACCGTTTCAGCTACCACTTCGTGCGGCCGGCCGTGGGCGACGGTTTCGTTTTCCGCACAGTCAACATCCACGACGCCAGATTCATGGTGGACGACCAGGGGAACCAGATGGACTCCTATTACATCAAGCGGCTGGTCGGGGTGCCGGGCGACCGCTTGGAGGTCCGGGAGCCGGTGCTCTGGCGCAATGGCGCGCCCATCACCGGCGCGGCGGCCTTCGACAAAAATGCCCGGCGCGAGGGACTGTATCAGGGCTATTCCAATGGCCAGCCGCGATATTTGTTTCCCGGCGAAACCCTCACGGTGCCGCCCGGCCGCTATTTCGCCATGGGCGACAACTCATACAACAGCGCCGACAGCCGTTACTGGGGCTTCGTGCCGGAGAAGGACGTGATCGGCCGCCCGCTGTTTATCTACTACCCCTTCGCGCGCTGGTTCCCGTGAACCGTCGGCGGGCCGGCCCCAGCCGTAGCATGCGCCCCATGCGCTCGCATCGCGCCTTCTCGATTGGGTGGTGACGCATTTTGCCGTCTGTGGTTTGTGCGTGGAGCGCGACGTCCCTGTAAGGGCCGGAGACAAGGGTAATCGGTGTTCGGAGACATGGGTTACACTTTGGGTGTGGTCAGATGGTGGACGAAGCGGGGTGGTAGATGGAGCGCAAGGTGTGTTTGGGCAGACGGGGCATGGTGAGGTCGAGCCACCCGAGCCG
>CANJLB010000035.1 GCA_947475065.1 Opitutia bacterium | reverse complement strand
GTTCATTTCGTCGAGAAACTGGTCCGCACGTGTTCGTTTCGTCAGGCAACCGAGCGAGAGGAAGGTGATTTGTTGGCTCATTGCTACTGTTACCCTATGGCTGCTAATATGTTCCCTGATTTATTTGGGTTTTTCAGAGGCTCCTTAATGCAATGTCCATGGTCAGCGTCAAATTTTCAGATCGTGTCATCTAGGTGGAGCTTACCGAGCTCGACCCTGCCTTCCGGGACTCATTGCCAACAAGAGACATGTAAATCCCGCCGTGATGCCCCCACCCCGAGACTGGCATCACACCCGACTGGTTTCTTTAACCAAAGGCCGCACCCGGTATTTTTGGCTTCTGTTCAACGGAATAGTCGCGATTTCTCCGATTTCCGCACATACGCCGGGCTTCTCTCTCACTCGGCCTTCACTCTTGTGCGGTAGAATTCATCGCACAGCGCCTGGGTTTCACTCGCCGATCCAAGCTTGAGTGCATCCTCGGCCAGCGCTCGTGCGTCGGCGAGGCGCATCGCGCGCACGGCATACTTCACGGCTGGCAGCAGCGGGGGAGTCATGCTTAGCTCGTCCACCCCGAGGCCGAGCAGCAGCGCGGCATAGACCGGATCGCCGGCCATCTCGCCGCATACACTCACCTTGATGTTGCGCCCGTGCGCCGCGCCGACGATGTGCCGGAGCGTGCGAAGCACGGCGGGATGCGTCGGCTCGTAGAGGTGGGCAATGCGGTCGTTCACCCGATCGATCGCGAGCAGGTATTGGATGAGATCGTTGGTACCGATGCTGAAAAACGCGCAGTCCTGCGCCAGCAGGTCGGCTGTGAGCGCGGCGCTGGGGATCTCAATCATGCTGCCCACCGGCATGGCAGGGTCGAACGCCACGCCGCGCGCCGTCAGCTCGGCGCGGCATTCAGCGAGGACGGCGTTGGCCCGGGCCAGCTCCTCGCGGCCGCTGATCATGGGATACATGAGACGGACGTTGCCAACCGTGCTCGCGCGGAGGATGGCCCGGAGCTGGTTCTTGAAAATCGCCGGCTGGTCGAGGCAGAAGCGGATGGCGCGGTGGCCGAGGAACGGGTTGGCCTCGCGAGCAAACAGGTGCGCACCGCCGGCCATCGGCTTGTCACCGCCGAGGTCAAGGGTGCGGATGACCACCGGCGCGGGCGCAAGCGCCTCGGCGGCGGCGCGGTAGGCGTCGTACTGCTCTTCTTCGGTGGGCACGCGCGGCGAACTCAGGAACAAAAACTCCGTGCGGAAAAGACCCACGCCGTCGCCGTGAAACTCGCGCACAAGCGCCGTTTCGCCGGACTGCTCGATATTGGCCCGCAGGGTGATGGGCGCGTCGTCGAGCGTGACCGCCGGGAGCCGGCCCGCCTCAAGCAGACGTTGCTCCAGGTTCTTTTTCGCCAGCCGGATCTGACCGTAGCGGTACAGCGTCTGCTCTGTCGGGTGCAAAATGACGGCACCCATATAGCCGTCCACCAGCACCCAGTCGCCATTGCGGATGCGCCGCGTGAGGTCGCGCGTGCCCACGACCGCCGGGACGCGCATGGAACGCGCGACAATCACGGCATGGCTCGTTTTGCTGCCGGTGTCGGTCACGATGGCGAGCGCTTCCGAACGGTCCAGCCCCGCGGCCTCGGACGGCGTAATGTCGCCGGCCACGACGACGCGCCCGCGCGCGAGGTCCCCGAGGCTCTGCGACGCCTGCCCGAGGAGGTTTTGCAGCACACGCTGGGCGACATCGCGGATGTCGCCCGCGCGTTCGCGCAGGTATTCGTCGTCAATGCTGTCAAACGCCGCGATGTAGCGTTGCGCCACGCGGTGGAAGCACCGTTCGATATTGTGGCCGCTGGTCTTCAGCTCGCGCAACGTCTCGCCGACGAGCGCCTGGTCCTCCAGCACAAGCAGGTGCGCGTCGAAGATACGGGCCTCGTCCGGACCAAGATTTTTTTCCACCTCGGCCATGATTCGCTGCACTTGCTGGCGCGTTGCGAGGAGGGCCCGGTCGAAGCGCGCGGCCTCTTCGCCGCGCCGGGCCGGCTCGATGTCGTGCGCCGGCAGCTCCAGTTCGCTTTGGAGGTGGAGAAACACCTGCCCATGCGCAATTCCCGGCGAGGCGGCGATGCCTTGCAGCGTGGTCTCGGTGGTGTCGCGGTTTTCTTCCGTCAGCATGGGCGCGTGCGGGCGCGGTCGGGGTAAAGCAGCCGGCACGCCACACATCAACGTCCCGCCGTCGCGCGCGGTCAACCTGCATTTCTCAAAAACTGTGCCCTTTCACAGAATTTTCGTCTCCGTCACAAACGCCCCCGCGCCCCACAGCTCGCGGATGCGCGCCGCGATGGCCGCCACGCGCACGTTTGGCACATCGTCCGGCAGCAGCGCAAAACACGCGCTCCCGCTCCCGCTCATCCGCGCCGCGAGGCCGAACTCGTCACGCAACACCTCAAGCAGCATGGGCAGCGCGAGGTATTTGGCGAAGGCGACCCCCTCCATGTTGTTGAATAAAAATTCTTCGGTCGAAGTCTCGCCCGCTGTCCACCCCGCCACGCGGGCCTCGGCCTCGGCAGCAGGCAGGTAATGCCGGGGCGCCTCTGCCGCCATCTTCGCGTAAGCCCAGGCCGTGCTTATGCCAAACGGCGGCTTGAAAATCAAACAACGCCGCCCACGTAGCTGTGTCACCGCCCCCGCAGGCACTGGCCACACGCGTTCGCCGCGGCCGCGCATCAGCACCGGCCCATCGTGTAAAAACAGAGGGCAGTCCGAACCGACCGACCCCGCCAGTTCCGCCAGTCGCTGCACGTCCAGTGGCCCGCCGACGAGTCCGTTGAGCGCGCGCAATGCCGCGACCGCATTGCTGCTCCCGCCGCCCAGCCCCGCGCCAATGGGGATACGTTTCGTCAGCCGGAAATGCACCCGCTCCGCCAATCCCGTCGCCGCCGCAAACGCCGCCGTCGCGCGCAGCACGAGGTTGGTCCCGTCCAACGGCACCGCCGAATCGTCGCACGCCAGCGTAAATTGGTCTCCCGCCTCCTGCCCCCTCTCCCCTCTCCCCCCACCTATCGCCTCCACGGCCAGCATGTCGCCGAAGGCCACCGGCACAGCCACCGACAACAGTTCATGAAACCCGTCCGCCCGCCGCCCGGTGATGGCGAGGAACAGGTTGATCTTGGCCGGAGAAAATGTCGGGGGGAATTGCACGGCGTGGGCGGCCACTAAAGCACACTCCTGCCGATGAATCACGGAAAAATCCTGCCGGCGGTTTTTGTTTTCATTCGCGCCAATTCACGTCCATTAGCGGTTCAACCAAATCATGCCCTGCGATCTCATCCTCGCCCTCGACGTGCCCACGCGCGAAGCCGCCGCGCCAATCCTCCACCAGCTCCGCGGCTCCCTCCGCTGGGTGAAAATCGGCCTCCAGATGTTCACCGCCTACGGCCCCGATTATGTCCGCGAGGTCGCCGGCCTCGGTTTCAACGTCTTCCTCGACCTCAAGCTCCACGACATCCCCAACACCGTCGCCAAGTCCGTCGAGTCGCTCGCTCCCCTGCCCATCGGCATGCTCACGCTCCACACCTCGGGCGGACGCGAGATGATGGCTGCCGCCGTTAAGGCCAAACAGCAAACCAAACCCGACCTGCTCCTCCTTGGCGTCACCGTGCTCACCTCGATGGACGCCCCCGGACTCGCTGAAACCGGCGTCATCGCCGCGCCCGATGCCCAGGTCGCCCGCCTTGCCGACCTCGCCGCGGCCGCCGGCCTGCGCGGTCTCGTCTGCTCCCCGCTCGAGGTCGCCGCGCTCCGCGCCCGCCTCCCCGCCGCCGTGCAGCTCGTCACCCCCGGCATCCGCCCCGCCGGCGAATCCGGCGGCGACGACCAGAAACGCGTGCTCACTCCCGCCGAGGCCGCTGCGGCCGGTTCCAGCTACATCGTCGTCGGCCGCCCGATTCTGAAAGCCCCCGACCCCACCGCCGCCGCACGCGCCATCCTCGCGGAGCTCGGATGGAAAGCCTGAAAAACTGAAGAACTGAAAGACTGAAACAGAAACATCCCGCGCAAAATTTATCTCACGTCCGCTATGCCTTCGCGCACCCAGTCCTTCAGTCCTTCAGTCCTACATCCTTTCCGCGTAGCGGCTATCCTCCTGGCCGCCGGCAACGGACGCCGCATGGCCGGTTCTGTCGCCGACAAAATCCTCACGCCCCTCGCGGGCCGCCCCGTCTTCGCCTACTCCGCCGCCGCCTTCATCGCCAGCGGCGTGGCCGACTTCTACGTCATCGTCCACCGCAACCGGTCTCAGATGCATGCGCTCGCCATCCATGCACCCACGCCGGCGCTTTTCGTCCGCGGCGGTCGCGAACGCCAGGACTCCGTCGCCGCCGCCCTCGCCGCACTGCCGCCGGACATCACGCACGTTTTCATCCACGACTGCGCCCGCCCGCTTGTGCGACCCGACCAGCTCATCACGCTCCTAAAAATCGCCCGCCGGCACCACGCCGCCGCGCTCGCCCACCAGGTCACTGACACCGTCAAGCAAACCATCACAGCCAAGACGAATCGCACCAAAGCCCCGGCCATGCTCCGCACTGTGCCGCGTGAAAATCTCTGGGCGATGGAAACACCCCAAGTCTTCGCCCGCGACCTCATCATCCGCGCCTACGAAAAAGTCCGCGACCGCCGCCTCCGCGTCACCGACGATGCCGCCGCTGTCGAACAGCTCAACCACCCCGTCGCCCTGCTGGAAAACCCATCTCCCAACCCCAAGCTCACCACCCCTGCCGACCTCGCCTGGCTGGAGTACCTGCTGGCACGCCGTTGAAGGGTGAGGCTGACGCACTCAAAAATGCTCCTGCGGGTGTGGCCTGGGACGAGCACCGAGAAACGACCGGCTGTGATGGAGGAGTGGTCTCGGCAGCAGCTCAAGCGGACGGTGCCACCGTTGATTGCCTAGTGGCACCCGCCCAATCAGGATTCCTTGGCATGGGCTGACGGTTGCGTCGGTTAAAAAACTCATTATTTTTTTGCAAAGTCTCATGGGTTGTGGCACCTCCAAGTTGTTATATTGTGTAGCCTTGCCGTTTCCTCGCGCTCAACCTCCTTTGCACCGCCCCATGCCACCGCCTTATCCAGCGTCACCCGCTGTCATACGAATCCCCTTCATGGGGCTCCTGCTTGCCGGCTTCGTCCTTTGGCGGCCCATGGGGATTGCGGCGGAGAATCCGGGGATGGCACAGTTCCGCCAGGAGGTTTTGCCGATCTTGCAGAAAAATTGCTACGACTGCCACGCAGGCGCCAAACAAGAGGCGGGCGTGGCCTTCGACACCTTGACGACCGAGGAGCAAATTTTGCGCAACCCCACGCTCTGGATGAAGGTGCTCAAAAACTCCCGCGCCGGGGTCATGCCGGCCGAAGGTCCGCGCCTGCCGGCCAAGGAGCAGGCGACACTGGACAATTGGATTAAGTTCACAGCCTTTGGGGTGGATCCGAAACGCCCAGATCCGGGCCGGGTCCCCGTCCATCGGCTCAACCGCCTTGAATATCGCAACACCATCCGCGACCTGCTCGGCGTGGACTACGACACCACTGCGGCCTTCCCCGGCGACGACATCGGCCACGGCTTCGACAACATCGCCGACGTGCTGAACGTGTCACCGCTGCTGATGGAGAAATACCTCGCCGCCGCGCAGACCGTCGTGGATCAGGCCGTGCCGACTACCTCGCGCGTGCCTTCGGTGACGCAGGTCCTCGGTCGCGATTTCGTGAACGCGGAGACTGGCCTCCCGCCCGCGCTGGACCCGAACACCGTCGAGAACGGCGTGACTCCCCGCACCGCCGCCATCACGAGCTATCTGGAGCCACTGAAACTTCGCCGCGAATTCACCGTGTCCGCCGAGGGCGGCTACCGGCTGGTGCTGGAGCAGGGCGTGAGCGGCAACTTCAACCCCGTCGATGCGAGCTGCAAGGTGTCCATCTGGGTGGACGGCAAGCTCGTGACGGAAAAAATCCTGCCCTGGCGCGGCGCCAACGCCCTCACGGAGCGACTGCCGTCGTTCTACGACACCATCCCCGTGCGCTGGACACCGGGGAAACATGTGGTCGAGATTCATGCCGAGCCTCACGAGGTCCAGCCCACCGCTGTGGCCCAGAGCCAGCGCGGCTACAGCGGGATTTTTTTCCTGCTCCGCAGCGCCACTTTGGAGGGGCCGGATGACCCGGCGAAATGGGTTCACCCCGCCGGCTACGAGCGTTTTTTCACCCGCGCCGACGCCCCCGCCGAGCCGGCCGCGCGCCGCGCCTACACGCGCGAGCTGATCGGAAATTTTGCGGGCCGTGCCTTCCGCCGCCCCGCCCCGGCCGAGACGGTTGACGATCTCGTGCAAATGGCGGAGGCCGTCTACCGTCAGCCCGGCAAGACCTTTGAGATGGGCGTGGCCCAGGCGATAGTCGCCGTGCTCGCCTCGCCGCGCTTCCTGTTCCGCATTGACGAGCCGGAAGCCGGGCCGGGCAAGTCGGCAGGATTCGCCAACGTGGACGAGATCTCCCTCGCTTCGCGCCTCTCTTATTTCTTGTGGTCCACGATGCCCGACGACGAGCTCACGCGCCTCGCTGCCGCCGGCCAGCTCAGGAAAAATCTCCCCGCTCAGGTCCGTCGCATGACCGCTGATCCGCGGGCCGACGCCTTCGTGAAGAACTTCGCCGGCCAGTGGTTGCAGTCCCGCGCGGTGACCTCCGTGCCCATCAGCACCCATGAGGTCTATCTGCGCGAGGGCTTCGACGCGCCGCGCGCCTACGACCTGACGGCGGAGCACCGCGACGCGCTCGAGGAGGAGGCGCAGGCGTATTTCGGCCATGTGCTGCGGAACGACCGCAGCGTGGACGAGTTTATCGACAGCAACTACACGTTCCTCAACGCGAGGCTGGCCGAGTATTACTTTGACGGAAAATTCCCGCTTCAGGGCACCGAGATGCGCAAGGTTGAGAACCTGCCCGACAACTGGCGCGGCGGCGTGCTCACGCTCGGCAGCGTCCTCATGGTCACCTCCAACCCCACCCGCACCTCCCCGGTGAAGCGCGGCAAATGGATTCTGGAAAACATCCTCGACGCCCCCGCGCCGCCGCCACCGCCCAACATCCCGGCGCTGGAGGAGGACGCCAAATCCGCCGACGGCAAAACGCCCTCGCAACGCGAGATCCTCGCCCGCCACCGCGCCGACCCCAACTGCGCCTCCTGCCACAACCGCATGGATCCCCTCGGCCTCGCGTTGGAAAATTTCAACGCTCTCGGCACCGTGCGCCAGACCGATATGGGCCAGCCGGTGGACACCAAGGGCCAGCTCGCCACCGGCGAGACCTTCGCCGACATCCGCGAGCTGAAGCGCGTCCTGCTCACCAGCCACCGCGAGGAGTTCTACCGCTGCCTCACCGGCAAGCTGCTCACCTACGCCCTCGGTCGCGGCGTGGAGCAATATGACGTTGCCACCGTGGACCAAATCGCGGAGAAACTGCTCAAGGACGGCGGCAAGTTTTCCACGCTCCTGAACGGCGTCATTGAGTCGGTCGCCTTTCAGCAGCAGCGCCTCGTCGCCGACCCGCCGACCGCAAAGCCCACGCCCCCTCTCGCCGCCACCCCCTCCTCCCGCCCATGAACCCCGCCCGCCCCCGCCTCGCCGCCGAACGTCACCTCAGCCTGAGCCGCCGCGCCTTCCTGCGCGGCCTCGGCGTCACCATTGCGCTGCCCGCGATGGAGTCGCTCGTGTCCGGCAGCCTGTTTGCCGCCGCACCCGGAGCGGGCGCAGCGGGTGCCGCCGGCGCCGCCACCACGGCGGGCGGCGCGCCGCTCCGCATGGCGTTTCTCACCTTTGCCAACGGGATCGTGCCCGACAAATGGTTCCCCACGGGCGAGGGTCGTGACTTCCAGTTCAACGACACCATGGCCCCGCTCGCCGCGCTCAAGGACCGGCTCCAGGTGCTCGGCGGTCTGGACAACAACCCCGCCGCCCAAGGCCCTGACGGCCCCGGCGACCACGGTCGTGGCGGCGGCACCATGCTCACCGCCGTGCGCGTCAAGAAGACCATCGGCGGCGACTACCGCGCCGGCATCTCCGCCGACCAGGTCGCCGCGAAGGCTGTCGGCCACCTCACGCCCTTTGCCTCGCTCCAGATGTCGTGCGACACCGTGCAGAACGCCGGCAACTGCGATTCCGGTTACGCGTGCGTCTATCAAAAGAGCATCTCTTGGAGCGGCCCCACCACGCCGCTCGCACCCGAGACCAACCCCCGCCTCGTTTTCGAGCGCCTCTTCGGCGCAGGCTCCACCGCCGCCGAACGCCGGGAGAACCTCCTGCTCCGCCAGACCCAGCAGCGCTCCGTCCTCGACTTCGTTTCCGCCGAAACCCGCCGCGTCTCACGCGGCCTCTCCTCCGGCGACCACCGCAAGCTCGACGAATACCTCAACAGTGTCCGCGAGATCGAGCAGCGCATCCAGCGCGCCGAGCTCGCGGGCGGCGCGCGGAAGGATCCCGGCGCCGCCAGCCCGTCCGGCATTCCCGAGAGTTTCCAGGAATACATACGCATCAACCTCGATATGCTCGTGCTCGCGTTCCAGACCGACAGCACCCGGGTGGCGACCTTCATGATGGCCGGCGACGGCAACAACCGCAGTTTCGCCGAGATCGGCGTGCCCGAGGGCCACCACCATTGCACCCACCACGGCAACCGCGCCGAACTCGTCAACAAGACCCTCATCATCGAGAAATGGTATGTCGCCCAGCTCGCCTACTTCATGGAGAAGCTGGACGCCGTGAAGGACCCCGACGGCCGCTCCGTGCTGCACAACTCGATGATCATGTATGGCACCGGCCTCTCCAACGGCAACCGCCACCTCCATACCAACCTCCCTATCATTCTCGCCGGCTCCGGCGGCGGCACGCTCGCTCCCGGCCGTTACCAAAAATACAACAGCGAGCCCATCGCCAACCTCTACCTCAGCATGATGGACCGCATGGGCGTCCCCGCCGTCGAGCGCTTCGGCGATTCCACCGGCCGGCTGGCCGATGTTTGAGGCCGGTTTGACTTGTAACGCCAAGGTTGCATTAATCTCCCGGGCTGCCTGAGATTGCTCCACCGCTTAAACGGGCGGTATTTTGCGGTGGTAGCTCAGCTGGATAGAGCAGCGGTTTTCTAAACCGCCGGTCGGGTGTTCGAGTCACCTCCACCGCACCATACTTCAGATTTCTTCCGGCCTGAGAGGTGCCTGTCACAGCCTTAGCGCCGGTGGGGCCATGCAACTTGGGATTGCGGCACCCCCACTCTCTCCGCGACATTCCGCCATGGTCAAAATCACCGGCGAATACCAAGGCGGCCTGCATTGCACCGCCACCCACGTGCCCTCGGGCAGCGTGCTCATCACTGACGCGCCCAAGGACAACCAAGGTCTCGGGGAGGCATTCTCGCCCACCGACCTGCTGGCGACGGCGTTCGCGACGTGCGTGGCGACCACCATGGCCATCGCCGCCCGCAAGCACGGCGTCGAGCTGGGCGCGTTCCGCTACGAGGTCACCAAGGAGATGTCGGCCGACCTTCCGCGCCGCATCATCCGTCTCGCGTTGCAAATCTGGCTGCCATCCGAAACCGCCCAGCTTCCGCCCGAAACGCTGGAGCGGGCCGCGCACGCCTGCCCCGTCCATCACAGCCTCGCACCCGAGGTGGACACGCCCATCGTGTTTCATCCGCCGCCGTCGCCCTGAGCGAGTTTGCTGTTCTGGCTGAGCCCGATTGCCTCACGCCAAGGACGCGCCAGACCTCTCGAAGCTGAAGGGTAAAACCTAGGCGCACCTTGCGACCGCCGCATGAGGCCATTGGGAAGTCAGTTCAATCCTCGTTGATGGCCGGCTTTTCTTTCGCATTGCCCCCGCACGTGACGGCAGCAGCATCACCCCCATGCCGAAAAAGCCAGCCCAGGCCACCTGGGGCGGGCGGTTCGCCGCCGGCCCGACCGCGCTTATGCAGCGGTTCAGCGAGTCTGTGTCGTTCGACCGGCGGCTCGCGCCGTTCGACATCGTCGGTTCGCAGGCGCACGCCGCCATGCTCGCGCGCGTCGGCCTGTTGACCGCGAGGGAACACGCCGCCATCCACGCCGGGCTCGACGCCATCGGTGCCCAGATTGACGCCGGCAAGTTCCCCTGGGAGCTCTCACTTGAAGACGTCCACATGAACATCGAGAGCGCGCTCACGCGGCGCGTGCCGGCCGCCGCCAAGCTGCACACCGCCCGCAGCCGCAACGATCAGGTCGCCACCGACATGCGGCTGTGGTTCAAGCACGCCTGCGCCGTCCTCGCCGACAAGATCCGTCACGCCCAACGTGCGCTGCTCGCCACAGCCGAGGCGCACCGCGAGGTGCTCATCCCCGGCTACACTCACCTGCAGCGCGCCCAGCCGGTGTTTCTCGCCCACCATGTCTTCGCCTGGCTCGAAATGCTCGACCGTGACCGCCGGCGGCTGGCCGAGGTCGCCGCTCACGCCAACGCGTGTCCGCTCGGCAGCGGTGCCATCGCCGGCACCACGCTCCCCATTGACCGCGAGTTCACCGCCCGGCTGCTCGGCTTCGTGGACGCCAATGGCCGCCCACAGGTCACGCAAAACTCGATGGACGCCGTCGCCGACCGCGACGTTTTCATCGAGTTCGCCGCCGCCTGCGCCCTGTTCGGCGCGCATCTCTCACGCATCGCGGAGGACCTCATCCTGTGGAGCAGCGCGGAGTTTGGCTTCGTCGAGCTGCCCGACGCCTTCTGCACCGGTTCGTCGCTGATGCCGCAGAAAAAAAATCCCGACTCCTGTGAACTGCTGCGAGGCAAGTCCGCCCGGCTCCAGGGCAACCTGCAGACGCTGCTGACGCTGGTGAAGGGCCTGCCGCTGACCTACAACCGCGACCTGCAGGAGGACAAGCCGCCGGTCTTCGACAGCTTCGACCAGGCCACCCTCTGCGCCGATGTGCTGGCCGGCACAGTGACGGGCCTCAAGGTCAACACCGGCCGCTGTGCCGCCGCCGTGGCCGACCCCGCTTTGCTCGCGACCGACCTCGCCGACTATCTGGTGACGCGGGCCGTGGCCTTCCGCGATGCGCACCACGCCGTGGGTGCGGTGGTCAAACTCGCCGAGAAAGCCGGCCTGCCGCTCAACCAGCTGCCGCTGGCCGAAGTAAAAAAAGTCCACCCCGCATTCGGCGCGGACTGGACGCAAGTGTTCAACCTGAAGCGGGCGCTTGCCAGGCGCACCGGCACCGGCATGCCCGGCCCGAAACAGGTCGCGCGGCAGTTCGCGCGGTGGAAAAAATTGCTGAGATAAGTAATTCAAGCAGGAAGCCATGAAACCCGGAACCCGGCCGGATTGAATTCCTGACTTCTTGGCTTCCTATTTAATCAGGAAGGCACAATTCCGCGCAGCTTGCTGCGGGGATGGATGTCGCCCGCTGTCATCGGGGCAAAGCCCCTTTCGGTGATGCCCCGGAGCTTGCTCCAGGGAGGGTTTACTTTTTATCCGCCAATTCCGCGCTTCCGTTTCTAAGTGTTTCCGTGATTGGTTGAACGTCCCGATGGCCAAAGTCCGTATCCTCCCCGACCATGTGGCCAACCAGATCGCCGCCGGCGAGGTGATTGAGCGGCCGGCCGCCGTTGTGAAGGAGCTGGTCGAAAACGCGCTCGATGCCGGCGCTACACGCGTCGAGGTCGAATTCCGCCACGGCGGGCGGTCGTTCATCAGGGTCGAGGACAACGGCGGCGGCATGGCCCGTGACGACGCCCTGCTCGCCCTCGAACGCCACGCCACCAGCAAGCTCGCCGTCGCCGCCGACCTCGACCGGCTGCACACCTTTGGCTTTCGCGGCGAGGCGCTACCGTCCATCGCGAGCATCGCCCGCTTCACCCTCCAGACGCGCGCGACGGGCGACGAGGCGGGCACGGAGATTTTGGTCAACGGCGGCAAGCTCGTCCATGTGCGCGAATGCGGCCGGCCGGTCGGCACGCGCATCGAGGTGGCCGACCTGTTCAATTCCGTGCCGGCCCGGCGCAAGTTTCTCAAGACCGACGCGACCGAGGCCGCGCACATCGTGGCCGGCGTGCGGCTGCACGCTCTGGCGTGCCCCCGCGTGGCGTTCACACTCATCGAGGACGGACGCGTGGTGTTCCGCTCGCCGCAATGCGCCGACCTCGTCGGGCGCGTGGCGGAAATTTTCGGGCGGCAGCTCGCCGCCGAGCTGGTGCCGGTGGAGGCGACGGAAGCGGGCCAGCGGCTGACCGGGCTCATCGGGCGGCCGGGACTGGGGCGTGCGACCCGCCACGAGCTGGTGACGTTCGTCAATGGCCGGCCGGTGGACAGCCGCACGCTCAGCTACGCGGTCATCGAGAGCTATCACGAATCGGTCCCAAGAGGCCGCTACCCGATGGCGTTCTTGTTTTTCGAGTGCGACCCGGCGGCGGTGGATGTGAACGTGCATCCGGCCAAACGCGAAGTGCGTTTCCGCAGCGAGCCCGCTGTGCGCGGGTTCGTGATCCGCAGCGTGCTTGCGCGGCTCAGAGAAATTGCCGAGTGCGGAAGGCGGAGTGCGGAGCTGCCTGCCACGGGAGGCGAGCAACGGCCAACATCCAACAATCAACATCCCACGTCTGGCCTGCCTCCGCTTGCGTCTGCCATCCCGCATTCTGCATCCCACGTTCCGCCCGCGCCTGCATCCGCCAGTCCACACTCCGCCATTCCGCACTCCGCATTCCACCTTCCGAATTCCGCCGCGCCGGCTCCGCCAATCGAAAATCAAGAATCCCCAATCCAAAATCCCTCCTGGCGCTTCCTCGGGGTCGCGCACGGTGACTATGCGCTCTTCGAGACGGCGGCGGGGCTGGTGCTGCTCGACCGGCGCGCGGCCCACGAACGCGTGTGGTTTGAACGGCTGCGGGAGCAGTTTGGAAGCGGCACGGTGCCGGGGCAGCGGCTGCTGCTGCCCCAGCCGCTCGAGCTCGACCCGGTCGCGGCGGCACTGCTCCTCGAACGGCTAAAATTTATCAATGCGCACGGCTTTGAGGTCACCGAGTTTGGCCGCAATTTTTTCCGTATCGAGGCGGTGCCCGACTGGATGGAGCCAGGCGACGCGGAGCCGTTTGTGCGCGACCTGCTCGGTGCGCTGCGCGACGGGCGCATTCAGGGCGGCAATCTCGACGCCGCCCGCGAGCAGTTCGCGCGTCTGGCCGCCGCCCGCGCCGTCCGCCTGTCCGCCGCCGGTGGCGAAGAGCAGATGCGCGCACTGGTCACCCAGCTTTTCGCCACCCGTGTGCCGCTCACCAGCCCGGCCGGCCGGCCGACATTCATCGAGCTGAACCACGGCGAGCTCGCACGGCGGTTTCAAAGGTAAGCCATCCGGCGCAGGTATGCCCTGCCGATGCCTTGGCTTGGGCCGGGCACAATCAGCCCGAGCACAGCACCACTATCCACAGCATCAGGAAAAGGGCCGGAATCACCACGGGCGCGGCGAGCCCGAGCATCCGGATCGCCGCGATGCTGTGCACCGGCAGGTCGCCGGGATCCTTCACCTTGGCCGCCTCTTCGCGCAGCTTTTTCATCGACCAGATGGCCCCCCAGAGCGTGAGCCACAGCACGGCCACGCAGCCGAGCCCAACCCAGGGCAGCAGGCCCACCATCGCATTGTACACGCCCGCGTAGTGCGGCATCCGCAGTTGCTGCGGGCCGTTGAGCAAAATCGCAAACGCGGTCAGCAGGAAGGACTGCGAGCCGACCAGCCATGACAGGCGCTGGTTGACGAGGTTGTCCTCGTGTTCGATGCGGTGGCGGATGGCTTCAATCTGGGCGTTCATAGGGATGTGACTCGAAAAGATTTCCCGTCGGTTAGCAACTCGCATGCCCAACAGGTCCGACCCGGGGGCCATCTGGCCACGGGACAGGAAAAGGGACCGGCCGCAAGAAATCGCTGGCGCTTCGCTGGCGCGGTTTCTCGGGGCTGCTTCCGGCCGCGCCTGGCGCCGGCGTTTCCAAAAATAGGGCGTGCTGCCGCGCCCGGCGCGCGTCTTGCTGGGGACTTCGCATCCGCCACCATGCCTGCTCCCAAAAAATCCGCCACCCGTCCTGCTTTCGACCCCGCCATCACCACCGCGCCGTTCATGGGTCCGGCTGCGGTCCCCACCGCCGCACTCCACGCCCGCAAGGCGGGCGACACATCCGTGGAGCGGCTCCGCTCGCTTATCCAGCGGCACCTCGTCTCGACGCTCGCGCGTCACGCCGACGCGGCGACGCCGCGTGACTGGTGGGTTGCCACTGCGCTCGCCGTGCGCGACACCACCCACGAGCGCATGATAGAGACGCAGGCGGCGCACAGCGCCGGCAACGTCCGCCGCGTCTATTATTTTTCGCTCGAATATCTCATGGGCCGGCTGTTCGGCAACAACCTGCTCGCCACCGGCCTGCTCGACGATGCGTGCGCCGCGCTCACCTCGCTCGGGCAGGACTTTGACAAAATCCGTGAGAGCGAGGTGGACATGGGCCTCGGCAACGGCGGCCTCGGCCGGCTGGCGGCGTGCTTTCTCGACTCCCTCGCCACGCTCGACTTCCCCGCGCTCGGCTACGGGATTTATTACGAGTTTGGCCTGTTCCGGCAGGAATTCGCCGGCGGCCGGCAGATCGAGCACCCCGACAACTGGCTGCTCTTCGGCACCCCATGGGATGTCGTGCGCGCGGACTACGCGCAGGAAGTGAAGCTCTATGGCCGCGTGGAAAATGTCTTCGACGACCGCGGCAATTCCCAGCCGCGCTGGGTGGACACCAAGACCATCATTGGCGTGCCGCACGACATCCCGATCGCCGGCTACGGCACCAAGACCGTCAATCTCCTCCGCCTCTGGGCCTCCAAGGCCAGCGAGGACTTCGACCTCGCCGCCTTCAACCGCGGCGGTTACGTCGAGGCCGTACACGACAAGGCTGTCGGCGAGACGGTCTCCAAGGTGCTTTATCCGAATGACAAGACCGACAACGGCAAGGAGCTGCGGCTCGTGCAGCAGTATTTTTTCATCGCCTGCTCCCTGCGCGACATCATCCGCCGACATTTCCAGCACCCGCAGAACACGTGGACCAATTTTACCGCCAAGGTCGCCGTACAGCTCAACGACACCCACCCGGCCATCGCCATCGTCGAGCTGATGCGGATCCTCATGGACGAGGAGCGGCAAACCTGGGACGCCGCGTGGGCCCTCGTCACGCAGACCTTTGGCTACACGAACCACACGCTCCTGCCCGAGGCGCTGGAGAAGTGGAGCGTGGGGCTGTTCGAACGCGTGCTCCCGCGCCACCTCCAGATCATCTACGAGATCAACCGCCACCTGATGGAGACCGTTGAGGCCCGCTGGCCAGGTGACGACCGGATGAAATCCGTCTGCTCGATCATCGAGGAGGGCGGCGGCAAACATGTGCGCATGGCAAACCTCTCGGTCGTCGGCTCGCATGCCGTCAACGGCGTCGCCGCACTCCACACCGCGCTGCTGAGGAAGAACCTCTTTCCCGAGATGGACGCGCTCTATCCCGGCAAGTTCCAGAACAAAACCAATGGCATCACCCCCCGCCGCTGGCTGCTCAAGAGCAACCCGCGCCTCGCCACGCTCATCACGCAGAAGCTCGGCACCGCCGCGTGGGTGCGCAATCTCGACCTGCTGCGCGGGCTGGAAAGATTTGCCGACGACAGCGCCTTCCAGCGCTCGTTCATGGCCGTCAAGCGCGCCAACAAGGCGGACCTGGCCGCCGTCATCCAGACCGAGTGCGGCATCACCGTCTCCCCCGACGCCCTCTTCGACGTGCAGATCAAGCGTCTGCACGAATACAAGCGGCAGCACCTGAACCTGCTACACATCCTCGCGCTCTACCGCCGGCTGCTGCAAAACCCCGCGCTCGACCTGGTGCCGCGCGTCTTCGTCTTCGCCGCCAAGGCAGCCCCCGGTTACGATCTCGCCAAGAACATCATCTACGCGATCAACACCGTCGGCGCACACATCAACGCCGATACCCGCCTCGGCGGCAAGCTGAAGGTCGTGTTTCTCCCCAACTACCGCGTGGCGCTCGCCGAGAAAATCATCCCCGCCGCCGACCTCTCCGAACAAATTTCCACCGCCGGCAAGGAGGCCAGCGGCACGGGCAACATGAAGCTCTCGCTCAATGGCGCGCTCACCATCGGCACGCTCGACGGCGCCAATGTCGAGATCAAGGAGGAGGTAGGCGACGACAACATCTTCATCTTCGGCCTCACCGTCGGGGAAGTCGCCGCGCTCGACACCCGCGGCTACCGTCCGCAGGACCTTTGCCATGCCGACGAGGAGCTGCGCGCCATCGTGGATTGGATCGGCTCGGATTTCTTCACGCCCAACGAACACGGCGCGTTCGGCGCCCTTCACCACAGCCTGCTGGCCGGCGGCGACCCCTACAAGCTGCTCGCCGACTTCCGCAGCTACAGCGACTGCCACGCCCGCGTGGACGCCGCCTACCGCGACCAGGGGAAATGGGCGAAGATGGCCATCCTCAACACCGCCCGCATGGGCAAGTTCTCCAGCGACCGCACCATCCGCGAATACGCCCGGGACATCTGGCGCCTACCTGCCGTGCCGGTGCCGTGAGGATGACGGAAACCTACCGGACAAACCCCGCGCGAGACCATGGCCACAGGATCAGCCATGCTCGGCCATGAAAATCCGTGCGTGGCACGGGGCCGAGAAATCGGCTGTCATACGAATCCTCGGAGTCATCCCCCAAGGTGAAGTAGCCCTGCCCGCAGTCCGCTTCCTTGCCGTCAGTCAGGCGGCCCACCGCATAATACTTGTTTGAGCGGAGCGCAGCCGGGGGTTGAATCTCCACACCATTGATAAAAATGCGGTTGTTGCGGACAGCGATCTTTTCACCTGGTAAACCCACGATCCGTTTCGCCACCGCCGAGCCCTCGGCGTTGTAAAAAAAATAAATTTCCCACCGGCGCGGGGGACGAAACCAGCCCATAACCTTTTCCATCAGCACGCGGTCACCATTGTCGTAGGAGGTGCCCTGCAAAGCCGGTGCCATGGAGGGTGTCACAATCACGTGCATCTGCACTGTGAACTGGCTGGCGATAAAACACAGTCCGACGCAGGCGAGCAGACGTTCCGTTCCGCGCAGAAATTTGCGCCACCGACTGCGGCTCGGACGTGGCGGGAGTGTTGCCGCGCCGGTGGATTTGGGTTCCTCCGCACTCACGGCACGGAAGGAGCCGGAGAAATCTGGGCTGCTCCCGCAACAGACGCACTTGTTTCCTGAGGCGGGCTGGTCGCGATCGCCTTTTGGATTTCCTCCTGCCGCAGCTGCCACCGCAGCTTGGCGGAGCGGGTGGCGCCCATTGTAGTGGTAGCACTAAGAGCGAACACGGCACCGAATACCACCACCCCCCCGAGGACGAGAGGGATCTCTCGTAAAATAACCCTCATCGGCCCGCCTCCTTTCCACACGGTCTCAGCGGCATCCTCCGGCGTCATCGGCCGGGGCTCTCCCATGGGGATTGGCTGGTGAGCGTTGGACATGAGGTGGAAACTTAGCAACAACCTGTCAGGCGATGGCGCCATTGGCAAGCACTTTGGCCGCGGCTACGGCGGTGGCCTTGTTGAGCAGACAGAGCAGTCCGTCGGGGCGGTTTTGGTCGCCGGTCCGGACAAAGTTGCTGCAACGACATGTCGTGTCGCACGCCGTCAGCAGGGCACATTGTGTGCAGGCCTCGTGCCGTGCAAACGTGGCGGGAGCCTGCGTCAAAAAATCGCTCCCTTCCAGCACATGTCCAGGCAGTCGCATCGGCTGGCCGGGGGCATCTTCTCCGATGAGCCGCTCGCACGGATAGAGATTGCCGCTGGGGGCAACCGCGATTTCGCCGCTGCCAAAACCACAGCGCGTGCTTGCTTCCTCCACGGGCACGCGCGCCAGTGCGCCGGCCTTCGAATCAAACCAGCTCAGCCCAAAGTCCGGCAGCCAGCCGCGCCACAGCTCCGCCGCACGTTGTATGAGCTGTTGCAGCCGCTCGCCGTCGCCCGCGCTCCAAGTTGTCCAAAGATCCAGCGAAAGATCAACCTGCCTTACTCCCAATGCGTGCAAATATTTCAGCCCCTCTGGCACTTCATCCAAATTGTCCGGCCGGACCACAAACACGACGGTGAAAAACATTTCGGACCCCACCAGTCGCCGCAGCGTCGCTTCGACCTGTGCCGCGCTGCCCCCGCCCTGTGCATCGCGGCGATGCCGGTTATGCATGCGCGGACTGCCGTCACAGCTAACTGCCAGGATCAAATCGTCCGCCAGCATGGCCTGCCAGGCTTCCGCACTGGTGATGGTACCGTTGGTGGTCAGGTGGAAGCACACCCGCTTTCCCGTTTTGGCCGTTTCTGCCCTGGCAAACGCCATCCATTCGAGGATTCGTCCGGCCTCAAGCAATGGTTCGCCGCCAAAAAATCCCAGCCCCAGCCGTCCGCCGGGCGCAAGGCTGTGCAACGCCCGCCCGATGGCCGCCTCCCCAGTTTTCCACGCCATGGGTGAACTGAATTTCGCACCGGTGTAACAATAGCTGCAGCGCAGGTTGCACGCATGATTTACCATCAGCGTCAGTCCGAACTCCTCGTGCAGGGTATTCATGGGAATTGCTTGCGTCTCCGCCATGCTGATGAACCCTATGTGCCGCTGGCAAGCCCTGCCTTTCCCTGTGGCCGTTTGGATTTTGCACCGCTTGCGCAAGTGCACGTGCCTAATGATTAATCTCGCTGCTGCCGTGATGGCGCGCATCACGCCGTTCGGTCAGGCGGAGGGGACGCATGTTGGAAGCGAGGGGATGCGGCCAGTTCAGACGGCAACCTTCCTGCCAAAGCAACGTCAAAAACGGATTCTAATCACCTCTAAAGGTGCGGGCCGCCGGTTTATTTTTTCAGCCGGGCCTGCAGCTTCTTTATCTCCGGGCTGACCGCGCCGCAGGACCCGCCGCAGCCGCAGCTCCCGCGCTTCCGCAAAATGGAGCGCAGCAGCAGCGCCACGGTCCCGGCGACAATGGCGAGGGCGAGGAAAGTTTGGAGGGAGGAGGACAAGCTCAGAATTTTTGGACACGGAGGTCACAGATGGGACACACGGAGGTCACGGAGCCATTGATCTTGGACTCTGTAACCTCGGGTTGGGCCTCTGTGTTCTCTGTGCAACATGGTTTGGTTTATGATCAGTACCCGAAGGCGCGGCCGATTTGGTAGAGGATGAAGCAGGCCAGCCACGCTGTGCCGGTCATGTAGCCGATCTGGAACAGCGGCCAGCGCCACGAGTTGGTCTCGCGCTTCACGACGGCGACGGTGCTCATGCATTGCATCGCAAAAACATAGTACACCATCAGCGAAAGACAAACCAGCGGGGTGAAAAGCGGTGCGCCGCCGGGCCAGGTGGCACGCCGAAAGGCATCGCGCAACGGCACGTTGTCATCCTCGGCATTTTCGATGCCGAAGATGACCCCCATCGAATTCACAAACACCTCGCGCGCGGCAAACGACGTGATCAGGCCGATGCCGATGCGCCAGTCGAAGCCCAGCGGCTTGATGACCGGTTCGAGCAGATGGCCGGCCTGCCCCGCAAAGCTGTGCGCGATCTGTTCGGTCTTGGTGGCATCGGGATTCGGAAGCTTCGGGTAGGTACTCAGAAACCAGAGCACGATGGAGATCGCGAGGATGATGGTACCGGCGTTTTTCAGAAACAGCCAGCCGCGTTCGGCCATGTGCCGGGTGATTTCCATGAAACGCGGCGGCTGGTAGGGCGGCAGTTCCATGATCATGTGCGGTGGTGCGCCTTTGAACAGCGTGCGCTTGAACACCCACGCAAAGCTGAACACGCCGAGCGTGCCGAGTGCATACATCAGGACCATGATCCCGGCCTTCCGGCCGGCCGGCACGGTGTCGCCCGGCAGCAGCGTGGCGATCATGAGCAGATACACCGGCAGGCGCGCCGAGCAGCTCATCAATGGCGCCACCAGGATGGTGACAAGGCGGTCCTTGGCGTTCTCGATCGTGCGTGTGGCCATGATGCCGGGGATGGCGCAGGCGTAGGAGCCGAGCAGCGGGATGAATGAGCGGCCGTTGAGCCCCACCTTGCTCATGGGCCGGTCCATGATGAATGCGGCGCGCGCCATGTAGCCCGTGCTTTCCAGCAGGCCGACGAAGAAAAACAAAATCAGGATCTGGGGCAGAAAAATGATGACACTGCCCACGCCGCCGATGATGCCGTCGGTCAGCAGGTCGCGCAGGGGACCCGCGAGCATGGCGTCCTTCACCCACGAGCCAAAGGCGGCGACGCGTCCGTCAATGAAGTTCATCGGGGCCTCCGCCAGCGAGAAGATCGAGAAAAACAGCGCCGCCATGATCGCCCCGAAAACGACCCAGCCCCAGACCGAATGGCACAGCACCGCGTCAATCCGGTCGGAACGCGACGGCCCCTGCTCGCGCGTGCGCACGACGGCCTGTCGGCAGAGCGGCCCGATGGCTTCGTAACGGCTGCGGATGAGCGCGGCGGCCCAGTCGGCCCCCTCCCCCTCCCAGCGCCGGCGCCAGTGGTCCAAAATCCCATGCGTCCGGCCGCTGAGCGGCTTGGAGCCGGCGACGCGCACGGTGTCAAAATCCGTCAGCAGCAGCAGCGCCTCGGCGCGGGCGATGAGCGGCGGCCGGCCGTCGTGATCGGTCAGCGAGGCCTGCAGCTCGGCCACAGCCGGCGCGACCGCCACCGGCACGTCCCAGCTGTGACGGGCCAACGGCAGTTCCGCCCGACTCATGGCGAGGCGCAGCTCGACGAGTCCTTTGCCGTGGACGGCCTCGCAGGCCACGACCGGGATGCCGAGGGCGCCCTCCAGCTCGGCGGCGTCCACCTTCATCCCGGCGGCGGCGGCCATGTCCATCATGTTCAGTGCGATGATGACCGGCCGGCCGAGGTCGAGGACCTGGTGAACGAGGTAGAGGTTGCGCTCAAGGTTGGCGGCATCCACGACGCAGATGATGCGGTCGGGTTGCGGCGTGTCCTCGCGGCGGCCAAAGAGCACGTCGCGCAGCACCGCCTCGTCGGGCGAACGCGCGGCGAGCGAATACGCGCCCGGGAGGTCAATCACCTGAATCGGTTTTCCGTGCTGCGACCAGGCCGTGCCGATTTTTTTCTCCACCGTGACACCCGGATAATTGCCCACCTTCTGGCGCAAACCGGTGAGCGCATTGAAGAGCGTCGTTTTGCCGCAGTTTGGATTGCCCACCATCGCATAGACCGGCGAGCGGTCGCTGGCCGGCCCAGTCCGCCGGCGCGCAGACGGCGTGATGTGCGAGGGAAGCTTCATGGGGAAGGACTGAAGTGCTGAAACACTGAAGGGCTGACAAACTGCCGGCAGCTTGGCGCAGAAGGACAGGCACGGGCGTTTCTTACTGGCATGGGGAGGGTTCAGCCTTTCAGTCCTTCGTTCATTCAGCCTTTCCTGCCGGCAAGGCGGGCAGGGTCTCGACCATGATGCTCATGGCCGCACGGTGGTTGAGCGCGATGCGCGTGCCGTTGACAAGGCACAGGCTGGTCGTGGTGCCGGAAATCTTGGTGACCAGCGCCGCCTCGCCAAATCCCATCTCCCGCACCCGCTGGCAGAAACTCTCGTCCCCGGTCAGTTGGCACACGCGACCCGTGGCCCCTGCCGGAAGCTGGCAGAGCTGGACGCGGGCGCTGAAGGCGGAAGCAGGCATAAATGAGAAGTGAAATCTATTGAGACTGAGTTTCAGCCACAATAGAGGCCCATTCACGACAAGAATCCAGCGAAAAATTGCGTGATTTTGCCGCCGGCAGGCGTGTTGAAGGTGAATCATCCGCCAGCCAACCACTTTCCCCGCCTTATGCCCGCACTGTCACGCACCATGAAAACATCACTCAGCCTCCTCCGACTCCTCACCACCGCCGGTGTTGCCGCCCTGATTGCTATCGCGACTAGCGTTCGCGCCGCCGAACCCCAAAGACAAATCGATTCAGACGAGGCATGGAACAAAGCTCTTGCCACCCACAGAGGCGGCCTCGTCATCAAGGAGCTTGGAAATCAAGGGTCCTGCATTCTGCTCGAAAATGGCGACTACACTTCTCTCACCCTTGGCAATGTCGTGGCTGTCATCAGGCACCTGTTCCCCAAGCAGAACATCATTATTAGCGGCAACCCTGAGTTCCACTTCAAAAACGTCACCCTCAATTGGAAACGCACCGACGACCTCCGGCAGTTGGACGCCACCCTCGACGTGCTCGTCGCGGCCAGCAATGGCGCGTTCACCGTGAAAAAAGTCTGGCCCGCCGACGGCACCCACACTGTCGAGAGCACCAGCAACGGTCTGGGTCTCGCCTGGGACAACAGCGCCTATGTGTTCTCCTTCACTGCCCCAAAACCCGCCGCTGCCCCGGTGCTCCACGTCGCCGTCTTCAACCTCGCGCCCCAACGTGACCCGGCGCTTGCGGCAACCGAAAGCGAACTGAGAAACGCGCAGGCCGCCATCGAGAATCTGGTCGCCAAGGGCTATTTGGAAGGGCATCCGGAAGTACGCTCCGCCACTTCACGCGTTGAGCAACTGAAGGAGCAACAAAGAGAACTGACCCTCCTTCAGAACGAAGCGACCGCCAGACGGATGAATGAGATCGAATCAATCGTCGCCGAAACCCTGCGTGATCTCGCGATCAAGGACTCCCCCACGTTCCGTTTCCACCAAGGCACCAACCTTCTCATCGTCACCGGCACCGACGACGCCCTCGAAGTCGTCGCCAAAATCGTGACCGCGCTCGGCGGCACGACCGGTAGTGACGGTGGTTTTGCCGGACCCGCCGGACCCGAAGGTTCAAGGCGCACTCAACCAAGGTTTGAAAGCCCACGCTCAAGCAACCCGGCCAGCTTGGCCGTAGCCAATCAAGCCCCCGGCACAGCCACAGAATGGAAATATGAAACTTTTACGGCAGCAGGCAGCCGTGGCCAGATGGCGCAACCCTCTACGCCCTCGGCTGGATCCACCATCGTCGTCGCCGCAGATGGCAAATTGTATTTTCAAAACCAACCGATTCCCCGGGCCGACCTCGTTGAAAAATTGAAGGCCTACCGTGTAGCTGCCAGCCCGGCGATTGCCGAGGTCAGCATCCAAGTTTTCGGCCTTAACAGCGCTCTCCGCAGCAGCATTATGAGTGAAATCGCCACGGTCAGCGGCGTAAGGGTGAGCAGAGTTGAAGCCTATCCCGAAAACGCATTGAATCCTCCGCCCTTGCCGCCCAAAACTCCCTGACCCTTGCCCGCCGCCGCGTCCATTACCGCCCTGTTCCCGCTGACCGGAACCCGCCCCGTGCCGCCGGCCTCCACGACCCGCGACGCGACCCCGCCCGGCGTGGCTGAGCTGACCCGCCGCCTCGCGGCCGGCGACGAGGCGGCCTTCCGCGAATTTCACGCGCGCTACTTTGACCGGCTCCACCATTTCCTCCTGGCCGTCACGCACGGGCAGGAGCACGCCGCCCGTGACGCCCTGCAGGAGACGCTGCTGCGCGTCGCACGCTCCGCCCGGGCGTTTGACGACGAGGAGGTTTTCTGGGGCTGGCTCAAGGCCGTCGCCCGCAACGCCGCCCGCGACGGCGGCCGCCAGCGACGCCGCTATCTCGCACTGCTGGAAAAGTTCTCCCTCCTCAGCCCCGCTCCCGCCCCTGCGCCGGCCGTCGCCGAGGACAACCGCCTGCGTGCCCTCCTCGACGAGACCCTCGCCGCGCTGGATGGCGCCGACCGCCGCCTCATCACCGGCAAATACCTGCGGGGCGACACCGTCGCCGAACTGGCCGCCCAAACCGGCCTCACGCCCAAGGCCGTCGAGTCGCGCCTGCTGCGCCTGCGCCGCGCGCTCGGCGAAACGCTGCTCCATAAACTCCGCGCACCATGAAGCCCTCCGACCAGGACCGCCTTCTCCGCGAGCTGCTCGGCGACGAGCGCTTGGAAAACTTGCGCGCCGCCAGCCTGGCCGGTGCGCTGGCGACACTGCGCGCCCGCCGCCGACGCCGTGCCGCGCTCACCGGTGCCACAGTCGCCGTGACGCTGCTGTTGGCACTGGTGTGGCACGGGCTTCCTGCCCGTATTCCGGAAATCACGGGCGGGACGCCCGTGCCACCACTGGCCTCGCAGCCCCAACCGGAAACCACCTCGCCAGACCTTGCCAGCGTGCCACGCGTGCCAGCCACCCCCGGCGTACAAATCATCAACGACGAGGAGCTGTTTGCCCTCTTCCCGGGCCGCTCCATGGCGCTCATCGGCCCGCCCGGCGCGCAGCTGTTCGTATTTCTCGACAGTCAGTGACCGTGCCATCGCTGTCATCCGTGGAAAAACTGAACTGACCCAGCAGCATTAAGCGGGCTGTTTCGCGACCGTGATGTCGTTGAGCCAGGCGCGATGGCCGAGATACCAGGCGACCGTTTCTTCGAGGCCTGAGGCGAAATCCGCCTGCGGCGTCCAGCCGGTTTCACGGCGGATTTTTCCGCAGTCGAGCGCGTAGCGCCGGTCGTGGCCGGGTCGGTCGGCAACGTGGGTGATTTGCGTGGCGTGCGGACGGCCGTCGCCGCGCGGGACGGCCCGGTCGAGCACGGCACAAATCCGCCGGACAACCTCGAGGTTAGTGCGTTCGTTGCCGCCGCCGATGTTGTAGGCCTCGCCCGTGCGGCCGTCCTGGAGCAGCCGCCAGAGCGCCGTGCCGCAATCGCAGACGTGCAGCCAGTCACGCGTGGCCAGACCGTCGCCGTAAAGCGGAAGCGGCCGGCCCGTGACGGCGTGGAGGATGACCAGCGGGATGAGCTTCTCGGCCAGCTGGCGCGGGCCGTAGTTGTTCGACACGCGCGCCGCGAGCACCGGCAGGCCGTGGGTGCGGTGAAACGCCCGCGCGAGGTGGTCGCCGGCGGCCTTGGTCGCGGCGTAGGGGGAGCTGGGCGCAAAGGGCGCGTCTTCGGCAAGCGGCGGGGCATCGTATGCCAGCGGGCCATAGACCTCGTCCGTGGAGACGTGCAGGAAACGGAACGCGTCCCGCCGGGGCGCGGGCAGTTGCTCCCAGTGCCGCCGCGCTCCCTCGAGGAGGCGGAGCGTGCCGACCACGTTCGTCTGGACGAACGGCTCGGCCGAATCAATGGAGCGGTCCACATGCGACTCCGCGGCGAAGTGGGCGACGGCGTCAATCCGATGCTCGGCGAGCAGACGCGCCACGAGCGCGGTGTCGGCGATGTCGCCGTGCGCAAACACATAGCGGGGATCGCCCGCGAGGTCGGCGAGGTTGGCGGGATTGCCCGCGTAGGTGAGCGCGTCGAGGTTGACGAGCCGTTCGACCTGGGCGACGGAGGCGGTGAGCCGCTGGCGGACGAAGTTGCTCCCGATGAAACCGCAACCGCCGGTGACAAAGAGGTTCATGGCGGGGGCCGGCGCGGCGCGCTCAGGCGCCAGCCTCGACCGGCGCGGCGCGGAGGCTGTGCCAGCGGGCGAGCACGCGGCGGTGGATGGCGTCGGGGGCGAGGCCGTGCGCGGCGCGGAGTATGGCGGCATCACTCCCGTGAGGGACAAACTGGTCCGGCCAGCCGATGCGCTCGACCGCCGTGCTGCACTCGGCGTCCTGCAACGCCTCCAGCACCGCGCTGCCGAAGCCGCCGGCGAGCACATGATCCTCCAGCGTGACGAGCAGCGGCACGCAGGCGGCGTGGCTGAGGAGCAGCGCCCGGTCCAGCGGTTTGGCGAAGCGGGCGTTCACCACGCCGACCGACAGGTTTTCCTCGGCCTCCAGCTGCGCGGCCAGGCGCAGCGCGTCCGGCACCATGCTGCCGAGCGCCCAGAGCATGATGTTCGAGCCTTCGCGCAGCACCTCGGCCTGGCCGATGGGGATGGCGGCGGGCTGCTCCTTGATTTTCACGCCGGCGGCCGGGCCGCGCGGGTACCGGATGAACGCGGGGCCGTCGTGACGCAGGCTCGTGTGCATCATGTCCGCGAGCTCGTCCTCGTCCTTCGGCTGCATGACGACGGCGTTGGGCACGCAGCGCAGGTAGGCGAGGTCGAACAGGCCGTGGTGCGTGGCGCCGTCATTGGGCGAAAGGCCGGCGCGGTCCATGCAAAACGTCACGGGCAGGTTTTGCAGCGCCACGTCGTGGATGATCGGATCATAACCGCGCTGGAGAAATGTCGAGTAGATCGCCACGACGGGCCGGAAGCCTTTCGTCGCCAGCCCGGCGGCGAACAGCACGGCGTGCTCCTCCGCGATGCCCACGTCAAAAAACTGCCGGGGGCATGTCTGGGCAAAATGGGTCAGGCCGGTGCCGCTGGGCATGGCCGCCGTGATGCCGACGATGCGCGCGTCGGCCCTGGCCATGCGCGCGAGGGTGCGGCCAAACACCTCCTGCCACGCGGGCGGCGTGCCGGGCGGCGCCCGCAGGCTGTCGCCGGACACCGGATCGTAGGGGCCGGCCCCGTGAAATTTCTCCGGCGACTGCACCGCCGCGTCGAGGCCGCGCCCCTTTTTGGTGAGGACGTGCAGCAGGATCGGCGTCTCGCACTGCCGGGCAAACTCAAGGTTCTTGGTCAGCTCCTCGAGGTTGTGGCCGTCAATCGGGCCCAGGTAGCGCAGGCCGTATTTCTCAAACAGGCTCGACTCGACAAAGAAGTCCTTCGTCTCGCGCTTCCATTTGACGTAAAGCCGGTTCAGCCCGACCCCGACGGCAAAGCTCTTGAAAAAGGCGTCGAGCCGGCGGTGAATCTTGTTGTAGGTTGTGCTCGTGCTGAGGCGGTTGAGGTAGTGCGCCATCGCGCCGACATTCTTGGCAATGGACCACTCGTTGTCGTTGAGGATGACGACGAGGCGCTTGGTCGAACCCACGACGTTGTTGAGCGCCTCCATCGTGATGCCGCAGGTGAACGCCGCATCGCCACACACCGCGACGACATGCTCGCCCGAACCACGCAGGTCGCGCGCCGCCGCCATGCCCAAAGCGGCCGAGAGGGCGGTGCCCGCGTGGCCCGCACCAAAGCTGTCGTGCGGGCTCTCGTCGCGCGCCAGGAAGCCGCTCGCGCCGCCGCTGTGCCGCAGGCCGCGGAAAAATTTCCCGCCGCGCCCAGTCAGGAGCTTGTGGACATAGCCCTGGTGCGCCACGTCGAAGACAAACTGGTCCTCCGGCGTGCTGAACACGCGGTGCAGCGCGAGGGTCAACTCGACCACCCCGAGGTTGGGCCCGACGTGGCCGCCCCGCTGCGCGGTGACGGCGATGATCTCGTCGCGGATTTCCTGCGCCAGGCGCGGCAGGTCGGCGGCGGGCAGCGCCTTCACATCGGCGGGCGAACGGATGGAGTCGAGCAGGCGCGGAGTTTCAGCAGTGGTCATCCAGGAAATGAAGCGGGCGAGGGAACGTAACGGGAACGGTAGGCGGCGGGAGGAGAACGAGACGGGCGAATGGGCGTGACGGGGCAGCCATTGGACGCTCAGGCGTCACGCCCGACGGCGAGTGGCGAGAGCACGGCGGAGCCGTCTTTCTGCTGCTTGAGCTGCTCGATCTTCAGTTCGGCATCCTTGAGCCGGGCCTCGCAGATTTTCAGCAGGGCGGTGCCCTCCTCGAACTTGGCGAGCAGCGCGGCGAGCGGCACGTCGCCGGACTCCATTGATTCGACAATGGCCTCCAGCTTGGCGAGCGCGTCCTCGAAAGACGGCGGATTTTTGGCTTTGGCTTCCACGACCATGAACGATGCGGGCCGGGCACGGTTTTTCAACCAAACTTTCGGGACCGTCCGAAAGGGAGACCAATAATTGAACCACACAGGGCACAGAGTCGGAACTGGAGAACACCGAAGGCATTTTGACGCGAAGAGCGCGGAGCAGAGGAGGGACGGAAGCCAGGAAGGGCCGGGGGAACTCGGGCTGGTTGCCCGTGCTGCGGCGGAGGGCCGGAGGGAGGCAACCCTTGCGGCGGAGCGAGCCGCTCCGCCCTACCTCACCGGGCCAGGCGGGCGGGGGCGCCCGCGCTCCCAAAACTCTGAACGGAAAAAATTCGGTTTGATCCGGTTTGATTAGGTTTGATCCCAGCGGTGAAGGTAGGAGGGGGGGGGGGGGGGGGAGCCAGGAGGCGGGAGACAGGGGAGGAGAAAGAGTAAGAAAACGAGGGGACGGAGGAGGGCTGGATCACGAGGATGTGAACGGAGTTCAAGCGCTCGGGGCGGGCGGCTTGGCGGGGGCAGGAAACAGCGGCTGGACGGTGGCGGGGGGCGGCGGTTTGGCCGGCGCGGTGAGCACCCCGGGGCAGCCATGCTCGGCCTCGGCGGCCTCCGCATAGAGTTGCTCCGCCTCGGGAAGCACGGCGTAAGAGCCATACCGCGAGCGCAGGCTATAGTTCGTGCTCACGGCCAACACGGGCGCGAGGATCTCATCGCGGTGCGCCTTCCGGGCGCGCACCTCCTCCAAGCGCACCCGCTCGGCCGCCCCCGTGTCCCATTCGGCCCGCCGCAGGCCGTCGAGAGACTGCTGGCGATCGGCGCGGCGGTGGCGGTCAAGCTCGCGGGAGATGGAGACGACGCGAGGGAGGTCCGCGGGTGTAATTTCGTCGGGGACGAGGGAAGCGAGGGCGAGCACGAGGCGGGAGGAAACGCCGTCGGCCAGGGTGGCGGGGTTGGCGGAGCCGAGCCCGCCGGCCTCCTCCGTGATTTGGCGGGCGAAGGCGAGCCGCTCCTGGGCGCGCTGCCAGTCGCGATAGCCGCCGGCGCGCCACTCGCTGAGATTCTGCGGGCTGACAGGGACGCCGCCGAACTGCTCGCCGATGATGCGGACGACCTCGGGCTCGGCATTGAGCCAGCGGAGAATGGTGGCGGCCGGCTGGCCGTCGTCGAGGCGAAGGCCGAGCTGGTCGCGGAGGGCAGCGGGAAGGCGGGCGATCTTGCCATTGCGGGCGGTGGAACGGGAGGACGGTGTATAGACCGGAGACATGGGTTACACCCGTTCGGGGACATAGGTTACACTCTGGGATGCCCTGGAACACCTCTACCGCCATGTCTCAACGACACGAGTTCGTCATTCTTGCCAGCCAGCCTGGCATCAACTTCCGGCAGCTCTGCCGG
>CANJLB010000034.1 GCA_947475065.1 Opitutia bacterium | reverse complement strand
CTTCAGCCATGTCACCGAACTGCGGCAGGCCATCGAGGCGTTCATTGCCGCCTACAATCCCTCGGCCAAGCCCTTCCGGTGGCGCAAGCGTGAGGTCAAGGGATCGCAGCTGAGAAATACTATTGTTAATCTTCGCAACTAAGCACTAGAATCTTCCCCGTGACCTTCGACGAAACGGTGGCCTCGCGCCGGGCGGTCACGTAGCCGGAGGCGTTGAGCAACGTGGCCGGGCCGCTTGACGTGACCTCGCGCGCAGGCGCGGTGCGGACGGCGACGGGCCGAGTGCGGTTGAACCACCACGCCGCGCCCACCGCGAGCAGGACGGCCGCCACCATCACTGCGACTGCCTGGCCGGAGGGCAGCGGCCGGCGCGGCGCGGCGGTGCGGTCAATCCGCAGGTCGGCCAGGGACGGTCGTTCGTCGCTCATGGCTGCAGGGCGCGGGCGTGCGGCAGAAAGTTTACGGGGGACTCAGTGCGGTTCATTTAGGCCCACGATGAAAGGCCGCCGCCTGCAAAGCAAGTCTCCGGCAGACGAAGGGCGATGCTCACGTTGACAAAATTCGGCCCCGGCACGCCTTCATTGTAATTGAACTGCAGGGCGTTTGAAACACCGAGGAAGGTGATATCGGCAAAGAAGCTTGAGCTGGTCTGCAGCGGCGAGAAATTGCCTTGGTTTTGAATCACATCAGAAACGAGGTCAGGGAAGCTGCCGTAGCCCTGCGTATGGCTGAAAGCCGGCACGGTCGAGACGGCGGTGACCTCAAACGGGGAGGCGGCACGCGCGGGGCAGAGCAGGGCGAGGGCAAGGCAGGCGAGGGCGGGACGGAAGATTTTTTTCATGAGAGGGAAGGCAATGAGGTTGGAGCCGGTGAACAGGAACCCAACAAGCAAACAACGCCGTTAAGTGTGGTGCGGCCGCTGTCGGAAGCCCAGCGAAATAAATGCCAAACTTTGCAACCTGCATGCATCGCCGGCGTCTTCCAAGGTGTAATGCTCCCTCAGGTCATAGAATTTCTTATAGAATTGCCATGCCGTCCCTGCTGTTTTCCGCCCGTCAGGCGTTATTGTTGGCTGCTGCCTATTTTTTTTTGACCATGCCCGCACAGGCGGCCGAACCGGCATATAGGGAAGCCAAGCCCGGGGCTTGGGGCCGTCTCGAATACCAGATGATCTATCTCACGGCGCCGGAAGGCGTGCTGGCCGAGTTCCCCATGCCCAGCCCGCAGCCGCGGTGGTCGTTTGCCGACACCTCGCCCGCTGTCGCGCGCGGGCGGCTGACCGACTCCGGGCTTGATGCCGCCGTGCGCGACCGACTGTTTGCCGACCCGCGCGCACGGCGGGATGATGAGGGGGTATTCACGCTCTTTCCCTCCGTCGCCGATATCGAAGCGCTCAAGCCGGCGGTGCGCGATGCCATCTACCGCGAACTGGAAAAGTACCCCCAAAATACCTTTTTCCACGACGCCGTGCTCGTGCCCGATGGCGATTCCGATGCATGGCTGCGCGGCACCGGCCTGCCCGACCACGTCGTTGCGCTGGTCAAGCAGCTCGTCTGGCGCGACGGGGACGCCGTCCTGTTTAGCGATTTTAGCACTGTGCTCGGCCATGCTGGTTCTGACAGCGAGGCACGACGCTGGGTGCGGGTGCTCACGCGCACGCGCGCAGTGGTCGGGTATCTCAAGGTCGAGCCGGCTGACAATCTGGCCGCGCTCCGCCGTTACTGGAGCGCCGGTTTCCATCGCAAGGACTCGCTGCCCATGCTCAACGCCACCGCTGACCTGCCCGGCGGCGGCCGCCTCGACCTCACGCACCTCCTGCCGCCCCTCCCGCGCCGTCTCGCCTACGCCTACACGACGCCCGAGCTGGAACGCACCGGGCAGGCGCCCAATTGCCATTGGACCTCGCTCAATTTTTTCAACTACACCCGGCAGAACATCTACCTCGACCTCAAGTTTGCTGCCAGCAAGGTGCTGGAGGACTATGACCGCGTCAGTGACGCGCCGGTCTTTGGCGATGTGCTTTTCTTTCTCGATGAGAAGGGCAACGCGTTTCATTCCTGCGTGTTTCTCGCCGATGACCTCGTTTTCACCAAAAACGGCGGCAACACGGTGATGCCTTGGATCATCACCCGTCTCACCGACGTGAAACAGCTCTATCTCCACGGCAAGTCCGGTGCGACCATCGTTGATTTTCGCCGTCGCTGGGACGATGATGATGACTGAGCGGCGTGAGCCATCTGCAGTGAAGCCGTAGGCTCCCGTCACGCGCAGGCTGCCGTTCTCGGGAGTCTCCGGCCCGGGCCAGTCTGGTGGCAAAATTTGCGTGCCAACGGGCCAGCGCCGGCAAAGCAGGCAGGCCGGGCCGCCGGACAAATATCAACTGCCAGGCCGCCTGAAAACCATCGCCGGATTTTGCTGACCAGGCTGGTGAGACCACGGTAAAGGCCGGGCAGGCTCACACCTGCGTCTTGAAGTAGGCGATGGTGCGTTTGAGGCCTTCGTCGAGCGGAATCTTGGGCTGCCACTTGAGGGCCTTTTTTGCGAGGGTGATATCGGGGCGGCGCTGTTTCGGATCGTCGGGCGGGAGCGGGTGGTGGACAATCTTGGATTTGCTTTTGGTGAGCTTGAGGACGTGCTGCGCGAGCTCCAGCATGGTGAATTCACCGGGATTGCCGAGATTGACCGGGCCGACGGTCACGGTCTGGTTCATCAGGCGCACGAAGCCTTCGATGAGGTCGTCCACATAGCAAAATGAGCGAGTCTGCGATCCATCGCCGTAGATGGTGAGGGGCGAGCCCTTGAGGGCCTGCACGATGAAGTTGGAGACGACCCGGCCGTCGTCGGCCAGCATGCGCGGGCCGTAGGTGTTGAAGATGCGGACCACGCGGATGTCCACCTGATGCTCGCGATGATAGTCGAAGAAGAGCGTCTCGGCGCAGCGTTTGCCCTCGTCGTAGCAGGAACGGCGGCCGATGGGGTTGACGTGGCCCCAATAGCTCTCGGGCTGCGGGTGAACGTGCGGGTCGCCATAGACCTCGCTGGTGCTGGCCTGAAACACCCGGGCGCGCACGCGCTTGGCGAGGCCGAGGCAGTTAATCGCGCCGAGGATGGAGGTCTTGATCGTTTTGATCGGGTTATACTGGTAGTGCGGCGGCGAGGCGGGGCAGGCGAGGTTGTAGATCTGGTCCACCTCGAACTTGAAGTGGTCAATGATATCGTGCCGCACGAGTTCAAAGCGCGGGTTGGCCGCCAGATGGGCGAGGTTGCTTTTCCGTCCCGTGAAAAAATTGTCAATGGCGACGACCTCATGGCCGTCGGCCAGCAGACGGTCGCAAAGATGGGAGCCAAGAAAACCGGCGCCGCCGGTGACGAGAATACGCATGATCTGCGAATTTGATGGCTGGATATTGGATTGCAAGCCGGCTCTGGGCGGGCGGAGACCTGACAACGGATGTTGGCCCGGGAAATCGAAAAAACTCCCAACTACTTGGCGCCGTATTCGTAGCGCCCAATCCACGCCCGGTGCCATGTGCCGAAATCCCCCGCCGCAATGTGTGCCCGTGCTTGCATCATCAGATCGAGATAGAAATGAAGGTTGTGGATGGTGAGCAGCGTGCAGCCCAGGATCTCCCCGGCCAGCGTCAGATGCCGCAGGTAGGCACGGGAAAAATTTGCCGTGCAGTTCGCCAGTCCTTCAATAATGGGGCGGGCGTCGGCGCGGAATTTTTCATTGCGGAGGTTCAGCGGTCCGTCGGGTGTGAACACGAGGCCGTTGCGCGCCACCCGGGTTGGGAGCACGCAGTCAAACATGTCCACTCCGAGCGCGACCATCTTCAGCAGTTGCGGCGGCGTGCCGAGGCCCATCGTGTAGCGCGGCTTGTGCGCGGGGAGAAACGGGGTGGTGGCGCCGACTTGTTTCAGCATTTCCGGCTCGGGCTCGCCCACGCTCACCCCGCCGACGGCGTAGCCGGGAAAGTCCAGCGCCGCCAGCGACTCCGCCGCCTCGCGCCGCAGGTCGTCGAACGTCGAGCCCTGCACGATGGCAAACACCTGGTGCCCCGCCTCGAGGAAGCCGCTCTCCGTTGCGACGGCCTGGCACTGCTGCGCCCAGCGGTAGCTCCGCGCGACGGCCTGCGCACACGCGTCGCGTTCGCATGGCCAGGGCGGGCACTCGTCCAGCACCATTGCGATGTCACTGCCTAGGTTTTGCTGGATGCCCATGACCTCGCGCGGCCCGAGGAAAAGCTTGGCCCCGTCGAGGTGAGATTGAAACGCCACCCCGTCTTCCCGTATATCGCGCAGCTTCGCCAGCGAGAACACCTGAAACCCGCCGCTGTCAGTGAGAATCGGCCCGTCCCAGCCCATGAAGTGATGAAGCCCGCCCAGTTCGCGCACCAGCCCGCTGCCCGGCCGGAGGTTGAGGTGGTAGGTGTTGCCGAGGATGATCTGTGCGCCGATTTCATGCAGCTGCTGCGGTGTCACCGCCTTGACGGTGCCTTGCGTGCCGACAGGCATGAAGACGGGTGTTTCGACCACGCCATGCCGTGTCGTCAGCCGTCCGCGTCGCGCGGCGGTGGACGGATCGGTGCAAATCAGCTCAAAATGGCCGGACATGGCCCATGCCTATTCGGTACCGGAACGGGAAACGCAACCGGTTTCGCCGGTCCGGCCCAACCAAGGGGGCGGTTCAGAGCGCGGCCCCGCCCGTGTCGGCAATCACCACGCGAAATCCCACGAGGGCGGAATGGATGTTGGCATCGTAACTGTCACGGCGGAAAAGCACCAAATTGTTGACCGCGCTGTTGAAATAGGAGGCTCCGCGCACGACCCGCGCACCGGACACACCGTCAATAAAGTCTTCGCACCATTGCCAGACATTGCCGCCCATGTCAAAGAGGCCGTATTTGTTGGCTGCGAAGCTTCCGACCGGCGATGTGCCCAGAAAGGTATCGGTGCCAAGGATGGGGTCATAGTTGCCCGCGCCTTTTTGGGGGGGCCAGGTTGTGCCCCACGGAAACACATCTTTGATCTGCCGGTCTTTGCTCGGGTCTTTGCTCTGGTCTTTGCTCTCGGGGCTTCCCTCCGCCGGCTCTGCAAGTCCGCTGGCGATGCTCCACTCGTTGTCCGTGGGCAAGCGGTAGACCTGCGTTTTCCCCAGCCGACCGGCCTGCCGTTCCTTTTGGGTGAGCCAGTTGCAGAAATCCTGCGCTTCTTCCCACGACACATTCACCACCGGATGGGTCGGCCCTTGCTCAAATTTCACGGCAATTTTTGAAATCCCGGTGGTGGAGGCAAAAGGTTCAAAGTCCTGGAGTCTCACATCCCAAATCGCAAATAGAACCTTGGCTGGGCCGACGGCCACAAACTTCATGCCGAGGGAGTTTTCAAAAGGTTTTCCCGCTTCGGGCTGCATCCCGGGTGGTACCGGTGCTGGGTCAGTGGCAGAAGGGGGCGTTGCAGGAGGGGGCGTTGCGGGTTTTGCCGGAACGGCCGGACTCGCCGCCCGCAGGGCGAGGGCGAAAACAAGCATGGCGGACAACAAAAGCGAGGACTTGAGGGAACGCATATCTGTCAGTGAGATGACAAAGTGCGCTCCAATCAAATTCAAAATGCAGCCACCCTCATGCCCCAGCAAGATGCTTGCGGCAGGGGTCGCGGTGCGGCAGGACCTGCAAAATGCGGTTTGCCAGCAGGCACGAGAACGATTCTGGTTTCGGCGGCGAATTCTGCCAATCGCATTTTGCCATCCATATCATCAAACCGTGCTGCTCGTCATCGACAACTTCGACTCGTTCACCTACAATCTCGTCCAGTGCTTTGGGCAGCTGGGCGTGGCGCAGCGTGTGTTCCGCAACAACGAGATCACGCCCGCTGCGGCCCTCGCGCTCAACCCCGAACGCGTGCTCATCTCGCCCGGCCCGTGCTCTCCCGCCGAGGCCGGGGTGTCGCTTGGCATCATCGGCGCATTTGCCGGCAAAAAGCCGCTGCTTGGCGTGTGCCTGGGGCACCAGTCCATCGGGCACCATTTTGGCGGCAAGGTCGTCCGTGCCGGCCGCCTGATGCACGGCAAAACTTCGCCGATTTTGCATAAAAACTCCGACGTGTTTCGCGGCATGCCGCAAAACTTCGCCGCCACGCGCTACCACTCGCTGCTCGTCGAGCGCGCCACGTTTCCCGCCGCGCTCGAGATCACGGCCGAGACTGCCGAGGGCGAGGTCATGGGTTTGCGCCACCGCACGCTCCCCATCTGGGGCGTCCAGTTTCACCCCGAGTCTATCGCCACCGAAAACGGCATCCAAATCCTGAAAAATTTCCTGACGCTCACACTCAACTGAGCCTCCGCCAACCTTCCCTTTTTTATTCCTTCGTCTCCGGACTTCTTCCCCCTATGCGCTGCCCAAAATGCACCTCCATCGAGGACAAGGTCATTGACTCCCGCATCAGCAAGGAGGGTTCGACCATCCGCCGCCGCCGCGAGTGCCTCGAGTGCAGCCACCGCTACAGCACCACCGAGAGCGTCCTGCGCGACGGCATGGTCGTTATCAAGCGTGACGGCCGCCGCGAGGATTTCGACCGTGAGAAGCTCGTCCACGCCGTCCGCGCCGCCTGCCACAAGCGCCCCGTGGACGCCGAGCAGATCTCCATGCTGATCGAGGACGTGACCGACATTCTCGAGGCCCAATACGACACCGAAATCCCTTCGCGCGCCCTCGGCGATGCCGTGATGGAGCGCCTGCGGAAAATAGACCAGGTCGCCTACGTCCGTTTCGCCAGCATCTACAAGCAGTTCCGCGACGTGACCGAGTTTGTGGATGAGATCAGCGCGCTGGGGAAACCGGGGAAGTGAATCAGTAAAAACGCCTTCATCAAAAATGAGCGCCCCATCCGCTTCAACTCTTCCAAATGAGCAAACAGGGGGACCTGATCGGCCATCCCAAGGCCAGCACGGGCTACGCATGGGCCTACGACACGGAGGCCGGGAGCCGCACGCTGGCCGTCTTGCAGCTTCCGCCCGTCATCTCGCCTATTACCGCCGTGCGCGCCGCCATCGTCGGGGAGTTGCGCCAAATCGAGGGGAACTGAGATGCTTCACAAAATGATCTGCGTCTCGATTGGGCTTGTTGGGGCTGCCTTCCTAGCAATCATCATCTACTCGCATCTTAAGGGAAGCGATGTGGTCACATACCCGGGTAAAAATCATTCCCCTGTCGAATGGTATCAAGGCGCGGGAATAGCGTGCTTCCTAATTTTTATGGCTTTTTACCTCTTCCGAGCCGGAACCAAAAAATCTTAGTTTCAAATTAAGGAGCCTCTGAAAAACTCCCCGTTGCCAAAAATGAAGCCGCCTATAGCCACATATGCGACTTTTGCCGGTGCACAGACTGCCAAAATTCACCGTTACGCGCTTGGGTAAATTTTCGATCGGAGTTTTTCAGAGGTTCCTTAAGACACTACCGAGCTTTCTGTCTGTTTGCCTTTTTCACATTCGTCCTTGTCAAGGCATCGGACCTTGCGGCTGTTGTTTTCCACTCAAAGTAACTGACCACCAAATGCCCAATCTTTCCACCGCCGAGCTGCACCGGCTGCACTTCATCAACGCGCTCTTTGCCCGCGTGACCGGGCACGACCTTTACCTCGCGCAGCAGATCAAGGACGGCATCGCCTTCAGCCTCACCGAGCTGGAGGAGCAGATGCGAACACATCCTGAGTTTGCCGATAAATACGACACCGCCTTCAACGCCGCCGCCGCCACCCTTCTCGGCCAGTTCTTCGCGGGTGAACCACGTCACGGATTTTTCCACTGGGACGCCTCGCGCACCCTCACCTCGGCCACGCCGCTCTTTGCCCGCGCGGAGCTGATAACCGGCCTCAAGCAGCTCGCACCCTTCGCCGAGTCCACCCTGCTCGTGACCAACCTCCGCCCCGCTCTGCTCCCCGCCGATCGCCGCGCGACCCCGCGCCGCCAGCGTGAGTATGAGATCGCGCTCGCCTATGTCCGCGACCTCACCGCAGCTCGCACGGCCCGCACCGCCGAATTGCATCTGTTGTTTCTGTGAACTTGGATTTCACAGGAGATAACGGAGCGAATGGAGAAGACATAAAGAGACCTCTGCAAAACTCGGGTGAAACGCGCTCGTGTTCGGGCGCGTCAGATCAGGCTATGCGCACCCGCCCTGCCACCCAACTCACCCTGACCGACAGCTTTCAGCCGGCCGCCCCGGCGAACGACTTTCTCGACCGGCTCGACGTCTTGGTGGACTGGCAGCCGATCGCCGTCGCGCTGGCGGCAAAGTTCACCGCCACGACCGGGCGGCTGCCCCAGCCGCCGCTGGTGGTCCTCAAGATGTTGCTGCTGCAGGCCTGCTACGGTCCGTCCGACCCGCAGTGCGAGGATCAAGTCCGCGACCACCTCTCGTGGCGCCGGTTCACCGGCCTGAGCCTGACCGACCCCGTGCCGGACGAGACCACGCTGGTGCGGTTCCGCCAACGCCTCGTGGCCCACGGCCTGCACGTGCGCCTGCTCGATTTGGTCAACCAACAGTGCGCCGCGCACAGCCTGCTGGTGACCTCGCCGGTTTATCGGACGGCCTTGGTGTTCATGGCGGCCGCCTCGGTGCCGTTTGCCTTCACGGAACGGCCCCTGCTGGTGATTGTCGCGTTCACCGTCATCGGCAGTCTTTTTATTCCTTTCCTCGCGGCCACCCTGCTTTGGCTGAACAACCGTGTGCCTTTTCCGGCGCCGTAGCGATCCAACCGGCCGCTCACCAACGCGGTGCTTATTCTGGTGCTGCTGACGTACCTCGCCGTTGCCGCGCTGGAGATCGTATCTCAAGTCGGTTCCCGATGAAGCGGGCCGATACGCACATGGCAAACGTGCGGTGGCAGACCGACTCGGAATTGAGCCGGCTAGTGCACCAGGACCCCATCCGTTTTGCCCGGCCAATCATCCGTGCGAAAGGGCGTCAACGGCAGCCGGGCGTTGTCATACAGGTTGCACTCCGGATTGTCCGCCCAGCCATAGCGCACGGCCACGGGATTCGGCACCTTGTCGCTGGAGACGGTGATCGTGCCGTCACGGTTGAAACTGGCGTCGGCCCAGACGAACTTCTTGTCCGCGCCGGCGATGGTGAAGCCATAGGCCACGCCATTGTTCAGCACGCGCAAGTTTCCGTTGGCGGTGTTGAAGCTGAGAGTAATTTTGCCTTCGTTGACCTGCATGGCGCGATACGTGGGACTTTGATACGCCATTTGAATCCCATAGTCGCGGGCGAGCGCCACGCGGGCCAGGCGCACGCCTATGTCCTTTTTACTGCGCGGATGCAGGTTTCCGTCCTCGATCAGATCAATTGTGACCGCTTGCCCGGTGTTGGGCAATTTGGCCAGGGACATCGTCTGCGCCTCGCGCAATTCGGCCCATTCGCTGTCGCCAGACTCGGGCTTCAAGGCCCCATTGCCGGGCAGCTGGACCCAGTAGAACGGAAAATCGCCCTGGCCCCATTCCTTGCGCCAGCTTTCGACCAGCACCGGAAACAGCTCGCGATACTGGTGCCCCCGCGGCGTGTTGCCCTCGCCCTGATACCACAGCACGCCGCGGATGCCGTAGCCGGCGTGCGAGGCGACGATGCCGTTCCAGGCGTTTGCGGGGCGGTCGTCGCCGTTCACATCGGTGCTCAATTGCCGCGCTTTGTTCTGCTCGGCGGCCGTCAACTGCCCCTTGGCCTCCAGCTCCGCCAGCTCCTTGGCGAAGCCGTCGTAACGGGCCACGAGCGGCAGCAAGTTCTCATGGCCGTCGAAATACTTGCGGTCCACCCACGCTTCTGCCCGCGAGCCGGCCCAGGAATTGTTGATGATGCCCACGGGCACGCCGAGCGACTCCTGGATCTGGCGGGCGAAGTAATAGCCGACGGCCGAAAAGTTGCGGGCGCTTTGCGGCGTGCAGACGACCCAGCGCGTGTTGGCTTGCGTCCAGATGGGCGTCTGTGATCCCCGTTGAGGAATAGTGACCATGCGAATTTCCGGGTGATTCGCTGCCGGGACTTCCAAGTCGGCGTCGTAGGCGCTGCCCAACCCATAGGCCATGTTCGACTGGCCCGAAACAATCCACACCTCCCCCACGAGCACATCGGCGACGGACACTTCGTTCGCCGGGCCTTTGGCCACGAGCTTCACGGGCGCGCCTGCTTCCATCGGAGTCAGCGTCACCTGCCACGCGCCGTCCGTGCCGGCGGTCGCCTCGAGCGATTGTGCGCCGATCGTGACAGTGACTTTTTCACCCGGCGAGGCCTTGCCCCACACCCGGTTGGGCTGCCGCCGTTGCATCACCATGTGGTCGGAAAAGACACTGGGCAACGACACCTGGGCGAACGCCGCCTGTGGGAACCCACCCAGGCAGAGCAGCGTGGCCGCAGCAAGCTGGCGTCTCGCCGGCGAGCCCAAGCAGATCTTCGCAATACTTCTGATGGGAGACATAATTTGTGGGAGGATCATCGGATATTCCGGGCTTGCCGGGGCTGGCGTTTAGGAAGGGGGTGGATGGCAAGGAGCAAGTGAGAAGAAGCAGTGGGCCGCAAACCAAAAGAAAATGGGTGCGGGCGGGGCCGGAAGGGCGCGTTTTTTCGGGCAAGGCCGAGCGCGGCACCCGAAAATGGCCACCTTCGCCTGAGGCGCAAATCCGTCTGCGGCTCGCTCTCCGCCGCTCCACTTTCCCCGTAGGGCATCTGTCTAACAGACGCCGCGCCCGAACAAACTTTATCGTCTGTGGCCCAGTGGCTGCACCATCCGGAGCAGGCGTCGGACGCCGCCAAGGCGCCCGACTTCGAGGCGGGAAGTATCTCAGTAAAAAGAAGCAAGCTCCAGGCCCTCAATGCCGCACTGTACTTGGCCATCCAAATGCACACCCAAAATGCCGCCTAGGCGGGTAAAGCGGAGGTTGCCCATCAACCTTATTTGTCCGCGTGCTCGACCTCGAACACGTGCGAATGCAGGTTGGCGATCCACTGTTTGCCTTCCAGCGTGACTTTGAGATATTTCAAGGCGTCCTGGATGTAGGGGCGGACCACTTTCCAATAAAATTTCGCGTAGCTTTTCCTCATGTCCTCCGGGTTCTTATATCCCATTTTTTCGTTCAGGCCGAGCTGCTCAAATTCATAATAGAGCGCGGGAATCTTGCGCAGATAATTGGGATCCCCCAACTGGCCGATGAAATCGGCCGCACGCACCAGTCCCCCATAGGTCCCCGTCGGCTTGTATTCGGCTTTGTTGGGCGACGGAAACCGGGTCATCTCAATATACGACGCGATCACCTCCGGGTGAAAGTCGGCCAGCAGCGTCGAGCCAAACCGCTCACGGATGAACCGCTGACTGCGGCTGACGTGGTAGGGTGGGTTGATTGGCACAGCGAGGCTATGGGGTGCTTGAGGATGGTCCCGCCATTCGGGCAGCGGCGCGCTTCCGGGGCAAGGCAAAAGCGCGCCTGGCGTCTCGCGGGGCCATGACCCATCACCCCCAGCCGAGGTGAATTGACAGGGTTCGCCGGCGAGGCCCCATCCCGTCACCCCCTTGAGACCGCACATCCACGAAGCATCCCCAGGCCACCGCGCGCCGGCCGGCGTCGTTTTAGCCTGCTTGTTTTCGGATGATCGGCTTCGAGAGAAAAACCGCCGCTTCTGCGGCCAGCGGGGCGTCGTAAAGGGTGGTATCGAAGCCGCAGATTTCAAAACCGAGGCTGCGATAGAAGGTGATTGCCGGGAAATTTATATTTTGGGTTTCCACCCAAAGCACCCGGGCGTTGGTTGCCGCCACGTGCCGGCATAATTGCTTCATCATCTTCGTTCCCAGTCCACGGCGACGAAATCGGGGAGCGACAAAGAAATCGGTGATCACTGCACGCCGATTCCCCGTTAGCTGCCTGACGGCGGCAAATCCGGCCAGGGCGGTATTTTCATGCGCCACGACCGTAAAGGCGGCCGTCGCCACCGCTTTTTTGGTGAGAGCCATTTCGTATCGCTCGGTGAGAGGGGGTGAGCAAACTTTCTCAATCAGCGACACCGCCATCGTTGTGCGCCGCACGGCGTAAACGCGATCGGAGACGAAACTCGCATCCAAGTTGCGCAGGGCAGTGTGGTCGCGACTCCACTCAATCGGCCGGAATTTCATGGTGGCATGATCTCCAGTGTCAGGCAGTAGTCGCGATACCCAACACTTCGCCAGAAGTCGACACCGCTGTGATTTTGGCAGAACACCTCAACCGTCAGGCGAACACCCGGAGGCCAGATTTCGTCGCGGAGAATTTCAAATGACCTGCGCCCAATTTCCGATCTGCGGCGGTCACGCCGGACGAAAAGCTGCCGCAGGTGGATGAGTCCGGCGTCCGGCTTGAACAGGGCATAAGCCACTGGCGCGGCATCGGAAAATATGACGGCACGATACTCGCCTTGGAGCCACTGCTTCATCCGTTCCGCGAGTTCGGCCACCGTCATCGGGTTGTGATGTCCTTCATCGTGGATCAGCTGGTGGTTCCACTCCGCGAGCAGAGCCAGATCGGCGGCAGAGGCTACGCACCATGAAAGCTTCATAAGAATGGGATGGTGTCTCAGGCAAACAGGGGCACCGGCCAAAGTCGAGGCTACCCCTTTTTTCCATACGCCGCCAGAAGCTCGGAGACTAAAATGCCCCGGATCTTCATGCCGGTGATATTGCAGTGCTCGATTTCGACGTCGGTGAGATTGACGTTGCTGAACTTTGAGCCGCTAAAATTGATGTCGGTGAAATTGGCCTTCGCGAGGTTCACATCGGTGAACTGTGCGGCCTGCAAGTTGACGTCGGTGAAGTTCGAGGCGGACAAGTCGGCCTTCGTGACGTGCAGGGGGTGCTTGGAATCGCAGATGTTCATGGGGATTTTTGCCCAAGGATGCCGTTGGCCGGCTTAAATTCAACCTCCGCGTGTTTTTGGGCAGCTTCGTTCCGGTGGTTTCTCGCTGGCTTGTGCGTTGAGCCTATATCTGCCGCCGGATGACTCCGACCACCACACCCTGCGATTCCAACCGTTCCGGCCTGATGTCGGAGTAGCGCGGGTTCTCGGCCCGCAGGAGCGTGCGGCCACGCTCCTTCACGAACCGCTTCAACGTCGTCGTCGTCTCGTCCACCAGCGCCGCGATGATGTCCCCCGGCCGTGGCTCCTTCCGCACGAGGGCGACGAGGTCGCCATCGAGGATGTTTGCCCCCACCATCGAGTCGCCGGTGACACGCAGAAACCAAAAGAATCCCGGTCGCGGGCTGCGCACGCCGAAGATCGCGGGGTCCACCTTGACGGACTCCTCCGGATCCTGCTCCTGCATCGCCGGCAGGCCGGCGGGAATCGCGCCATAGACCGGCACGTCGAACAAATGCGCCTGCACGCTTTTGGCCTGCAGCCCCCATTTCCCGTCCGCCAGCTTGTCCAGCTGGCCCTTTTTCGCGAGCACCTGCAGGTGCTTGGCCGCGTTCTGCTGGCTGCACCCAAACGTGCGCGCGACCTCGCGCGTCGAGGGCGGCACACTCTGCGCGGCTTGATAGTCCCTCACAAAGATCAAGATCGTTTCCTGTCGTTCGGTGAGCATAGGATGTCAGGTGACAACCTATGGGTGAACCCCCCTTGTCCTTGGATCAAGCCCTATTGTTTCATGGAAACGGGTTCGTCATTCTGCCTGCGAATGCTGAGTTCATGATCGGGACGGGCAGAATGCGGCAAAAAAAGCCTCCCGATATCCGGGAGGCAGTACAGGTGCCGTCGGGTTTCCCGGCGGCAGCGGTAGACAGGTGTGGCAGGTTATTGAGCCGCGAGAGGCCGGCCCACGGTGATCTGGTTGTCTACGATTTCGAGCCGCGAGGCGGCGATCGCGATCTCGCCGATCCGGCGCTTGTCATCGGGGCTGTTGACCCACCCGCGCAAGGTGACGCGGCCATTGATCGTGCCAACCTCCACGTTGCGGGCGTTGATCTTTGCGTTGCGGATATCCAGATTGATCTGGATGGTGCGGTCCACATCACGGTAACTGTTGCCTTGCTCCAGCGCCACCGAAGTGTGCGGACCCTTGTAGGCCTCTTCGGCCGAGGAGGGGGCGTTGCCGGGGAGATTCTGGGTGTAGACATAGCGCGGCTCGTCCGCAAACTCCTCCTTGGTGTCATCCAGCAGCAGCCCGTCGCGCTTGGCATTGAAACTGAGGGCCATTGCGGGGACGACGCTCGACGTCCCGAAATTGCCTGGCGAGCGCACCACGACATTGAGGATGCGCCCTTTGGGGATGTCGTACGTCATGGTCAACACCTTGCCAAATTTCTCGTTTTGAAAATTGCCGACAGGCATGTTCGTAATCTTGCTGGAGCGCTCGACGTGGCCGAGCATAACCTTGGGCCGCTCGTCAGTTTTGCTGGCGATGTCCCCCCCCTCCAAAAAGTACGTCTCCTGCCCAAATAAATGATAGGCCGCCGCGACGCGATCGCTCCGGCCTTCGTCGGTCCACTTGGAGAGATTGATTTCCGGGGCGCTCTTGAATTTTTCGGCGCTGATGTTGATCCGGTAGATGGCTCCGCCTGCATCGGGGGTCAGCGCACGCGGGGGCACGGCCACGGTTTTGCCGCCCATGCCGAGAAACTCATTGGAGACCACCAGCACCACGACGATGCGGCCATTGACCAGATCAATGCCCAGATCCCTGATGCGGCCGAGATGCTCGTTCTGCGTGTTTCTGATCTCAATGTCGGTCATGTTTATGAGCTTTCGCTCGGCGCCAAGAACATCGGCGGGGCCGGTAGGAGGGATGCGTTGCGCCCCGGCTGGGAGCGCGAGACAGCCGGCGAGAATGGCGCCGGCGAAAAGCTTGGGTGTAGATTTCATGGATGGTGTGAACTGGTCAGGGCGCGTGAGCGCCCGGCGGGAAGGCGACGAGACGCAGAGTGATTCTTTTGTTACTCGCCGCCGGCCCTGACTGTTATGGGCAGAGACTAACCGATCCGCCGCATGGCCGAAATGGGGTGTAACCCGCCAGACAGAGTCCTTGCGCGCGACTTTTCCATAGCGGCCCGCTTGCCAGATTATTTTTCGTTTCGGACCTGAGGGCAGGTCAGCCGTCCGCCATGCACAAGCCGCCCAAAGCCGGTCACGATTTGTTCTTGCCGAAGCAGTGCGCGGCACCCTTGCCGAACAACCCCCGATCAGCGCTCAAAAGGTCAAGCCCGCAACCGCCACGCCTGTCATCCCCATCGCTATCCCAAGCGCCACACCGATGCCTCCGCCCAGACCTGCGGCCGTGGACGCAGCCTCACCCCAGCCACCGCCGAGGGTGCCGCCAGCCACAATCGAAAGAAAGAAGGTTGGTGGCACCTTGATGGGAGGGAGGTAGAGGAACAGGAGTGCTGCACCAACCAGGGATGCGCCGAGAATCGCGCCGCCGATTTTCTTGTGGATGGAGGTTTTCATGGGCGCGGTTCCCGTGGGTCAATCAGTCTGGGCCTGTTGCCCAAATCTAATCTATTGGAAGGCAACGGGATGATGGCATAATAGCTGCTTTGCAAGTCGTTTATTATGATGGGCATAAACCAAACCCAAGCCAAGTTGTTCAGTTACGAGGTGAATCTGGACCGGCGGGTGCGCGCCGATCATCCGCTGCGGCGAGTCAATGCGATGATCGACTTTACCCTTCGCGCGCGCCGCGGTGGCGCACACTTACGGTGACAATGGACACGTCTCGGTGGATCCGGCGATCCTGCTGAAGCTGATGTTCCTGCTGTTCCACGAAAACGTGCGTAGCGAGCGCGAGCTGGTGCGGCGGCTGCCCGAACGTTTGGACTGGCTGTGGTTCCTCGGCTACGACCTAGACGATGACGCGCCCACCCGCCTTCGATTTCACCCACCTGAAATGAGTAATACTCGCCGTTCACGGACTGCTCTTTGCTCCACTTGATGGGGGCGGTGCCGAGAATGATCGCCTCGCCGGCCAGCGATGCGACCAGGATGGCGCCGCCAAGCCATTTGCAGGTGGATGCTTTCATGGGCGTGGTTCTCCGTGGGTCAGCCAGACCGCCAGCACGCTTGCTGGCACCCATCGCACTTTCGGGCGGTGGTTGAGGCGGTTGCTTGCACTTGGGCTGAGGCCACAGCACCAACAGCAGCCCAGTCAGTCCCATCGCCATCAACACACCCGCCAGCCAGGACTGCTGCCACTTCCATTGCCACTCGACCACGTCTGCGAGGTCTGCGTATAAGGGAGGACAGAAGTGGAACAAGAGCCACGCACCCACCAACGAAGCGCTGATCATTGCGCCGCCAAGCCACTTGCGTGTAGATGCTTTCATCGGGTGGTACCTCGTTCACCAGCCAGACCGCCAACCCTCGTGCTGACGAGCGAATTGCCGTCATCGCGTCCGACGAGCTCGCACCCTCCGCGCGTGCGCACTATCAAACTGATGGGGCATGAAGGGCATGATTTCAGTTGCGGGCAATTGATTCCTTGCCTGTGGCGTGCGGGTGCAGCCGGTGCGTCACGGCGCATAGATTTCTGTCCGCGTCACGATTTCATTTTTGTCGAACCAGACTCGCGCCCGACGCACGCGATCTTCGGCCGGCTTCTTGTCGTCAAAGCCGGCCTTCGCATTGAGCTCCGCCATATAGGCCGCCGCCATGCGCTCGTCCGACGCGTAGCCATCCCGCCACTCAAACACTTGGAGCGAGCCCCCGTCTGCCAGCGCGCTCGTCGTGATCGGCGCGCCGAAGTCAGCCACGACCGCTGCGCGTGGCATCCCCGCCTTGAGCGCGCTCGTGTTGCGGGACGGCTGGGACTTCCAGCCTGTCTCGTGCGATGCGCAGCCGGCGAACAACAGCGCCGCCAAGAGCAGTAAAACGGGTTTCATGGGCGCACGCTATGCCCGGATGCGGCATTCTTCAAGCCGCCCGGCCATTTGCACATAAGCCACGAAATCTGCCCCATTGGCAAAGGCCCGGCGAGGCGCAAGGACTGCCATGGTGGCTTTACGCTGGGTTTGCCCATGCTTCTTGGAAAATGATTTTTGGGGCAGGAAGAAAAGCTTCCTTCCCGGGAAGCGGGCACTCCCGCGCGAATTTCGCTGACGAGCGGCCCGGTCTTCGTTTCCTTCCCCGCCCAACTGCCGCCATGTCCACTTTCTCCGTGTTTCTCCGTGTTCTTTTGCTCGCATTGCTCGCGACCGCCGCCGCGCCGCTGCCGGCCGCCGACAGCCTGCCGGCGACGTCGCCGCTCAAGTTTGGTTCCCTCACGGTCATCACCGAGAACGACAAATATCTCGCCGGCAGCGACCGCTATTACACCAACGGTTTCAAGCTCTCCGCCCTCAGCGCTCCGCTGGACAATTTCACCGACGTCTCCGTGCCCGCACCGGTTCGCTGGGTCGCCACGCACCTCAGCGCCCTCGTGCCCCCGGGCCACGATGCCAAGCTCGGCCTCTCCCTCGGGCAAAACATCTACACTCCGGCCGACATCCACACCCCGACGCCCAATCCCGCCGATCGGCCATACTCTGCGTGGCTCTATGTGGGCGCGGCGTTCCAGAGCTATGACCTCGCGCGCGGGGTGCTCGACACGATGGATCTCCGGCTTGGGGTGGTCGGCCCCGCCGCGTTCGGCGAACAGATCCAGAACGGATTTCACGACCTCATCCACGTGCAGCATGCGCTGGGCTGGTCGCACCAGATCCACAATGAGCTGGGCCTCGTGCTCACCTTTGCGCGCAAGTGGCGGCGCGCCACTGCCGGCGCGCGCACCGGTCTGGGCGCGGACGTGATCCCGCACGCCGCCATCAGCCTCGGCAATGTCGTCACCGCGGCCGGCACCGGCATCGCGGTGCGCGCCGGCTGGCGGCTGCCGGCCGACTTTGGCACCGACCTGATCTACCCGAGCGGCGACTCCAACAGCGACCGCCCGGGTCTGAGCGCGTTTCTCTTTGCCGCTGCGGACGGTCGCGCCGTCGCGCGCGATATCACTCTCGACGGCAACTCGTTTCGCTCGAGCCCCAGCGTGCCCAAGAAAACTTTTGTCGCCGACCTGGTGATGGGATTCGCGGTGGGCGGCAAAAGCTGGCAGCTCTCCTACAGTCAGGCTGTGCGTACCAAGGAGTTCAGGAGCCAGGCGAGTGACGACATCTTTGGCTCCGTCAGCCTCACCTTTTACTACTGAACCGCCATGGCTCTCGCCGATAATTACTTCACCCGCGCCAACGCGCTCCTAACCCAGGCGTGGTCGGCCAATGCGCCCGCGCTCGCGCGCCTCGCGCCCGTGTTCGGCGAGGTTGTCGTGGGCGGTGGCGTGATCCATGTCTTTGGGAGCGGACACAGCGAGGTCGTCGCACGCGAGATCATCGGCCGCGCAGGCGGGCTCGTGTGCGTGACGGCGATGCCCGACCCGACGGGCGGCTTTGTTGAAAACCTGCCCGGCTACGGCACGAAGCTCGCGGAGCGCTACGAGCGCCAGTATCAGCTCCGCCCCGGCGAGGCCGTCATCGCCATCTCGAACTCGGGAAAAAACTGCGCCCCCATAGAAGTTGCGCTGCACGCCAGGGCGAAGGGCCTCACAGTCGTGGCGCTCACCTGCCTCGCCATGTCGCGGGCGACGCCGTCGCAGCACCCGTCGGGCCGGAAGCTGTTTGAGATCTCCGACCACGTGCTCGACAACGGCGGCGTTCCTGGCGACGCCATCGTGGACGCGGGCGGCGGCGTGATGGCCGGACCGACCTCGACTTTCATCGGTTGCTCGGTGCTGAACTGGCTCATGCTCGCGACCGTCGAGTGGCTCGTCGCACACGGCCACACGCCGCCGCTGCTCCGCAGTCAGAATCTGCCCGGAGCCATCGAGCACAACCGAGCGCTGGGCCGGCAATACGCCGGCCGCCTCAGCCGCCAGCTGGCCTGATTTTTCTCCGTCCGCGCCGTGCAGTTTTCCAATTCACCATTTCCTCCGTCCGTGTCCGCCGGTTGCAAGATCGGGGTGGACGGCGGCGGTACGAAGACCGAGTGCATCCTGCTCGACCTCGCCAACAACGTCGTCGCCCGCCACCAGGCGCCGGGCAGCAATCCCAGCATCGCCGGCCCCGAGGTGGCTCGGCGCACGGTGGCCGACGCTCTCATCACGCTGCGGCGGCAGGCGCCTGCGCCGGTCGCGCACACCCTCCTTTGCATGGCCGGGGCACGCGCCTTTTGGAAGGAGTTTGCCGTCGGACTGGAAGGCTTTGGCCACGTGACAGTGTTCGACGACGCACGCCCCGTGCTCGAACTGGCGACAAACGGCGTGCCGGGCCTCGTGCTGCACAGCGGTACCGGCTCGTTTGTCGCCGCCCGCGCACCCGACAACACCATCCACTACGCGGGCGGGCTGGGCTGGCGTTTTGGCGACCCTGGTAGCGCGTACGAGCTGGGCCGCCGGGTGCTCGCGCGCGGGCTCCTCGAGATGCAAGGCTGGGCTCCAGCCACACGCATCGCGCCCATGCTCCGCGGTCACACCGCCATGAATGACGCGGGGGCTATCACGCGTTTTTTTTACCATCACGCCGAGCCCAACAAACAAATCGCCGCGCTCGCGTCCTCCGTCCTCCGCCTAACTGAGGAAGGCGATCTCACCGCGCGCCAGCTCGTGCTTGAGTCCACGGGTGAGCTGCTGGACCTGGCGATGAACGTGGTGGCCAAGCTTTTCCCTGGGATCCCGCTGGATGCGCTGCCGACAGGACTGAGCGGCCCCATCCTCACCCATCGGGTCGTGGTGGAGGCGCTCACGTCGCGCTGCTCACTGCGCTTCGCCCCGCTCGACCAGCCGCCGATCGAAGGCGTCCGACGCCTGCTCATGCGCGCGTGATCGCAGCTTTTTATCACCAAACACGAACCATGGGTTACCCGCCGGTCGCCCGGGATATGCCTCCTCAGGCTCCATACTCCGCATTTCAGCAGGAACGCCGGCTGTTCGCCGACGGCAAATTTTTCACTGCCGACGGCCGCGCCAAATTTTACTTTGACGCCCCGCGCCCGCTGCCCGAGCCGCCCGACGCCAGCTATCCGTTCCTCCTCCTCACCGGGCGCGGCTCGACGGCCCAGTGGCACACCGGCTCGCGCACCGGCAAGAGTGCCGTTCTGTGCAAGCTCGCGCCCACCGTGCTCACCGTTGAGATCAATCCCGCAGACGCCGCCCGTCTCGGCATCGCGCCCGGCGCCAGGGTGACGGTGCGCTCCCGGCGAGGCACGGCGGACGCGTTCGCGCTGGTCACGCCCACCATGCAGCCCGGCCAGCTCTTCCTCCCCATGCATTTCGCCACGGTGAACCGGCTCACTTTCCCGGCGTTCGACCCCCACTCCCGTCAACCAAGCTATAAGGCGAGTGCGGTCACGCTCGTGTTGAAATCAGCCTGAGGCCCGGTACTGGGTCAGTTTGGTAGGGACGCCACTGGGCGCATTTCAGTTTCTTGCAGCTGGGTCGGCGGTCTGCTCGTAGCGCGGCCAGCCTGACCGCGTTTCCGAGCAGCACGGTGCCGTCTGACCGTGCTACGGCGCGGCGCGCAAGGGCGGTTGCAAGAGACTGAGATGCGCCCGACGCCACTCCGAGTCGTCTGCAACGTTTGTATTTGCTCAGCGTGTCGGCTTATTTTTCGCTGTCTGGCTCGCGCGATCATGTCTTGCGGATCGAGTGCGGGCGCTGTGACGGTTATCGCCGGAGTTGGCGCCATGTGATTTATTGGCCAAAGCACCGGCTGCTTTGGCCGTTGAGGTATCCACGGATTGGATATCAGTTTCCGATCCGGTTGCCCGTCGCATCGTAGCCGGTGTTGGTCGCGCTGCGGGTGCCTTGGAACAGCCGGTAACCGGGGCGAGTCTGCCAGCTTGAAGGACCGGCGAGAATCTTGCCGTGGGCGAGCACGGACTCACGGACGAGCTTTTCGCGCGCGTTGTAGCTCTCGTCGCCATCGCGGTCGCCCGCCTGCCAGCCGAAATCGTTGCTCGCGACCATGACAATATCAATCCCCTCGACCTCATCGAGGATGTTATCAATCATACCCACGCCCGCCGGGTTCTCAATTTGGAGCATGATCAGGATGTTGTTGTTGGCGTTCGACTGGTAGCTGGGCCATAGGCTGCCCGCCTGGCCGCCGCCCGAACTGCGATGGCCCCACGGTTTGGCGTTGGGATTGTCGCGGCTGCCAATCGGCCATTTAGCGAACATCACCGCGTTGCGCGCCTCCTCAACGGTGGACACCATGGGAACGATGATGCCCAGCGCGCCGGCATCGGTCGCCTTCTGGATGTCGCCAGGATTCGCCCACGGCACGCGGACGAAAGGAATGCAGCCGGCCTGCGCGATCACCTTGATCAAATCCTCCGACTCGCGCCACGTCAGGCGGGAGTGCTGCATCTCGATCCAGATGAAATCCTGCCCCTCGCAGGCGCGCTTCGCCGCCTCGAGGTCCGGCTGCATGATCGTGTTGCTGAAGATCTGTTTCCCTTCCTTCAGCTTCGTGATGACGGTGTTGAAGGTCACCGAACCGGCCTTGACTGCGGCACCGCCACCGCGCGGACCGCGGCCCCGCCCGGCGGGCGGCGCGCCTGCGGCGGCGGCCGGCGGGGCGGCGGGGGGCGCGGGCGGCTGCGCGGTGGCGATTGAGGCCAGCGCGGCAAAGCCGGCGGTGGCGGCGAGAAAGTCGCGCCGGTTGAGAGAGGCGGGGGCAGGAGTGGGGTCGTTGGCGGGGCTGGTGGTGCTCATGGAGGTGACGTTGTTTTGGGCTTGCGATGGAATGACTCAGGGAGTGGGGAGAGGGGGAGGCGCGGGGATGATGCCCGGAAACACGTAGGCTTGGAGCATCACGAGAATCCCGACGAGGATCGCGAGCGCGATGCTGTGCCAGAAGACGGCGCGCAACACCGTGCCGGCGTCGGGGCTGTCCTCGCGGCCGCCCGTGGCGACGGCGGCGACGACGATGCTCTGCGCGTCAATCATCTTGCCCATCACGCCGCCGGAGCTGTTGGCGGCGCACATCAGCACCGGCGGGAAGTGGAGGGCTTCGGCGGAGACTTTTTGCAGGTTGCCAAAGAGGACGTTGGACGAGGTGTCGCTGCCGGTGAGGGCGACGCCGAGCCAGCCGATGATCGGCGAGAAGAACGGGAACAGCCAGCCTGTCCCCGCCATGGCGAGGCCCATGGTCGTGTCGGTGCCGCCGAATCGCGTCAGGAAACCGAGCGCCATCATCGTCGAGATGGTTAGCAGCGAAATGCGCACGCGCAGCAGGGTCTGCCCGTAAATTTTGAGCGCGCGGCGAAAGCCGACGCCGAGGGCGAGCGCCGAGGCGATGCCGGCAAGCAGCAGCGCGGTGCCGGTGGCCGAGAGGAGATTCAGGTTGAAAACCGCCTTTTCCAGCGTCGGCGCCGGTGCCACCGGGGGCATTTTTTGCACGGCTAGATGCAGGACGGGCACCGAAATTTGCGGCGCGAACCAGGCATTGAGCTGGTTTTTCACGGGGTTCATGCCCCAGCAGAACACGAAACCGGTGAGAAAAATCCACGGGAGCCATGCTTTCCACGCGGGGCCGGTGGCGGCGGGGACGGTGGGGGCGGCCACGGCTGCCGCAGCGGCGGGCGCGGTCGAGGTGGCGTTGACGAGCTCTTCCTTCGGTTTCCAAAACCGCATGAGCGCGAGGAGCGCGAGCATGGACACCGCCGCGCTCACAATGTCCACGAGCCACGGGCCGTGAAAATTGCTCATCAGAAACTGCATGATCGCGAACGACGCGCCCGCCGTGAGGCAGGCCGGCCAGACCTCGACCATGCGACGCCAGCCGACTTGCGCGGCGACCAGCCAGAACGGGACGATGAGCGAGAAAATCGGGAGCTGCCGGCCGACCATCGCGCTGAGCTGCTGCAGATCGAGACCCGTGAGCGGGGCCATTGTGACGAGCGGGATGCCGAGCGAGCCGAACGCCACCGGCGCGGTGTTGCCGATGAGCGCGAGCTTGGCGGCCTCGAGCGGTTTGAACCCGAGGCCGATCATCAGCGCGCCGCTGATCGCCACGGGCGCGCCGAAGCCGGCTGCGCCCTCGATGAACGCGCCGAAGGCAAACGCGAGCAGCAGCGCCTGGATGCGCCGGTCGCGTGAGATGCCGGCGATCTGCTTTTGCAGGACGACAAACTGCCCGGTCTCGACGGAGAGCTGATAGATGAAGATCGCGTTGACGATCAGCCAGCCGATCGGCAGCAGGCCGAACGCCGCCCCATTGCCGGCCGCGGCCACGGCGAGCTGCGCCGGCATGCCGAAGACCAAAACCGCGATCGCCCCGGCCGTGAGCAGCGCGATGAGCGCGGCGAGGTGCGCGCGCACATGCCAGAACGCGAGGAGCCCGAGCAGCACGACGACCGGAATCGCGGCGATCAGCGCGGAGACCCCGATGCCGCCGACCGGGGAGTAGTTTTGGGACCAGGGCATGGCGGGATTACGGGAGCGCCAGCGCGATCAGCTCGGCGGGCACGCCGCGCGCGCCGGTGGCGACGACAATGTATTGGCGGTCGTTCATCATGTAGGTCATGGGCGAACCGGTCTCGTTGGCGGGCAATTCCATCTCGAAGATCGTCTCGCCGGTTTTCTTGTCGAGCGCCCGGAATTTTCTCCCGCCGCCGCCGGGGCCGGAATTGAACAGGCCGGCGCCGTCGGACGTGAAGAGCAGCGTTTTCGTCACCAAAATCGAAGTGCGCTCCGGGCGGCCGACTTTCGAGAGGTCAATGCCCTTCAGCGCCGGGTGATTTTTCACGGCGTCGGGCGCGTCGCCGTTATGGACCATCCAGGCGTGGTCGCCGGTGTTCATGTCTATCGCCGTGATCCGGCCCCACGGCCCCTTGATGAGCGGGAGACCCTGCGGCCCGATGCCCCCTCCGCGCGCCGGAGCGCCCTCGCCGCCGCCGAAGGCGATGACGGCTCCGCCCGGCGCCGCGCCCCCGCGGGTAGCGGCCGGACCGCGGGCTCCGGCGCCGCGGGCGCCGCGCGCACCTCCGCCACCGCCGACGTAGTCCATGTCGGAGCGGTTGGGCGCCGGCTGGCTCAGGATCAGGCCGTCGGTGTTGGTGAGCGACGAGACATAGAACAGGCCGGACTCGGGATCGAAGGACGCGCCGGGCCAGTTCGCGCCGCCGGTGTGGTGCGGCAGGAAGAGCTGGCCGATCTTGTCGCCGAGCTCCTCGCGCGTCATCGGCGGCAGGTAGAGCGGGCCATGGACGTATTGGTCGAGAATTTTTTCCGCCTCGGCCCGCAGCTCCGGCGTGAAATCAATGAGGTCGTCCTTGGTGATGCCCTGCCGGTCGAAGGCCTTGGGTTTTGTTGGAAACGGCTGCGTGGGCGAGGTGCGCTCGCCGGGCACCTTCGATTGCAGCACCGGGCGCTCCTCAATCGGCCAGACGGGTTTGCCGGTCACGCGGTCAAAGACGTAGGTGAACGCGTTCTTCAGAACGAGTCCGACCGCCTTGATTTTTTTGCCGTCAACGGTGACGTCCATGAGCAACGGTGGCGAGGACGGCTCGTAATCCCAGATGTCGTGGTGGATCACCTGATAGTGCCACACCTTCCTGCCGGTCTTGGCGTCGAGGCAGACGAGGCAGTCGGCGAACAGGTTGTCGCCGAGGCGATGACCGCCGTAGAAATCGCCGGTGGGCGCCTCGACCGGGATGTACACGTAGCCCAGCTCCTCATCAGCCGCGAGGGGTGCCCACGCGCCGGCGTTGCCGGTGTATTTCCAAGATTCGTTTTCCCACGTCTGGACCCCTTCTTCCCCGGCCTTGGGGACGGTCCTGAAGGTCCAGATTCTCTCGCCGGTGCGCACGTTGAAGCCGCGGATGTAGCCGGGGACATTTTCCATCGAGGCGGGCGCGGTGCCGGCGAGCAACGCCGCGCCGGTGACGATCACGTCGCGAATCACGATGGCCGGCGAGCTTGAGCCGATCTGGCCGGGCCGCACGACGTCGCGGTCGAGCCCTTCGGTGAGGTCAATGATGCCGTCCTTGCCGAAGCTTGGGATGGGGCGGCCGGTCTTGGCGTCGAGGCAAACGAGCTGGAAGCCCGGCGTGATGAGAATCACGCGGCTGTCGCCCTTGCCGTCGGTCCAGTAGGCGACGCCGCGGTTCTGGCGGCGCACGGCCCGGTCGCCGCGCTCGCCCTCGTCAATGCGATACATCCAGAGCGTCTCGCCCGTCGCGGCGTCCACGGCGACGACATCACGCCGGGTGCCGGCGGTGAAGTAGAGGACGCCGCCGACCATGAGGGGCGTGACCTCCCAATTGAAGTCGGCGGTGGAGCCGAAGTTGTCCGTTTTCCAGCGCCACGCGATCGAGAGATCCTTCACGTTGGAGGCGTTGATCTGGTCGAGCGGCGCATACTTGGTGTTGCCGGCATCCCCGCCGTAGTAGCGCCATTCCCCGTTCGTGGCGCCTTGCTGGGCCTGCGCGCCGCCCGCGAGCGCGAGCAGCAGGAGCGAGAGGAGGGGCAGACGGGCGAGGTGGGTTTTCATTTTTTTTCCTTGATGAGGATTTGGTTCGTCACTTCCAGGTCTGTCGCGAGATCGGCGCCGCCCGCCGGAAAACCATTGGCGTTGAGGAGAAAGACGGTGACATCGGTGCATTGCTGGCGGGTCAGCTTGCCCGGGCCGTCCGAGGGCATTTTCTTTCGCGTCTCCTCGATGAGGCTGCCCACAGATTTGCCCTTCCAATTGTCGAGAAACTCCTTCCCGACCAGCGGCGTCGCCTCCTCGCCGCCGAGCAGATTGTCGCCGTGGCAGCGCGCGCAGAGGGAATTGTAGGCCTTCTGCCCGCGGCCGACCTGTTCCTTGGAATAGACGCCGTCCCAGACCGAGCGCGTGGCGGCGGGCTTGGCGGACGGCGGGGAGGCCGCCGCCGGAGCCGCCGCCGGAGCGGGAGCGGGGGTTTGCGCCCCCAGCGGAGCGAGCCCGAGGAAGAGGGCCGGCATCAGGCAAACTGCGGCGCAGGCGGCGATGAGCTTGCCCGACCTGCCGCGGTGAGCGAGATATCGCCCACGATGAAGCGGTGCACAATGATGTGCCGCCATTTTTGAGATGGGAGGGAGTATTTTCACGGGGCGATGCGGGCCGAGGAGAATGCCTGCGGCTCGCCGGGTCAAGTCGGCTTTGTCGGGATTCTGGCGAGGGGGTGCAATCGGAACTGATGTCAACCTGCGGCCCGGTCAGGCGAGCCCTGACAGACAAGGATGGGACGCCCCTGCCTTGCAGCAACAAGGTGGCGTGCTCGTCACGCCACGTTTGCCCTCTGTCGCCGGAGCTTGCTCGCGGTGGTGAGCTTGCTCGCTGGGGTGAGTTGCGCGGCGAGCGCGCAAACTTGTTGCTACCACCGACCAAACTATACCACCACCGATCCTTTTGATAAAAAACCATGAACCCTCACCGAGGTGTCACGGAAAGGGTACGCCCAGATGACCCTAAAAAACGCACTTGAAACCACGGATTGTCAGACGGTCGCTTCGCTCGGAACACGGATGTCCGCGGATAAATCAGGTTGGACTACGTGCGACTGTGCCGCCGGGTAGAGCCATCTTTTCCAAACCCAAAACCAGGCTGTTCGCAAAACAATGGCAAGCACTACACCCCGACGACACCCCGACTTGGTTGAATCACCTTGATTCACCTTGAGTGGGCTTGATTCAGCTAATTTGGCTTAATTCGCCCTGCGCCAATTTGACCCGTCTGCAAAGAACCCCCGGCCGAACTTCGGGCTGATACCAACAGGACTGCAACCAGTCCCGCTGACCTGTTTCAGCCTGCGACCGGGAAGGGAAAAATCAAGCTCAAAACGCTTGTCGCCAGAAAGATTATCCAATTGGAAATGCAATTTCGAGCCTTCACCCGGCAGGCGATGGAATTTGGCATGAATTATTTCCATTATGATTTGTATCCGTGTTATTTGTGTCACTTGTGCGCCTTCGGCGCATCGTGGTCAATTTGAACTGCAAAATTTAGCAACTCCGCTCAAAGGCGCAAAAACTCGGATTCCAACTCACGCCAATCCAGCAACCTATGTGATGTTACTTGAGAGGATGACAGCGGGTGGCATCCATCCCCGCCCCAAGGGGCGGAGAATTGTGCCGTCCTGAGTTAAAATCGCGCGCCAACCAAGTGCCATTCCTATTTGACCGCTTCCGGCCTATGGTGGGCGGCGGCAATCATGGTGTCGGCCAGCAGCGTATAGGTCGCCGTCCACGCCGCGCGGACGGCGGGCGTGAAATCCGCGCCGAGGCCCTGCTCCAGTGTCCAGAGGAGCGCCGCGCCGACCGTGGCGTAATGCTCGTCGCGCACGCCGTAGGCGACATGGCGCACCCCGAGCTGGCGCACCACTGGCAGGAGCTGGTCGGGGCGGTCAAGCGTGGCGGTGGCCAGCGCGAGCGTGGCCATGAGCTTCTTGCCCTGCTCGGTCATGTCGCCCGTGAAGAGCGGGCGGAGCGAGGGGTCCAGCTCGAAGAGCCGCCCGTAAAAAAGCGCGGCGGCCTGCGGGGCGATGAGCGCGACTTTCTGGAACGAGTCGCGGACGAGGGTGATTTCGGCGGGGGTCATGGTGTATTTTGTTGGTGGAGGCGGCGATGGATTGGCCGCCCTGCAACCATAACCGATAGGCGGGCGGGTGGCATTGCAGCCTTTGTCTTTTGCTGCGCATATTTTGGCGGCAGGGTGGGGCTGCTGTTTTGGCGACGGGGCACAGGGCCGGGGCGGAGGTTGGTGACAAGCCTGCATCGCCACCGGTGTCCTCCCCTCTATCCTCCTCAACCACTGGGCTTCGCTCACTGCCATCTCCGATCGGACGCTTACCGTAGTTACGAGATGTCCCTCCCACTTGTGTCGTCCCTCCCGTAAATGTTCTGTCAAGGAGGCACTCGGAACGACGCTTAGTTTTGGCTTGGTGGTTCACTTTATGGATCACGCGCTGGACCGGTAGAGATCACAGTCTGTTTGTCCAAATCAAATTCAAACTTGGTGACAGCAGATTCAACATGGTGCGCCAATTCGATTTTGGGCCATTTGGCGGAAACCAGCGAAGTGTGTATGGGAGAAGTATTACGCGTTCCGATGCCCAATCCGATATAAGTGTGCTTCGTCGTGATTGCTATTTCACGCCCGTCCTTTAATGTTACGAAATGATAAACATATTGAGTCTGGCCTTGATTAGAAGTCACAAAAAAAACCGCGCCTATTTGAGGGATTTCAATATGATAAGGGCTGCTTCCAATCACATTATCATATTTCTTTCCATTGATCGACAGCCATGTAGTCGATGATTCATGGACATTGATCAATTGCACCAGTCGAGGCGAACTGCCCCATTGGACGCCGCTGACACCGCTCTGCCTTCCCATAAGGTATAGGAAGACAGTTGCGGCAGCGGCCAGGACGAGGCACAGCAGCAGGTTCGCAAGCGGGCGGGTCGGCAGGGGCATGGCGGGGGCCATGAGCTAGAAATGGATGACGCGATGGGTCAAGGCGCTTCCACCAAAGTCACCTCGGCGTCGGCCATCCACTCAATCCCGCAGCACCACCCGCCCCACGGCTGCCGCCCGGAGCCGCTTCTCAAACTCCCGCCAGGACCGCCATTCAAAGGGTGTCAGCTTCGTGTCGCCGAGCTTCACCAGGGTTCGCTCCAACTCCTCGCTCATCTGTCGCCGGAATTGCACCTCCTCACCCGGAACGAGCACGGGGATGTCAGTGGGGGCAAGATCGGGAGGAGGAGGAGGTGGTGGTGGTGGCGCGACCGGGGCAGCCGGTTTGGTCACAATTGGCACGACCAGTGGCTTTGGTTTGGGGAGGGTTGCCGGTGGGACCACAAAGGACGCCGCCCTTGGTACCGCCGGCGCAGGGCGCGTCCGGTTCGCGAGCCAATGGGCGTCCACGTTAAGGGTCCTGGCCAGCGCCTCGACTTCGGGCCAGGTCGCATGCCGGTAGCCCAATTCCATGGCCGCGACGTGGGTCGCTTTGAAGTCGGGCAATTCCGGGGCCAGTCTCCGGCCGAGTTCCGCAGAGGAGATCGCCGGGACGCAATTCTTGCGCGCCTCTTTCAGGCGGGGGTTCAGGTTGAACGAACGGGGCTCCATTTCAGGCGGATGCCTTGCCGCGCGTCTTCGTGAACCCAAAAGCCTTCTTGAGCACCTGCACGCTGGCCACCGAGATGCCCGTCTCCTTCGCGATGGCACCGGCGCGCTTGCCTGCCTCGAACCCGGCCTTCACCGCCGCCTTGATCTCGTCGGTGACCTTGGCCCGTTTGCGTTTGCCGGGCTTGGCCACCTTGGCCTTCCTGCCACGCTTCGCCTTGGGCTTGCTGCTCGCGGCCTGTTTGAGCGCTTTGATGAAGGCGGCCACGCTGGGGTAGCCGTAGGCCTCGGGCAGAGCTGCCAGAGCAGACGGGAGGTGGGCGGCGATAGCAGCCTCCTGTTTGGCGACGGCAGATTTGAGTTTGATCAGTTGGGCGATTTTTTGGGTGAGCATGGGGTGATGGAAATGGCTTGGAAGGCAGATGGCATGCTTAGATTGACACGTCAACTGGCAACCTAGCTTCAACGAAAGCTTAACTCGTTGATAAAAAACAAGGTTAAATGGGGCGGCCAACTGGACTCGAAGGGATTGGCTGACAAGGGGTAAAGGAGTTAATTGGAAACGGGTAATGGTAGAGGCGTTTATCGCCCGTTCACTTCTACGCATACTTTTGCGCGCCAAGCAGGGGAGGGGACGGGGATGAAACCGCGCCGGCAATTGCCCGCCCGCCGGCCTGTGCTGCCGCCGGCCTCCGAATTGGACGCCCGGCCCGCGCCCGTGTCGAAAATGCCGGGCCGGGTGCGGAATTACTCGCCCAAGGAATTTGCCGCCGAATACAACACCGCCCGTCAACAGCTCGGCATTTACTGTGTTTCGCCGCATTGGGTTTATGACGCCTGCACGGCCATTCCGCCGCGCATCGCGATCTTGCCCGGCCTCGGGCGCATCCTGATTCCGCAGCGTGAATTGGAACGGCTTGTTGCCAGCCTTCCGAAATTGGAGGCCGTCGCATGAGCGGCCCGCGCACATACCGCTTTGCCGGCCAATTTCGTGCCGCTGCCTTTATCGCGCTCCTGACCGGAGCAGGCTACCGCGCCGCCATACACGCGCAGGACTGGCAGCCGGGCGTTTTCCGTGTCTCCAACTCCGCAGACACCCCAGCCCTCCAAAATTGGGCCGTGGAGGTCTATAACCGGCCCGGAGAGGCCGCGCCGACCGCATGAGCGCCGCCGCAGATCGCGTATGGCCGCAATGGGGCTGGTAGTCGATGCACTCCCCGATGGCATCGAGCCACACGTGGACTTTCTGCGCAACGCTCTGGTAGTCTCGATAGCCGGGCTTTCCGAGTTTGATGTGGTGGAACAGATAGTATGTCAGGAATTCGGCTAAGGCAGACTACAAAACTCCCGGCTCAGGTCTCTCCCAGGCGAAGGAATACGCCGAGATTCTTGATTTGAAGTTCGCCTATTCCACCAATGGTAAAGGCATCGTCGAGTTCGACTACACGACCGGAATTGAGCGGAGCGTTAATAGTTTCCCGACTGCTGATGAGCTGTGGACGCGCCTGAAGGGAGCCGCACCACTTCCGACGCCCGCAGTCGAAAGGGTTCTCGCGCCGTTCTACCCCGACCCCGAACGCCCACCGCGCTATTACCAGCAGATCGCCATCAACCGCGCAGTCGATGCCATCATGCGGGGCAAAAACCGCATCCTCATTACGATGGCGACTGGCACGGGCACCATGACGCACGCCGGGGCTAAAGGTGCGCAACGCACCTTTTGCACCTTTAGCCCCGTCTATTTCAAGTGCCGCAAGCATGGTGGGGGAATGGGCCGGGATTGTGGCCACAGGCTTTGCGCTTCCGCCGGCATTTCGGAGTTGCCTCGCGCACAGGGCGCGG
>CANJLB010000033.1 GCA_947475065.1 Opitutia bacterium | reverse complement strand
GACGGAACCCGGCGCAGCTCCCGTCTCCACTCACCGCGGCCCCCTCCACCATGCTGCTTTTCGTCCTCAAACCTCTGCTCGCCTCGCGCAAAAAAACTTTCCGCACGCTGGTCTCGGCAGCAGCGGTGTGTTTTTCAGAGGATCCTTGAGATCATGTCATCGTGGTGCCTCTGGGCCGAGCCGGCCTGGGCGGAGCTCAAAGAGCACTATGCCGGCCGCGTCGCCTTTGACTGGCGCATCGCGCTGATGAACCCCGGCGATTTTCCGGCCACGGCCGCGCAGTGCGACTGGTTCTACCAACGCAGCGGCATGATCGTGTGCTCGCCGTTCAAGCTCGACTCCGGCTGGGTCGAACCCGCGCGCCAGGGCGACTACCGCGCGGCCGACCTCGTGGCCGAGGCGGCGCGCGACCTCGGCGCGACCGATGACACCGTGCGCCTCGCGCTGGCCAACGCCGCGCTGCGGGAGGGCAAAAAAATCGGCGATCTCGCCACCGCGGTCGCTGTGGCGGCCAAGGCCGGCCGTCTCAACGCCAGGAAACTCCGTGCCCATGCCACGTCCGCCACCGTGGAGGCGCGCGTCGCCGCCAGCACGGCGGAGTTTCGCGCGCACCAGCTCTCGCAGCGTCCGGCCTTCATCGTGACCGACGTCATCGGGGACAAGGCGGTCTTCTCCGGCCTCGCCTCCGCCGCGCCGCTCGCCGCCACGGTTGACGCCATGCTGGCCGACTGCGCCGGCTACGCCAGCCACGCGGCGCATTTTGGCAAGCCGCCGGCGGCGTGAGCCGCGGTCCTGCCGACCCGGCCCCCGTGTTTGTTGGGACATCTTAGCCGGCCGCGTCGCCTGTTGCGGTTATTGTTGCACGAGCCACCATTGGTAGACCGCCGTCCAACCGATGATGAGCAACGTCAGCCAGTGACGACGTCCAAAGGACGTCCACGCGCACAGCGTTCCAACCAACAAGACCCCGCCCAGTGCGCCGAGGCGAACCAGCAGCCGTTGCTGGCGGATGCGCTCTATGATCTGGGCTGACAAGACGTATTCGCCAATCCGTGTGCCCGGCGGCAATGCTTCCCGGATGTCAGTTGTGGGAATTTGGGTGCCCCATTTCATTATACCTGAAATCTGTTTTCCAAAAGTTTTGGTTGCGCCGGAGGTAAAGAGCATGTGTCCGCCCCATGTGCCATAAGGACTGTCGGCCCGCCAGGTGCCATCCAGCAGCAGGCCACGCGTCCAAATAATCGGTGTCTCAGGTGGCAGTTGGGTGATGCTTGGCACCAGCGCAACCACCCAAGCAATCGGCGCGTCGTGGACATTGGCTTCGAGCTGTTTATTGTCGTCACTGGCCTCCCCCAAGCTGTAAGCGTGCATATCATAACCGAGCGCTTTCACGACCGGATCCAAACTGGACAGCCAGAGATCGTAGCGCACTCCTGTGTGGCTTTCAAAGTTTGTGATGAAGGCCTGGATATCCTTTAAGCTTTCCGGAGGAAGGTCGGTTTCAACATTCGCCCAAATGTCGCGGAGGCTGCGGAGATCGGCGCCCTCAATACTGCGTCGAACTTCTTTGCTCACGATGCGATGAATCGTCATGAAGCCCGCAGCCAGCAGACTCAGGATCGCGAGAAAAATAAGCAGCCGTCGTACAATGCCGGTTGATCCGCGATTTGGTGCAGCACTGGGGTTGGGTATCACCACCTTGGCAATATCGCCCGGATTGTCGTGGGCGGCAAGCCGTGAATCCATGCGTGCGCCCTCCTCCCCGCATTTGACACCGCGCGGTTTCCGTCCACCCTGACCGTTCACCGCCATGCCATACACCGAAGACCGCACCGTCTGGTTTGAAGGCCAGGGCCTCTGGCAGCATGTTCCCGAATCCGACTGGCAGGACTGGACCTGGCAGCTCAAGAACCGCCTCACCACGGCCGAGCAGCTGGAACGCCACATGACGCTCACGGCCGACGAAAAGGCCGGCTGTGCCTTCGCCAGCAAGAGGCTGGCCCTGGCCATCACCCCGTATTTTTTCAACCTCATTGACCGCAACGACCCCAACTGCCCGCTCCGCAAGCAGGTCATCCCCCGCGCCGGCGAGATGGTGATTTCCGAGGGCGAACAGCTCGACTCGCTCGGCGAGGACGCGCACTCGCCGGTCCCCGGGCTCGTCCACCGCTACCCCGACCGCGTGCTGTTTCTGGTCACCGACCGCTGCGCCGCCTACTGCCGCTATTGCACGCGCAGCCGCCTCGTCTCCAACGCGCAGGACTATAACTTTCACCCTGAGCACGAGCAGGCTCTCCGCTACATCGAGGCGCACCCGGAAATCCGCGACGTGCTCCTCTCCGGCGGCGACCCGCTGCTGCTCTCCGACAAAAAGCTCGAGCACCTGCTCGCGCGCCTCCGCGCCATCAAGCATGTCGAGTTCATCCGCATCGGCTCGCGCATCCCGGTGTTCCTGCCGCAGCGCATCACGCCGGCGCTCTGCGAGATTTTCAAAAAATACGGCCCGGTGTGGATGAGCATCCACGTCAACCATCCACGCGAGTGCGCCGCGGAGTTGCGCGACGCCTGCGAGCGCCTCGCCTTTGCCGGCGTCCCGCTCGGCAACCAGAGTGTGCTGCTCGCCGGCATCAATGACGATGCCGACGTGATGAAGGCGCTCGTCCACCGCCTGCTGCGGATGCGCGTGCGGCCCTACTATCTCTACCAGATGGACCTCATCACCGGCGGCGCGCATTTCAAGGCGGACGTCCGCAAGGGCCTCGCGATCATCGAGGCGCTGCGCGGCCACACGACCGGCTATGCCGTGCCGCAGTATGTGATTGATGCCCCCGGCGGCGGCGGCAAGGTGCCCATCAACCCCGACTACGTCGAACGCATCACCGACGACGAAATCATCTTCCGCAACTACGAGGGCCACCGCTTCGCCTATCCGCTCAAAACGCACCCGCTGGCGACCGCAGAGGGAGGGCCGTTGCCGGCTGCGCCCGTGGAGCGGGTCACGGTCTTTTGAGCCTAAAAAACGCAGTTTAAACCAAAGATTGGCAGACTGTCGCTTCGCTCGGAACGCGGATGTCCACGGATGGGGGTGAACAGGAAATGGAGGGCGGAGGAGTCAGGAGCCAGGAGACGGAGGTGCGGAGCAATTTAGAAGCCACGAAGCCAGGAGCAGGATGCGAAAGGAGCTTTTCATGGGTTCTTGGCTTCTGAATTTTGCAGTCTGGAACGCGAAATTAATTTACGGGTTTTATCGCGGAAACACGGAAGAGCGGAAGGGCACGGATGGGGGGCGGGAAAAAGTTGAGAGCTAAGTGTTTGGTGCTTGGTGCTTGGTTCCGGATTCATGGTTGGCTGAAGTCGGCCTGCGGCCTCAGTAACAGAAGCTTGAAAATGGAGGGACCGATGTTTGAACCACCGGGCACAGAGAGGCGGAGAAGCTGTGAATCGAGAGCTGAGGCCGGGCAGAAGCCGGAAGCCGGTGGGCGGAACCGGGCAATCATTTCACGGATTTCCCGTCCTTCCGCGTTTCTGCGATCTGGCCCATCAGCGCCAGCCGAGGACTCAGAACGGCGCGGCGGTGCCGATGTAGTTGCGCAGGTGCTCGGCCTCGGCGCGGTGGGTGTCCACCAGCCAGCGCGTCACGTCGCCGATGGAGAGCACGCCGGTGATTTCACCCTGGGCGCCAATCACCGGCAGGCGGCGCACGCGGCGCGCGGCGATGATTTCCATGACGTCCTCGACGGTCGCGGTGGGCGGCACGGTCAGGGGATCGCGGGTCATCACGTCGGCCAGCGGGGTGGCGCGCGGTTCGCGGTCCGCGCCAATGACACGGGTGAGCACATCGCGCTCGGAGAAGATGCCGACGAGCCGGCCCTCGTCGAGAATGAGGACGGAACCGAGGTGGTGGGTGTTCATCAGGCGGACGGCGTCGGCGACGGTGGCCGACGGTGAGAGGAAGTGGAGCGCCGACGAGGTCTTCCGGCCCAGCAGGGTGGCGACTGGAGTATGCATAGGGGGTAGGGGTTGGGGAACCACGATAGGGGCCGTGGCTCCGCGCGCAAGTCCGCAGGGAAGAATTATGCATCAATTCTCCGCGAGGGGGTTATAAACGCGGAAACGCGGTAGGACGGAAAGGAACGGAAAAGAGCCAGGAGGATTCGGAGATAAATTCAGAAGCCATGAACCGGAAACTCTGACCTTGGTTTCCTGGCTTCTGAATTTTGCAGTCTGGATTGGTCGGAGGGATCGCGGAAACACGGAGGAGCGGAGGGATCTATTCAGAAGCCAAGAAGCCGGGAACGGTGTTGGAGCGCGGGAGGGACAAGCCACAGATCATTAACCACTGGCAGGACGCTGATGGGCACGGATGGAGGTGGACCGGAATGGAGGGGTAGCGGAAAAGCTGAGAACTGAAAGGCGGAGTTCGGAGGAGGAGCTCAAACCGGCGGGGTACGGCGACCCCGCCCTACAACGGACGATGGCTTCAGCTCCTCTGTGTTTCCGGGCAGGGACGCATTTGGGGAATTTTGAACAGCGCGCCGGGACTCGCGCTCCACCCACAACGTCAAAAGGCGTCACCACCGCAGCAACGGAGGGCTTGTCGCGGAGGGCGCGAGTCTCCAGCCTCGCGGAAACTGTCTCCTCCTCATGCCCGCCCACGTCAGCATCCGCGATTTGTCCAAGCGTTACGGCGCGGCCAAAGCGGTGGACCACGTGAACCTTGAGATCGAGCGGGGCGAAATTTTCGGCCTGCTCGGCCCGAACGGCGCGGGCAAGACCACCACGCTGGAGTGTCTGGTCGGTTTGCGCGAACCGGACCAGGGTGAAATCTCCATCGGCGGGCTGGACCTGCGGCGGCAGCCGGCGGCCGCCAAGCAAAAGATCGGCGTGGCGCCGCAATTTCCCTCGCTGCCGGGCCGCATCACGCCGCGCGAGGCGTTGCAGCTGTTCGGCTCGTTCTACCTGAATGCGTCCGGTCCCGGGCCGCTGCTCACGCGGTTTGAGCTGACCGCCCAGGCCGACCGCCTCGTGGAAACGCTCTCGGGCGGGCAGCGGCAGCGGCTGTCGCTCGCGCTGGCGTTTGTGAACCAGCCCGAGCTGGTGGTGCTGGACGAGCCCACCTCCGGGCTGGATCCGCAGGCGCGCCGGGAAATCCGCGACGAAATCGCACGGATGAAGCTGGCGGGGCACACCGTGCTGGTGTCCACGCACGAGCTGGCCGAGGCCGAGCAGCTGTGCGACCGGATCGCCATCCTGGATCATGGGCGGGTCATCGCCACCGGCACCCCGCGCGAACTGGTGGCGCAGGCGATGGCGCGGCAGGCGGTCACGCTGGTGACGGCCCGTCCGCTCGATCCCGCGCTGCTCGCCCGGCTGGCGGTCGGCGCGGTGGTGACGCTCGACGGCGACACGGCGCGGTGGGAAACGGCCAACGCGGTCGCCACCCTCGCCGGCATCGCGGCCCTGCTGGCGGAGCAGCGCGTCGGGCTGGTGGACCTGCAGGTGAGGCCGGCCTCGCTGGAGTCGGTCTTTCTCCGGCTCACCGCCGGGCAAACTTCGGCGGAGGCCCCGTCGCCATGAAAGGCTTTGCCGCGCATCTCGTGGTTTCGTGGCGTTTGCATCTGCGCAACCGCATGGCCCTGGTGTATGGGTATGTTTTCCCGCTGATGTTTCTCGGGGTTTTCTGGGTGCTCTACCGGGACGAGGCGGTGCCGCTGCGCCGTCATCTCGGGGAACTGCTCACCGTCACGATTCTCGGCGGCGCCTGCTTCGGCCTGCCGACCACGCTGGTCAGCGAACGCGAACAGGGCGTCTGGCGGCGTTACCGGCTGACGCCCGTGCCGCTGGGCCAGCTGCTGGCGAGCACGATCGTCGCGCGGTTCGGCATCATCGTGAGCGCGGGCCTGCTGCAGCTCGCCGCCGCCTTTGCCGTCGGCATGACCATGCCGGCGCACCCGGTGGCGCTGGCCGCGGCCTTCGCGGTCGCGGCGATCGCGTTCATCGGGCTCGGGCTGCTGCTGGCGATGCTGGCGGACACGGTGCCTGCCGTGCAGGCGCTCGGGCAGTGCGTGTTTCTCCCCATGCTGGTGATCGGCGGCGTGGCCGTGCCCATCGCGAGCCTGCCGGAATGGGCGCAGCACCTCGCCAGCCTATTTCCGGGCCGTTATGCGGTGGAGGCGATGCAGGCGGCGGCCACCGGGGCGGATCTGTCCATGCTGCCGCTGCAACTGCCGGCGCTCGCCGTCACCGGCCTCGCCGCCACGCTGGCCGCGATGAAGCTGTTCCGCTGGGACGTCGGGCAGCGCTTTGCCACGTTGCAGGGCAAGGCCTGGCTGGCGCTCATCCTGGCGGTGTGGCTGGCCTCAGGCTGGCTGGCGGAGGTGCGGTCGCGGGCGGCGGCGGACCTGGCGGCGGCCGTGGCGCCGACGGCCGTGACGCCGAACGCGCAGGAGCCCTGGAGAAAAATCTCGTCGAAGGACATCGCCGGGCTGAATTTTCGGGGACCATCTGACTACGGGGTGGTGGCGCCGTTTGCCCCCGACGACGAGACCCCCGACGAATCGGTGCAGGAGCTGCTCGAGGAGGTGGACGCCCAGCTCCCCCGCTGGGAACCGGGATCCCGCGGGGACGATCTCCAGCGCGTGCGCTCCCTGCTCTGCGTGCCTGCGGTGACCGATGCGGCGCAGGACCCCGCCGAGCGCTACATCCCGGCCGTGGTGCTGGCGCACCTCCAGGCCGTTTTCCCCAAGGACCAGCTCATCAAGATGCTGGTCTGGATCGTGCAGCATCCGGAAGACGGCCAGGTGGTGCAGGATGTCTCCGAGCTCGGACTGCCCCGGGTGGCGGCCAATGCGCAACAGGTGCGCGAGCGCTCCTATTACTACGCCATCAAATACATTGCCCGCCTGACCGGCCGGGTGGCCCCGGTGCCCGCGATCCGGGAAACGCCGGCCGCGCCTCCGTGAGGTGCTGTGTGCTTCGTGCTTCGTGTTTCGTGCTTGGTTGGCTGATGTCGGCCTTGCGGCCTCGGTAATGCGGATTGCGGATTGCGGAATTGTTTCTGACCTCTGACTTCTGACTTCTGGCTTCTGGCTTCTGGCTTCTGGCTTCTGGCTTCTGGCTTCTGGCTTCTGGCTTCTGGCTTCAGTCTCCAGTCTCCTGGCTCCTGCTTGGGCCGTTGGCTGATGTCGGCCTGCTGGCCTCGGTAACTTGGCTTCTGAATTTAAAGTCGGATGGGTCTGAGGGATCGCGGAAACGCGGAGGAGCTGGAGCCATCGTCCGTGGTAGGGCGGGGTCGCCGTACCCCGCCGGTTTGAGCCGATGGGAGCGCGGGCGCCCCCGCCCGCCTACATGGCATTTTCCGGAACTGCACCCAATCGGACTTCCCTTCCCACGTGAATTGGGCAGTGTGCCAGCATCGTCGCCGCCCCGTCGCACCTCTGCCGGCCTCATGTCCCGGCGCAGCCCACCCTCCTCCTCCCCGCCCCATGAAAACATTCTCCCGCCGGCCCGTGCTGCTTTGCCTGATGCTGCTTGGTGGCGGCGTAGCCTTTCCCCCGCGTGCTTCTGCCGCCGAAGCCGAGCCGGCACTCCCGGCGAGCGTCATCGAGGACAGCGCGGCGATCCGGAAGAAAGTGGCGGACGCGAGAGCGGACGCCGAGGCCATGGGGATGACCATCTCTCCCGATGGCCGCAGCTTCAGCGGGGGCACGGCTCCCGCGAACGTCAGGGTGGAAATCACCCGGATTATCGGTGAGCGCAGCAGTGTCGAAAGCACCCACGCCCTGCTTTTTCAATGGCTCGATCTGGGGGCCGAGCGAGTGGAAATTCTCAAGGATTTGCTGGTCGAAAGAAACCTGGCCCAGCGGGAGGCCCTGGCCTACCTGCAAGCGAGCCAGGTCATGTTCACCTTGCCGCCGGAGTTTCAGATGAGTCCCCGCCCTCCCGGAACCATCACCATGGCGTCACGAACGTCTGGCATCTTGGAACCCGGACCGGAACGGGCGCGGCAGCGCGAGGTCGCCGGCGCACCCGCCGAGGTCGAAATTGAAAAACTGCTCGGGCCCGAAAAATTTGCGGCCTACAAGTTTTTTACGGCTTCCTTTGGCCATCGCACCCTGGTGATCAACAAGCTGCAGGAACGGCTGAGCCCGTTGGGGCTGGACCTGGATGCGGCCCAGGTAGAGCAGTTGGTTGAGGCCTTGGTCGAGGCGAACCCCGAGCCTGTGCTGGATGTGGGAACTAACCCGCTAACAATCGGTGTCGCAAAACAGGCGGGGTATCTTGATCCGTTTCAACAAACCGTGCTGCTCAAGTTCCAACGGCAAAGTGAGACCAATGCGCGCGCGTACACCAACACGCTAAACGAGGAGCGCCTAAAGCGCGGCCTGCCCCTGCCCGCGCCCTCCGCCGAGCTGCCGCCAAACAATACGCTGGAAACCCAATCGTTTGCAGTCAACAGCCGGGCGCGGGAGATGCTGCTTCGGGCACAGGGCGGCCCTCCTCGTGGGAGAGGCGCTCCACCCCAGTCCGACGGGCCCGACCTGCTCGATACCCAGGCGGATGCGACCGGCTGCGGTCGAAAAAGTGCCAGGCTGTGCGAAAGAAAGGGAGGTAGTTTCCGGAGTCTAGGGATACTTTCCGGCATTTCCGAATCATTTTTCTGGAAAAATCGTCTAAGGTTTTGGCGGCCATGCCCGCCCTCAAAAACGCAGTTGAAACCACGGATGGTCAGACGGTCGCTTCGCTTGGAACACGGATGGGGACGGATCAATTCAGAAGCCATGAAGCCGGGAACGGAGTTGGAGCGCGCGGAGGGACGAGACCCGGATCATTAACCACTGGGAGGACAATGAGCCGGACTCATGCCGTTGAGGGCCAGATGACGAGGTGCGGGCCGGCTCAGCTCTCGACTTTCGACCCTCCGCTCTCCCTCAGAACAGAAAGTTTAAGCCGGAAGCCAAGTTACCGAGGCCGCAGGCCGACATCAGCCAACCAAGAAGAAAGAACCAAGCACGCCGCCTTCCGATTCCTGACTTCCTGGCCTCCTGCTAAAACAATTCCTGTATTTCAACTGCGTTTTTTAGGTTCAAATCGGTGTCCGAGATCTTGGTCCAGGCCGCAGCCGTTCATCTGCATCAGGGGAAGCAGCACGCAAAGATGCCCGGCATGCCTGCGGCCTCGAAGGAGGCCGACGGCCCTCAGCCGGCGCCGCCGCCCGTGCCCGCGGGCGCAGGCTGGAAGGCGGACCGCACGGTCGCCGCGAGGTAGTCGCGGTTGAGCCGGGCGATGAAATCGTGCGAGATGAGCTTAGGGCACGCGGCGCTGCACTCATACTGGTTGGTGCAGTTGCCAAAGCCGAGCGCGTCCATCGTGCCAACCATCGCCAGCACGCGTTTGTCCCGCTCGGGCTGGCCCTGCGGCAGCAGGCCGAGGTGGGAAACTTTCGCAGCCACAAACAGCATCGCGCTGGCGTTTTTGCACGCCGCGACGCACGCGCCGCAGCCGATGCAGGCGGCGGCGTCCATCGCGAGGTCGGCAGCGGGCTTCGGAACGGGGGCGGCGTTGGCATCGGGCGCCGAGCCGGCGCGCGCGGTGATGAAGCCGCCGGCCTGTTGGATTTTGTCGAAGGCGGCGCGGTCCGTGACGAGGTCCTTGACGACGGGAAACGCCCGGGCGCGGAATGGCTCGACGACGATGGTGTCGCCATCGCGGAACGCCCGCAGGTAAATCTGGCAGGTGGCGACACCCTGGCCGGGGCCGTGGGGCTTGCCGTTGATGGTGCAGGAGCAGGTGCCGCAGATGCCCTCGCGGCAGTCGTGAGCAAACGCGATGGGCTCCTCCCCTTTCGTTGTCAGCCCGTCGTTCACCACGTCGAGCAGCTCGAGGAAGGACATGTCGGGGCTGAGTCCGGGCGCGGCGTAGTCCACAAACCGGCCGGGCTGCGACGGGCCGGCCTGCCGCCAGACGCGGAGGGTAAGGCTGAGATGGGGGGGAGTGCTCGGGGCGACCATGATGGGGCATTTACGATTTCACGAATTACGATTTACGCGGGCCGGGCGGCGCGCGTGGATTTGATGGCCGAGACGATGATGGAGAGGATTTCGTTGCCTTCTTGCATCAGGGCTTCGAGCCGGCGCAGAGGCAGAGTTTCCGACTCCACGAGCAACTCCATCCAAAAAAGTGACTCGTCGCATTCTTCCTCGACGATTTTCAGCTTGTTGAGAAAGTCGGCCGATGACTTGGCCCGGCAGGCAGCGCGATAGTTCGCCCCGACCGACGTGCCGGAACGCAGGAGCTGCCGCCCCAGAACGTCCGCGACATCGTCCTTGGGCGACGCGCGCACCGCCTTGATCACACGCAACGCGTAAGTCTTCGTCCGCTGGAGAAGTTCTTGTTTAGTCATGGTGCTTCCAGGTCGTAATTCGTAAATCGTCCTTCGTAATTCGGCTGCATCACTTGTAGTTGCGCACGCTCATCTTCACGAACTCGTAGTTGAGCGGCTCGATGTTGCGGAGCGGCGTCCGGCCCGCACCCTGAAATTCCCAGGCGGCGACATGCGCGAAGCCTGCGTCGTCGCGCTTGCACTCGCCGTCGGGGTGCTGGTGCTCCTCGCGGAAATGGCCGCCACAGCTTTCCTCTCGGGTGAGGGCGTCGAGACAGAGCAGCTCGCCAAGCTCGATGAAATCGGCGACGCGGCCGGCCTGTTCCAGCGACTGGTTGAGCGTGTCGGCGGAGCCGGGGACGTTGACACCCGCCCAGAACTCCTCCCGGAGCGCGGGGATTTCGCGGAGCGCCTGCGCGAGGCCGGCCTTGGTGCGCGCCATCCCGCAGTGCTCCCACATGATTTTGCCGAGACGCTTGTGGAAATGGCTGACGGGCTGCCGCCCTTTGATGCCGAGAAGCCGGGCCGTCATCCCGCTCACGTGGTCCTCGGCGGCCTTGAACTCGGGCGCATCCGCACTGGGGCGCGAGCCGGGTTTCTGGCCGGCGAGATAGTCACCGATGGTGTAGGGGATGATGAAGTAGCCGTCGGCCAGGCCCTGCATGAGCGCGCTCGCGCCGAGGCGGTTGGCGCCGTGATCCGAGAAGTTGGCCTCACCGAGGACAAAGAGGCCGGGGATGTTCGACATCAGATTGTAGTCCACCCACAGGCCGCCCATCGTGTAGTGGACGGCGGGGAAAATCCGCATCGGGGTCTGATACGCACTCTCGGCGGTGATCTCGTGGTAGATGTCGAAAAGGTTGCCGTATCGCTCGCGCACGCCGGCCTCGCCGAGACGTTTGATGGCGTCGGAGAAATCCAGATACACCCCCAGCCCGGTCGGCCCGACACCGCGGCCCTCGTCGCACATCCGCTTGGCGGCGCGGGAGGCGACATCGCGCGGGCAGAGGTTGCCGAAGCCGGGATAAATGCGCTCGAGAAAGTAATCGCGGTCGGCCTCGGGGATGTCGTTGGGATTTTTCCGGCCATCCTCCTTTTTCCTCGGCGCCCAGATGCGGCCGTCGTTGCGGAGCGATTCCGACATCAGCGTGAGCTTGGACTGGTAGTCCCCGCTCACAGGGATGCAGGTAGGGTGAATCTGCGTGTAGCAGGGATTCGCCAGGCAGGCGCCCCGTTTGTATGCCCGCCAGATCGCGGTGGCGTTGGAGCCGCGCGCATAGGTGGAGAGGTTGAAAACATTGCCGTAGCCGCCGGTCGCGAGGATCACGGCGTCAGCTGCGTGGCGCCCGATTTCTCCCGTGACGAGATCGCGGACGATGATGCCTTTCGCCTGCCCGCCGACGATCACGAGGTCGAGCATCTCGCTCTGCGTGTGCAGCTCGACGAGCCCGGCGCCGACCACCCGCGAAAGCGCCGAATACGCGCCGAGCAGGAGCTGCTGGCCGGTTTGGCCGCGCGCGTAAAACGTGCGGCTCACCTGCGCGCCGCCGAACGAGCGGTTCGCGAGCAGGCCGCCGTATTCGCGCGCAAACGGCACGCCCTGGGCAACGCACTGGTCAATGATGTTGACGGAAACCTCCGCGAGCCGGTGGACATTGGCCTCGCGGGCGCGGTAGTCGCCGCCCTTGAGCGTGTCGTAGAAGAGCCGGTGGACGCTGTCGCCGTCGTTCTGGTAGTTTTTGGCGGCGTTGATGCCGCCCTGCGCGGCGATGGAGTGCGCGCGGCGCGGGCTGTCGTGAAAAACGAAGTTCTTCACCTTGTAGCCGAGGTCGGCGAGCGTGGACGCGGCGGACGCGCCGGCGAGGCCGGCCCCGACGACGATGATCTCGTATTTCCGCTTGTTGGCGGGATTGACGAGCCGGATGTCCGCCTTGTGCTTGCGCCACTTGTCGGCGAGCGGGCCGGAGGGAATCTTGGGGTCGAGCGTGGCCATGGCGGTTGCGAAAAAAATTATCTGGCGGCCGCCGCCGGGGCGGTGGCGGCGGGCGCGTGGGGCTGGAGCAGGCCGGTGAGCACCGCGCCGGGGATGGCTAGGTTCCCGAGAAAGTAGAGCAGGCAAAACACGAGCGCGATCCGGCGCAACCCGCCCGACCACTTCGCATTTCTCAGCCCGAGCGTCTGGCACAGGCTGTCCATGCCGTGCAGCAGGTGGACGCTCAGCAGGCCGACGGCGACGATGTAGAAAAGCGCCACCACGGCGTTTTGGAAACCGAGGATCACCATGCTGTGAACATCGGGCACCACCGCGCCGGCCTTGACCACGACGAAGCCGGCGACGCGATAATCTTCGGTCATCGTGTAGTGATTGAGCGGCGGAGCCTCCTTGAACGTGGAGGGCTGCGCGACGCCGAACGTGAAATGCGCGAGATGGTAGAGCAGGAACGCCAGCACGATGCAGCCCGTCCAGCGCATCATCCGCGACGCGAGGGTGGCTTGGATCGTGTGCTTGACGCCGTAGGGCGTGCCGCCGCGCGCGGCCTGGTTTTCCAGCGTGAGCACGGTCGCCGCCCAAATGTGCACCCCGACGCTCACGATGAGCACGCTGCGCGCGACCCAGAGCAGCGGCCCGAGCGACTGGAGAAAATGCGCGTAGCCGTTGAGATGGTCCGGGTGGGCGAAGACCTGCAGGTTCCCCGCGAGATGGCCCGCCACGAACCCGACCATGACCAAGCCGGTGGCCGCCATCAGGAACTTGCGTCCGATGGACGAGGTGAACAGCAGGATCACAGGCTTCATCTCAGGGCGGGTGGGAATGACGGCGGGGCGGAAAAATCCGGATGCATCCAACCACTCCGGCCGGGCAAAGTAAAGACGGGCGGGCGCCCGGCAACGGGCGGGGAGGCTTTATTAGCGAGCCTAACCCAAGGGAGAAGAGGTAGCGGACGGAGCGCTCACCGGCCGGCCCCCTGGCCAATGGCGGCGGCGGGAGCGGCCCCGACCGCGCGCGTCGGGGCGGGCAAGGTCTTCGCCTGCTCCAGCAACACGCGCTCCTTCGGCAGGAGTTTCGCCGTGCCGGCGAGCGCGAGCCAGCGTTCGGCGGCCGGCGTGCGGCCGGCCTGGGCGAGCAGCCAGCCATAGGCCAGCGCGGCGCGCGGCGCGGCTGCGAGTTCGGGCTCATGCGCCGCGAGCGCGGCGAGCGCCTCCTCGGTCCGTCCCGCGCGGTGCAGCAGCAGTGCGCCGGCCGCGCGCGCCTCGGGGGCGGCCCCCGCCGCCGTGAGCGCGGCGCGGGCGGCGGCCTGCAGGGCGGGTCCGGCAGTGCCCTCGAGCACTGCGAGCCACTGGTGGTGGCCCTGCGCGGCCGCGTTGCCGGGCTGCGCCTGCGCCCAGCTCCGCGCGACTTCGCCGGCCTCGGCACCGTCGCCCTCGGCCTCGGCCCCGGCGGCGAGCGCGCGCCAGGCTGAAGTCTCGGCGGGGAAAGTTTTGGCGATGCACCAGAGCGCGGCCTTGGTCGCGTCGGCCCAGCCCCACACCTCGCTCAGGCGGAGCAGGACGCGGAGCGCGGGCAGCTGTGGCCGGGCGAGGTCGAGGGCGTCGTCCCAGGTCGCGCGCGCGCGACTCCCCCCCGCCCCCTCGTGCTGCACGCGCGCGGCAAAGGCCAGCGTGGCCACGTCCGTCGGCACCGGGCCCCACGCGCCGTCCAGCACGAGCCTTTGCAATTGCCGCCAGTCGCGCAGGAACGCCGCACCGTCGGCCTGCGCCGTCCGCACTTCGGGCGCGGCCCGCAGCGCGGCGTCGAGGCTGCCCAGCCAGACCATCGCTTCTTCCGCCAGCCCGGCCTCGCGCATTCCGCCGAGCAGCGCGGCCATGTCGGTCGCCGTCGGCGCGGGCTGGGCCTGCATGTGGCGCACGAGCGCGAGCCGGCCGGGGAGCGTGCCGGCGTACGCCCCGATCTCGCGCGCCAGCTCCCGCCAGGCGGCCTCGGGCTGCGGCGTGCGCGCGGCGGCGCGCATCAGCTCAAGGGTGGCGCGGATCGTGAGCGGGCCGCCGCGCGCCAGTTTGACCAGCGCGGCCCGGCCGGCGGCGGCGACCTTGGCGTCCGGCGAGCCGAGCTGGGTGGCGGCGAGGTTGAACTGCGCCCGGCCGTCGCCCGGCTCCAGTTGCGTGAGCCGCGTGAGTGCGGCTTCCAGCGCCGGCCGGTCGTCGGCCAGCAGCGCGATCCCGGCGGCCAGCCGCTGGTAGCCGGTGGTGTCGCGGCCGGCGGCGGAAACGCCGGCGAGCGCCTCGCGCGCGGCCGCCACGTCGCCCAGGCGGAGGGCGCAGCCGGCCAGCCCGAGGCGCGCCTCATCGCGCTCCGGCTCGAGCGCGACCGCCTCACGCCAGCGGGCGAGCGCGAGCGGCGGGTTGGCGCGTTCATAAAATTCCGCCAGCGAGCGGCGGGCCGCAAGGTTGCGCGGGTTGACCTGCACGGCCTGCTCGAGCAGCAGCCGTGTGCGCTGAAAGTCATGGTCGAGAAACGCCACCTCCGCCTCGTGCGCGTTGCGCACCTCGCTCACCGCAAACCAGTGGCGCAGGCCCAGCCCGGCGCCCACCCCGAGCAGGACGAGCACGAGCACGCCGCCGACGATCAGCCGGCGCCGACGCGGGCTCCGCCCGGATGAACCGAGGCTGGGAAAGCGGGACCAGGGAAATTCCATGCGAAAAACGGGGATGCGGAGGGGGGCCGGAGCCGGCCGGAACGCTGACGCGGTCCTGCCCGGTCCGTCAAAGCCGAACGCGCCGATCCGGCGAGGCGCTCAGCGGGCGAGCGGCTTGAGCAGGGCGAACTTGCCGCTGGCGGCGGGCGCGAGGGACTTGCGGCGGAACGCCGCCACGCGCGCGCCGCCGCCCAGCAGCTGCGCCAGCGCCGCCTCGATCTCCCGCGGCGGCGCCGTTTCGTCGGCCACATAGTGAAAATCCCAGCGCGTCGGGCCCGCCTGCACGAACGACCAGTGCCAGCAGGCGAAATTCTCCGGCAGGGCGGCGTCCACATCCGTCGGGGACAGGAGCGAGCCGTCGGCGCGGAAATACAGCCCGCCCTCGCGCCCCAGCAGGCGGAAGCCGCCGGCGCCGCGCTGCACGATGTCGCCCGTATGGTAGCGCAGCAGCGGCATCGCCTCCCGCCCGCGTGTGGTGACGAGGATTTGAAAAACGTTTTCCACCGCCGCGCCCGCCACCCCGGCGGCGCGCCACGGCACCAGCTCGATGAAGGCGTTGGCATCAATCACGCGCGAGTTGCCGGCAAATGCATCGCCGACGAAAAGGTAGCCCGCCTCGGTCGAGCCGTAGAGGTCCACCTGCACCGCGCCGGGAAACGCCTCCGCGATGCGCCGCCCGTGCTGCGTGCTGGCCTTGCCATAGGTGAGGATGACGGTGCGGACATCCGGCACCTCCACGCGACGCTGGCGGAGCGCCCGGGCGAGCAGCGAAAGATAGACCGGCTCGCCTTCGAGCACCTCGGGCCGCACGGCCTGCAGCTCGAGGACAATGCGGTCCCACTCCGCCTCGGGAAACGCAAACGGGTCGCTGGACAGGTTCAGATAAACCGTGCCGTCAAACCAGCGGTGCGGAAACGGATGATCCTCGTAAGGGCAGAGATTGCTCGAACAGCCCACCGGCGCGAGCACGCACTTGCGATATGCACGGTCCGCGTAAGGGGCCAGCGCGGGATGGGCGAGGTAGGCTCGGCGCGTTTGCGCCGTCCACCAGCCGTCCTCCATGATGACGGTCATCGGGCCGCTCGTCGTGCCGGAGGTGTGCTCGTATTCGTAGCGTTTGTCGGCCAGACCGCGCTCGACCGCCGCGTAGTCCGGAAAAAACGCCTGCGGTCCGGACGTGACGATCTCCGGTTTCGTGAGCACGGGGATTTCCCGGTAGCACGACCAGCGCAGGGGCGCCGGGTGCAGCGGAAACCGACGCGCGTAAAGCGGGCTGCGCCCATAGATGGCGCGGATCTCGGCCTCCAGCGGCCCCGGCAGCGACTCCGCCACGGCAGGGCCCAAAGCCTCGGGTGGGTTGGCAAAAATGGGCGCGCTCATGCAGATGGAAGGGCCACCCAAAGGGGAAAGCCCGGCGATGTCAAACGGCCGAGGGAGCGGCCGTGCCGTTTTTTGCATTACGGGAGGGAGCACCGGACCGGGGCCAGACTGCGGCTAACGCGCTGTGACCGTGAGCGGCGCCTCGGCCATGGCCGCCTGGTTTGCGACCTAGACCATGACCTTGTAATCGCCGGCTGCCGGAGCCGCCGGCACGGTGATCGAACCTGACCGGGCACACTTGCCATCGCCGGACGCGGAAGTGACCGGGGCCAGGGCAAGCGCCTCGCCATTTGTTGTGACATAGGCGGTGAGCGCACGCCCCTTGAGATTGCTGCCGGTGACGGCGCCCTGCAGCGTCGCCGCTGTGCCCGCCGCGATCGCGGCGGGTTGATCCATGGCAGGGACTCGTTATCTATCGGTGCAGGTGACACCACCGGTGCAGCAAAGAAAGGAAATGTCACGGAGCGCCTCAAGGGTTTTTCCGCAGATAGAACATTGTGCCGACGGGTCTGGCCCGTCCCGGTTGGTCGTGCGGATCTCTACATGTGGGTTTCGAGCCGCCCGATTCCGCCCAATCAGCGGTCGTCGGCGAGACGTAGGTTAGATTACCATATAAAGATTACATTATTTATAGAAGAATAACATATTACAATTGTTTCGTCAAAAACCAGGGCAAAACACCTATTTTCCATTGACGGCCTAGGGTATAGCCCCTACTTTTTGCCCAGAAACCAGCCGCTCCCCATGAATCACATCCCCTCCTTTTCCTCCCTGAAATCTGCCCTCCGGCAGGTTTGCGGGCTGGTATTGGCAGCGGGGCTGGCGCATAGCGGGGCTGCTCAAACCGCGATCCTTTCATGGACGACGACGACCCTCAGCAACAGCGCCGATCAGACGATCTCCGGCACCACCTATCTGAACAAATTTATCACCGTTGATACTTTCACCACCGGTGCTGGCACCTATTTTGCCCAGTCCTCGACGGTGCAGGCCGATCATGCGTATGTCCGGCGCAATACCACCACCCAGTCGAACGGTCTCGGCTGGATGTCGGTCCGGCAGGGCAGCAACACGGTGGTGCAGGGCACCTATTACTCGACGGCGGAGCAGCTGCTGCTGTCAGGCAACCTGCTCAACACCACCTTCGATACCTTCACCAACAATACGGGCACGCTCTCCGGCCAGGCGACCAACGTCGAGCGCATTGATTTTGTGTGGAGCGCCGGCTACACGGTGCAGTCGGGCGATGTGCTCAGCGTGTTCAACATCGATCCCGCCGGGGCGCAGGACAACTTCCGCATCGCCATTTTCACCAGCATGGGGACGGTCAACGGCGTCATCAATTCTCCCACCGCCTACGCTTCCACCGGCCTGCTCGTGCAGGACGGCGTCTATGGACCGTTGCTGCCGCTCAACTATCCCACGGGCACTTCCTCCAGCGCGACTTCCACCACCAGCACCTGGAACGCCGTCTCCTTTACCAACGGCGACAGCCTTTCCAGCACGGGGTCGTTTGTGTTCACCCAGACACCCCAGGGCATCGGCGGCGCCGCCATCAATTTGACCGACCTCGGCGTGGCCAATGGCCAGACCATCTATGGCTACTCCATCATGGGACCGGACGTGACGCCCACCGTCGCCTCGGATCTCGTGAACTGGCAAAACTCCTCGGTCTATCTCACCAACACCAGCCAGGTGGACGGCACGGCCGACTTTTCGACCTTTGGCGGACGTTTCATCCGCCCGATTCCGGAGCCTTCGACTTACGGCGCGATTTTCCTCGGCGCGGGTCTGGTCGCCTACGGCCTGCGCCGGCGGTCTGGCCGCCACGCAGTTTCTCCCACACCGGCTCCAGCAGGAACAGGGCGTTGAGCACCAGCGCGTGGGTGATGCGGCCGTCGCGGGCGGCGGCGAGCACCTCCGGCACGGGCACCACGGTCACCTCGATCTCTTCGTCTGCGTCCCACGCCGTCCTGGCCGTGCGCACCGCTTCCTCGACGAGCACCAGATGGCAGCGGTTCGCCTGGATCGCGGGATTGGGATGCACGGTGCCAAGCAGCCGTGCGCGCACGCCTTCGTAGCCGGTCTCCTCGCGCAGCTCGCGCACCCCGGCCGCCACGGGATCCTCGCCGGGATCCACCATGCCGCCGGGAATCTCCAGCGAAAATTCATCCACGCCGAACCGAAACTGCCGCACGAGTACAAGTGCGCCGGCCGGCGTGAGCGCGAGCACGTTGCACCAGTCCGGCGCCTCCATCACGACAAACTCCCGATCCGTGCCGCGCACCGGATGCCGGTGCCGCACCGCGCGCAGTTCAAGTATCCGCGTGCGGACCAGCGAGCGGGACTCCAGTTTCTCCCAGCGCGCAGGCGGGCCGTGGGGCGGAGTGCGGTTCATGGTGAAAAACAAAAACGCCTCCCGGGCACAGCGCGGGAGGCGGGGGGAAAAGCGATTGGCGGCGGAAATTATTTCTTGGCCGGCAGCTTGATCTTCTGGCCAACGCGCAGCTTGGTCCAATTGATGCCGGGATTGACGGCTTCGAGCTGGGCGATGTTGAAGCCCGTGGCCTTGGCAATGCTGCTGCCGACGTCGTTGGCCTTGACGACATATTCGTCCTTCCCGGCGACGACCGGGCCAGCGGGGCCTGCCACCGGCTTTTTCACCGCGGCGTCCTGCAGCGTTTTGATGTTGGTGCGGAGGTCCTCAATGATTTTGGCGTAGCCTTCGAAAGTGGCCCGGACCCCTTGGTCCAAGGCCGCGGTGGTCGCCGCAGTCCGGTCAGCCTTGGCGGCGGCGTCGCGTGCCTGCGTGGCGACTTCCGTCAGCTGGGCGGCCTGCGCGGTGACGGTCTCTTCCGTGGCGGCCTTGGAGGCCTTCGCGAGCGCGATGCCGCCGATCAGCAGGGCGATGGCACCCACGATCACACCCGCCATGGGCAGGAAGCTGCTGTTATTTTCACGAGAAATGTTATCCATATAAATTTTAGGTTGGGGGTGGAGGCTGAGGACCGGACGCATCCGTTGCAAGCAGAGATTAAAACGAGTTATTCACGGGCGACCCCCCTTGGCAGGACTTGGGCAAGGATGGCGTTGACAGCGGGGCGGCAGGCGTGAGACTGCGGCAGTCGCGGGGCGTAGCTTAGCCTGGTAGAGCGCCTGGTTTGGGACCAGGAGGTCGCAGGTTCGAATCCTGCCGCCCCGACCATTCACGCCCGGCGCGCGCCGGTCACGTTGCCAAAACCAAAGCTGATTGGGACAAAAGTTGAATAGGCTCAGTTTTCAGTAAAGCAGTAGCGCAATTTTGCGCCTCACGGCTGCGTGACTTGCAGGCGCAGGAAATAGCGCGCGGCGTCGGCGGGGAGCGTGAGGCGCATGGTGTCGAGCAGGCCGGCGGTGGACTCGACGGCAGGCGAGGTGGTGACTGTGATCCAGTTGACGAGGTCGGGGGAGGACTGGAGGAAGAGGGTGACGCCGGTGGCGTTGCGAAGACGCGTGTGGCGCGCGACGAGGCTGCCGTTTTCCAGTGTGAGGATGAGCGGCGACGTGCTCTCGCTGGTGGCGGGCCGGCGGCCCAGGGCGAACTCCAAGAGGTTAGGCACGCCGTCGCGGTCGGCGTCGTAGGCCGCGCCGGCCTGCGGGCCGCCGAGGCCGGCGGCGGTCGCCCAGCCGGAGAAAGTCTGCACGACGCTGACGGTGAGGCCCGTGACCGCGCTGGTGGTGAAGGTGTCGGCGACGGAGACGCTGAGGGTGTAGGCCGTGGTGGTCGTGGCGGCGAGCGCGACGCTGTTGCTCACGGTGAGCGCGCCGGTCGTGGCGTTGAGGGTGAAGACCCCCGCGCCGGTGCCGCCGGTGATCTGCCAGTTTTGGAAAACCGTGCCGCTGTTGGAGTCCGTCGCCGCCACGCTGCCGACGGCCGCGCCGGCGGCGGCGCTCTGGGAGACGGTGAACGTCTGCGACGGCGGAACCACGGGGCGGTCGTTGCCGACGTAGCTTTTGAGCCAGGCGAGGGCGGGGCGCTCGGCGCCGTTGCTGTAGGCGAGGTAGCCGCCGTGCGCGGTGCGCCACATGCCGGGCAGGTAGCCCCAGAGCGTGACGCCCGCCACCGCCGGGTGCTCCCAAAAGATGGGGAAAACGCGCTGGTAGCTGGCGAGCTGCCCCGCGTCGGTCTGCCCGTCAACGTCCATCTCGGTGATGTAGAGCGGCACGCCGACGCCGGCGATGATGTCCACGCAGGCCTGAATGGTCGCGGTGCTGCCGGTGGTCTCGAAGCCGTGGGCCTGGATGCCGATGCCGTCGAGCAGGCCCTCGTTTTTCAGCAGTTGGGCGAGGTTGACGTAGTTCTGCGCCTGGGTGGTGCTGCCGGTCACGCCATATTCGTTGAGGCAGAGCTTGGCGTTGGGGAAATATTGCCGCGCGAGGCGGAAGGCGGTGATCACCCAGTCCCAGCCAGTCGCGCCGGTGCCGCCGAGGGCGTTGATGTAGTTGCCGCCGCCGCTGCCCGTGGTGTTGGGCGGGTCGTGCAGCGGCTCGTTGACGACATCAATCAGGTCAATGCCCGGATAACGCGCCGCGACGGCGGCGAACCACTGGTTGATCTCGGCGAGCTGGTCGGCGGTGGAGAGCGACTCGATCCACGATGGCTGCTGGTTGCCCCAGACGAGCGTGTGGAGGCGGAACTTGTGGCCGTTGCTCTTGGCGAGGTTGTAGGCGAGGTCGAGCTGGGTCCAGTTCATGACGTTGCGCGTGCCCTCGACGCTGCCCCATTTGCCGGCGTTGCCGGGCGTGATCTGGTTGAAGTAGCGGGTGAAGTTCGCCTCGCCATAGACGCCGCCGAAAAACCTCGGCTTGCCGGTGGCGGCGGGCGGGCCGGGGGGCGTGAACGCGGCCGGAAACGTGCCAGCGAGGTTGTTGTCGAGATCGTTGACGGTGAGCGTCGTCCCGCCGGTGGCGAAGACGAACTTGTCAATGTCCAGCCCGTCCTCGCGCGAGGCGATCTGGAAGGTCTGCGTGCCCGCGCCGCCGACCCAGAAGTGGACGGGCGCGGAGCCGCCGTTGAAGGCCGAGAGGCGCACCCATTTCCACACGCCCGTGGCCGACACGGAGCCGGAGCCGATGACCTGGGCACCGGAGGCGGTGAAGCCGACGCTGGCGAGGTTGTTGGCGTTGATCCAGTCGCCGTTGGTCGTGGGCGACTTGGCGCCGAAGCCCGAGGCGTAGAAAAAGCTGTCGTCGGTGGCCGCGCCCGCGCCCACGCGCAGCCGGGCATAAAGCTCATACACGCCGGACGAGGGAAATGTGACGCTGTAGGTGATCACGCGCGAGGCGGTGGCGGGGTTGCTGCCGGCGGCGGTGCTCGTCGGCGAAACAAACGTGACGCCCGACGCGACCGCCGACGAGAAGCTCGCGCCGAGCGTGCCCGACTCCGCCTGCACGACCACCGACACGGCGCGCGCGGCCGCCAACGGCGCGAGCAGGAGCAGCGCGAGGGCGGACGCGCGGAGCCGGCGATGGTTGGCGAGGGAAGTTGGCACGGGGGCGGGGGGCGGACGCAAACCAATAGCGGTTTGGGCGGGCGAGGCAAGACTGTAGCGGGGGTCGCCGGCCCCGGCAGAGACGGCCGCGCGGGCATGGGTAGCGCAGGCTGGAAGCCTGCGCTACTTTCTCGGCGCGAGAAAACGCAAACTGCGCTGCGCCCTTGACCGCCGCGCCCGCCTGCGGCGTGCTGGGCAGGACACCGCCATCCGCTTCCGTCAGCCGCCCCGCACGCTCACGCGCCAGCCGTCGGCGCGGGCCGCGCGGCCAAACGTACCTTTTCCAACCCGTCTCCTCCGCCCAACCGCCGCCATGCGCCTGCTGACCACCTCAATCATCCTGACCGTGGTCCTTTGTGTGCCTTTCGTAATCTGGGGCGACGCGTTCATGGCGAAGTTCTCCGGCGAGTGAGCAAGGGGTCAGGTAGCATTGTTAATGTTTTGGGCAAGGCGTGGGCGGCGAAGGGGAGCCGCCTGTGCCGGACGCGGCGGGCGTTCGCCGCCGTGACCGCCGAGAGCGTCGTGTTCTAGCTCCGCATGGCCCCTGCAAGGCCCATGCACACCCCCTGCTTTCCACCCTCCGGGCACCCCTGCATTCTTAAACGTCTGCGAATTCTTCCAAAACCTGACGGGAATTTACACCGGGGTCACTTGCCCGGCACCGCAAATGTCGGAATGGGCACAGCTTCTGTTTTGGCTGGTGCCATGGGTGTGGTCGCGGCGGTTCCAGCGGCCGGTCGGGCCAGCAACGACCGCACGCGCTCGTTCCAAGGGCCGGTCGGATCCATTTTCATGATTTCCACACCCAGGCCGCGAACCTCCTCGGTGCGGCCGGCGGCGGCGGCTTGGGCCGCGAGGTCAAATGTGGCCTCGGCGCGGACGGTGTGCGGCAGGCTGGCGTCACCGGCGATTTTTTTCAGCGCGGCCTCCGCCTCCGCCGTCTGGCCGGCGAGCAGGCTGGCCACGGCGGCCCCGAGCCGGGCGCGCGCGGCAAACGGCATGGCGGCCGGCACCTTGGCCAGCTGGGCGGCGGCCTTTTCATAGGCGCTGCGGGCTTCGGCGTAATTGCCCGCCTGATAGGCCGAATCACCGACCCGGAGCTGGGCGAGCCCGGCCTGCGGTTCGTCGGCGTGGCTGGCGGCAAAGGCTTTCAGTGCGGCGTCGGTGTTGGCGGCGCCATAGGCGTCGGCGATCTCCTGAACGTGCTGCGCGGCGAGACGTTTCCTCACCTCGTTGCCGAGCAGCAGGACCACCAGCACCGCCACCACGGCGATGACGGACCGGGAGTTTTTCTCCCAGAACAGGCGCAGCTTGTCCTCCAGCCCCGGGGCGAGGTAGTTTTCGTCCACCGTGACGAGATGGCGGTCGTCGCCGGCGGCTTTGGGTTTGGAAGGAAGGGCGGGCATGGTCGTGGCGTGGGATTGGCTTGGAAAAGGGCCACGAAAGCAAAAATCCCCGGCCCTGTCCATGCCGGAAATCGCGGGGCCGCTCAGTCGAAGACCACCGTCTTGTTCCCATAGACCAGCACGCGGTTTTCGAGGTGCCAGCGCACGGCCTGCGCAAGCACGACTTTTTCGAGGTCGCGGCCCTTGCGGACGAGGTCGTCCACGCCATGCCGGTGCGTCACGCGCGCCACGTCCTGCTGGATGATGGGGCCTTCGTCGAGGTCGCGCGTGGCGTAATGCGCGGTCGCGCCGATGAGCTTCACGCCGCGCGCGGCGGCCTGATGGTAGGGCTTGCCCCCGGCAAACGCGGGCAGAAACGAGTGGTGGATGTTGATCACGGGCCGGCCGAACTTTTCCAGGAAATCCGACGACAGCACCTGCATGTAGCGCGCGAGGACCACCAGCTCCACGCCGAGCTGCGCCAGCAGCGCCAGCTGCCGTGCCTCGTCGGCGGGCTTGGTCGCGGCGGCGACGGGGACGAGGTGAAACGGCAGCCCGTAGCCGCGCGCCGCGTCGCCGAGGTCGGGGTGGTTGGACACGATGGCCACAAGGTCGCCGGCCAGCTCGCCCGCCTTCCATCGCAGCACGAGATCATGGAAGCAGTGGTCAAACTTGGAGACAAACACCGCCACGCGCGGCCGCCGCGCCGACGACGCCACGCGCACCGCCATGCCAAGGCTCTGCGCCAGCGCGGCAAAACCCGCCTCGTCCGCCGCCGCCCTGCCCTCGGCCGCCACCCACTCGATGCGCTGGAAAAAGATGCCGGCGGCCGTGTCGCTGTGCTGGTCGGCGTGGAGGATGTTACCCCCGCGCTCAAAAATCCATCCGGCCACGCGCGCGACGAGGCCGGGCCGGTCAGGGCCGTGGAGGAGGGCGACAAGGGAGGTGGCGGAAGCCATAGCGCGCCATCTCTGCCGCAGCCCGCACCCGCCGACAACTGCAAACATTGGCCGCCCGCCGCGGCCGGTGGTCGCCCGGAAAGCCCCAGGGCCGTCCGGTCAGCCCGCCGCCAGCTTGCGCCCGTGGAGCCAGTAAAAAATCACCGGCGTGACGATGAGGATGTGGACGAGGCTCGACAGCATCCCGCCGACCACGGGTGCGGCGATGGGCTGCATGACCTCAACGCCGGTGCGCGTGCTCCAGAAAATCGGCAGCAGCGCGGCGACCGCCGTGGCGACGGTCATGACCTTGGGCCGCAGCCGCAGCCGTGCGCCGGCTTTCACGGCGGCGAGCAGCTCGGGGCGCGTGAGGGCGGCCGCCTGGGGGCCGGGGGCCTGCGCGGCTTTCTCCGCCAGTTTCGCGGCCACCGCCTCGTTGAGATAGACGACCATGATGATGCCGGTCTGGATCGCGGTGCCGAACAGCGCAATGTAGCCGACCCACACCGCCACGCTGAAATTGATGCCGAGCAGCGCCTGCAGCAGCACGCCGCCCGTCAGCGCAAACGGCACGGCGAGGAGGACGTGCGCGGCCTCGGCCGCCGAACGGAACGTGACCACGAGCAGCGCAAAGATGACCGCGAGCACGGCGGGGAAGATGATTTTCAACGTGTCGCGCGCATGCAGCAGGTTTTCAAACTGGCCGGAATACTCGATGGTCATGCCCGGCCCGGGCGGCACCTCGCGGGCCACGCGTGCCTTGACCTCGTCCACAAAGCCGCCGAGGTCGCGGCCCGCCACATTGGCCTGCACGGATACACGCAGCCGGCCGTTTTCGGAGGTAATTTCGCCCGGGCCGATGACATGCCGGATGTCGGCGAGCTGGCCGAGCGGCATGAACGGGCCGGCCGGCGTGGCGACGAGGATCTCACCGAGTTTTTCGAGGTCGTCGCGGTCGTCCCGGCCGAGCCGCACCGAGACCGGCCAGCGCTCGCGGCCCCTGATCGTCGTGGTGACCGTGGTGCCGCCCAGGCCGGTCTCGACGTAGCGGAAGAGGTCCGCGACGCGCAGGCCGTGACGGGCCATGACGTCGCGACGGGGGGCGATTTCGAGGTAGGGCTTGCCCTGCGTGAGGGACGGCGCGACGCCGACGGCACCGGGGACGGCGCGGATGACGCGCGCCACCTCCAAGGCCTTTTGCTGAAGCGCCGCCGGGCTGTCCCCATAAATTTTCACGCCCAGCTGCGCGCGGATGCCGGTGCTGGTCATCAGCACGCGGTTCTCAATCGGCTGGAGAAACCCTGGCGCGTAGCCGGGCACCTGCGCAAGGCGTGCGGCGAGGTCGGCCACGATCTGTCCCTTGGTCACGCCGGGCCGCCACGCGGCCGGCGGTTTCAGCGTGATGGTGGTCTCGATCATCTCGACGGGCGCGGGATCGGTCGCAGTGTCGGCACGGCCGAGCTTGCCGGCGACGGCGGCGACCTCGGGATGGTCCCCGATGATTTTGTCCTGCCATGCCATGATGCGTTTCGCCTCGGAGAGCGAGGTGGCGGGGGGCAGCACCGGCATGAAGAGCAGGCTGCCCTCCTCCAGCGGGGGCATGAACTCGCGGCCGAATCCGCGCGGCGCCAGCGCGGCCACCCGGGGGCCCAGCGCCGAGAGTCCCGCGACTGCCCAGCGGGGTGTACCAAAGGCGAGGAGGAGGCTGAACGCGAGTAGTGACGCGGCCAGGCCGAGGACGGTTTTGCGGTGGGCGAGCGCCCAGTCGAGCACGGGGTTATAGAGGCGCAGGAGCCGCCGCATCAGCCAGTTTTCGCCCTCCGGCCGGAACGGGCCGCGCACGAGCAGCGTGCAGAGCACCGGCACGGCGGTGACCGCAAGCAGTGTCGCGCCCAGGAGCGCGAAGCTCTTCGTGTAGGCCAGCGGGTGAAACAGCTTTCCCTCCTGCCCCGAGAGCAGGAACACTGGCACGAAGGCGAGGAGGATGATCGCCATCGAGAAAAACAGCGGCCGGCCGACCTGCGTGGCGGCGGTGAGCGTGTGCCGGAACACCTCGGCGGGGGTGAGCCGGCGGCGCCCTTCCTCCTCGGCGCGCTCGCAGTGGCGGATGACGTTTTCGGTCATCACGATGCCCGCGTCCACCAGCACGCCGATGGAGATCGCGAGACCGGTGAGCGACATGAGGTGCGACGGGATGCCAAACTCGCGCATTAAAATGAACGAGATCAGGATCGAGGCGGGCAGCGGCAGCGTGACGATGAGAATGCTGCGGAAGTGAAACAGAAACAGGATGTGCGCGAGCATCACGAGCAGGATTTCCTCGGTGAGCGCGTGCCGGAGGGTGGCGAGCGCGCGGCCGATGAGGTCGCTGCGGTCGTAGAACGGCGCGATGCTCACGCCCTTTGGCAGGCCGGGCGCAAGCGCGGCGAGCCTTGCCTTCACGTCGGCGATGACGCGCCACGCGTTCTCGCCCGAGCGCATGATCACGATGCCCCCGACGGCCTCGCGTCCGCCCACGTCGAGCGCACCGCGCCGGAAGTCGCCCCCAATCTGCACTGTGGCGAGCTCGCGCAGCAGCAGCGGGTTGCCGCCCCGCGCCAGCACGGGGATGCCCTCCAGGTCGGCGGCGCTGGCGACCAGACCGACGCCGCGCACGATGAACTCCGCGCCGTTTTCCTCCAGCGTTTTGCCGCCGACGCTGAGGTTGCTCTGCCCGACGGCGTCCATCACGTCGCCCAGCGTGGCGCCAAACTGCTTCAGCTGGCGGGCGGAAACCTCGACCTGCCACTGCCGCACAAAGCCCCCGAGGCTGGCGACCTCGGCCACGCCGGACACGGCGGCGAGCTGCGGCCGGACGAAGGTGTCCTGCAACGTGCGGAGCGCCCCGAGGTCGAGCGCGCCGGAGTCGTCGCGGAGCGAGTATTGATAAACCCAGCCGAGGCCCGTGGCATCGGGCCCGAGGCGGGCCACGATGCCCGCGGGCAGCAGTTCGCCGGAGGAACTGAGCCGCTCCAGCACCCGCGTGCGCGCAAAATAATTGTCCGTCCTTTCGTCGAAGATGACGGTGAGGAACGAGAACCCAAACATGGACGTGGCGCGGACGGTCTTCACCCCGGCGAGGCCCTGGAGCGAGACCGAGAGCGGATAGGTGATCTGGTCCTCCACTTCCTGTGGCGAACGGCCCGGCCAGTCGGCATAGACGATGACCTGGTTTTCCGAAAGGTCGGGGATGGCGTCAACGGGCGTGGTTCGCAGGGCAAACCCGCCCCACGCGCACAGCGCGAGCACCGTGCTGAGCACCACGAAGCGGTGGTGCAGCGACCAGGTGATGACGCGGTTGATCATGCAACGTGCGGTGGGCGGGACGCGGTCAGCGCAGACGTGGGCGCCCGGCTCACTTCGCGGCGGGCGGGGGACGCACCGCCTCCGTCTTGCCGGCCGGCGGCGGTTCCGGCCCGGCGCGGCGCACGAGCTGCGCCTGCCCGTCGAGCAGGAGCGCCCCTTGCGTCACCACGGCCTCGCCCTCGGCGAGACCGGCGAGCACCTCGTGGTCGGTGTCGCCCACCCGGCCCAGGACGACCGTGCGCGGCTCGTAGGCGCCGTCGCCCTTGGCGACATACACGAGCGGCGCGGCCGCCGTGCGGAGCACCGCGCTGCGCGGCACCAGCAGCATCTCCTGCGCATCTACCTGCACGTGGGCGTGGGCCGTCGCGCGGTGGAGGAGCTTGCCGCCGGCATTGTCGAGGACGACGCGGACGCGCGCGGTGTGTGTGGCCTCGTCGAGGTTGGGGTCAATGAAGGTGATCGGCGCGACAAACGCCTCGTCGGGCCGCGAGGGCACTTGCACCAGCACCATCTGCCCGACGCGCAGCCAGGGCAGGTCGGCCTCGTAGGCGTCGAAGACATACCACATCTGCGCAAAGTCGGCCAGGGTGAACACCAGGTCGCCTTCCTTGACGTAGCCGCCCTCGTGCGCGGCGTCGTTGACCGCGATGACGGTGCCGGCAAACGGGGCGCGCACGGTGACGAGCGCGTCGGGCTGGCGTGTGGCCTCCAGGCGGGTGATCTCCTCGGCCACGAGTCCGAGCGCGAGCAGCCGCTCGCGCGCGGCGGCGAGCTCCGAGGCGGTGAACGCCTCGCCCGCCTTCAGCCGCTCGACGTAAAGCCGCTCCGCGCTCAGCACCTCGGGGCTGTAGAGGGTGGCAAACGGCTCGCCGGCGGCCAGGGCGACGCCCGTGGTGTGGACATACAGGTGCTCGACCCGGCCCGCCACGCGGGCGGCGACGTAGCGGTGGCGCGTCTGGTCGTCGTCAATCATGCCCGTGACGCTCAGCGTCCGCCCGAGCGGGGCGCGGCGCACGGCGGAGGTTTGCACCCCGATGACCGAGGCGGTGGCGGGCGCGAGCGTGACGAGGTGGCCGTCAGCCGCCTGGCCCGCATGATCAGCGCCGCCTTCATAAACGGGCACGAGGCTCATGCCGCAGATGGTGCACTGGCCCGGCCGGTCAGACTGGATCGCCGGATGCATGGGACATTGGTAGAACTTGATCCTGCGTCCGTCGGCCGTGACGGAAGCCGCGCGGCCGGACTGCTTCGCGGCAAACCAGCCCAGTGCGCCGCCCGCGCCGGTGAGGCAGGCCACGAGGAGGATGAGGGCGGAGGGTTTCATAAATCTTCGCGAGGCGCCGGGCGTTGCACCCTGCGGGCCGGGGTTGCCCCGGTCGCGATGCTGGCACGGCCCGAGGGGTGCGTTATTTCCCGGCCTTGGCGGCGGCCGCGTCGTCGATCAGCTTGAGGAATTTCGCCGGCTCCTTCTCGAATTGCGGCGGGCAGTCGGCGCAGCAGAAACGCACCAGACGGTCGGGCTGGCCCGGCTGCTGCCAGAGGTAGTCGAGGGCCGGGCCCATGCTTCCGCCGAACTTGTCGCCGGAGACCACGCAGGTGGCGAGCGGGTAGTCGGCCACGGCCTTGACGAGCCAGCCTTTGTCGGCCCGGTCGGCCTTCACGAGGGCGGGCATGGCTTTGCCGGCAGCGACCGCAGGTGTTTCAGTTTTCCCACAGCCGGCGGCAAGCAGGGCGGCGCCAAGCAGGGCAAGGAGGAGGCGGCGGATGGATGTTTTCATGACGGATCGTTTTTGGATGCCGCCGGGAATGCCCGGCGGTTGCAAGCCTTACACCGCCGGCGGTGAAATCCCCCGAAAAATTTCGGGGGATTCTTTCCCCGCCGGTGTACATCTCGTGACCACACCCATGCCAACGCCACCCCCCGACCCGGCCCTCTCCGCCTCCCTGCAACGCTGGCGGGTGGCTCCGCCTCGCGACGCCGACTTCCGCACCGCCGTCTGGCGGCGGATCCGGGCGGCGACGGCGCGTGTGTCGTGGCCGGCCTTTGTGCACACCCATGCCGTGGCCTGGGCGGTGGTCACGGTCATCGCGCTCGGCGGAGCGGGCCTGGCGGGGCGCACGGTCGCACGGGCGCGCACCGTCGCCGACCGCGAGGCCCTGGCTGTCGGCTACCTCGTGAGCCTTGATCCGCGCGCGCAAGCCGTGCTCAGACCCTGATCCGCCATGAAATTTCTCCTGCTCACGCTCGGTCTTGTCGCTGCCGCCGCCGGGGCGGTCGGCGGCGCATGTTACTGCCTCGGCGGCGATCCGGCGCTGCGCTCGGCCGCCGCCCGCCACGACGCGATGGCCTGGCTGCGCTCGGACTTTCACCTGACCGACGCCCAGGCCGGGGCGATTGGCAAACTCCATGCCGCCTATGCGCCGGCCTGCGACGAGCATTGTCGGCTTGTCCGTGAGGCCATCCAGGCGCGTGACGCGCTGCGGTCGGCCCGCGCCGACGACGCGGCGGCCCTCGCCGCGGCGGAACAAAAGGTGCGCGAGCTCCATGCCACCTGCGAAGCCGCCCTCAACGAACAGGTGCGGAGCGTGGCGGCGCTGATGTCGCCGGAGGACGGCCGGCGCTACCTCGCATTGCTCCTGCCCATGATCGCCGGCTACGGCCACGCCGGCGCGCCCGACTTGCATCTCCACGCGCCCTGACCTAAGCCTCCGCCATGGATGCCGACCCGGGCGACAGCCCGAGCGATGAGGAACTGATGCGCCGTCTGCGCGCCGGCGACGACGCGGCGCTGGCACCGCTCATGCACCGCTGGGAGACGCCGGTGAAGCGGTTCGCCTTCCGCTTCGTCGGGAACCCCACCGAGGCCGAGGACCTCGCCCAGGAAACCTTCGCCCGGGTCTATCTCAAACGCACCACCCACCGGGAGGGCGCGCGATTTTCGCCGTGGCTGTTTTCCATCGCCGCCAATCTGGCGAAAAACCGACTGCGCTGGTGGAAGCGCCGGCCGGCGTGTTCGTTCGATGCCTGGCTGGAGGCCGGGGGGGATGCCCCCGACGGCTCGGCGGCGGGCGCACCCGCGCGCGACGCGGCGCTGCGGCGCGAGCAAATCGCCGCCGTGCAGGCGGCGGTGCTCGCTCTGCCGCCCGGCCTGCGCGCCCCGCTCGTGCTCTTCGAATACGAAAATCTGACGATGGACGAAATCGCGACCGCGCTCGGCTGCACCCCCAAGGCTGTCGAAGGCCGGCTGGCCCGCGCTCGGCAGCAACTGAAACAGGCGCTGTCCAGCCCATGACAAACGGGAGCAATCTGGCCGGGCAGACAGTAATCGAAGCGCCGCATTTCCCCCTCCTTAGGCCTGGTCAGCAACGGGCTCGGCTTGTTTGTTGGGGTTGACGCCGGCCTCAACCGGAGGCAGGGTGAGAGTCGCTCCTGTGGCCATGAACTTCCGCCCGTCTTCCCCGTCGCTCTAATCTGTCAGGAGTCAGGCCACGCTCGGCACGCTCGGTGGGCCGAACAGCCATCAAGCCAACGGCCTCAACGACGCCGGGGATGTGGTCGGACAATCCAAAAACGGAGCCAACGCAATTCGCGCCGTGATCTGGCGCAGTGGTTCAACCATCGCTGTTCCTCTCGGAGAACTGATCGGCGGCGGCAGCCGAAGCTTCGCCTACGCCGTCAATGCCACCGGAATAATCGTCGGCGAGGCCTTGACCGCAGGCGATGCGGCGAGCCACGCCGTAAGGTGGACCGACAATGGCGACGGTGGCTTCAACATCGCCGATCTCGGCACCCTTGGCGGCACCGACAGTTTCGCTGGTGCCGTCAATGGCTCCGGCCTGATCGTCGGCGGTGCCGAGACCTTGAGTAACGGAAGCCACGCCTTCTTCTACATCAGCGGCACGATGTATGACTTGAATGATTATGGGAGCCGAACTGGTGAGACAGATCGAGACGGCCTGGGGTGAGCGCCAACCCGACTGGGCCCGCCAGCGTCTGCTGGTGGTGCGCTTGATTGCGCAGCATGAGCTGACGGTGGCGCAGATCATGCGGGCGGCGGGCGTCTGCCGGCAG
>CANJLB010000032.1 GCA_947475065.1 Opitutia bacterium | reverse complement strand
TGTATAGACCGGAGACATGGGTTACACCCGTTCGGGGACATAGGTTACACTCTGGGATGCCCTGGAACACCTCTACCGCCATGTCTCAACGACACGAGTTCGTCATTCTTGCCAGCCAGCCTGGCATCAACTTCCGGCAGCTCTGCCGGCGGTTTCAGATCAGCGTGAAGACCGGCTACAAGTGGCGGCGCCGCTATCAGGCCGGCGGCGTGGCCGCGTTGGCCGATCAGTCCCGCCGGCCCAAGCATTCGCCGACGCGTTGTGCGCCCGAGCGCGTCGCGCTGGTCGTGGCGTTGCGCCAGGCGCAGCCGACGTGGGGCGGCCGCAAGCTGCGCCGGCGGCTGCAGGACTTGCGGCACGCGGGGGTGCCGGCCGCCAGCACCTGCACGGCGATCCTGCGCCGGGCGCAGTTGCTCGACCCGGCGGCAGGGGCCGCGCATCGGCCGATGCAGCGGTTCGAACGCGCCCAGCCCAATGAGCTGTGGCAGATGGATTTCAAGGGCCACTTCGCCACGCAGGCCGGCCCGCGCTGCCACCCGCTGACCGTGCTCGACGACCACAGCCGGTTCAACCTCGTGCTTGCAGCGGAGGCCAATGAGACCGCCGCGACGGTGCAGGCGGCGCTCACCCAGGCCTTCGCGCGCTACGGGCTGCCGGAAACCCTCCTCTGCGACAACGGCCCGCCGTGGGGCTGCGCCGAGCCGGTCTGTCCGCACACCAGCCTGACCGTGTGGCTGCTGCGGTTGGGCGTGCGGGTGCGGCATGGCCGGCCCTATCACCCGCAGACCCAGGGCAAGGAGGAACGGTTTCATCGCACGTTGCGCACGGATCTGCTCACCCAGCACACCTGGCGCGACCTGGCCCATTGCGCGGCCGAGTTCCCGCGGTTCCGCCAGACTTACAACTGTGAGCGCCCGCATGAGGCCTTGGCGGGCGCCACGCCCGCCACCCGCTACCGGCCCAGCCCGCGCAGCGCGCCGGCCGTGCTGCCGCCCATCGATTATCCGGCTGACATGACGGTGCAGCGCTTGCGCGCCGGCGGTTTTCTCACCTTCGGCGGCCAGACGTGGTATGTGGGCCGCGCGTTTGCCGGACTGCCCATCGGTCTGCGCCCGAGCGCGCAGACCGACGGGCAGTGGGAGGTCTGCTTCTGCCACCACCGGCTCGGGTGGCTCGACCTCACCATGCCCCGTCTGCCCAAACACACCTTGCGCTCCATCTACCACCCCGCTTCGTCCACCATCTGACCACACCCAAAGTGTAACCCATGTCTCCGAACACCGATTACCCTTGTCTCCGGCCCTTACAAGGGCACCGCATTCCACCCCGAGACCGGCCAAGCCGCCGGTTCAATAGCGCAGCGGATCAACTGTCCCGCCTTGCGCCGGCGTCGCGCCGGCCGGTTCGCGGCGCAGGTCGCGGGCGCGGCGCACGAGGTCGAGAAATTCCGCGCGATAACCGCCGGGGTCTTCGCCCACGCTGCGCTCGGCCCACGCGAGCACGTCGGTCAGCGTCGTGCCACCGCGATACGGCGACCCACGCAGCACCATGCCAAAGCCGGCCACCGCCGCCGCAAACTGCAGCTCGGTGTCGGCCTCGTCGAATTTCTTTCCCCCGTCCGTGAAGGGGAACTCCAGCTTCTCACTCACGTCGGCGGTCGGCAGCTTGTAGCGGATTTTCACGGTCATCAGCTCGGGGCTGTTCGCGCCGGCGACGGGGCGCGTCGTGTCGGCGCGCGCGGCGGGCACAGTCGTCTCGGTGTAGCGCAGCGGGTCGGTGCCGGGCGTGATCGGGTAGCCGTAGTCCACGCCGGGCGGCACGATCTCGTAGAGCGCGGTCACGGTGTGGCCGGAGCCGATCTCACCGGCGTCGACACGGTCGTTGTTGAAGTCCTGCGCGGCGAGCAGCCGGTCCTCGTAGCCAATGAGCCGGTAGGCGGCGACACGCGCGGGGTTGAACTCAACCTGGAGCTTCACGTCCTTCGCCACGGTCACGAGCGTGCCGGCCAGCTGCTCGACAAAGAGCTTCTCGGCTTCCCGCCGCGTATCAATGTAGCCGTAGTGGCCGTTGCCCTTGTCGGCCAGCGACTCGAGCGTGGCATCATTGAGGTTGCCCATGCCAAAGCCGAGCACACTGAGGAACACGCCGCCTTTCGCGCGCTCGACGACGAGCGACGTAAGGGCGGAGCCGGTGACGCCGACGTTGAAGTCGCCATCGGTGCAAAGGATGATGCGGTTGATGCCCTCCTTGTTGAAATTTTCCTGCGCGACCTGGTAGGCCAGCTGGATGCCGGCCGCTCCGTTGGTGCCGCCCTCGGCATGGAGGCCGTCAACGGCGTCGAGGATGGTGTTGCGCCGCTCGACCGGGGTCGAGGGCAGCGCGAGCGCCGTGCCGGCCGCATAGGTGACGATGGCCACGCGATCATCGGGCCGCAGGCGAGCAAACAGGAGGCGCATGGACTCTTTCACCAGCGGAAGCTTGTTGGCGGCGTCCATCGAGCCGGAGACATCGATGAGGAACACGAGATTGGCCCGGCCACGTTCGGCGGCAGGCACATCGCGCGCCTTGAGCGCCACACGCACCAGCCGGTGCGACGGCAGCCACGGGGCGGCGGTTGACTCAATGCTGGCGGTGAACGGCGCGGCCGGCGTCGCGCCCCCGCTGCCACGCCTGCCACCACCCAGGAGCGGCGACGGGGTTTCCGCCGGATAGCGATAAGGAAAATAGTTCACGAGTTCCTCGATGCGCACCGCGTCGGCCGGCGGAAGCCGGCCCCCGGTCAGAAAGCGGCGGACGTTGGCGTAGCTCGCCGTGTCCACGTCAACTGAGAACGTGGAGAGCGGCGTCTGAGCCGGGTCGGTGAACGCGTTGTCGCGCAGCCGGGCGTATTGCTCGCCGGACGAGGCCTCGCGCGGCGCGGGCGGCGGCGGCGGGCGGCGCACGATGATCCGGTCGGGCGGCAGCGACGGGTAACGGTAAAGAAAATCTGGATCGGCCCCGACCCTGATGATCGTGGGCTGCTGAGTAACGGTGATGGCAATGGGCGCGGCCGCGCGGCGACCGCCACCACCAACCGCACCACCGCGCTGACCGGCTCCGCCGGCGAAACCACCTGCGCCACCGCCACGCCCACCACCGGCACCACTGACACCACCGGCACCACCCCGCCCACCACGCCCGGCAGGCGCGTTGCCCTGCGCACCACCAAGGTCACCCTGGACACCCCCAATGGTTCCGCCGGCGACGACAAAACTGCGTGCCTCGGGAGTCTGCCCCGACCCGGTGGAGCCCGGCGCTGCGCCGGAGCTGGGTGGGGCAACCCCCAAGCTCGAGCTCAATGGTGTGGCCGCGGGTGCCGGCAGGGAATTGGGAGCGGCCGCTTCCGGAGCCCTGAAATCGAAGTTCGCACCCGCACCCGTGCCGTTGGGCGACAGCGGAGCGACCGGCTCGGCGCGGTTCACGGCCACAGTGACGCCCGGCTGATAGCGCAGCGTATCAATGCTGTTCTCGGCAACCGCTGGCGCCTCCGGCTTCTTGGCTTGGGGCTCAGCCAAAGCCACGCTGGCCGGCCCTCGCGCGTCACCGCTTGTGGCGGATGGTGCCACAGGCTTTTCCCCGGCCGCCTGCATTTTGTCCTTGGCCGGCAGATTGCCGGCCAGAGCCGGGGCGGCAGGCTGCCCGGGCGGATTTTGCAGCCACACCACCACCGCAAAGCACGCGGCCGCGGCGGTCGCGAGCCAGTAGAATGCCGGGAAGCGGATGACCCTGGCCGCCTCGCGGCCGGCCTTGGCTTCGCCGGGCTTCTGCCGATCCTGCGGATGGACGATGGCCGCGCGGGCCAGGGGCGCGGCGGCGTTTGCGGCGGATGGGACGACCGCCGGAGCCGGTTCGGCCGCGAGGGTGCTTTTCATCTCGGCGGCTAAGGCGCGCAGCTTCCCGACCTCGATGGCGAGCGCGGGGTTGGCCGCCACGGCGGCGGCGATGGCAGTGTGCTCGCCGCCCGCAAGCTCGCCAAGGGCAAAGGCGGTCAGGCGGGGATCGTCAGGGGAAAGTTTTTCGTCGGCGTGGTTCATGGTGTTGGGCTCCGTTGGTTGGAAAAAATTACAGGCGGTGGGCGGCGGTTGAAATCGCGGTGGGCTGAAAAACTCAGGGCCGCAGCGCGGCAAAGTCGGCGCGCAGGCGGCGGAGCGCGGTGTGGAGCAAAAAGCCGACGTTGGACACCGAGAGGGCGGTGATGCGGCTGATCTCCTCGTAACTGAAGCCGTTTTGGAATTTCAGGCGGACGACCTCCTGCTGGTTGGGCGGGAGACCGCCGAGGAGGCGGAGGAGCGCGGCGTGTGTCTCGGCGCGCTCAAGCGTGACGGCGGGCGCAGGCTCGGCGGCGACGGGCAGCGCGTCGGCGGGGAGGGTGTCGAGACTTTTCATGCGGCCCTCCTTGCGCAGCACGTCCACGGCGCGGTGCCGGCAGACCGTAAAGAGCCACTCGGCGAGATGGCCGTCCACCGCGCCGGACGGCTGGGCCATGAGCTTGACGAACGTGTCCTGGACAATGTCCTGCGCGCGGTCGGCATCGCCGGTGAGGCGGGCGGCGTAACGGAGCAGCGGCGCGTGGTGGCGCGTGAATGCCCCTGAGAGGGTGTCTCCGGTGGTTGCATGGGAATCGGATGGTTTCATTTGGGGTCGTTGGCCACTGACCTTCATACACCATGACGGGCACGGGGCGGTTTCCTTAGAAAATATTTTCGCCCTCAAGGCAAACCGGCTGATGCCGCACTGGGCGGCTGACCCGGTGCGGCCCTCGCCCACGCCGGCACCGCAGTCCGACCAGCCGACTGTTCCACGGCTGGCAGCCATCAGGCAGCCCGGCTTCACCGCACCTGCAAGGTGTCGCCCTCAAACGTGAGACCGAGCGACGGGACGGTGACGGCCTTGCGGGTGCTGTCCTTTTTTACGCGGCCAGCGAGCCAAGCGTCGTAGCCGGCGGCCTTGGCGGCGGCAAGGGTGGCGTCAGCGCGGTCCGGTGAAACATAGGCGGCGAAACCGACGCCTTGGTTGAACGTCGCATACATCTCACGCCGGTCAATCGGGCCGGCCTGTTCCAGAAATTGAAACAGCGCGGGTGCAGGACGCGGCGCAGTTATCTCATAGACGAAGGGCTCGTCGAGCCGCATGAGCTTCCGCCAGCCATGGCCGGTGACATGCGCGGCGTAGTTTAATTTTATTCCCCGCCGCTGGCACTCGCGCACAAACGCGACATAGATCACCGAGGGCGCGAGCAACGCCTCACCATAAGTGCGGTCGTCGCCGTGACCGACAGGCGTCTGGTAGCCTTGGGGCAGTTTTTCGGCGATGAGCCGGCAGAGGCTGAGGCCGTTGGTCTGCACCCCGGAACTGGCGAGAAAAATGATCGCGTCGCCGTCGCTCACATCGCCGGTGATGCGGAGAGTTTTCGGTGCGATTTTTCCCACGGCCGAGCCGGCGAGCACGATGGTCCCGGGGTTGACGATGCCGCGCAGCGTGGGGGTCTCGCCGCCGCCCCACACCGCACCGGCGAGCCGGCAGCCCTCGGCCCACCCGTTGACAAGCGCATTCATGCGCTGGGCGTCGGCAAACCAGCCGGAGTCGCCCACCGCCGCATGCATCGCCACCGAAATGGGCAGGGCCCCGCAGGTGGCAAGGTCGTTCACGATGGTGGCGACAGTATCAATGGCGATCTCACGGTAGAAACATTTCCCGGTGGCGGCGCGGACCGCGTCGGCCACGAGGTTCTTGGTGCCGAGGCCCTCCTCGACGTGCGCGAGAAAATGGTCGGCCGCCTCGATGAGATAGGCGCTCTCGCCGCGCGTCGCGGCCGGCTCGGCGTAGCCATGCGCCGCCAGCGCGCCCGCCGTCCCGCGCGCGGCCTGCTGGCAGGCGCGCTTGAAGGCGTCGAGCTGGTCGTAGCGGACGCCGGAGGACTCGTAGTTCAACGCCATGGCTCAGTAGGGCCGGCCCTCGTGCCGTTCGTAGTAGTTCACGAACGCCCGGTTCACCACCCGGTAGCCGCCGGGCGTGGGATACTTGCCGGTGAAATACCAGTCGCCGGTGTGCCCGGGCACGGCGGCGTGCAGGTTCTCGATGGTCTGGAAAATGATCTCGATGTCGCCCGCCCAGGCAATGCCCTTGGGCCGGACGAACCGGGCGATGCGCGCAGAAATCTCCTCGGGCGTGAACGGATCGTAGATTTTGCGGACGTGGTTGACCGAGTCACCGCGTTGCGCGGCCTCGAGGCAGAGCTGGTAGGTCTCCGCCAGCAGCTCCTGCTGGCCCCGCTCCTTGAGCAGCTCGATGGCCGCCTCGAAGGCGATAAATTTCCCCAGTTCCGCCATGTCGATGCCGTAGCAGTCTGGGTAGCGGATCTGGGGCGCGGTCGAAACGATGACGATTTTTTTCGGCTCCAGCCGCGCAAGGATGCGGAGGATGGACTTCCGCAGCGTGGTGCCGCGGACGATGGAGTCGTCCACGCACACGAGGTTGTCCGTGCCCGCCTTCACCGAGCCGTAGGTGATGTCATAGACGTGTGACGCGAGCTGGTTGCGGACCGATTCCTGCCCGATGAACGTACGGAGCTTGATGTCCTTGGAAACAACCTTCTCCCCACGCGGCCAGTTGCGGAGAATGAGGTCGTCGAGAAGAGCCTCGGTGATCCGGTTGTCCTTCGCGGCCTGCAGCAACGCGGCCTTCACCTCGTCGCGGCGGCACGTGCGCAGCGCGGACATGAGGCCGTAGAAGGCGACCTCAGCGGTGTTGGGGATGTAACTGAAGACGGTGTTGGCCCAGTCATGGCCGACGGCCGCGATCACCTGGGCGGCCAGCCCGCCGCCGAGCGCCTGCCGCTCACGGTAGATGTCCACGTCGTTGCCGCGCGAGAAATAGATACGCTCAAAAGAGCACGACGCACGGGGCAGCGGCGCGGTGAACGGCGTGTTGCTCATCGTGCCGTTTTTCTTGAGGACGGCGACATGGCCGGGGGCGAGTTCCGCCACATCCTCGGCGGCGAGGTCAAACACGGTCATCAACGGCGCCCGCTCCGAGGCAAAGGCAATGACCTCGTCGTTCTCAAAATACCAGCAGGGGCGAATGCCGGACGGATCGCGCGCGACAAAGGCGTCGCCGTTGCCCACAAGGCCGCAAAGCGTGTAGCCACCGTCCCATTTCTGCGCGGCGCGGGTGAGCACGCGGCCCAGGTCCAGCTCGTCGCTGATCTGCCGGGAAATCTGGTCGCCGGCGAGGCCGCGGTCGCGCAGCGCCCGGTAGAGGTCCTCGTGCTCCTCATCGAGGAAGAAGCCGATTTTCTCCAGCAGCGCCTGCGTGTCGGTGGCAAAAATCGGGTGCTGGCCCATCGCGACGAGGCTCGCGTTCAGCTCCGCCGTGTTGGTCATGTTGAAGTTGCCGCAGAGCGCAAGATTGCGCGTCGGCCACGGGCTGCGCCGGAAATACGGGTGGCACGAGGAAAGGTTGTAGCCGCCGCTGGTGCCGTAGCGCAGGTGGCCCATGAGCAGCTCGCCGCCGAAGTCGAAATGCTGCTTCACCATCGCAGGAAATTCCGGATGGACCTCGCCGCTGTGGACGAGGGCGTTGTATTGGGCGTGGAGCGTCTTGAAGATTCTCCCGAGCGGATCGGACTTCACGCAACGCTCGCGGAACATGAACGGCTCGCCGGCCGGCGGATCCAACTTCACGCAGGCGACGCCCGCGCCGTCCTGCCCGCGGTTGTGCTGCTTCTCCATGAGAAGGAACAGCCGGTAGAAACCCCACAGCGGCGTGCCGTATTTTTCCTGGTAGTGCGACAGCGGCTTTTTCAGCCGGAGAAGGGCAATGCCGCACTCGTGGGTGAGTTTGTCGCTCATGGTAATACGCCGCTGCGCCCCGCCGCACCACCCTGCCGGTCGGCAGAAAGGTGCTTGGTCGTCAGGTGAAAGGTGATCCTCACGGGTGGTGGAAGCCGCCCATTCCGGCGAGCGGACACGAATGGTCAACGGCTTTCTCCAAAAGCGCAAACCGCCGGCACGTTTTCCGCCCCTTGACCCCGGCGGCGATGTCCCGAATCCTCTCATTCCCTCCACCATGCTGATTCTCCGCGGCTCCCCGGCGCTCTCCTCCTTCCGCCTTTCGAAGCTCCTCCATGATATCATCGCCGCCGGCGTCCCGGCCAGCGCGATCAGCGCCGAGTTTGCCCATGTGGTTGACGTGGGTGATGGCATGCTGTCAGCCCGCGAACGCGCGGTCCTCGAACAGCTCCTCACCTACGGCCCAAGCCGCGCCGTCGAAAAGATCAGCGGGCTCGTTCAGGTTGTCGCGCCCCGCCCCGGCACGATTTCGCCGTGGTCGTCAAAAGCCACTGACATTGCGCACATCTGCGGCCTCGCCGCCGTGCGACGCATCGAGCGCGTCGTGGCCTACACCCTCGCCTTCGCTTCCGGTCACTCGCTGCCCGCAGCCCATCGTGCACTGCTGGCGGCAAAGCTCCATGACCGGATGACTCAGGCCGTCTTCGATGACCTCGCCGCGTGCGACACCCTCTTCAGGCATGGAACCCCGCGCCCGATGACCGGCGTGCCCCTGCTCGCGCGGGGCCGCACCGCGCTCGTCGAGGCGAACCAGTCCCTCGGCCTCGCCCTCGCCGACGACGAAATTGATTATCTCGTCAAAAATTTCGCCGCCCTCGGCCGTGATCCTCACGATATTGAACTGATGATGTTTGCCCAGGCCAACTCCGAGCACTGCCGCCATAAAATTTTCAACGCCACCTGGGACATTGACGGCACCCCCCGCGACCGCTCGCTGTTCCAGATGATCAAGCATACCTACGAGCTGCATCCGGATGGCATCCTTTCCGCCTATCGCGACAATGCCGCCGTCCTCGCCGGCACGCGCGGCGGCCGCTTCTACGCCGACCCGCGCACCCACGAATACGCCGCGCACGACGAGGACATCCATCTCCTTTGCAAGGTCGAGACACACAACCACCCGACCGCCATCTCGCCGTTCCCCGGCGCGGCCACCGGCTCCGGCGGCGAGATTCGGGACGAAGGCGCGACCGGCCGCGGGGCGAAGCCCAAGGCCGGCCTCGTCGGCTTCACCGTTTCGAACCTCAAGCTGCCCGGGGCGATCCAGCCTTGGGAAAAGGAGCATGGCAAACCCGGCCGCATCGTTTCCGCGCTCGACATCATGCTGGAGGGCCCGCTCGGCGGGGCGGCGTTCAACAACGAGTTTGGCCGCCCCGCGATCAACGGCTACTTTCGCACCTTCGAGGCGAAAGTCCCCGGGGCGCATGGCCCCGAGCTGCGCGGTTACCACAAGCCCATCATGCTCGCCGGCGGCCTCGGCAACATCAAGGCCGAGCACGTCAAAAAGGGCGCGATCCATCCCGGCGACCAGCTCATCGTCCTCGGCGGCCCCGCGATGCTCATCGGCCTCGGTGGCGGCGCGGCCAGCTCGATGGCCAGCGGCCACGGCAGCGAGGACCTCGACTTCGCCAGCGTCCAGCGCGACAACGCCGAGATGGAGCGCCGCTGCCAGGAAGTGATCGACCGCTGCTGGGCGCTCGGCGCGGACAATCCCATCTCCTTCATCCACGACGTCGGCGCCGGCGGCGTCTCCAACGCGCTCCCCGAGCTCGTCAACGACGGCGGCTGCGGCGGAAAATTTGATCTCCGCGCGCTGCCCAACGATGAGCCCGGCATGTCCCCGCTCGAAATCTGGTGCAACGAATCCCAGGAGCGCTACGTGCTCGCCGTCCCCGTCGCACACCTGGCCCAGTTTCAAAAACTCTGCGAGCGCGAGCGCTGCCCCTTCGCCGTCGTCGGCGAGGCCACGGAGAACAGGCAGCTCACGGTCGAAGATCCCCATTTCAAAAATACGCCCATCGACCTGCCGCTGGACGTGTTGCTCGGCAAGCCGCCACGCATGGCACGCACCGACACCAGCCTGAAGCGCCCGCAGCACCCGCTCGATCTCTCGATGCTCGCGCCGGCCCATGCCGCATCGCCCGTCGCCACGGAGCGGGCCGCGCTGGCGGAAGCGGTCCGTCGTGTCCTCGGGCACCCGACGGTGGCGGACAAAACGTTTCTTATTTCCATCGGTGACCGCACACTGGGCGGCCTGATCGCCCGCGACCAGATGGTCGGCCCGTGGCAGGTGCCCGTCGCCGACTGCGCTGTGACGGCCGCCGCCTTTGACGTCTGCACCGGCGAAGCCATGGCCATGGGCGAACGCACTCCCGTCGCCGTCAATCACGCCGCCGCCTCCGCCCGCCTCGCGGTCGGCGAAGCGCTCACCAATCTCGCCGCCGCGCAAATCGGCGGCATTGGCAAAGTGAATCTCTCGGCCAACTGGATGGCCGCTCCGGCCGTCCCCGGCGACGGGGCCGACCTCTTCGCCGCCGTCCAGGCCGTCGGCATGGAGCTCTGCCCTGCCCTCGGCATCACCATTCCCGTCGGCAAGGACTCGATGAGCATGAGCACGGTCTGGCAGGAAAACGGGCCGAACGCCGCCCCTTCCGGCGAGACCAAGCGCATGACCGCGCCCGTCTCACTCATCATCTCCGCCTTCGCTCCCGTCGCTGACATCCGCCTTACGCTCACGCCGCAGCTGCGCTACGACCGTGCCAGACCTTCTGTGGCGGGCGGTAAAAATTCCGAACCCATCGGCGAGACGGTGCTCCTCCTGATTGATTTGGGCCGTGGCAAAGGCCGCCTCGGCGGTTCCATCCTCGCGCAGACGGTCTCCCAGATGGGAGAGGCCACGCCTGATGTGGACGATCCGAAGGACCTGAAAAATTTCTGGAACGCCATTCAGCTCCTCGGCCGCCAGAAAAAACTCCTCGCCTACCACGACCGCTCAGACGGCGGTCTGCTCGCCACCGTCGCCGAAATGGCATTTGCCGGCCACACCGGCGTCGAGCTCGAAATTCCAAACGGCCACGAAGCGTTCTCCGCCCTCTTCAATGAGGAGCTCGGGGCCGTGATCCAAATTCGCACCTCCGATCTCGACGACGTCTGCCTCACGCTGCGCGAGCACGGCTTCAAGGCCTGCACAACGCGCATCGGCACGCTCAACCGCACTCACGCCTTCCGCGTCATGCGCGGCGGCAAAGTCCTCTTCGAGGAAAATCTCTTCGCGCTCCGGGCGATCTGGTCCGATGTCACCCGCCGCATTGCGACCATGCGCGACAATCCCGTCTGCGCCGAGCAAGAGCACCAGCTCCGCCTCAATCCCCAGAACCCGGGGATCACCCCCAAAATCACGTTTGATCTGGGCGAAGGATTTTCATCCGCCGAGACCCGGAGCCCTTCCGTTGCCGCCGCCGGACTCCGCGGCCTCCGGGCCTCGGGGGTGAAAAAGGTTTGTCCTCCCATTGCCATTCTCCGCGAGCAAGGCGTGAACGGCGAGGTCGAGATGGCCGCCGCGTTCGCGCGTGCCGGATTCAAGGCCGTTGACGTCCACATGACCGACATCCTCGGCGGTCGCGTCTCGCTGAAGGATTTCCGCGGCCTCGCCGCCTGCGGTGGCTTCAGCTACGGCGACGTGCTCGGGGCCGGCGAGGGCTGGGCCAAGAGCATCCTCTTCCACGAACGCGCCCGCGCCGAATTCACCGCCTTCTTCGCACGCGAGGATGCCTTCGCACTTGGCGTGTGCAACGGCTGCCAGATGATGAGCAACCTGCACTCGATCATCCCCGGTTCCGACCACTGGCCGCGCTTTGTCCAGAACCGCAGCGAACGCTTTGAGGCTCGCTTCGCCACCGTTAAGATTGAGCGGTCGCGCAGCATCCTTTTCGCGGGCATGGAGGGATCGGTCCTCCCCATCGCCGTCGCCCACGGCGAAGGTTATGCCGAGTTCCAGGACGCCGCCGCCGCGCAACGGTGCAGCGATTCCGGCCTCGTCGCCGCCCGCTTCGTGGACAACCGGCAGGCGCTCGCACTGGCGCAATCCGTCGAAATTTCAGGCGCGCAGCCGGCTCCGATCTACACCGAGCACTACCCGCTCAACCCCAACGGCTCGCCCTTCGGCATGACCGCGCTCACCACGATCACGGGCCGCGTCACGATCATGATGCCGCATCCCGAGCGCGTCTTCCGCTCCGCCTGCATGAGTTGGGCGCCCGCCGATTGGGGCGAAGACTCCCCGTGGATGAAGCTATTCTACAACGCCCGCTCGTGGGTCGGTTGATTCCGCCCCATGGTCGTCGGCACCCCTACCAGCGGTCTTCACTGCATTCCCCTCGTACACCCCACCGCTCATTCGTCATCGGCTGACAACAAAGCCCTCCTCCTCCTGATGCGCCCGAAAATTCTCGTCGTGGACGACGCCAAAGCCGTGCGTCTGCTCGCGCAAAAGGCCATGGCTCCCTATGATTGCGAAATGAGCGAGGCCGCCAACGGTTACAACGCGCTCTTCCTCATGGAAAAGGGCCTGCCCGGCCTCATTATCCTCGACGTCAACATGCCGGTCATGGACGGCCTCGAGCTGCTCACGCTGCTAAAATCCAAGCCGGCGCTCGCCGCGGTCCCGGTGATCATGCTCACCTCTCCCGCTGACCACGGCGTGAGCGCCCAACTCATGGCCCTCGGCATCCGTGGCACCGTGATGAAACCCTTCACCGCTGCCGCACTCGCTGAAAAAGTCCGCAGCGTGCTCGCCTTGGAACCGCTCCCACTCCCCTCGCCACCGCAGGGCTGAACCTCAAAATTGGCCGAGGTTTGCGGCCGGTATAAGCTGGCGTCACGTGACCGGGATTCCGCCCAAGGGTGGTGGCGCAGTTTGAATTTTCCGGGGTAGGTGGCGTGCTCGTCACGCCACGTTTGCCCTCTGTCGCCGGAGTTGCGCGGCGAGCGCGCAACCTACCACCGACCAAACTATACCACCACCCATCCAAGCCCGGAGTTGCGCCCGGCCTCCATCCCCCGCAAGGTGTTGGGTCCGGCGCCCCGGTGCTCCGGCCTTACATGTCTTTCCACTCTCTGCGGCGCCTCGGCGTCAGCGCGCTCGCGGCGGTCCGCCGCTTTTTCCGCCCGGCGCTTTCGCCGGCGGAGCGCTACCGCGAAATCAACGGCCGTTGTTTTTCCAGCTTCTATGAACAGGAGCGCATGCTGGCGGACCGGCCCCGGATGGAATTTTATCACACCGCCATCCAGCGTCACATTCAGCCCGGCGACCGCGTCATTGATCTCGGGACCGGCACCGGCATTTTGGCCGCCTTCGCTTCCCGCCGCGGGGCCGCGAAAGTCCACGCCATTGACCACTCCTCGATTTTGAAAACCGCGCGCACCCTCGCGCAGGCCAACCGCATTGAACGCGTGGACTTCATCTCCGCCCACAGCACGGAGTTTTCCCTGCCCGAGCGGGTGGACGTGATTTTGCACGAGCAGATGGGCGACTGCCTTTTCGACGAGGCGATGGTCGCCAACGTCTGCGACCTGCGCGACCGCCTGCTCAAGCCCGGCGGGCTCATTCTGCCGAGCCGCTTTGAGTTCTACTGCGAACCGGTCAAAATCCGCGACCATCTGCATGTGCCGTTCATCTGGGAGCTGGAGGTCCACGGCTACGACTATGCCGTGCTCGAGCGCCAGCGCCCGCAAGACCCGGCCTACTATCAGTTCAGCAGCACCAATCCCACCTTGATCGAGCATTACCTCACCGCGCCGGCCCCCGCGCTCACCCTCGATTTGCAGACGGTCAACGAAGCCGAACTCCCGCACGAAGTCACGTTCACCCGGACCGTCGTCCACGCCGGACGACTCGACGGCTATGCGGTCTATTTTCGCGTGCTGGTGGACGACGATCTCCGCCTGAGTTCGGGGCCGCTGGATTCCGGCCGGGCCCCCCATTGGGGTTTCCGTGTGCTGCGCACCGACCGGGATGATTTTGCCGCCGGCGACCTCATCACCGTGCGCCTAAAGGTCGGAAGCTGGCCGGACGTCAGCTCGTGGCGCTGGTCGCATGTGAAACACCCGCCCGCCGGACCCGACCCCGAGCCGGTGAACGGGGTCCACCGTAACGGGGCATAAGCTGCGCATAAACCCGTCCCTGCGCGCGCCCGGCAGTGAGGCATTCGGGGAATCTGGAACAGCGCGCCGGGACGTCGCGCACCACCCACAAACGTCAAAATGCGTCACCAACCGCGCGTCCGGCACCCTTGACGTTTCCCGCCGCCGCTGGCGTGCTCGTGCGGCCGCATGCGGCGCACCTCCCCATGAAAATCAAGGCCACCCTCGAACGCATCCCTGGCGGGTTCATGCTTGTCCCGTTGCTGTTCGGCGCGGCGCTCAACACGCTGGATCAGGCGCATGTGCCGGTGATCGAATCGGCGTTGCGCGCGCTCGGCGGGTCACCGGCCGCCAGCGGACATTATGAATTTCTCCGGCTCGGCGCGGTGCCGAACGTCGCCTCGTTCACCGAGAGCCTGTTCAAAACCGGTGCGGCGACCCTTATCGCGCTCTTTCTGCTCTGTGTCGGCAGCCAGATGACGGTGAAACTCGGTGCCCGCGCCCTGGGCAAGGGCGCATTGCTGACCGGCGTGAAGTTCGCCACCGGAGCGGCGGTCGGTCTCGCGCTGGGAAAAATGTCTGATCCTTTCGCCGGCTTCCTCGGTCTTTCGACGCTCGCCGTCGTGGCGGCGATGACGAGCGGCAACGGCGGGCTGTTCGCCGCGCTCACCGGCCAGTATGGCAACCGCAGCGATGTCGGCGCGCTGTCGGTGCTGTCGCTCAATAACGGGCCGTTTTTCACGCTGATCGCGCTCGGCCTGATGGGGGAACGCTTTCCCATCGTGGTGTTCCTCGCCGTGCTGCTGCCGCTCGCCGTAGGTATGGTGCTGGGCAACCTTGATGAGGATATGAGGAAATTCCTGCAGCCAGGCGAGAAACTGCTGGTGCCGTTCTTCGCCTTTGCGCTCGGCGCGGGCATGAATCTCGCCATTTTTTTGCAGTGGCACCTCCTGCTCGGCGGTGTGGCGCTGGGTGTGGCGACCGTGCTCATCACGGGCGGCGCGATGTGGCTGGCGCTCGGGGTGTGCGGTTTTCGCTCGCGCATCGCCGCGTTTTCCGAGGCCAGCGTGGCGGGCAACGAGGCCTTCACGCCCGCCGCCATCGCCGCCGTCGCGGCGGCGTCGGGTTCGCCGAACGCTGCGGCCTACAAGGAAATCACGGCCGCCGCCACCGCCCAAATCTCCATCGCCGTCATCACCACGGCGCTCCTCTGCCCGCTGGCCGTGATGCTGCTTGACCGCTGGCAGCGCGCGCGCGGCATTGATGGCCGGATCGAGCCGGAAAACGCCTGAGCCCGCCCGCCCCTGCCATGAACCACCCTCAACTCCCGCGCATCGCCGTCACGATGGGCGACCCCGCCGGCATCGGACCGGAAATCTGCCTGCACCTCCTCAACGACCCCGGGCTCGCGCAGCACTGCACGCCTGTCGTCTTCGGCGACGCCGGCGTGCTCCGCCGCGTGGCCGCACTCCTGCAGATTTCCTTCTCCGCTCCCGTCCTCACCCGCGAAGCGTGGCCGGAGGCTTCGGCCGTGCTCACCGGTCCGGCGGTGCTCGATCTCCAGTGCGTGGCGGCCGGCGCGGTCGTCCCCGGCCGGGTGGACGCACGTTGCGGTGACGCGGCGTTCCGCTACGTCACCGCCAGCATCGAGGCGGCGCTCGCCGGACAGGTGGACGCGGTGGCGACTGCGCCGCTCAACAAGGAGGCGATGCACGCCGCCGGCCACAAGTTTCCCGGCCACACCGAGATTTTCGCCGAGCGCATGAAGGCCCCGCGCTCCTGCATGATGCTCACCTCGCCGGAGCTGACATGCAGCTTTGCCACCGTCCATGTCGGCTACCATGAGGTGCCGGGCCTGCTCAGCGTGCAACGCATCCTGGACGTGATCGAGCTGACCGCCGCCGCGATGCGCCGCATCCGCGGCCACGCACCCAGGCTCATCGTCTGCGGGCTGAATCCGCACGCAGGCGAAAACGGCCTGTTCGGCCAGCGTGAGGAGGAACGCTTCGTCGTGCCGGCCATCGCCGCCGCCCGCGCGCAAGGCCTGCATATCGAGGGTCCGCTGCCGGCCGACACGGCCTTCCTCGCACCACGGCGGCGGACGACCGACGCCTTCATCTGTCTCTACCACGACCAAGGCCACATCCCGCTGAAGGCGCTCGCGTTTGATTCGGCCATCAACACCACGCTCGGCCTGCCCGTCATCCGCACCAGCGTGGACCACGGCACGGCCTTCGACATCGCATGGCAGGGCAAGGCCAATCCCAACAGCCTGGTTGAGGCGGTGAAACTCGCCGCGCGCCTCAGCCTGCCCGACGCATGATCGTTGTCCTGGCAGACGACCTGAGCGGGGCCGCCGAACTGGCCGGCGTCGCCCTGCGCCACGGCCTGAGCGCCGAGGTGCAGACCGGGTTTTCCGCCGCCACCGATGCCGAAGTCGTTTGCGTGGACACCGACACACGCCTGCTGCCGCCCGCGGAGGCCGCGCACATTGCGGCGACCGTCGCGCGCGCCGCCGTCGCGGCCAGGCCGGAATGGATTTTCAAGAAATGTGACTCCGTGCTGCGCGGCCCGGTGCTGGCCGAAGCACGCGCGATGGCCCGGGCAACGGGCCGGCGGCGCATTGTGATCCTCTCCGCCAACCCCACGCGCGGGCGCGTCATCCGCGCCGGCCGCTACTTCGTCGAAGACGTGCCCCTGAACCAAACCGATTTCGCGCACGATCCAGCGCACCCGCGCACGACCGCCAGTGTCGCCGGGCTGCTCGGCAATGATCTCGCCGGCGTCGAAACGCCCGATGCCGAAACCGCCGCCGATGTCGCCCGCGCCGCCGCCACGGTGGATCACTCCACCCTGCCCGTGGGCGCGGCAGATTTTTTTTCGGCGCTGCTGGCGGCGCGCGGGCCGGCAAGTGCAGCGCAGGCCATGCGGGCACAGCAAGAGTGCGCCTCGACATTTAACGAAGCCGGCACCCGGACAATTCCGCACTCCGCAATCCACACTCCGCATTTCCCCACACTGCTCGTCTGCGGCAGCGTGGCCTCATGGGGGCAGCGCCGGGCCGGGGCGGAAAAACTCGGCATCCCCGTCTTTGCGCTGCCCCACGACCTCGCGGCTGCCGGCGATGCGTTGCGTTCGCAGGGCTGCGGATTGCTCGGCATCGGCGATAGTCCCGCCACACAGGGGGTGACACCTGCGGTGCTCACGCAAACGCTCGCCGCTTCCGTCGCCGCCCTGCTCGGCGCCGTGCCCGTTGCACGGCTGCTGCTTGAGGGCGGCGCGACCGCACGGGCGGTCATCCGTGCGCAAGGCTGGTCTCAGCTCCGCGCGTGTGAGGCGTCCGCGCCGGGCATCGGTGCGCTGCGCCCAACCGCTGCGCCCGGCCCTCTGCTCCTCATCAAGCCCGGGAGTTATCCGTGGCCGGCGGCAGTCTGGCCGTAAGCAAATCCCTCCGTCAGGGGGTGCTCCGCCGGACGCTTGCCCTTGCCGTAACTACGAGACACCCGGTGGGCAACAGCCCCATTTCGAATGTTATCTACCCTTCAATGAGTTGATTTATATTGATTTATTGCGGACTGAATTGCTTGCTCACGATTCGAACGCTCAATGGCCGATATTTGCAATACATTATATTGAACAGGGTTAAGGTAAGTTTTTGCGTGTGCCAACACATCATCTGTAATAAAATTGTGCCAAGTGCCATAATTATCGGCGTTGGCTTTAAGCATGTCGGCCAATAATGCATTTTCCTGAACTTCATTTAATGTATTTTTAGGTGTGGCGGATAATTCTTTTTGTATTTTTTCCACCGCCGAATTCCTAATCGCGAGACTGTCCACATAGAAAATGAGGTCTGTAGCCAACTGATCTCCGACTGCGGTTATTAATTGACTATTCCATGTGGATTTTGCAGACAAAATACGTTCCTTCCAATCTGACGGAATAGTCATGGATACTAGAGTCTTGCTGCCTTTGTCATCATATTGTAAGTTCACAAGTCCATCCTTTGCTCTTTCCAATACCACATCCACACTTAATTGCCGTCCAATCAAAATTAGCTTTATTTTTTCATATACGTCACTTCCGGGATCCATATTTAATTTGGAAAGAATTTTCCCGTATCGGAGATCAAAAGAACTCTCTAGCAGCAGGGCCGTCGTTCTTATCGATTCTGCTCGTTTTTTTGCTTCAGCCAAGTCTGCGTCATTTGTATTTTTTACCCGTGAATCATCAATTAATATTTGATCTTCATTATTAGCAACTGACTTTGTCTTGCTCCGACAAAACAGATAATAGCTTGATCCTCCAGCGCTTATAGCTATTAATATTATTGCCCTGGAAATTTTTTTAAGCTTCATATAATAAATTAATTTAAGGGAGGAAAGAAGGGGGCATATGTGAACTTTCGACAAGGCGATCGCGAAGCCACGTCAAAGGGGCATCATGGTTTGATATTTTTAAAGCTTCACGGCCGGGGGTGGGCTGGCAGCGTGTCGGGATGGCTCACTTGGCGGCGGGCCTGGCCGCCAGCCAGCCGCCGGTCTTGAGCCACTTCACCATCAGCCCGGGCCACTGGCCGAGCTGCGGATCGCCCAGCGACATGCCCGTGCCATGCGGGCCGACCTGATACCAGTGCGCCTCGACCGGCACGCCGGCGGTGCGCAGGCCGTTGAAGACACTGACCTCGGGCGTCAGGTGGCCACCGTCCTCCAGGGTGTTGAACAGGAAGGTGGGCGGCGCGGTCGCGGCGACCGCCGGCGTAAGATTGCGGCCGCCGTATATGAGGATGTTGAAGTTGCCCTTGGTCGAAAGGCGGTCGAGCGGATCCGCAGCAGCGGGGTCGCCGGGGAGGACGCTGTTGAAAAACGCGTCCCCCTCCAGCTCTGAGCCGGCGGAGAACCCGATGGTGCCGATGCGGTCGGGTGAGATCTTGAACTCGGCGGCGTGGGCGCGGAGGTATTGCATGGCGCGGTGGGCGTCCATCGTGGAAATGTTACGGCTCGGGTAGTTCCCGCCGATGCGGTAGCGCAGGACGAAGCCGGCGATGCCGTTACGGTTGAGGAATTTGGCGATGTGCACGCCCTCGTTGTCCATGCCGCGGTTGGTGAATGCGCCGCCAGGGAGCACGAGCACGGCCGCGCCGGTGTTATTGCCGGCGGGTGCGGGGAAGGCGTAAATCGCAGGCTTGTCCTCGTCGGTGAAGACGCCGTTGGCATCGGCGATCGCGCCAGGCGCGCCCTCGGGCCAGAGCAGCAACGGCTCGGGAATGCCGAGCACGGGGCCGGGCGGCGTGTTCCTGAGCTGCTCAAGGTAGGCGGCCTGGCCGGGATTTTGCGCACCGTTCAGCAGGCCGCCCGAGGGCGCGCCCTTGGCGGTGACGGTGTCGCCGAGGGGCGCGGGCGGGGGCGTGTCGCGGCTGAACACGGCGATGTTCAGGTCGAGATTGGCCGCAGCGTCGGGCTTGATCTCGATGATGTAGTCGTCCTTGTCCGACGGGTGCACCTTGGTAAAGGACTTCAGATCCTCGATGCTTGGCGCGAGCGGGCGGTAGTGGCCAAAGGTGACCGCGGCCTCGCTGTTGCCGTTGGTCAGGCCGTTGGTGAAGGAGTTGCTCAGCCAGCGGGTCATGTTCTGGCGCACGTCCACCCGGTAGCGGCCCGGGACTGCGCCGAGATTGGCGGACACATTGAACTGGCCGAGGGGGACGTTGGCGGTGGAGTTCAGGATCTGGGCGGCGATGGGGCCGGCACCTACGAAGTCCACCGGCGTCAAAATCAGGTAGCCATGCGGGATGGTGCGGCCGTCAATCGTCACCAGGCCCTTGAGCGGCACGCGGGGCCCGTCGGTGAGAAAGCCCATGAATTTTGCCCACGTGAGAAATGTCTCCGGCCATGTGCTGAGCGAGGGGTTGTCTCCACCGAGTCCGGAACTGGCATCGGCCTTGGCGAAGAAGTGCGCGTCCACCGGGGTTGCGCCGCCGCCTCCCCGGGCTCCGCCGCGTCCACCTGCGCCCGGCGCTCCGCCGCGACCACCGCGTCCGCCGCCGCCTGCGCCGCGCAGCCGGGACCAGAGGTCAAACATGCCGGCCTGCCCATCGGCGGTGCTGGAGGATCCGACGAGGAAGGTCGGGGGCAAAGACGCCGTCACCCCATCCGCCACCGGGGCCGACCCCCAGATGAGCGCCACATAGTCGGGCCGGCTGGCAACCTTTTCCACCGGGTCGGAGGCGTCAGGATTGGCGGCGACCTGTTGATTGTAGGCGGCTTCGGCCGCGAGGGCCGCGCCGTCGCCAAAGCCGAGAAGACCGATGCGCTGCGGGGAAATTTTGTAATCGGCCGCGTGCATGCGAAGAAACTGCAAGGCGCGGTTCACATCGGCGGCGGTGCCGCCGCGCAGCACATAGCCCGCGACGCCGTGCTCATTAAGCCAGCGGGCAAGCTGCACCCCCTCGCCATTGGCATTGGTGGCGGAGCCGGACGACGGAACGATGAGCAAAGCGCCTCCGGTGGCTTTGCCAGCGGGCGGCTGGAAAGGATAGATGGCGGTCTGATTCCCCGCAGCTCCGGCACGAACCGGCACCGGCGCGGGCAAAGCCGCCGGCGCGGCGGCCGACAGCGACGCCACCGCGGCGCAATTCAGCGCGACGGCCCAAACGATGAGACTGGCGCGCAAACATAGGGTGGGGCGAAAAAGCATAAGGCCCACGAGCCTGAGAATAGGCCGGAAAATTGCAACGCCCAACCTTGGCGGAGACTCCGGGTGCCAGCGTGACACCACAAGAAAACCGCGCCCCACGCAGATCATGCCCTTTCCCCCGCCGACGGTGGTGGCACAGTTTGAATTTTCCGGGGTAGGTGGCGTGCTCGTCACGCCACGTTTGCCCTCTGTCACCGGAGCTTGCTCGCTGTGGTGAGTTGCGCGGCGAGCGCGCAACCTACCAAAGACCAAACCATACACTCCCCCGCCGACTGCGCAGTTGCCAAACACGGCCCGGTGTAATTGACTGCGGCATGCGCTGGTTCCCCATCACGCGTTTTGCGAAAATTCGCTTCGGCATTTTGCTGGCATTGCTGACGGTATCGACGGCGTGGGCTGTTCGGCCGTTGGTGGTGTGGCTCGCCTATGCGCCACAGGAAGGCGACGTGGTTTTTCAATCTCTGCCCGGCGGCTCCGACCTCGTCGAAACCATCGAAGGGGCGACGCATTCGCCGTTTTCCCACTGCGGCGTGGTGGTGCGGCACGACGGGCGCTGGATGGTGCTCGAGGCCATCGGCAATGTGCATTACACCTCGCGGCTGCCATGGATTCTGCGCGGGCGTGGCAACCACCTCGCGGCCTACCGGCTCCGGCCGGAACACCGCGCATCCATCCCCGCCATGCGCACCGGCATGGAACGGCTGCTCGGCCTGCCCTACGATACCCGCTACGAGCTGGGCGACGACGCCATCTACTGCTCCGAACTGGTGTGGAAAGGCTGGCAGGTCGTGACCGGCCAACCGCTCGGCCGGCTCGTGAAACTGGGCGACCTTGACTGGCGGCCCTACAGCGAGGTCATCCAAAAATACGACCAATGCGGCCCCAACGACCTCCCGCTCGACCGCCTGATGATCACCCCGCGCGACCTTGCGAAAGCACCCGAGCTGGAGCGCGTGTTCAATTTCGGATTCTAACTTGGGTAACAAATACGACCCGCCCCATCCCATCCTGATCAGCCCGAAGGTCTCTCCCGAGAAATAGCTGTCTCCGCTCTGCCTCTGGCCGCCGGCTGTCGCAGGCTCACCGTCGCAGCCAACGAACAGGGTTCACCGGAGCGTCCGACGGGGGTGTCGCACGATCGAGCAGCGTGGGACGGATAGCCGGCGGAGCGGAGGTGCCCGCGGAGGAAGCCGCCGCCTGGTCAGCAAACTTGAGATACTCCTCGGCAATCAGGTTGGCCACTCTGGCCGCCATCTGCGGATCGGGATGGTTATATTTCACTTCAATGACAAACGTGCCGCGTCGCATTGACACGCTGAGATTTTTTCTGAGCAGATCAACGGGAGCCATGACGGGGGTGCCAGCCTTGGAATAAGGCGCCATGAATTGCACCAGGTCTGCACCACTCAAACGGGCGGCGACAGGGTCAAGCACGGTGCTGCCGTGGATGGCAGCCAGGATGGTGCCTACCTCCTCCGGCCCGATGAGGGCAGGTACGGCTACCATCCCCCCCGATGCCTGCACGACTGTTGGGCTGCCGCTTGGGATTCTCAAAGTGGCGGCGGCCTGGTAGATTTTCGGCTGGCTGAGGATGAACAGCGCCCAGGCCACCGGCAGGCCGACCAGCAATGCGACCAGGGTATAGATCAGGTTGGACGAAGTGCCTCCGGGCGAAGCATTTTCCAGGAAGTGCGAGGAGTGGGTGGACATAGGAAGGAGACGCGGCCGTATGAAAGGAGTCTGCGCGCCTGCTGGCGACCGCAGACAGCGGCGAACGTTCCGTTTTGTTTGGTCCCGGCAGCCAGCAGATGGCCGCAGAAATCAGGGCGTCAGCAGCCGGCTCACCCCCGCCCGACATACGGCATCTTGGTCGCCATGACGGTGATCGTTTGCACGTTGGCGTGCAGCGGGAGTCCGGCCATGTAGAGAATGGCGTCGGCCACGTGCCGCACCTCCATCGTTGGTTCGATCGCGAGGGAGCCGTCTGCCTGCTGAACCCCCTTTTTCATCGCGCCGGCCATCGCGGTGTCGGCGTTGCCGATGTCAATCTGGCCGCAGGCGATGTCGTAGGCGCGACCGTCGAGCGCGATGGACTTGGTCAGGCCGGTGACCGCGTGCTTCGTGGCGGTGTAGGGGGCCGAGTTCGGGCGCGGCACATGAGCCGAGATCGAGCCGTTGTTGATGATGCGGCCGCCCTGCGGCCGCTGGTTTTTCATCAGGCGAAAGGCCTCCTGTGCGCACAGAAACACCCCGGTCAGGTTGGTGTCCACCACCGCGCGCCAGCCCGCGAGCGGCAGCTCCTCAAAAGGCACCCCGGGGATGCCCACCCCGGCGTTGTTGAACAGCAGGTCGAGCCGGCCAAACGCCTCCTGCGTGCGTGCGAAAAGCGTGCGCACGGAGGCCGGGTCGGTCACATCGGTCGCGACGGCGAGGGTCCGCGCGGCCGGCGCCCCCGATTCACGGGCAGCGGCCTCAAGGGCGTCAGGCCGGCGCCCGGCCAGCACCACCGACCAGCCGGCACCCAGCAATGCCTGGGCAGTGGCGCGGCCGATGCCCGAGCCGGCACCGGTGACAATAGCGATCTTTGACGGAGTTTGCGGGGTGTCCATGCCCGGCAAGGTGGATGAGTCCGGCCCGGGATGCCGAGCCAAATTTCGACGCTGCCACCTGCGGGCCACCGCCAAAGCAAAACGCCGCCCTGCGAACAGGGCGGCGTTGAAACAGGATGAACCGGAGAGCGACGGGCGCTCATTTTTTAAAGCCAGGCGACTTGAAGTAATGGCTGGCGAACTCGATGAACGTGGACCAATTCGGGCCATCCTCGTGAGCACCGCCGTGCTGGCGGAAGGCGATGTCCCCATCAATCAACGGCGTGAGCGGCGCCGGCATCGGTGCCTTCATCGGATTGGGCACATCCTCAAAGTGCAGGTTGAGCTTGTCGTTGCTCAGCGCTTTTTTGCCGAGCAATTTCCAGACGGGGCTGGCGCCGGCGGCGGCCATAAACGTGCCGGGTGTGTCCTGCCACGACTCGTTGCTGTAACGGGACCCGGGATGGCCGGGGGCTCCGTTGAACTCGATGTATTCCCCTCCGCTCAGGAAGATGGGCCGCGGCGCGACTAGCGCGACAAACTGGTGCGCATCGGCCGGCAGGTCATCCACGGTGAGCGGGCCGGCGTATTTGAGAAAATTGCCGGCCATCCAGTGATACTCGTTGGTGCCAGCGAGGCTCTCGACCTGCTCACCAACCAAGTGACGCCAAATTTTCGCGCCACCTTCCCCGGAGGAAGCGACAAAGCCCGTGAAGGCGCGCGGCTCATAGACGAGCGTGGCGATGGTGGCCTTGCCGTAGCGGGAAACACCCTCAAAGGCGACCTGCTTGGCGTCCACCAGTGCGTCGGTTTCGAAGAAGTCAATCAGCCGGCCCGCACCCCAAGCCCAGGCACGCAGTGCGCCCCAGTCGTCGGGCTTGCGGGCCTCGCCCTTGTTGATGAGACCAATGATGCCCAGCCGGAGATTGTTACCGCCGCTATCGGCCTGAATGCTGCCGGGATTCAAGCTCCCGTAACCCCAGCCGAGCGAGATGGCGGCCTGTTGCCACGTCGTGGCCCCATTTGGGAAAGAGGGATTATTATCCCGCGCAGGAACGAGGAGAGCGACCAGCTGAGTTTTCTGCGCTTCGCTGGTGAGGATGGCGGTCAGCTTTCCCCGAAGGCCCGCGGAGAGCGTGGTCGCGGTGCCCTGGACACTCGCGAGTGCTTGCTGCGTGTCGGTAATTTCTTTGAGCAATGGCCCGATCTGCGCGGCTTGCGCCTCGGTCAGGCTTAGCACCGTACGCAGATTCTCAATGCTGAGCGGGTTCGCCGGAGCCGGGGCGCCGGCCCCACGCGCACCTGCCGGCCCGGCTCCTGCGCCACGCGGCGCACCGCCACCACCACCGAACACAATGATCACAGGCACCTTGCCGGCGGCATTAGCGGGGGTCGTAACCGAGGCCCCAATATTAACTGTGATGGCCGGGTAACTCGAGTTGTCCACATGGCCGACGAGCTGGCGCGTGATGGTCGGGATATTGCCGCTCATGCCCTGCGTGGTACCCGTGACCTCCCACGTCACCTTGATCGTCTTGGCGGCCTCAGGCAGGCGGCCGTAGAACTCGCGGTCGAAAATCTCGAACAGCTCCTTGCGGCGCTGCTCCCACATCGCGGGGGTGGTGATCTTGGTTTTTCCGTCGCCCATCGTCAGCAGGTCGGGCACCGGGGATTTCGCCGTGGCCTTGCTCTCATCATAGTTGGCATAGTTGGCCGCGTTGACGTCCGAGCCGGCAGGCCCGGGGCGCAGCGGCTGGGTGATGCCAAGCCGGGTCAGCATTTCAGCGTGATCGGGATTGCTGGTCGCACCGCGCTGGGCGAAAGCGCTGGTGCCGGATAGGACAAGCAAACCGGTGAGAACCGCGAGTTTTAGTGGGGAGTTTGTTTTCATGGGGGGAGGGGATAGGGTCGTCTGAAAATTGTGCAGGCCGGGCCAGGAATGTCCGCGAATACGGCGGACCCAGCGGGTCCGCCCTACCCAGAGGCTACTCAGCCGCCGGAAGCAGGCGATGGAGCCGGTGTCGCCGGGCGCGTGGCGCTCGGATCGCCGGTCGGCGGCGGGGCATGGTCTTCCTTCGCCGGCGGGCCGAGCAGCTCGGTCAAAATGGGTTTCAGGCCGTCGGCCCACACTTGGTAGCCTTTGGGCGTGGGGTGCAAACCGTCGCCCATCATGCCGGGGAGAGGGATGCCGTTGGCGTCGGCGAGCTTGTCGTTCACGTCGAGGTAACGGACTTTTTTCCCGTCGGCGTAAGTGGCGACGATGGCGTTGATTTTTTTGATGAGCTCGAAGGTTGGCCCGCCGTTGTTGCGGGCAAAGATGCCGGTGAGGACGACGGTGGCGGTGGGGGCCTTCTGCTGAAAGCGTGTGAGGATGGCCTTGATGCCCCGGGCGATCTCCTGGGCTTTCTCGTCGGTGTTAGGCGCGTTGGTGACGTTATTGGTGCCACCGAGGAAGACGATGACCTTGGGGTTGACGCCATCGAGCTCGCCGTTGTCGAGCCGCCAGAGGATGTTCTGGAGGGTGTCGGCGCCCCAGCCAAAGTCGGCGACGTTCCAGCCGAAGAAGTTCTCCTTCCAGTTGGCAAGCATAGGGGCGTATTGGGCGTCGCTGGTGCCCCAGCGGCGGGCGATGGAGTCGCCCTCGACGTAGACGTCAATCTTGCCCTGCGTTTTCTTCGCGAGGTGCTGCTCGTGGGCGAGCTTGGAATTGTCGTCGGTGCGGGGTGAGGGCTGGTCCGCCTGGGCAGCAGGCGCGCCACCTCCGCCGCCACCACCTCCGCCGCGGCCGCCCCGCGCGGGGGCGGCGAGCAACTGCACGAGCTGGGCCTTTTGCGGATCCGTCAGGGACGCCCCAGCATCCACGGCCAATGAGGCCCGGAGTGTGCCGTAACGCCCCTGAAGGTCGGCGACGTTTTTCTGCGCTGCGGCCATCTCGGCGAGCAGGGGGGCAATGGTCGCGGCCTGCGCATCCGTGAGGGTCAGCGCGGTCCGGAGGTTCTCTATTGTGGGCACTGTAGGCGCGCCGCCGGCGGCGTTGCCAGCCGCGCCGCGCGCCGGCTGGGCGCGGGCGACGCCGGCGAGGAGCACGGCGGCGGCCAGTGAGGGGAGAAATCGGATTGGGTTCTTCATAGGAGAAATTAGCATGGAATCTCGGCAAAAAACGGAAGCCGCCGCCAAAGGCAACGGCTTCCGCGTGAGGTTTCTTCCCAGCCTCCGTGGAGGCGGGTTGCGCTTACTGGCCGAGCGCCGGAGCCTTGATATAGGTGCTGGCCCACTCCAAAAACGGGACGACGTTTGGTCCCGAAGTGTGGCCACCCTCGTGCTGACGCCATGCCAGCTCACCACCGACAAGCTGCTGCACAGCGGGCATGGGAGCGGTGATATAGTCCGCAGGGTTCACATCCAAGGCCTTCTTTCCGAGCAGCTTGTATACGGGGCTGGCGAGGATGGTGGCCATGTAGCTGCCTGCGGCGCCGACCCATTTCGGGTCGCCCGGCTCAATACCGTAGCTGATGAACACCGGGCGCGGCGCGCAGAGCGCGATGAGCTCGTGGGAGTCCACGGGGAGGTCGCCGGCGTCCTTTTTGCCAAACACGGCCTCTGACGCGCCGTATTTGAGGAAGCTGCCCGACATCCAGTGATACTCACCGGTGGCGGTGAGATTTTCAACGGCCTCGCCGAAGTCGTGGCGGTGGAGCTTGGCCCCGCCCTCGCCGGAGGAGGCGACCAAGGCGGAGGCGACGCGTTCGTCGAAGGCCATGGTGACAATCGCAGCCTTGCCGTAACGTGAGACGCCCTCGATGGTGACGGCGCGCGGGTTGACCCCGGCCTCGGGATGCTGCTCGAAGTAGTCAATGAGCTTGCTCACGCCCCAGCCCCAAGCGCGGAGGGAGCCCCAGTCGTCCGGCTTGCGGGGCTGACCTTTGTTGGTGAGGCCGATGATGCCCTGGCGGAGGGAATTACCACCGCTGTCGGCCTGGATGCTGCCGGGCTGGATGGAGCCGCTGCCCCAACCGCGCGCATAGGCCTGCTGCGCGCCGCCGCCGAAGGAGAGAAAGAGCGGCACCGGGCCGGTCGCGTTGGCCGGGATCGTGTAGCTGGCCTGGATGTTGACGCTGATCGCGGGATAGGCGCTGTTGTCCACCCGACCGATGAGCTGGCGGGTGATGGTCGGGATGCCATCGGCGGTGACCGCCGCGGTGGCCCCGGTGACCACCCAGGTGACCTTCGGAACGTTGGCTGGGATGCGGCCATAGACCTCGCGCTCGAAGTCCTCCAAGATCTCTTTGCGCCGGGCGGGCCACTGGTTGGCGCGGGTAACCTTGGCTCCGTTCTTCATCTTCATCACGTCGGGCATCGTGTCCTTCCACGGGTTGGCTGTCTCAAGGATAAAGCCGGGGCCATTCTGGTTGCTGCCGCTCTTACCCGGGCGGAGGGCGGTGATGCCGAGCTGGGCCATCATGTAGGGGTGGTCGTTGTAGGTGCCAAGCAGATCGGCGGCCCCGATGGTTTTCTTCTGCGCGTCGGTGAAGATGGTCGCAAGCCGTGTCCTGAAGTCGGTGCCGGCCGTGCTGGCGACGGCCTGCTTGGTGGTCAGGTCCTGCTGCGCCTGATCGATCTGGTCGAACAAGGGCTTGATGGTGGCCACTTGCGCCTCCGTGAGAGTCAGCGCGGTGGTGAGGCTTTCGATGGTGAGCGGGACCGGGGCGGCGGCCGCGCCGCCGCGGGCACCAAGGGCACCACGGGCACCACCACCAGCACGGGCACCGCCACCGGCACGGGCGCCACCCGCCCCACGGGCGGCGGGGGCGGCGCCATCCGCCGGGGCAGCGGGCTGGGCCGGAAGAGAGGTTGCGAACGCCAGCAGCAGGCTGGCTGCTGAGAGGGCACAGATGGATTTTGACGTTTTCATGGGAGGGTTTTGGAGGATTTAGGAGGGTTTCGGAAGGTGGAAAAGAATGAGCTGATTTTACATTGATGGACGCGAGGTGGCCGCATTGGGCTTGAAAGTGCCGCCGTGGAGAATGAGGTCGCGCACTTCCTTCGCGCGGTTCTCGTAGGGCGCAAGCTGCTGCGCGGTGCTCTGATTATTGTGCGCCGCGTCAACGAGTGGAACGGCTTCCTTCGGGCCGGGGATTTGATTGAGGACGGTCCAGTTGCCGACCGGCGGGGCGATGGTGTCGAGAAAGCCCATCGCTAGCAGGACGGGAGCCTTGATGCGGGAGGCAAAATTGATGGTGTCGAAGTAGGGCGCGGTGGCGGCGACCTTGGGGTCGTTGGTGCCCCAGTTGGGATAACCGGCGGTGCGGCCGTGCAGGCTGCCGGCAATGTCCGCGCCGGAGGGGACGAGCACGAGGACGGCGGTCACGTCGTTGGGGCGCAGGCCGGCGGTGGCGAGGCTCTGCTGGCCGCCCATGCTGATGCCTTGGAAGACGATCGTCTTGCCGTCCCAGTCGGGCCGGCTCCTGATATAGTCCACGGCGCGGGCGTCGCGCAGATACATGTTCAGGAAATAGGAGGTCTCCCGGTCGGTGTTGCCGAGCGAGTTGTAGTTGCCCGGCGCACCGGTGCCCACGCTGGGCGCGATGTCGTGCGAGTCCACATTGAACGCCAGCCAGCCTTCGGCGGCGCGATCCTGCGAGGACGCTGGGCTGAGCGCATAGACGCCGGCATACTGAAACTGGATGATGGCGGGAAACTTTCCCTCCCGTGCGGGCTTGGCGAGGTAGCCTTGGACATGGGAACCAACGCTGTCCAGCATCACGGTGTAAAACTCCACACCCTCCTTGTTCGTCGGCGTGGGCGTGAGGACGGGATTGATCGGAATTTTGGCGAGCTCCGCGAGCTTGCCTTCCCAGAACGCATCGAAATCCGCCGGACGCGGCGTGCCGGGCTGGATCTTCGTCGGCGCGATCGCCGCGCCGAGCGTGAGTCCGCCACCGCCGCCACGGGCACCGCCACCACCGCCACCGCCACGCGGAGCCGGGGTGAGCACTTGCACAAGCTGGGGACGCTGGGCCTCCGTCAGCAGCGGAGTTATCCTGCCGCCGAGCGCGGTGCTCAGCAGCGTGAGAGTAGTCTGCCTGTCTAACATCTCCGCCCGCGCCTTGGTCACATCGTCGAGAAGCGGCTGGATGGCCGCCGCCTGCGCTTCGGTGAGGGTGAGCGTGGTCTTGAGCGCCTCGATTGTCGGCAGCGGGGCGGCGGCGGCGGGAGCAAACTGGCCCGCTCCGCCTGCCCGTGCACCACCGCCGGCCGGGGCTGCCGGGGTGGCGGCGGGCGGCGGCGTGATCTGGACATACAGCATCGCCGGTTCGTTCGGCGTGACCTCGATTGTCGCGCTGCCCGACGCCAGACTGAAAGTGCCGGTCTTGATGACGGCGGCGTTGTTGGTTTTGACCGTGTAAGTGAAATCTCCCGCGGGAGTCGGCACGCCCGGGGTGGCGGTCAGGGTCCAGCCGGCCTTTTCACCGAGATCATAAATCCCGCTTTTGTGCAGGGGCGTGGCCGTGACCGGGCCGGGGGCGGGAGCCGCCGCACCGCGCAGCATGGAAACCGTCGGGAGCACCAAGCCCAAGCCGACAGTGAAGATAAGCAGCAGACGAAGGGCCGGACGGTGGGTCATGGGGGAGATTTTCTGCCGCCGCCGATCTTATTTCGCCGCGATCGCCGCGTTGATGGCCTGCTCGACGAGCGGCGAGATGATGGCGTAGCCTTCGGCGCTGGGGTGGGTGCCGTCGTTGCTATAGCTCATGGTGCCGTTCGGGCCGGCCAAAGGCGTGTGGGTGTCCACGAAGAACACCTCGCCGGGGCGCGTGGCGGAGTATTCCTTGATCCACTTGTTGAGCGCGATGACGCGCACGGTGCCATCGGTCACGCTGGGCTGCCAGCTGTAGCGCGTGGTCGGCAGGATGGCGCAGAGGACGACCTTGATCTTGTTCAGCGAGGCCAGGTCAATCATCGAAATGAGATTATCCTGGATCATCTTGTCGGTCGAACGGCCGAAGTTGCCGGCGATGTCGTTGGTGCCGGCGAGGATGACGACGGCCTTGGGCTTGAGATCGATCACATCGGGGCGAAAGCGGAGGAGCATCTGCTGCGTGGTCTCCGAGGTGCGCCCGCGGCCGATGTAGTTGGTCTTGCCAGGATAGAGGGGCGCGTTGCCGCTGTTGAAGGTGCGCTGCCAGTTCTCGGTGATGGAGTCGCCGATGAAGATGACCCGGTTTTCGCCCGGCGCAGGCGGGCCGAGCTGGGCGTTGGCTTCGCGGTAAACCAGCAGGTCGGCGAGATCCCAGTCGAGGCGCGAGGCCCAGTCCACATGCTGGCCGTTCGCAATGGGGATGCGCGAGGTGAAATAGGGCCGGTTGACCACATCGGCCAGCCGCGCCTTCTGTTCCTCGCTCAAACGGGCGAGGAACATGCTTTTATCGGCCAAACCACCGCGCATGCTCACCAGATTGGCCTGACTCTGCACGAGGCTCTCCCGGGCGTTGGCGATCTCGGCCAGCAGCGGCGCGATGGTGCTCACCTGGGCCTCAGTGAGGTTCAGACTGGTTTTCAGGGCTTCCAGCGACGGCACGGCAGCCGGGAGCGAGGGAAGGGTGGCCGGCTGGGCGACGGCACCAGTCGCGGCGGCAAGCACGCAACCCGTTGCAAGCAGGGCAATCGAAGGACGAAAAAACATGGGGAATCGGGTGATGGGGGTGGACGGTAACCGGACTGTTCCCAATCTACCCACCCGGCACTGACGCCCAAAACCTTCCTGACTCTCACCGTAGAGCCAAATTTCGCGTTCCGCCACGGAGAAGAGCGGCTCTGCGCCCCGTTATTCTCAAACCGCCGGATGGCCGTTCTTTAATGATGATGAGCGCACGGTAATTTTTGCCGCCCGTTTCTTGCGCGCGGGGACTCGGCCCTTGCTCCTCCCGGCCCCGCCTGCCGGCCCTGTGTCCGCAGCCGGACGCGACGGCAGCGAAGCGCCATCGAACCAGGATCCCTCGACCAGTGTCGAGATGGGGATGGTCGGCAGTCCGAGGATGTTCTGGTGGAGCTGGCCGGCAAGAATCTCCACCGCCTGCTCGCCGACGCGGTGGCAGTTCTGGCGGACGCCGGCGGTGCGCCCGTCAGTTTCCGTCAGAAAGATGTCCGCAAACGCCACGTCCTGCGGCACCGCCACGCCCAGCGCGGCGAGCTGCGGTCGCACAAACGGCTGGTAGCTCACGATTGCTTCCGGCCGGTGTCGCCGCAGCCACCCGGCCAGCAGGGAGCGCGGGACCAGACATTCCCGCCCCGGGTCGTCGTAGATCAGGATGGGAACGCGCCTGGCGACCGGCACGGCCTGCTGCGCGGCGAGAAACCCGGCCGACCACGCGAGGTCCACGATCTCATCCCACCACGTTGGCATCACCAGCCCGATGCGCGCGTAGCCGGCCTCCCGCGCGCGCCGCACCGCCAGCTGGATCACGGCGCGCTGGTCGTTCGTGACGTTGTGCATGGCCGGCTCGCGGGGGAAAAAATCAATCTTCACCGCGCTGAGCCTCGGCCAGTCAAATTCCAGCGGGACGTCGGCCGCCAGCCGGTGCGAGGCCAGGATGACGCCCGTGATGCCCCGCGCCGCCAAAATGTCGCTCAGGCGCCGGGGGGTGAGCCCCCGCTCGCCGAGCCAGAAATGCTCCAGCCGGTAGCCGAGCAGGGCGGCCTTGGCCGTTGCGCCCTCGAAAAACATCCGGTGGGCGGCGACATGGTCCCGCCAGCCCCATTGCGTGTCCCAGTTCGTCACATAGGCGAGGGTGGGCTGGTCCTTGGCCATCCGCGCCCGGTGCCGGTAGGCGACCAGTGCGCTCAGCGCGGGGTCGGGCCGGTAGCCCATTTTTTCCGCGAGCCGGCACAGCCGTGCCCGCGTTGTGGGCGGCAGCGAGGGATGATTGCGCAGCGCGAGCGACACCGACGTGACATGCACGCCGGCACGCTTGGCCACATCGCTCATGGTAACACGTCCGTTCATTGGATTGGTAAATAATGGTCTGCGCCAACCGCATGAAGCGTCCGACCGGGAAAATCGAACCAATTCGCCCGCCATATCAGTCCACCAAGAAGCCAGAAGTCAGAAGCCAGAAATAATTCCGCAATCCGCATTCCGCCTCTCCGCGTTTCCGCTCCCCGCCAGAACAGAACATTTAAGCAGGAAACCAAGAAAGCATGAATCCGGGACGAAGCACCAAGCACCAAACCTCCACCCCTCCGATTCCTGACTTCCTGGCTTCCTAGCTTTCTGCTAAAAGGTGCAGTTTCAGGACATCCTATCCAGGTCAGTGTCAGGACATCCTAACCAGGGGGTAGTGAAAATCGCCGGCATTCTGCAAAGAAGCCGGATGCCTTGGAGAACCAACACCATGAAAGATGTCCGCAGAGAATTTGCCCTGAAAGCGC
>CANJLB010000031.1 GCA_947475065.1 Opitutia bacterium | reverse complement strand
GCGGAGGTTCCAAGCGAGGCATTTGAGCTCCAGCTCCAGGCGGTTGCGCGCCCAGCCGACATATCTGGCGCGGTCGTAGCCGAGGTTGCGTTTCCAGTGGCCGAAGATTTTCTCCACCCGGCCGCGCACCGTCCCGAGCGCGCGGTTCAGGCGGTGCGCCGCCGCGCTGAGCGGATGGCCGCGCGCGCCCCGGCGCAGGATGCCGTTGGCGATGCCCCGGGCGTGCAACCACGCGGTGCGCGCCCGGCTGTGATACGCTTTGTCGGCGTAGACTTTCTCCTCGTCGCCGGTGACCACAGCCGTGAAGCGCTGGCTGTCGTGGACGCTGGCCGCGCTGAGGTCGGCCTTGCGGATCAGGGTGTGCTCGCCGTCGGCGGCGACGTGGGCCTTGTAGCCGTAGTGCGCCTGGCCGCGTTTGACGGTGTGGTCGGCGTCCGGGTCGCCGCCGGCGGTGGGCGCGCTTTTCGCCGGGGCGCGGCGGGCGGCCTGGATGAGGGTCGCGTCCACCAGCGTGACGGCGCGCACCAGCAGGCCGTGCGCGGCGAGCGGTTGATTGACCAATTCGAGCAGGCGCTCGTGCAGGCCGTGGGCCACGAGGCGTTGGCGGAACCGCACCAGCGTGGTCTCGTCCGGCACCGCATCAGTCAGACTCAGGCCAGTGAACCGGCGCCACGAGAGGCGGTCGCGGACCTGCTCCTCGCACTGCGGATCGGACAGGCCGTAACAGGTCTGGAGCAGCAGCATCTTGAAGACCACCAGCGGCGGCTGGGGCAGCCGGCCCGTCGTCGCGGTGAACATCGCCGCCAGCGCCGTCTGGATCGGCCGCCAGTCCACCAGCTCGTCGAGCCGGTCGAGGAAGTCGTTCGCCGGCGCGGCCGGCTGGAAGCTGTCGGTCAGTGTGAGTTGGGTGGCGGGCCGGGAGCGCATCGCCTACTCTGACGCACTCGGACACGGACGCGTTTCACCCGAGTTTTGCAGAGGTCTCTGATCATCTACGTTATGAGCGCGGTTTTCGTTGCCGGCATGGCGCTTTGCCTCGTCAAACCGATCTACCGCCACGATTCCGATGTGGTGACCGGTTGGGATTTCGCCCTTCCGATTGTCGGCGCGGTCGCCGCCCTGCTCAGTGGGCGCGCGGTGTATGTGCGCCACCGGGCGCAGGCGCGGCGCGAGCAAAGCTTTGGCGAGTCGCTTCGAGATCAACTCAACCGGAGCATCGCGCAACTCGACTACCAGGCGACGACACTCCACCGGACGCTCATGCTGGTCGTTGTGCTGCTGGGGGCGATCTGTCCGACAGCCCTCAATCTCGCCCTCTCGCGGCTCAACGAAAAGTCCATCAGCGACGATGGATACATGATCGTCTGGCTGAGCTTAATGCCCGTCTACGGAGTGGCGCTCGGCATCTGGTCACTCCGCCAGCAGAGACGGGATGTGGTGTTGCCGCGCAAGCGCCGACTGGAGGCGTTGCTGAAAGAATTCGACGGCCAGTAACCGGTAATTTGAGAGGTGGGTTGGCCACTCGAATCAAGGTGGTAGAAAGGCAACGAAAAGTCGGCCAACAGGATTCGTTGCGCTTACGGTCTCTGAGATTCCTAGGGGCTTTCCCATTGAGCAAAATAGGGAAACAACCTTTTTGAGAAATGCCGCATTTGAGTTCTCTTTGCGGTCATGCAAGCCTTGGATTCTGGTGCCCCACTGCCCTTGCTCCATGTTCTCATGGTGGAAGACAAGCCGGAGGATTTTGAACTCGTTGTGCGCGAGCTTGACGACAGCGGTCTCCAGATCAACACCACCCGGGTCACGACCGAGCGGGAGCTGGTCACCGAGCTGGGGCGGAGAAAACCCGACCTCGTCCTGTCGGATCATGCCTGCGCCGCCTTTGACAGCTTCGGCGCCCTGGCCCAACTGCGCGCCAACTTCTTTGACGTGCCCTTCATCCTCGTCAGCGGGGTGCTGAGCGAAGCGCTGATCATCCGGGCGCTCGAACGCGGGATGGACGACTGGGTCAACAAGAACCAGCTCTCGAACCTGCTCCCGGCAGTACTCAGGGCGCTGCGCCTGGCCGACGAACGACGGCAGCGCCGCCTGCTGGAAGTGGAACGCGACCACCTGCGCCAGAAACTGTCCGCCGTGCACGACCTGCAAGGCGCCGGGACCATGGTGCAAATCTGCGCGGTCTGCAAAAAAATCCACAACGACGGGCACCACTGGGTGCCCCTTGAAAGCTATTTCCACGCGCAGCACGCCGTCCGGTTCAGCCACGGCCTGTGTCCGCAGTGCGTGCAAGGCTATTACCCCAAGGAGTCCTCATCCCCGGAGGCCACCTGACCCGCCCCAAGATTCGGGATTGTCACTTGTATGACCCTTGTCGGCTGGCCGCCGGCGCTCGCATCGTTTTGCTCGGCGGTAGGTGGCGTGCTAGTCGCGCCACGTTTGCCCTCTGTCCCCGGAGCTTGCTCGCTGTGGTGAGTTGCGTGGCGAGCGCGCAACCTACACCGGAGCCGCCGCCATGACCGCGTTTCCGAGCAGCACGGTCAGCCGACTGACCGTGCTACGGCGCGGCGTGCAAGAGCGGTTGCAAGAAACTGAGATGCGCCCCGCAGTTTGCTGCGCCCTTCCGAGGCAGGGCGTGACCGCCGGTCGCGCCGCTCCGTGTTGCCGCCGGGCTGAAATCGCCTCGACAACCACACCGCCGACGAGTTGCCTGCATCTGAACCCCAATTGCGCTGTGATCGAATTTTGCACCATCGATTTTTCAACCTTCACCCCAGCCACCATCCGCCGATTTCACCCGTGAGCGGCTTGCAGGCCGCCACCCCATGAAAACCATCAACCACAATCGTCTTTACACGCTCATCCTTCTCACGCTCGCACCGCTTTGCGCGCTCAGCGTTTGCCTGCCACTTTACCTTTATGGCTTGTCCAGCGCGGGCAGCCTCCACCTCCACCTTCCCGACGGTTTGCTTCCGTGGGCGGCGGCCATCAACCTCCTCTACCTCATCGCAATTACCGTGACGCTCTGCTCCCGCGCCTTCAACGCACAGTCCGGCCGCAAGCTCACCCGCTACCTGAACTTCCTGCTGTTACCCGCTTTGCCAGTGGGAACCGTCCTTGGCATCTACGGCCTCTGGAAGATCGATCACAACGCCTAATCCCAAAACCCGCAATACCTGCAAGAAGTCAGAGCCAACACCACAACCTGTTACGATCCGTGCTGCGGCATGGCCCTTTGCGCCCTTCGCGTCCTCCGCGTTTAACCTCCGTCCTCAGTCCCGCCACAGCGGGCAAGCTTCCGGCATCTGACCTCTGGCCTCTTCCCACGCACTCTCCCTTCCTTGCGTAAATCTATCTCCTCTATCCGCAGTTACAAATCTCCGGCCTCAATCTCCTGACTCCTGGCTCCTGAAACCTGACTCCTCCCGCGCACGCGCCGTGCGCGAGCGGGGTCGTTCAAGGGCGAGGCGGCAGTTGTTTTGGGAGGGGAGTTGAAAGAGCCCCCTTCGGGCCTGCTTGCTCTTGTTGTGGCACGAGTTTCCGGACATTGGCCCCATTCACTTCGCCAATGTAGATCACGCCCTTCGGGTCCACCGTCACGGCATGGGGATTTTTCAGACCCTCCACTTTCTCGATAATCGTGCCGTCCTTGAGATTTGCGATGTAGAGACAATTGGCCTCGGTGCCGTCCACGACATACAGCCGGTCACCTAGGACAAAAACACCCCAGGGCGTCCCGAACTGGGCCCATTCGCGGATAAACTTCCCGGTCTGGTCAAACACCTGGATGCGCTTGTTGCCGCGATCGCCGACATAGAGGAGTCCCGCCGCATCAATCGCGATGCTGTGCGGTTCATTGAAATGGCCCGGTTGCGGGCCGCGGCCGCCCCACCACATGATGAACTCCCCTGCTTTGGAATACTTCACGATCCGATGGTTGCCGGCCTCGCCGTCGGCGATGAAGAGATCGCCATTCTGCGCGATCACGAGGTCGGCCACGCCAAAGAACGCATCGCGCGACTCGTTGGTGCCGGTCACGCCCTTTTGCCCGAGGGTCATCAGGAGTTTCCCCTGGGCACTGAACTTGAAGACCTGGTGGTCGCCGCGGTCGGTGACCCAAATGTTGCCCTCCCGGTCGGTGCGCAGGAAATGCGTGGTCTTGAACAGGCCCTTGCCCCACGCCCGCAGGAATTTTCCGTCGGAGTCGAACGCCATGACCGGCATTTCCGCGTTGCGATGGAACACGTAGATGTTCCCCTCCGGACCGAGATCAACTCCGGTCGCCGCACTCCAGGCGGTGACGCCCTCCGGGAACCGCGCCCAGTTTTCGACCACCTGGTAATTGCTCCCGGCGCCCCGGGTGAGCAGCGCGCCAACCGCAGTCATCGCAAGAAAGAGCAGGGTGGAGATAATTCTGCGGGGTAACATCAGGAAAGACTAGCCGGCAGCCCTCGCGCGGCACAAGCCCAACCGGGCCCGATCCCGTCAGCATACGGCTGTCGCCGAGATCCGCACGCGCGTCCGCCCGGCCGATTTGCCAACGTTGCGCATCCTCCTCGTCGAGGACAACCCGGTGAAGCAAAGGGTGGCGGCACGTTTCCTGGAGCAGATGGGCTACCGTTGCGACACGGCCGCCAACGGCATCGAGGCGCTGGCCGCCCTCGCCCGGCAGCCCTACGACACCGTGCTCATGGACGTGCAGATGTCGGATATGGACAGTCTGGAGGCCACCCGCGAGATTCACCGCCTCAACCTGCCTGAATTGCGCCCGCATCTCATCGCGCTCACCGCGCATGCGTCGAATGCCGACCGGCAGGCATGCGCCGACGCCGGCATGGACGACTACCTCACCAAGCCGCTCTCCCAGTGGTCATGGAGCAGAAATTGCGGGATGCCGCCGCCAATCTGGCCAAGCGCCGGGCCGGCCGGCCGCAACCTGTGCCGCCACCCGCCCAATAGCCGCCATAAAAGGCTGAAGACGGGGCCTTAATGGTCAAAAACTGCGTCGGTCGAGATCAAGTGAACGGCCAGTCTGGCTTGATTTTGACGGCCAGCCGGCCATTTTTTCTGCAACCGTCCCTCCCATGAAAACATCCCTCTTTTTAATCACCCTGGCCCTGCTCGGTGCGCCCGCCGCTCAGGCGGCCGACACTCTGGCCGACCAGCGGGCGGCCCGGGAGGCCGCAGCGGACAACGCCCGCCGCGCCGCCATTGCCGACCAGCAGGCCCAGTCATTGCGACAGGTGATCGCCGAGCAGGAGGCCGCCGCGGCCGATGCCCGCCGTGCCGCGAACACCGCGACGGTGGAGGCCAACGCCCGGGCGGCAGTCGAACGCGCCACGGCCCAGCAACTCGCCTATGAGCGCCGACTGTCAGAACTCGAGCGCACCCAGGCTCCCGCCACTCCGCCCGGCGCCACCAAGGTGGGCGGAGGCGGCGACGTCATCATCCAGACGGTCCGGCCCGCGGCTCGCGCGATGTCCGAGGCCGAATACCGGCGGCAATATGAAGCCTCCAAGACCCGCGCGGCCGAAATCTACGGCTTCGTCTCGCAACCGGACAGCCCGGCGGCCCAACGCATGGCCGAGGTCGAACTGCTGATGAAGGAATACGGCGATCCGGTTTTCAACGATCCGAACAAGCCGCTGATCGTCGCCCAGATGGTCGCCAAGGAAATGAGCATCGCACCCAGGAAAACGACCCCGCCAGCTCCGCCGGTCAAACCGTGACCCGCCTCCACCAACCCGGCCTTTCATGCCTGCCACCGAACCACTGACCATCATTGTCATCACCACCGCTGTGCCCGGACAGGAGCAAAAGCTCCGCGCCGTGCAGGAAACGCTCGTCGCCGAAACTTTGGCTGAGCCCGGCTGTCTCCGCTACGAATTGCATCAGTCGCTGGAAGACGGCCGCGTGCTGATTTTCGTGGAGAGCTGGGCCAGCGAGCCGGCGTGGCGTGCCCATCTGGACGGCGACGCCATCCGGCACTTCAAGGCGAACGGCGCCGGCCAACTGATCGCCAGCTCCACACTGTACCAGATGAAATGCGTGGCCGGGGCCGCGCCTGCCTGACCCGCACCCGAACTAAACCGGTGGCCCGCAAACCGGACGCCGGAGAATTCCGACCCGACGGGGACACTTGGGAAAATTCAGACTCGCCCGTGCCTGGCTTCCGTCCCATACTCGGTTGCCGTGCCCCAAGAACGCCGCCAGTTTGTCCAGACCCTCGCCGCCGGCGCGGCCGCCGCCATCCTGACACCGCGCCTCGCCGCCGCCACCGCCTCTTCCCCCGCCCCCGTGTCCACCACCACCCAGCGCGCCGACGGCGCCAACTACGCCCCCAAGGGCAAGCCCAACCCGGTCGTCAAGCCTGGCGAGTTCACCATCGCCGCCGCCTTCCTCGACCACGGCCACATCACCGGCCAGTGCAACGGCCTCACCGAGGCCGGCGCCGACCTCAAGTGGGTCTATGACCCAGACCCGCAGAAGGTCGCGGACTTTCTGAAAACATTTCAGCCGAGGTTTCCTGCGCTCAAGGCCGCCCGTGCCTACGACGAGATTCTCAACGACCCCGCCGTGAAGCTCGTCGCGAGCGCCGCCGTGCCGGTGGACCGAGGGCCGGCCGGCCTGCGCGCGATGCAGGCGGGCAAGGACTACTTCGCCGACAAGCCCGCCCTCACCACGCTCGCCCAGCTCGACGACGCGCGGAAGGCCGTCGCCGCCACCCGCCGGAAGTTCATGGTCTATTACAGCGAGCGCCTGCACAATGAATCCTCCATGCACGCGACCGACCTCGTGCAACAGGGCGCGATCGGCCGCGTGCTGCAGGTCATCGGCCTCGGGCCGCATCGCGAAGGCACGGGCCGGCCCGCGTGGTTCTACGAGCCGCCCAAATACGGCGGCATCCTCTGCGACATCGGCAGCCACCAGTTCGAGCAGTTCCTCACCTACGCCGGCGCGACCGATGCCACCATCATGCACGCCGCCGTCGCCAATCACGCCCACCGCACCACGCCCGCCTTTGAGGATTTCGGCGAGGCGTCGCTACTCGGCGACAACGGCGCGACCAACTACATCCGCGTGGACTGGTTCACTCCCACCGGCCTCAGCATCTGGGGCGACGGCCGCACCTTCATCATGGGTGACAAGGGCTACATCGAGCTCCGCAAATATGTGGACGTGGGCCGCGAGAAGACCGGCAACCATGTCTATCTCGTGGACGACAAGGGTGAGCAGCACATCGAGACCGAGGGCAAGGTGGGTTTCCGTTTCTTCGGCGAGTTCATCCTCGATTGCCTCAACCGCACCGAGAAGGCCATGACGCAGGCCCACGCCTTCAAGGCCGCCGAACTCTGCCTTAAGGCCCAGGCGGCGGCGCGGAGGCTGCCGGGCTGATAACAAAAAACATGACCCGTGGTAGGGCGGGCCCGCTGGGCCCGCCGCGCGTTGCTTAGCCGAGCGGATCGCCCGACGGCGCGACCAGCGGTCACGCCCTACCTTTTCCGCGAGAGAACGGCGCTGACGGAGCAGCGCCCTCCGAAAATCAACGGCACCCCACCGCTCAACCGAAGGTCCTAATCTTAGTGACGTGGGACTATTCCGCCGGTCCCGCCGTCAAAATCACGGCGATACGGAGCAGCAAGGGGCCACTGGCGGGCACCGGAACACGCACCGCGTAGCGGGCCGTATCCGCATCGTCGTCGGCGAGCATGTTCATGGCCTTGGGCGGGAGATCCGTCCAAACCACCGCGTCGGTGGAAGTTTGCACCACCACCACCAGCCCGCTGAGATTTTTGCGCTGGCGGTATTGAACCGTAAACTGGGTGACGCCGTTGAGTTCGCTCACGGCAGCAACGGGCAGCAAGGCCGACGACGAGGAGCCATCGAGATTCATCGCGTAAGCGAGCAACGGTGGCAGGTCGGCCACCGACAGCGGGGGCGAATTGAACTTGGGCACGAGGGCGCTGATCCATGCCTCCACCCCGTCTAACGCTACGAAGACCGCGGCGGGCTGCGTGGTGGCAGTGAGCTGATCGGGGCCGTCCAGATTGCCCGAACTGCCGGCCGCGAGCTGCTGCGTTGGGTTGGTGATCTTGGGCAGGGCCATCGCGGAAGCACCCGCCTCGGCAGCCTGATTTCCAACCGATCCCTTGGCCACCGTCTTGCTGGCGGGCAAGGCGGCCGCGCCGGGGGCTTGGACAACGGTCAAGGTTCGCGTCACATTGGGCGCGGCCAGAAAATTGGTGTTTCCTACCTGGCGGGCTGTGATCGTCGCCGTGCCTTTGCCCACGATGGTCAGCGTGCTGCCGCTGACCGTCGCCACCGCCGCGTTCGAACTGCTGAAGCTCACCGTGAGGCCGGAGCTGGCCGTGGCCGTCAATGTCAGAGGGAGATCGCCCAAGGTCTGTGATGTCAGCGTGGCGAAGGTGATTGTCTGCGCGGCTTTGGCGATCATGAGCGTGCCGGACTTCGAGCCGGTGCGATTGGCATCCGTCACGGTGGCGATGACAGGGTAGCTGCCGACGTTGGTCGGCGGCGTGACGCTGCCGTTGTAGGTGATGCCTTCGTGCAAAAAACCACCCTACCGCGCCATTGACACCCGCCCCTTCCACCCTACCCTCGTCCGCTTCCCATGATCACTTGGATCCAAAAATACTTTCAGAAGCACTTCCGCACAGTCTTCGCGGTCATGCTTGCGCTGATGATTGTCTCGCTCATCGGCTTTTATAACGCCTCCGGCGGCGTCGGACGCGGCGAGCGCAGCCGGACGAAACAGCCGTTTCTCGGCCTCGACCTCGCCAATCAGGAGGAATTTGGCCAGCTGCTCGGCGACGCCAGCATGAGCCGCACCCTGCAGATCGGCTTCCAGCTCCCCCCCGACGACCAGCTCCAAACCTACGCCCTCACCCGCCATGCCTTGCTCTGGCTCGCCGACGAGCTCCACCTACCCGCCCCCAACCGGGCCGCGATCGACGCCCAGGTGAAAACCCTCCGCTATTTCAGCAACCCCAACACCGGCCAGTTCGATCCCATGCGCTACAACCGGGAGCTCGACGAACTGGAAATCAGCGCGAATCCCGTCGCCAAGCGCGGCTTCGCCCGCGTTTTGGCCGATGACACCCGCATCGCGCAACTGGAAAAACTCCTCGCCGGCCCCGGCTTCCTCCTGCCTACCGAGGCCCGCAACCTCATCGAGAACGGGGAATCCTCGTGGACCGTCGCCGTCGCCAGCGTGGACTACGGCAGCTTCGCCCCGGCCATCTCCACCCCGGCCACCGCCGTCTTGGAAAAGTTTTTTGCCGACAACCCCGCCCGCTTCACCCTCCCAGCCCAAGTGCGCGTGGACGCCATCGAATTCGCCACCGACACGTTCCTCGCCAAGGTACCCACCCTGACCGACAAAGAACTGCGCGACTACTACGACGCCGACCGGGACGGCCGCTACCCCAAGCCCGACACCAAACCCGACGCCAGCGTGCCCAGTCTCCTCGCCAAACCCGCCGACACGCCGCAGGAAACCGCCGCCAAGGCCGACGCCGCTTTCGCCGCCGCCAAGCCCAAGGTCACGGAGGACCTCCGGCTCGACCGCGCCCACCGCCTCGCCGAAAAGGCCGCCGCGGAGCTCACCGTCGAGCTCGACCAGAAAAAGCCCGCCGACCTCGCCGCGTTCCTCGCCGCCCACTCGCTCACACTCAAGCCGTACGCGCCCTTTGCCGCCCGTCCGCCCGCCCCGTTCACCGACCTCGCCATGCCCGTCGCGCTCGGCACCGCGCTCGGCAACGCCCCGGCCGCGTTACGGCTCAGCGCCACGCAGCCTTACACCGACGCCCTGCCCACCGCCAACGGTGCAGTCGTCCTTGTCTGGCGCGAAAGCTTCGCCCCCAAACTTCCCGCCTTCGCCGAGGTGCGTGAGCGTGTCGCCGCCGAATGGCAGGCCGACGAAAAGCAGCGCCTCTTCACCGAGCTCGGCCACACCCTTCATGCCCGGTTTGAGGCCGCGCTGAAGGCCGGCAGCACGCTTGATCAGGCCGTGACCGAGGCCGCCGGGGCCGCCAGCTCCGCCAAGATTGAGTCCAAGACCATCACCGGGTTCACCCTCGACCAGAAGCGTCAGGCCGACAGCTCGGATCTGCTGGCTCCTGCGCTCACCCTGCTGGATACCTTGCAAAAGGGTCAGCTCGGCGAGATGATCGCCGTCCCCGGTCCCGACGGCAAGACGCCGGTGAAAGGCCTCCTGGTCTATGCCGTGGACAAAAAGCTCCCCGATTTCACCACCGAAAATTCGAAGGACCTGCTCGCCCGGATGTATGCCAAAGCCGCCGCCCTCACCGCCAACGCGGTCGTGAACGAGATCGTGCGCCGCGAGCTGCCCGCCGCCGTCTCCGGCCAGCCCTGAGTGGCGGCGGAAACCGACCGGCATCCGTTCGGCGCGGGCATAGGCCGCACCAGCCACCCGCGAAGTTTTGCCTCGGCGGCAAAATCTCACGCCCGCCATCACAGGACGAACCCGGCCGCCGTCGCGGACCGTTTTGCGCCACCAGCCGCCCGAATATTCCGCGAAGAAAGATTCTCGCCAGCCGCCCGCGCACCTGCCAACCTGCCCGCCTTATGGGACGCCAATGGCTTCACGCGAAACGCGCCATCGTTAACAACAAGAAGGGCCAGCTGGTCGGCAAGCTGGTCAAGGAAATCACCGTCGCCGCCAAGCTGGGCGGCGGCGACCTCGCCGCCAATGCGCGCCTCTTCGCCGTTGTCGAGAAGGCCAAGAAGGCCGGCGTAACGAAGGATGTGATCGAGCGTGCCATCGCCAAGGGCGCCGGCACCGGCGGCGAGTCGAGCTCGATGGAGCACATCGTCTTTGAAGGCTACGCGCCGCACAAGGTGCCGCTGATCGTCGAGGTTTACACCGACAACACCCAGCGCACCGCGCCCGCCATCCGCGTGCTCTTCAAGAAAGGCGTGCTCGGCACCGCCGGCAGCAACAAGTTTCTCTTCGACCACGTCGGGATCGTCGAGGCGCACCACGCCGACGCCGCGGCCGACTGCGAGGCCGCCGCCATCGAGGCCGGCGCGAACGACTTTGAGCAGATCTCCCACCAACAAAACGACGACATCCCCGAAGGCCATGCCGGCGCCCGCTTCCTTACGGAGCTGAAGGCGGTCCATGCCGTCTCGACCTGGCTCAAGCAAAACCGCTGGACGGTCGTGACGAGCGAGCTCGGCTACGTCGCCAAAAATTTCCCCGAGCTGAGCGACGAACACCGCGCCGAGGTCGGCGAGTTCCTTCAGGCGCTCGAGGACAACGACGACGTGCAGCGCGTCTGGGCGGCGGTGAAATGAGGTGGTGCGAGGACTCTCACTCTCCTCGCCCATGAACTTCCGCTTCCTGCCCATTGCCCTGTCTGCACTGCTCGCCGGCTGCACGACCGCCACCCAAAGTCAAAAAAAGTTTTCTGTCGCCACCGCTGCGACCAACCAGCTCGGCCTTGAACTATACCGGCAGTTGGCCGCCAGCAATCCTGGCGAAAACATCATCCTCTCACCGCTCTCCATCCAAAGCGCGCTTGCTGTGGCCTATGCCGGGGCCGACGGTGAAACCCGCACCGAGATGGCCAGCGTCCTCCACTTTCCGGCCGATGACGCGACGCTCGCCGCCTCCCTCGAGTCCCTTCAAGACGCGTTGGGCGAGGCGGTCAAAAAGGCCCATGGAGCCAAGGATGGTTATGCCGACATATACAGGCGCCAGAAAGAAAGCATTCAGAAACAGCTTCAGGAATTGATGGCGAAAGGCGAAGCAGTCCCACCCGCATGGGACGGTATTTTGCCTTTTCTGGATGAATTGATCAAAGACTTTGATTCCCAGAGTACAGCGCTGCGCATGGCGAACGGTATTTTCGGGCAGACTGGCTACGAGTATCGCGAACCTTTTCTCAACTTTGTGCGCGACCGCTATGGCTCACCGCTCCAGCAGTTCAATTTCGCTGCCGACGCCAACGCGGCGCGACTGGGCATCAACGCATGGGTTGCCAGCCAGACGGAAAACCAAATCCGTGACGCCCTGCCTGCTGGCAGCGTAAATGCCAACACCCGGCTGGTGCTGCTGAATGCACTCTATTTCAAAGCCTATTGGAACATTCCGTTCGTTAAAGAGTACACTTATGATCTGCCATTCCAAGTACGGGGCACACAAATGGCGGATGTGCCGATTATGCGACAGACGGCGATCATGGGTTACACCCGGCGCAACGGATACACAGTGGTTGCCCTGCCCTATCTCGGCGGCGACCTGCAATTTCTCATTCTTCTGCCCGACGACCCCACCGGGGTGGACGCGCTTGCGGCCAAAATCACCCCCAAACTCCTGGGCGATTTCGCCAAACTCAACCCGCGCAAGGTGAACCTCTTGTTCCCCAGGTTTAACATTGAGCCCCCAGCCCTTGCGCTGGCCAATATGCTGCAAGCGATCGGCCTGAAAACCGTATTCGACCTGCCACCCGGTAGCGCCAATTTCGATCGGATAGCGGCACACCAACCCGACCATTATCTGGCCCTCAATGACATCCTGCACAAAACCTCCTTGCTGCTTGACGAGTACGGGACTGTAGCGACTGCATCGAGTGTCGGGCAAGTTGTGTCCATAGGCATTGAAGAGCGCGAAGCCGTGGTGGTTGTGGACCACCCGTTCCTCTTCGCCATCCAGCATCGCGACAGTGGCGCGTGCCTCTTCCTCGGCCGCGTGACCGACCCTCGTTGAGCTCGCACACGCCATTCGTGTAGCACGGTCAACCGGCTGACCGCGCCACGATGGCGCGGCGTTCTCTGACACCATCCGAAGCCACCCTGCATTGCAGCGTTGCCGCGCACGCCGCGCCGACCATGCTGGCGCGATCATGCCGCCCAACGACGTGCAGCGCGTCTGTGCCGCCGTGAAGTGAGGTGGTGCGTCGGGCTCAAGTTGGGGCTGGGGTATCCTCGCCTGCTCCGCGTCCCTTGCAGCCGGGGTCGCTAACCCACATGCGGGCTTAACTTCGTCTCAAAAAGAAAACCGCCAGCGCAGCCAACGGCACGAACAGGATGATGCTGAAAATCAAGATGAGGCTTGGTAACTCTCCGGCGCGAAACGTCCACGCCAACGCCAGATATTCGCTGAAGTAAGTGAAATCCAGACCGTCCCCTCGACTCAGAAAGATAACCGTGTATGACACCGTCCACGCCACAAAATATGTGGCAAGCAGCACAACGCCGTATCGGATGATCACTGCTCCTCCCAAAGCCATCCGTTTAATCAATTTTTCTTTCACGCAGCCGCATGAACACCAATGGCGAGATGCCCGACAAGCTGAAAATCAATCTCCCAATGCAGCGTTGCCGCGCGCTTTCCGCCGACCATGCTGGCGCGACTTTGCCGCCCGCGCCGCCGACCATCGCCTACCTCTTTACGACGTTCCCGAAAGCCACGGAGACGTTTCTCCAGCGCGAGGTCGCGGGCTTGCAGGAACTCGGCGTGCGGCTGCGGCTTTACTCGATGTGGGGCGGCGGCGGTCATTTCAACGGCCTGCCGGTCGCACGCTTTCCCAAATGGAAACTCGTCGCGCTCACCTGGATGATCCCGGTGACGGCGTGCCGCCATCCGCGCCTTTTCGGCGAGCTGCTGCGCGGCCTCGCCACCCGGCGCGCACCCTCGTGGCTCAATTTTTGGGAAAACATGCTGGGCGCAGCCTTTGCCTGCCTGCATGCCGGGGAATTTCGCCACGACCCGCCCGCATACACACACGCCGTCTGGGGCGGCGCGCCCGCGACGGCGGCATGGCTGCTCTGGCGGATCAACGGCCAGCCCTACAGCGCGGCGGCTCACGCCTACGACCTCTATGACCGCGGCGGCGACTGGTGGCTGCGCGAAAAGCTCGCGCCCGCGCTCTTCGTCCGCACCTCGACCGAAATGGGCCGCAGCACGCTGCTGGAACGTGGCGTGCCGGCTGGCAAAATATCCGTCATCCGGCGCGGCCTGCTCACCCTGCCGCCGCTCAAACCGCTGCGCCCGGAGCGCACGCCGCTGCGTCTGCTGTGCGTCGCGCGCCTCGTGCCGAAAAAAGGACTCGACCACCAGTTGCGCATCTACGCCGCCTTGCGGGCGGCGGGCGTGCCGTTCGAGGCGCGCATCGCCGGCGATGGTCCGCTACGCCCGGAGCTGGAGCAGCAAATCCGTGACCTCGGCCTAGCACCCGGCGTAAGACTGCTCGGCCACCAGCCGCAAACGGAGATCGCCGCGCTGCTGTTTTGGGCCGACGCGCTGCTGCACACCGGGGTCATCGCGCCGGGCGGCGACCGTGACGGCCTGCCCAACGTCATCCCCGAGGCGATGGCCGCGGGCGTGGTGGTGGTCACATCGCCCGCCGCCGCGACGACCGAGGCCGTGACCGACCGCATCACCGGCCTCGTCGCTCCGCCTGAGGACGCCACGCGCTGGGTCGCCGCGTTGCAAACAGTCGCAAGCGATGACGCGCTCGCCGAACGGCTGCGTGCCGCCGCGCGCCGGTGGGTGGAGGAAAACTTTGACGCCCGCCATAACGCCGCCCGGCTGCTCGCACTGTTCACCCCGGGGCCGTTCCCCTGAAGTCGGCGCGTCCCCGTTATTTCGCCGGTGCCGCCGAACGGCTCGTCAGCATCCAAAGCTCGGCCTCCCAGTCCGCCGCCAGATCGCGGTCCTTGGCGGCTTGCGCGGCGGCGGCGGCCTGCCGCAGCCACGCTGTCCGCCCTTCGGCCGGCAGGCCGGAAATCTCCAGCAGCCGCCGCCAGGCCTGCAGGGCGGACTTGGGCTCGTCCAACGCAGCGTAGCGAGCCGCCACCGTGGCGAGCAAAGGCGCGTCGGCGGCTGTAAGGGGCGTCGCTGCCGCGAGAGCCGGTGCCAGCGAGCGGCGCGCACCCGCCTGGTCGCCAGCGGCGCGCTGCACGTCCGCCAGCGTGAGCGCGACCGGCAGGCGGAAGCCTTCGCGCTGTGCCTCCTGCCCGAGCGCGACGGCCTCGGCGGCCTTGCCCGCAGCCACGAGCAGGCGCATCCGGCGCAGCAGCACGTAAGGCCGCAGCTCCGCCGGCAGCGTCGCGCGGTCACGCCATTGCTCGTCCAAGCTGACCTTAAAGGGGCGGTAAAGCGGGTCGCCGATCAGCACACCCATCCAGCTGAAATACGGGATCGCGTACGCCGCCGCATCGCCCAGCATGTCGCCGCGTGCGAGTGCGCGCAGCAGGAGCTGCGGCTCATGCGTGAACTGCAGGAAGGGCTCGCTGACGTTGCCCACCGTGCCGGTCACACCCCGCGCCACCAGCGCGGCCAGCCAAGCCCGCCGTGGGTCGCGGAGCGTCGAGGCGGAGAAACTGAAGATATGCAGCGCAACGGCACCGGGCGGGAAGCGAAAATCCTCGCGCGCAAAAGGGCCGTTGACGGTTGCAGAATACCAGCCGAAGTAGAGCGCGGGCGCGTCGAAGCGCGACTCCGGCGCAAGGGTGGCCGGGTTGGCGCGGTCCACATCGGTGTCGAAGCCGAGAGCCGCCAGCGCCTGGGCCGCCTCCTCCAACCATTTGTCGCCGTCAGCATGCGGACCCCCGATGTCAATGTAGCCGCGGCCGACGAGGCCGACGGCCTCGGCCGCCAGCGCATTGTCCACCAGACGGCGAGCGTCGGCCAAGGTTGGACCGTCGAGCCGCGCCACCTTCACAATCTGCTGCGCGATGAGCGGCACCGGCCGCTCGCGGTTGAACACGGGATTAGCCACGAAGGCCATGAGCGGCCAGCCCTTGCGCGGGAGCAGCGCGAGTTCTGCATCCACGGCGGCGTCGTTATGACGCAACTGAATGTTGCGCGAGGTGAACTGCGGGTTGTCATCCGGCGAACCGTCCGACCCAACAAAAAGCGGCACGCCGCGGCAGACCACGAGATAGCTGATGCGATTGCTGATGATCGAATAGCGGGCACGCGGATTCGGCGCTGCACCTGCGGCGACCGGCACCGGATAGCCATCGAGCCACTTGAGCCGGATCAGCTCGTCCTGCAACGGCTGGTAAAGCTGCGTGTCAAATTCCGCCCGCGTGATTATCTCGGCCGCCGGCAGCTTGAGCGCGATGATGTTGGCTGCCGGCACACCCCGCTTCTCCGCGTAGTAATGCGCCAGCACGACCGAGTCGGCGTCGGCGCTGTTGGCCAGGATGACCACGCGTGACGCCAGGTCGCTGTCCGGGTCCGCCGCACCACGCAACCCCGTGTCCAACCCGAGGGCAAGGACAAGGCCGAGAAGGAGGAACGGGCGGCAGCGCATGGGAAGGGTCGAGGGTGGATGCTTGCGACCGGCATGGCGAGCCAGGGTTGCAAGTTCTTTTGCGCATCCCCGGTCACAGGCATGGAAAGAAGGCGCGCCATTCCACGGCCCGGCGCATTGACACCGCCACCGCGCGGCCGCAGCGTCGCGCACTTTCACCCCTATGAAAAAGTTCGTACTCCGCCTGCCCGCCCTCGTCACCGGCCTCGCCCTGCCCGCCGTGCTCCGCGCCGCCGAAACCGTGGCCGCTCCTGCCGCGCCCGCCAGCCAGGCATGGCATGCCCAGTCGCTCGGGCAGGCCCTCGCCAACATGGCGGTCTTTGCCCTCGCCGGGACCTTGCTCGCCATCCTCGGTTACAAGCTCTTCGACCGCTGCACCCCGGGCGACCTCAGCCGCGAGATCGTCGAGCACCGCAACGTCGCCGCCGCCATCGTCGCCAGCGCGGTGATCCTCGGCGTGTGCCTGATCATCGCGGCGGCCATGGTGGGCTGAAGCTCGCACCGTGAAACGCAGCTCCAGCGTCCGGCTCCTGCTCGCGGGCGGCGTCGCCGCCGGCACGCTCACCGCGTGCAACCCGCGGCCGGCGCGCATCAGCCCGGAAAGCGTCTATCCCAACGACTATCAGGTGCCGGGCGCAGGCTACTACCACGCCCCCTTTCACGCCTTTTATCCGCAGCCCTACAATTTTTACGACGCGGCCAGGCAGCAGTATTACTACGCCGGGCAGTGGGCGGCCACCCCGCACCGCAGCGTCATCAACCTCTCCGCCCCCACGCCGGCCGCGGCCAGCGCTGCCGAGAGCGCGCGCACGGATGTCTCCCGCGGCGGCTTCGGCCGCACCGGCACCAGCCACAGCATTTGGTCCTGATGCGACGCCACTCCTGCACTCCCCGGGCCGGCTGGCAGGCCAAGGTCGAGGCGATCGGCCTCACTTACCACTCGCACGAGCACGGCCCCTATTGGGACGAGTCCGCCTGCTATGAGCTGACCGCCGCCGAGGTGAACCGCCTCGAACAGGCCGCGCACACGCTGCACCGCCTCTGCCTCGGGGCGGCCGAGGCGGTGATCAAAAACCACTGGTGGCCGCGCCTCGGCATCCCGCCCGCCGCCGTGCCCGCCATCCTGCGCTCGTGGGAGCGGGACGACTTCAGCCTCTACGGCCGCTTTGATCTCGCCTTCGACGGGCACGCCGAGCCGAAACTCCTCGAATACAACGCCGACACGCCCACCGCCCTCGTCGAGGCCGCCGTCGCACAATGGTTCTGGCTCCGGGAGACGCGTCCCACTGCAGACCAGTTCAACTCCATCCACGAGCGCCTCATCGCGGCGTGGCGGCGGCTGGCCGGGAGCGCCCAAGGCTGCGCCCTCGCTCATTTTTCCGGCCCTCACGGGCAGGAGGCCCGTGCCACCACCCTTCATTTCAGCAGCGTCAAGGAGCACGCCGAGGATGCCCAGACCGTGCGCTACTTGCGCGACACCTGCGAGCAGGCTGGCGTGAGCACGCGCGAGGTTTTCATCGAGGACATCGGTTGGAGCCGCGGCCGGAATGTTTTCGTGGATCTCACCGGCGAGCGCATCACGCACTGCTTCAAGCTGTATCCTTGGGAATGGCTCTGGCCGGAGGAGTTTGGCCCGCATCTCGCGGGCGATCCCGTGCAGTTTGTCGAGCCCGCGTGGAAAATGCTGCTCAGTAACAAAGGACTGCTCCCCGTGCTGTGGGAGCTGTTTCCCGGTCATCCCAATCTGCTCCCCGCATACGATACCGCCGCGCCGCTCGGCGCACGCTACATTCGCAAGCCCCGCCTCGGCCGCGAGGGGGCCAACGTGACGTGGGTCGAGGCCGGCGTGGCTGTCGAGGAGACCGTCGGCGGCTACGGCGAGGAGGGCTTCGTCTATCAGGCGTTGGCGGAGCTGCCCGACCTCGGCGGGCACCACCCCGTCTGCGGCGTGTGGATCGTGGACCACGAACCCGCCGGCCTCGGCATCCGCGAGGACACCTGCCGCATCACTGGCAACCTGAGCCGTTTCGTGCCGCATTTTTTCCTGCCATGAGCCGCCACGACAACCCCACCCGTCTCGTCCTTGGCATGGGCGGCGTGATTGACGGCCAGCATTACACCGTGGTTGGGCGGGTGGTGTTCAGCGTAAAATTGGACGGTGAACTCTATTTTTGGAACGAGTTCAATCTGACTGACCAAAAAATCGGGGGCGAGCTGACACTCGTGTATGAGGATACCGAGTCAGGCTCGCCGTGGAAACTGTTCAAGCGGCTGAATCTGCTGGAGCCAATCACTGCGAGCGAAGCTTCGTCCTATCAGGTCGGCGACAAGGTCCGTTTCGACCACTTGACTGCAAAAGTGTCGCTGGTCGGGACCTCGACCGTCGTACATATTGAAGGCCGGGCTCCGACGGGGGTTGTGACGGGTGAAATCTCGGGATATTTCAATGCGGTCACGGGAAATCAAATCCTGGTTGCCAGTTGGATCGGCCAGAAGATTGAATTTTTTCAAGGGCAAACGTTCACTCCACACTGGATGGCCAAGACGTTCGGCCTCCCTTCGGCCCGCGAACAGGGCTCCGCTTTCGAGAATTTCGGCCAGCGCCTTGGCATCACTTTCTCGTCCCTCCTGATCGCGGGCGTGGTTTTGCTCGGAGGCTTTATCGCGTATGCTGATTGGGCGGGAAATCAGCCCGGCACGGTCAGGCCGCGCACCACCCAAGCCGCGCCGGCATTCCAGCTTGCGGCCCAAACTGCCGGGCGGCTCGACGGAATGAACTACACCATCACCAGCCACACCTTGGTTGAAGTTGCCGGTGTCGGCGGAAAATTCCGCCGTCACGAATACGAACTCAAGGCGGCCGGCGGTGAGGTCGCACTTCTCATCCATGCCCTCGATGGCGATGCCAAAACGTGGCACCTGTTCATCCCCATCCCGGTGCCGCCCGAACTCACCCCGCTCACCGCCGCCACCCAACGCCCGGCCGGCTCCGGAGTCCGCAATGTCTCCAACCCCACGCCTTCCGGCCAGAAGACTGCGCCCTTGGACATGGTGGTTGTGAGCGGCCGAGTTTTTGCCGTCAGCGGCCTCTTTCTCTGCCAGACATTTTCTCCCGAAGGCCGCTCCGTCCCGCCGGAACTCGTCCGCTACGGTTTCGTCGCCCGCAACGGCTCCGACCTGTTGCTGGCACGCTGGGGAGAAACCACGCTCGAACTCCACCTTGGCCACGCTCTTTCCGACGCCGAAGTGCGCTCCACGTTTGCCGGTGGCCGGTAAAGTTGCCGGCGGCCCCAGCCGCGTTCACGGCTCCTTGAGCCGCTTTTGCAGCGCAGCTTTGGTGAGGCCGAGACGCTTGGCGGCCTTGGCCGGGTCGCCACCTTCGGCCTTGAGCACGCGGGCAATCATTTCGCGTTGGAGGCGCGGGAGCAACGGCTCGTCGCCGCGCGCCAGCTCGGCCTGCAGGAAATCCAGCGCGGTTTCGAGCGTGAGCGCGGGACCGGCATTGGGCGCGGGAGGCGTTGCCGCCTGCTCCCCTGCCGCCGCGCCCGGACCAGCCTCGGAAATGGCGGCGGCAAACGGAGGCTTGCTGTCCGCGCTCGCAGGCACGCCGGCTTCGGCGCGGAGGTCGGCGGGCAGATCTTTCAGGAGAATCGTGTCGCCAGGCGCGATGACGGCGCTGCGGTAGATCACATTTTCCAGCTCGCGCACGTTGCCGGGCCAGCGGTGGCGGGCGAGCACGGCCATCGCCTCGGGTGCGACCTTGGCGACGCGGGCCTTGCGCTGTTTCACGAGGTTTTGCAGGCAAAACTCGACGATGGACGGAATATCCCCGGGGCGGTCGCGCAGCGGCGGCATCTTGATCCGGACGACGTTGAGCCGGTAGTAGAGATCTTCGCGAAATGTCTTCATGCGCACCATCGCCTCGAGGTCCTTGTTGGTCGCGGCGAGGATCCGGACGTCCACCTTGATCGTTTCGGTACCGCCGACGCGCTGAATCTCGCCGGCCTGCAGAACGCGGAGGATTTTCGTCTGCGTGGCGAGCGCCATGTCGCCAATCTCGTCCAAGAAGATGGTGCCACCGTCACACAGCTCAAATTTGCCGAGGCGCTGCCCGGTCGCCCCGGTGAACGAGCCCTTCTCGTGGCCGAATAGCTCGCTCTCGATGAGATTGTCGGGGATGGCGGCGCAGTTGACAGCGATGAAGGGCTTGCCGGCGCGGTGCGAGTGTTTCCAGATGGAGCGCGCCACGAGCTCCTTGCCCGTGCCGCTCTCGCCGGTGATCATCACCGTGACGTCGCTCGCGGTGACCTGCCCGATGATCTTGAACACGTCCTGCATGACGGGTGACGCGCCGACAATGCCCTCGCGGTAGTCGTCGGCGTTGATGGTGGGCTTGTAGTCGCCGGCAGCCCGGAGATCGGCGTGGGCCTGGAGGGCGTGGTCCGCCAGCGCGAGCACCTTCGCCGGGTCGAAGGGCTTCATCACATAGTCAAACGCGCCATACTTCATCGCCTCGATGGCGGTCTGCGCCGTGCCGAAAGCGGTCATCAGGATGACGAGCTGGCGCGGGTTGGCGGCGCGGATGTGCTGGAGAGCCTCGAGGCCGCTCATGCCACCCATGCGCACGTCGAGAAAGACGAGGTCGGGCGGCGGGCCTTTTTTTACAAGCGCCACGCCCTGCTCACCGCTGGCGGCCTCGGCGACCTGCCAGGCGCGGGAGGACAGCACGCGGTTGAGCGAGTAGCGGATCTCGGCGTCGTCATCAATGACGAGGATGGTAGGGACGGAGGAGGGCAAAGGGAGATGGGACAATGGTTATGGGTGGTCGCTGATCCGGCCATCGCACAGCAGATCAAGGCTGGCGCTTTGGACGCAGAAGGTTTCATTGCGAACCATGCTTGGCTGGTCAATCCCACTGTTCCGTCTCTTCGGCATCCCGCTGCGGCTCCATTGGAGCTTCCTCGGGCTGCTCGCCTGGGTGGCGTGGCAAGGCTGGCTGCCCGACGGGCAAGGCGGTGGCGGCGCGCGCGGCATGCTCTGGTACGTCGTGCTGCTCCTCGCGTTCTTCACCTGCGTCGTCCTGCACGAACTAGGGCACTGCCTCACGGCCCGGCGCTTCGGCATCGGCACCCGGCGCATTTTGCTCCTGCCCATCGGCGGCATGGCGGACATGGAGGAGATTCCCCGCCAGCCCTCGCGCGAAATCCTGATGACGCTCGCCGGCCCGGCGGTGAATTTCGTGATCGCGGGCGTGCTGGTGCTGGCCACGTGGCGCATTCCGGAAATGGTGCCGCTGTATTCGGCGCAAGGCCTCGCCTATGAGCTGGCCCAATGGAATCTTTTCATGGGCCTTTTCAACCTCGTGCCGGTCTTTCCCATGGACGGCGGGCGCATTTTTCGCGCGCTGCTGGCGATGCGGCTGCCGTATGTGCGCGCGACCTTCGTCGCCGCCACCGTGGCAAAAGTACTGGCGGCCGGGGCCATCGCCTATGCGCTGCAAAAGCAAATGTGGCAGCTGGTCGCGCTGTTCGCATTCATCTTCTCCGCCGGCGAAATGGAATACCGCTTCGTCAAGCGACGCGAGGCGGAAGCCGAGCACTGGCGTCAATGGTGGGGCCGGCAGGACATGATGGCAGTAAAAGACGAGCCTGCGGAGTGAGCGGGCTTGCTTGGCTCCAATTCCCCTCCCCATCAGGGATGCTCTGCGTCCGGTGCGTCTCTTCCGCACGCTCAAATCGAAACGGCCAACAGCAAAATCGTCGGACGCGTGACGTGCTTTCGGGTGATTTTTCCCGCGCTCAAAACGTGACCTTCGCCGCCTGCTCGATGCTGTGCGCACGGCGGTGGTGGGCATAGACGCGCATGAGCAGCGCGCCCCCATCGGCATGGCCGAGCCACGCGGCCACGGTGGGGATGTCCACACCCGCCTCAATGCAGGTGGTGGCGAAGGCATCACGCAAGTCGTGGTGCGTCAGCCTCGGCACGCCCACGGCTTCACAGGCCCGGGTGAGGCTTTTCTGTCCCTCTGCTACGGCTAGCACGCTTGTGACCGGGTCAACGTGGGGTTGGCCGTCGATCGCCAGCGTGGCAGCCTTACGGCGGCGCTCTAGGATGCGGCCCAATATCTCACGGGCGGCGGGAATGATCGGCACCTCACGGGCGGCGGCATCAGTCTTTGTTCCGCGCACCCGGATGATGCCACGGGCGAGGTCAACGTCTTCCCAGCGCACCCCGGCCGCCTCGCGCAAGCGGCACCCCGTGAAGGCAAGAAACCGACAGAAGTCAGCTGTCTCGATGGGCCAGCCCCCTCGCTCTTTCCCTGCTTCGATCTCATCAAAAATGTCGCGCAATTTAGCGGCCTCGGGCAATTGAGCTTTTTTTGGTTTGTACGCTGCCTTCACCCCGCGCCGGCCCGTCAGGATGTTGGTATGGATGGTATTTTTATCCACGGCGATGTCGAGCAGCCGGCGGAGAGTATCCAAGGCGGCATTGAAACAGTAAGCCGAGCGCCCCCGTGTCGCGCAGTGCTTCGCGCCCGGCGGCCGGTACCCGGTGCCATGGGTGAGCGCATGATTTTTCCAGGTCTCGATGGCTGTGAGGGTGATCTCCTCCGGACGGAGAGCGGCAAACCCAACCCATGTTTTTTCGATAAACAGCACGTGCTGCAACAGGCGGGCGCGGGTCGCCTTCTTTACTCCGTGCTTCAGGCGAACACTCTCGCGGTAGAGCGTCATCAGATTACCCATGGTGGCCACGCCGCCCTCGGTGGACCGTGAGGCCTTCCGGAAACGCTCCACCTTGGCCTTCTCTTCGGCGAACCGCTGGCGGGCGATCTCCAGGAGCTTGCACTTCAACGGGACAAATTTCGTCTTGCCGCCGCTGGAAAAACGCCCGTAGTAACGCCCTCCCTTGTGACGCAGCAGTCCGGGGGTCTTGGTTCTTTCCCATGTTTTTGTTTTCGGGTCGTTTCGCATAGTTGCTTGGTTTGAAAGCCGTAACTGTGAAAACGACTGTGAACGAAAGCAACGTCAAAGTCCTAAGTCGTTAGTTTAGAATTAGATGCCGATGTAGCTCAGTGGTAGAGCAACGCTTTCGTAAAGCGTGGGTCGTCGGTTCAATCCCGACCATCGGCTCCAGTTGCAGCGGCCGCCCCGGCGCCGGCTACCAAACGCCCGTCACGAAGCCTTGCGCGGCCTTGATGGTGATGACCGCGAGGTTTTTCGCCCCGTGCGCGGCGAAGCAGGGGAGCAGCGAGGCCTGCGGGTTCAGCCGCACCGTGAAGCGCATCGCGTAAAACCACAATGAGCTGGCGAAGACCGCCCCGGTGCTGAACCAGCCTTTGGCCGTGAGCGTCAGGTGGAACGGCGCACCCTGGTTCCACGACCATAAAAACGGATGCAAGGCGGCAAACAGCGACGACGCCCCCAGCGCGCCCGCCCATTTCGCCGCCGCGCCCCGTCCTTGGACCACGATGAACCCGCGAAACACCAGCTCCTCGATGAACGCGGCCATCAGGGTGTAGGCTCCGAACAACGCCGTCATTTTCGACTGTTCCGCGCTCAGGCCGAGGCGGATTTCGCCCCACGTTTCGAGCAGGGTGATCGCGACGGCTCCGGCGGCAGCGACCACGCAGGCCCGCGCCGTCGCCGGCACCGCGCCGGGCAGCGCCTGCGCGTTGGGCCGGCCGGAGCGCGCCGCGCGCAGGTCACCCCACCACAGCCCGGCGACATAAAGTCCGGCGGCGAAGACGGCGAGCAGAAGCAGAGGGTTGTCGTTCATGCGGCTAGTCTGCCAACGCGGTGCGCAACTGTTGCGCGGCCTCCGCCCATGTCGGGAGCGGGCGGGCCACGGCCTCCGCCGCAAGCCCCCGCCAGGCCGGGTCATCCGTCAGCACGCGGCACAACGCGGCGGCCCACGCGGCCGGGTCGTTCGCCGCCAACGGCACGCATCCCCCGCCCGCGGTGTTTTCCCGTAGCACCGGCAGGTCGCTGCACACGCAGGGCACACCCTGCCAGAGCGACTCGATCACCGGCAGGCCGCAGCCTTCGGCGAGGGTGGGAAAGACCGTGGCCCGCGCAGTCGCGTAGAGCCGCCGCAACGCCGCGTCGTCCACCCCCTCATGGTGCGTCACCGGCCGGCCGGCCTGACGGAACGCCCGGGCGCGCGCAGCGACCGGCTTGCCGAAATGCGGGTTCACGCGCCCGACGAGATGCAACTCAAACTTCAGCCCGTCGCGCCAAAGCGTCTCGCACACATCGAGCAGGAAGGCCTGGTTTTTGCGCGGCTCCAGGATGCCCACGCACAGTAGCGCGCCCGCCGGCGCCGGCCGGCTGTCCGGCAGGTCCTGCACCCGCCCGCGCCGCGAGAAATCCGCCCCCAGCACAAAGGGGGTCACGGTCGCACGAGGCGTACGGCCCTGCCAGCGCCAGAACTCCTGCAGCTCGACCGCGCTCGCCTGCGAGATCGCAACCACCCGGTCAAACTCCGCCAGCATGCCCAGGTAATGCGGATGGCGCGCGACGCTCTGCGGCCAGGTGATATCCGGAAACTTGAGCGGGATCGCGTCGTAATAGACCGCCGCCGTGCGGCAGCGCCGGGCGCGCAGGAAATCCCCGAACCCCGGCCGCTCCGCCTCGCTGAACAGCTCGCCCGTGAGCAGCCAGTCATCCGCGCGCCACTCGACCGGGATGCGCCCTTCCGCCGTTCGCCAGGCTTTGCGCCACGCGTGCCATGCCACGGGCACGGCGTCCGCCCCAAGCTCGTCGCGCAGCCGCGCGCTCACGCGGTTTAGTCCCGAAGCGTGCCCGGCCCGGCCGGTCTTGGTGACATCGAAATAGATCATGGCGGTTGCGAGCGGTGAGTGGGCCAGAAATATTCCGAAAAGGCACGCGGAAGTTGGCCTAGGGTATCCGCCAGTTGCGACGGCGGGCGCGAACGCGGGGGGGGCCCAACGGGAGGCGGCGGCGGAAAAAGGCCTTAAACCATGCGGGGCGTGTGACGAAGAACGGGGCAACGTGTATTCACTTTCCACACCTATTCTCACCACGGTGCGTAGCGAGGCGGGCGCCGCCTACTCCGACAGCGAAATCCGGCGGCGCATTGAGCGCTGCCCCAAGCTCGCCTCCCTCCAGAGCATCAACCGCAAGCTCGCCGGCCTCGTCAATTCCGAACAAAGTTACACCGCGCAGATCGCCGAGATAATCCGGCGCGACCCGTCGCTCACCGCCCGGCTGCTGCGGATGGTCAACAGCGTTTATTTCGGCCTCAGCGCCAAGGTGAACAGCATCGAGGAGGCCGTGCTTTATCTCGGGCTGCGGCAGATCCGCGAACTCTCGATGGCGACGCCCGTCATCGAGGACTTGGAAAAGATCGGCCAGTCCGGCCAGTCCGCGCTCAAGCTGCCGTGGCGCGAGCTCTGGCGCCACTCAATCGGCACCGCCATCATGACCCGCGAAATCCTCGCGACGACCGACCTGCTGATTGACGACGACACGGACTACATCATCGGCCTGCTGCACAATGTGGGCAAAGTCGTCCTCGCCACGGCGTTTCCGGCCGAATTTTCGCAAATCATCAGCCGCAAATACGCCAGCGCCGAGGGTGTCTGCGAGGCGGAGCGCGCGCTCGTGGGCTGGGATCATCCGGCCATCGGCGGCTACTATCTGGAAAAGCACCAGCTCGCGCCGGAGATCGTCGAAGGTGTGCGCCACCATGCGTGCCCCTCCGGGTCGCCCCAGCACGCGATGTATGCGGCGGCGGTGCAGGTCGCCGACCTGCTCGTGCGCGAGATCGGCATCAGCGGCGGCTTTGAAAAAATCCCCGACCTGCCGCCCAACGCCGGCCAGCAGTGCGAGGGGTGGCACATCCTGTTCGCCGACCATCCGCACGAGGAGTCGCTCGCCAAGGCCGCCCTCGCCAACGCCCTCAGCAAGCTCCCGGCCGTCCTGAACGGCCTGGTCTGAAAAGCCATGCCCGACGCCTGCACGCGCCAAACGCTGGCCGAGTCATCCTCGGCCGCCGAGCTGCTGGAGCCCTGGGCTGGCAGCCTGGAGCTGGCCGTGCTGTGCGATGCCGAAGGGCAGGTGCTGGCCGTCAACCGCGCCTTTGCGCGAAAGTTTGGCCAGCCGGTCGCCGCATGGAAAGGCTCGCGCATGACCTCCCTGCTACATCCTGACGACAGCGAGGACTGGACCGAGCTGGGTGCGCGCCTGTGGCGTCCGCCCTACCATATCAGCCGCGAACACCGCTGGAAAACCGCGCAGGGCTGGCGCTGGCTCGCGTGGGAGGAGACCGCGCTCCGCGACGCCGAGGGCGAGCTGCTCGGCGTGCGCGCCATCGGCCGCGATGTGACCAAGCACCGGCTCTCCGAGGAGCATTTCCGCAAGATCGCGCAGGCCGTCGAGCAGGCGCCCGTGTCCATCGTGATGACCACGCCCGGCGGCATGGCCCAGTACGTCAACTCACGCTTCACCGAGGTCACGGGCTACACGCTAGAGGAAATTTTCGAGCGCGGCATCCCCGTGCTGCGCGAGGGCCACGCCGGCGAAGCGGCCTACCGTCAGTTTTGCGCCACTGTCGCGGCCGGCCACCGCTGGACCGGCGAGCTGCGCACGCGCCGCAAGGACGGCGGCGAGGCATGGGAATTCGTGCAGGTCTCGCCCATCCGCAACCACCTCGACGAAATCACCTACCTGCTCTGCCTGCGCGAGGACATCACCGAGCGCAAGGCCCTCGAGGACCAGCTCCGGCAGGCCCAGAAAATGGAGAGCCTCGGCACGCTGGCCGGCGGCATCGCGCATGATTTCAACAACATCATCGCCATCATCCGCGGCTTCACCGAGCTCTCCCTCGCCATCGCGCCGTCCGACGTGCGCCTCACCCGCTACCTCAGCTCCGTGCATGACGCCGCGCTGCGGGCCTCCGGCCTCGTCGGCCAGATCCTCACCTTCAGCCGCAAGAACGAGGTCGCCTACCGTGCGGTCCGGCTCGACGAGATCATCAATGAGCTGGCCGGCATGATGGCCGAGACGTTTCCCCGCGCCATCGAGCTCCGGCAGGAACTCGACACCACCATCGAGGCGTTCTCGGTTGACCCTAACCAAATCCGACAGGTGCTCCTCAACCTCTGCGTCAATGCCCGCGACGCCATGCCGGGGGGCGGCACGCTCACGATCACGACGCGCCGGGTCGCCGGCGACCAGCTCCTCGCGCTCAAGGGCAACCCCGAGGAGGAATACGCCTGCATCAGCATCGGCGACACCGGGCCGGGCATGTCCGCCGAGGTGCGCGCCCACATCTTTGAGCCGTTTTTCACCACCAAGCAGGACCACGGCGGTACCGGCCTCGGCCTCGCCGTCGTCTATGGTGTCGTCACCAACCACCACGGCCTGCTCGATCTCGAGACCGCGCCGGGACAAGGCACGACGTTCCGTATCTACCTGCCTCTGAAAATCCCCTCCCTAGTCGCGGGACCGGCACCCCCAGACGGCCATGCGGCGCACCTCCCGCCGGGCAGCGAAAGCATTCTCCTCGTGGACGACGAGCGCCCGATCGTGGAGATGCTCGGCACCGTGCTGCGCGCCGCCGGCTACTCCCTCATCACCGCCCGCAACGGCCTCGAGGCCGTCGAGCAGATCAATAGCTCCGTCCATGCCCTCGACGCAGTCGTACTCGACCTGAATATGCCCCGCCTCGGCGGCATTGATGTGCTGAAAATCATCCGCCAGCACCACCCCGGCCTGCCCGTGCTCGTGACCAGCGGCCACCTCACGCCGGTCGTCAAGTCCGAGCTGCAGGCCCTCGGCCAGGAACATGTGCTCGAAAAGCCCTTCGAGCTCGCGGCCTTCGGCGAGATGCTCCGCGCCCTGCTCAACGGCCGTCCGCCCACGGCCTGACCCGCCAAAGGCGGCTCACCTGGCTGCGGCCAGCGGCAGGCGCAGCGCAAAGACCGCGCCGCCGCCGGGCACGTTGCTCACCTCGGCCCTGCCCCCGTGTGCCTCGACGATGGCGCGCACGAGGCTCAGGCCCAGCCCCAGCCCGCGTTGTGACCGGCTCGTGTCGCCGCGATAAAGCCGCTCCCAGATACGTGGCTGCTCGTCCGGCGGCACCCCGGGGCCGGTGTCGCGCACCTCCAGCACCGCCGCGCCGTCGCGCACCGCTGCCGTGACGGTCACGGAGCCGCCGTCGGGGGTGTATTTGAGCGCGTTGTCAATGAGGTTGGCCGCGGCCTGCCGCAGGCGGGTCGCGTCACCGACCACCGGCACCGGGCCGGCGGACTCAAACGCGAGCCGCTGCCGCCGGCCTTCGGCGACCTCGGTGTAGAGCCCGGCCGCGCCGCGCGCGAGGTCGCCGAGATCGCAGGCGGTTTTTTCCAGCCGCAGCATCCCGGCCTCGGCCTCGGAGATTTCCATGAGCGCGCGCAGGAGGCGCAGTACCTCGTCAGCCTGCTCGACGCAGCCCGCGAGCGCCTCGCGCGCGGCGGCGGGGCTGGCGTCGGCGCGGGTGAGCGCAAGTTCGGCGGCGCCGCGCAGGCCGGTGAGCGGCGTGCGGAGGTCGTGGGCGACGTTGTCGAGCGCCTCGCGCATGGCGCGCAGGAGCGCGGCGTTTTTGTCGAGCAGGGTGTTGAACTGCGCGGCCAGCTGGGCGAGCTCGCCCCGGCCAGAGGGACCGGGCACGCGGGCGGCGAGGTCGCCGGTCGCAATGATGCGGCGCGCGGTGTCCGACACGAGACGGAGCGGCCGTGTCGCGCGCCACGCCAGTAGCGTGCCGGCGGCGAAGGCGAGCACGAGCGCGCCCGCGCCGGTGAGGGCAAAGGCGCGCCGCAGCGGCGCGAGCAACACGGTCTGACTGTCCATCAGGCGCCCAACCTGCAGCTGCCAGCCGTCCGTCCAGCGAAAGGTGGCGATGGAGTAGTCCCGCAGGGCGTTTTGCGGGATGCGCACCGTGGGCACCTCCTGATTGAGGGTGAACGGGCCGAAGGGGATTGATTTCACCTGGGTCTCCACCCAGTCGTTGGGAAATTTTTCGGCCTGCACCGTCCCGTTTGGGGCCACGATCCGCACAAAGGCCGCCGCCATTTCCGGCGAAGGGTTGTTTTTCACCCGCGAGATGAAATCCCCGGGCGCACGCGCAAACTCCTCGGCGAGCGCGCGCGTCTGCTTTTCCAGCGCGCCCAGCTCGCGGGCGCTGAGCGACCCTGCCAGCGTCCAGTAAAGCACGCCGAAGAGGAAGCCGCTGCCGAGGGCAAACAGCAGCGCGTATTGCAGCGCCAGCCGCAGCGCGAGGGAGTGGCGCAGGCGCTCAAGCATGGGCGCGGAAAATGTAGCCGACGCCCCGCACCGTCTCAATGCGTGACTTGTCGGGGTCAACCTTGGCACGCAGGCGCGACATGAGCACATCCACGACGTTCGTCTGCGGGTCGAAGCTGTAATCCCAGACGTGTTCCAGGATCATCGTCTTCGTGACCGGCCGGCCGGGATGCCGCAGGAGGTACTCCAGCAGGGAGAACTCCCGCGGTTGCAGCTCCACCGGCCCGCCCGCCACCGTCACCACCCGCGCCACCAGGTCGAGCGCCACGTCGCCGACGGTGAGCCGCGTGGCTTCCGGCGCCCGGCTCGCCCGGCGGATGAGGGCCTGCAAGCGCGCCGACAGCTCGGCAAATGCGAAGGGCTTGGTAAGATAATCGTCGCCGCCCGCCTGGAGGCCGCGCACGCGGTCCTCCACGCCCGACCTCGCGCTGAGAAACAGCACCGGCGTGTCGTTGCGCGCGGCGCGGACGCGTTTCACGAGGCTCAGGCCGTCGAGGCCGGGAAGCATCACGTCCACCACCGCCGCATCATAAGCCGTGCTCGCCGCAAGCGCAAGGCCGGTGTCACCGTCGGGCGCGTGGTCCACGGCGTAGCCCTCCTGCTTCAGGCCCTTGACCACGAAGGAGGCGATCTTGGCATCGTCTTCGACCACTAGCACGCGCATGGCCGGTGAGGTTGGCAGGGTTTTGCCCATGTGGAAATCCGAATATGCTGAAAAACAAAGCGCCGGACCGCCCCCCGGCGGTCCGGCGCACGCTGTCCCCAAAAATGTAGGCTCACGATTTCCCGCCCGCGCCGGTCTCGTCCACGATGACGTAGCGCGCACCACCCTGGTTCCAGACGCGGAGCAGCGTTTTCCTGGACTCGGTCTTTTCGGTCAGCTTGATGGCATCGTTCGCATCGGTGACGGCCTGGCGGTTGATCTCCTGAATGACATCGCCGGGCTGCACGCCGACGGCGGCGGCGGCGGAATTGGGCTCGACCTGCGTCACGACCACGCCGCGCACGGCAGCGGGCACATTGAACTGGCGGCGGGCGCGCGCATCAAGGTCGGCCACACCGACACCGTTGAGCGTGCCCGCATCCTTCGCGACGCCGCTGTCGCCGCCGGACCGGCCGCCCGCCTGGGCGAGTTCCTTCTCCCCGGGACGGTCGCCGATCTTCAGGTCGATTTTTTTGGTGTCGCCATCGCGCACGACCTCGACCGTGGCGGTGCTGGCGGGTGCAAGGCTGGCGACGCTGAGTTTGAGATGGCGCGAGTCCATCACGGCCTTGCCGTTGAGGCGGACGATGACGTCGCCGCTTTTCAGCCCGGCCCGCTCGGCGGGGCTGCCGGACATGACCTCGGCGACGAGCGCGCCGTCACGGCCCTTCAGCCTGAAGCCCTCGGCGAGCGCGGGCGTCACGTCCTGCAGGCTCGCCCCGATGTAGCCACGCACGACCCTGCCGGTCGCGACGAGCTGTTCGAGGATGTTGCGGGCGAGGTTGGCCGGGATGGCGAACCCAATGCCCTGCGAGCCGCCGGAGCGGCTGAGAATCGCGGTATTGATGCCGACGAGGCGGCCCGACACGTCCACGAGCGCCCCGCCGGAATTGCCGGGATTGATGGCGGCGTCGGTCTGGATGAAGTCCTCGTAGTCGAGGCCGAGCGTCGCCCGGCCGAGCGCGCTCACCATCCCGCCCGTCACCGTCTGGCCGATGCCAAAGGGATTGCCCACGGCGAGCACGCGGTCACCGACCTCGATACGGTCGCTGTCGGCAAACGTGATCGCGGGCAGGTCCTTGCCATCAATCTTCACCACGGCGATCTCGGACGCCGGATCGGCGCCGATGACCTTGGCCGTGAACTCGCGGCCGTCGGTGAGCGTGACCTTGATCACGTCCGCGCCGTTGACGACATGGTGGTTGGTCAGCACATAGCCGTCTGCGCTGACGATGACGCCGGAGCCGAGGCCCTCCTGTGGCGGCTGGACGATGCGCTGCTGGCCGCCGAGCTGGTTGAGCTGGTCGCCGAAAAACTGCCGGAAGACCGGGTCGTTGAAAAACTGCGGCAGGGCCGGCGCGGTCACATTCTTGGCGCGCTCGACGACGTGGATTTTAACCACACTGGGCGCGACGCGCTTGACGACCGGCGCGAAGCTCATGGGGGCGACGGCCGCAGACGTGACCGGCTGGTCGTCAATCCGGACGGCGACGGCGGCGCCGCCAGTGGAGGTGGCGAGCGTCCAGAGCAGCGCGCCGGCACAGGCCGCACCGAGCGGCCAGAGCGAGCGACGCAGGAAGGAGGTGGAAGCGGAGGTGGGCATAGGAAGGAAGGGTTGGGAGAAGGTTAAGATTGAGAGAAGTGGATGAACGACACGCCCCACAGTCGCACACCTGCATTACGGCAACCTTGCGCGAACCTTACAGTTTGGTAAGGTTGCACAACCCACGCCGGCCAGCCGCGCCCGTCATCCCAAACCATACCGTGCCAGAGCAGGCTGCGCCGGGTGAGCAGTTCCAACCCAGCGAACGAGGTCCAGCCCCGCAATCCAGCCAAGGCTCGGCTCCCATTTCCCCGACAGTGGGCCAGCCGGAAGGGGTCGTGTGTGAACTCTCGACAAACTGATTGCTGGGGCAGCTGTCCACGTCGCGCTTGCACACCCGCTGTCGCGGCATCGTCCCCATGAAAATCATCGGTTGCCTGTCACGTCGAGTCTCCCTGGCCTTCCGGTCATTTCATGTGCGTCCGCGACACCTTCCACAAGCCTGTCGAGGCGCTGGCCAAGGTCGCCGCCGCCCTCGCGTGCAAGCTCGCCCTATGCCCGCCCGCCCTGAGCCGGAGCACGCGCTTGCCACGGTTGCCTTGGGCGCGGGGTGGATGCAACGACGGGAACAACACCCCATATCATCGTCGCTGGTAGAGATGTAGGCTGGGACATCCACCCTGTGGCCCACGCCCGGACAGCGTCTGGTTGGTCGTCCTCCGGGATTTCGACCAGATGCGGTCACAGACCAAACTAACCTCCCATTGATCACCAAAATGACCACCCAACCAACGCAACGGCCAGAAACTGCACCGCAACCAACGGAAGAGGAGATTCGCGACTACGCCAATTACCTCTACGTGCAACACGGCTCCGTCCTCCATCAAACGCCCGCACTCGCGTTTGTCGGCGCAACCTTTTGGGGCCTGCGTGTGCGGTCGATTTCTTCGATCTCCGGCGTCGGAATCCGGGTGAACGCGATCCGCATCGGCGCATTGTCCGTCACCGCCCCCGCCCGCTTGAGGTTCATACCGACCACCACCAGGCCGATGCCGTCGGCCTCTATTGCGTCCGGCAAACCGGAACCGGCGGCCTGACTGTTATTCCATCCACGCGCTCGCCGCCCCACACCACCACGTCGAGCCGCCGGGAGAAATGCAGGAGCGGCGGAACCGCGTCGGGAGTCAGCCCGTGAAAAGCGAACATCGTGTTGCGTGTGATGTCCGCTTCCGCCGGTTGCAGGGACCACGGGGCATGGTGAACTTCATTGCGCCAGAGGGAGCCGTCGGGCGCGGACGCATAGAGGCAATAACGCTCAGTCAGCCAGTGTTCGAGCGAGCTGGGAGCCGCGCGAAACACCGAAGCGGTCGGGCGGTAGGTGCCAGTAAACTCCGCACCGGCCCGCCGCGACGAGTAGCGGAAGCCCGCCTGCTCGTCGCCCGTGAGGGACATCTGCGCACGATAGTAGGGCAGATGAAAGAAGCGCCTGGCCGCCCATACCGCGAGGGGGTTGCCCGCGTCGAGGCTCAGGAACCACACGCCAGGCCGGCCATCACGTTCGATGTAGATACGCACGTTCAGTTCGGGAAACGCCGATACCCACGGCAAGTCGGGGAGCGGACGGCGCATGACCCCGGTCATCCGGAAAGGCACCAGTCCGATCCACGAAGTCCCGGCAAACTCCTGCACCGTAAGCCCGGAGGGCACGAGCGGACGGAGCACGGCGGCCGGAACAGGCCAGTGCGCGAAGAGCAGGTCATGCCACGACTGCCGCCAGCGCCACGGCCTGTCCGGCAGCGGCCAGGGCCGGTGGGCCAGATGGGAAAGAGCCGGGTGCATGGTGGGTGTGATCATGGCGATGGCTTGGGTTGCACGGTCAAGGAAGATCACCATGTCAGTCGTCATCAACACCAACTACGCGGCCACCGTTGCATCCAACAACCTCGCCGCTTCCAACGCCATGCTGCAGAAAAGCCTCAACCGGCTTTCGAGCGGCTCCAAGATCGTGACGCCCGCCGACGACGCCGGTGGCCTCGCGGTTTCACTCAAACTGTCCGCCGCGGCCACCCGCTCAGGCGCAGTCACCACCAACATCGGCAACGCGGTCTCGTTCCTGCAGACACAGGACGGCGCCCTCAAGGTCGCCGGCGACATCCTCAACCGCATGAGCGAGCTCAAGACGCTCTACGGTGATGTCACCAAGACCACCGGCGACCAGGCCAACTACAACACGGAGT
>CANJLB010000030.1 GCA_947475065.1 Opitutia bacterium | reverse complement strand
CAGGTCGGCCAGGTAAAAGCGCCCGCTTTGCGCGAGCACCACGAATCGGTTGATCTCTTCCATCGGTGAGAGGTGGCTCCAAGGCATAGCCCTACAGTGTAACCTACGTCCCCGGACAATCTGTCACCTAGGTCCCCGGATCATACCCGGCAGCCAGGCGGCGACCCGCGTGCTGTGGGGCACGCAGCACACGGCGGACGCGCTGCTCACCGGCCACCCGGCCTATTCCGGGCAGCCGGGTTTTGTGTTCGATCCGCTGGTGCTCGGCCGCGACCGCACGTCCGCACAGAAGATCGAGGCGGAGTGGGAGCGCGCGACCGTCGTGCCGGGCCTGAGCAACCCCAGCGACGAGGGCGACGTGTGCCTCCTCCATGCACTGATCGAGGCGCTGTGCCATCCGCGCTGCGGCGCGGGCCTGCGTCTGGGCGAGTTCAACCTCGACGACATTCAGGCGACTTCCGACGAGCTGACGGCCGCCGGCATTTGGGGCAGCCCCGTGTTCAGCGAGCCGATGTCCGCGCTCGCGCTGGCGGCCGATCTGCTCGGCTACATGGACGGCTTCATCCGGCTCGGCGCGGACGGCAAATACGGCGTCCGCAGCACGAGCCTGCCGGCGGACTTCGACGCCGCCACGGTGCTCGACACCGAGCACAACACCGAGCTGCCGGATCAGTCGTCACCGAGCTACGCGCTGACGCCGCGCAAGACCCGCGTGGTGTTCACCAACCGCGAGCGCGAGTTCAAGGAAGACGTGGTGACGTTTGCCGACACCGCCGGCGGCTCGCTGCACGGCACGCCCAAGCCCATCACGCTGCAACGGCGCGCGTTCACCCGCCAGACCGTGGCCAACCTGTTCACCATCCGGGCCGGCCTCCGGGCGGCGCTTCCGGCGGGACGCATCGACACCCGCGCCTTGCTCTCGGCCTGCGCCTCGCTGCTGCCCGGCGACCCGGTGCGCCTGCGGCCGTTCCCCGGCGCTGGCTACTATCTCAACTGCCGCCTCGCGCGCCGCTCCCAGCAGAAATCCACCGACCGCGAGCTGACGCTGGCGCTCGTGCTCGACCCGTCCGGCCTCGTGACCGCGCCGGCCTCGGGCGGTTACACGCCGCCGGAGCCGGACACCTCCGACCCGGACGACCTGGTCGAGCCGTTCCTCCGCACGCTGCCCACGACGCTGGCCGATCCCGGCGAAGGCAACGCGGCCGTGGCGCTGCTCGGCGCGCGGTCGCATGGCCTCCATACCGGCTACGACGTGCATTTCTCGCGCGACAACGCCACCTACGAGGCGCTGGCGACGATCTTCCGTTTCGCCGGCACCGGCACACTGACGGCCGCCTTCAACGCGCTGGGCACGTTCACCGCCTCCGCCGCGACCGACAAGATCACCATTGCCGGCCACGGGCAGGCCAACGGCACACCTCTGGCCTTTGCTATCGGTGGCGGTGTGCTCCCGGCCCCGCTGGTCGAGGGCAAGACCTACTACGTGGTCAGCACCGCCACCAACGACTTCAAGCTGGCCCTCACGGTCGGCGGCTCGGCGATTGACCTCACCTCGGCCGGCACGACCAACGCCACCCGGAAGTGCCTGCGGGTCTCCACGCAGCTGGACATGCACGCGGTGGATCGGCTGGCCTTCGCCGGTCAGAACAGCGACCAGGCCGACGACAACACGCTGCTGCTCTTCATCGGCAGCGAGATTCTTTCGGTCGAGAGCTACGTGGCCGCCGGCGGCACGCTGATAAACGTGGCCAACCTCCGGCGCGGCCGCTACGGCACCACGCCGGCCGACCATGCCAGCGGTGCCCGCGGCTGGCTGATCTACCGTGCCGACCTAGTCGCGCTGACCCACGTCGCCTTCACGACCGGCCAGACCCGCTACTTCAAGCCCGTCACGTTCACCGCCACGGCCACCCAGGATATCGCCGACGTGTCCGCCGAGAGCGTCGTTATTTGACAGGCTGGGGCTGGCCGGGTAGCCCCTGCTCCATGAAATACACCAAAACGGTTGGCGAGTTCACATGGACGATCATCCAGAACCCCGGCGGGGAGGGGAACTTCAAGTGGGCCGGCGCGCTTCTCACCAAGGTTGATGGGAACCGTCCGCTGCTAGTCGGCCCAACGCCGGAGGACGTGGCATTGGACATCGCCAACGGAGACGCGGAATCTCCCGCTTGGCAGGCCTTCGTCAACCTGCTCGACCTCACGGATGCACAAATCAAGGAGAAGGAGGGCCAGCTGGCCGCGCTGGCCGATCTGGAGACCTGGACGCGGCAGGATTGACCGCCTGCACGGCCGCTGCCGGCCGTTTGCAAGCCCCATGCACGGCCCCGGCCGCCCCCTTGCCCAAACCGGCCGAAACGGCCCGGATTTCCAAACCTTTGTCAAAGTTTGTCAAAACCCGTGGCGCGATACAGCCCCCCCATGCCCCTAGGGTTTGTCTTGTGCAGCAGCCAGTGCGGCTTGGGCGTTACGGATAAATGAGACCAATCGAAGGTGCGCGCTTTGCCGTGTCCATGGGGCGAACTTGGTGCCCTGCGCCAGATAAAATGCAGCCCAGCACAAGTTGCGAAAGAAAGGCCCATTGTTGGACGCCCCATTCAACTCAATGAATTGAAGCGTCTTGTAGGCACAGCCCTTGTGGTCGCATTTTGCATCGGTGCAACTGGTGCCGGAGAAATCCGTGCCGCCGCAAGGGGGAGCGAACCGTCCGCGGTCAACTGCATCTGCATCCTTCAGCACCTTGTAGATGACGACATCCATTAGGCAAGTGGTTTCATTCGAGCGCAAGAGGGCATAGATGGCCTCGACATAGCGGCCCTGCATACCGGCCTCGTGCGCGAAGACCTCGGGGGAAAGGTCATGGCTGCGCCGCACTAGCTCATCGAAGAGCGGATCGGCGGCCTTGGGATCGAACGAATAGACCTCGATTTCGATGTCTTCTAGATCGGCCAGATATTGCCGCGTGAGCCGCTGGATTTCGGCCAGAGGGATGCCGCCGTTCATCGCCCCCATCCAAGGGAATGCGACGGAGGTCAGGCCCGTCTCGCGGTAACGCTGACGGAATTTTTCCAGACACTCCTCGACCCACGCGATTTTGGACGGATTTTTCCAGTCGTCCTTGATCGCGAAATTCAACACCCATGGCTTTGATTTGCGGTAAGGCAAAATTTGGCCGGGTCGCAATCGCCGGTCGAGACACACCTTTTTGTAATCGTCGAACATCGATGGGAATCGGCGACGAAACTCCAACGCGACGCCCTTGCCCATGAAACCGACACAGTTAACCGTGTTGACCAAAGCCTGAGCTTTGGACGCAAAGAGATTTCCGTGCAGTTCTTGGTAGGGCATGAGAGGACAGAGCAGCCAAACGGAAGCGCCGACTATTTCAATAACGGATGAGCAGTTCCACGGGGTGCGCCCGCTTTTTGGCAGATTAACTGGCGCAAGCCAGCCGGGAGCAAGCCAGCCGGGGTAAGGCCGATTTTTGTTAGTTTATACGGGCCGAGTCGGCCTAAGAGCGCGAGGACGGCGAGGCTGAGCTTGGCGCAAGGGTCGCCGGGGGTCATGTGTGAACTCTCGACGTATTGCCCGCAACGGCCCTCACCCTGCTTTCCACCCGCCGGCACCCCCGCATTCTTAAACGTCTGCGAATTCTTCCAAAACCTGACGGGAATTTACACCGGCTCCCCCGAGCCTACACTGAGCGGCGCGCCCAGCGGGCACGCCCTACCTTGGGTTCACCCGATAGTCTGTAGCTCAACAGACGTTGGCCTCACCCCTTCGCGGCGCGGGTGACCTTGCGGCGCTCGACTTCCTTGAGGATGCGTTTGCGGAGGCGCAGATTTTTCGGTGTCACCTCGACGAACTCGTCGGATGCAATGTATTCAATGGCACGCTCCAGCGAGAGCTTCGCCGCCGGCGTCAGGCCGGTCGCGACGCCCGAGCCTTGCGAGCGGAAGTTGGTGAGCGCCTTCGCCCGGACGGCGTTGCAGGCGATGTCCTCGTTGCGTGGGTTCTCGCCGACGATCATGCCTTCATAGACCTGCTCGCCGGGGCCGACGAAGAGCTTGCCGCGCTCCTGCACCATCACGAGCGCATAGCTGGTGGTTTCGCCCGCCTCGGTGGCGATGATCGTGCCGGTGATGCGGGTGAGCACCTCGCCGGCATACGGGCCGTATTCCTTGAAAAGATGGCTGAGCACGCCGCGGCCGCTGGTGGCATTGACGACGTCAATCTCCATGCCGATGAGGCCGCGCGTGGTGATGGTCGCCTCGATCATGGTGGAGTGGGCGAGCTTCTCCATGTTGGTGAGCTTGCCCTTCCGGTTGGCGAGATTCTGCATGATGGTGCCGACGCACTCGTCGGGCACCTCGATCCAGACGGTCTCATAGGGCTCGTGCCGGTGGCCGTCCACGGTCTTCTCGATCACGGTCGGGCGGGAGACGAGCAGTTCAAAGCCTTCGCGGCGCATCGTCTCGACGAGCACGGCGACCTGCATCGCGCCGCGCGCCTTGACGTTGAACACGCCGGCCTTGTCGGAGTCCTCGATGTAAATGGAGACGTTGGTTTTCAGTTCGCGCATGAGGCGCTCGCGGAGCTGGCGGGAAGTGACGAGCTTGCCCTCCTGCCCGACGAGCGGGCCGTCGTTTACGCAGAACTGCATTTCTAGCGTCGGCGGATCAATCTGGGTGAAGGGCAGGGCATGTTGCTCCTCGCTGGCGGCGATGGTGTCGCCGATGTCAATGTCCTCGAAACCGGAGATGCCCACGATGTTGCCCGCGACGCCGGCGGCGGTCTCCTGCGTGCCGAGTCCGGAATACTCAAAGACCCTCGAAATCTTCGCGCGGACGCGCTTGCCGTCAGAGTGGCGGATGGCGAAGACCGGATCGCCGACAGAGGCCTGACCACCGAGGATCTTGCCGATGGCGATGCGGCCCACATAGTCGCTCCAGTCAATGTTGGAGACGAGCATGTGGAACGGCTCGCCCGGCTTGGCAAACGGCGGCGGCACATGGTCGAGGATCGTCTGGAACAGCGGCGTCATGTCCTGCTTTTCCTCCCCGAGGTGGAACATCATGTAACCGTCGCGGCCCGAGCCATAGACCACCGGCGCATCGAACTGCTCCTCCGTGGCGTTCAGCTCCATGAGCAGCTCCAGGACTTTCTCGTACATCTTCGCCGGCTCGGCATTTTCACGGTCAATCTTGTTGATGACGATGACGACCTTGAGCCCGTGGGCGAGGGCCTTGCGGAGGACAAAACGCGTTTGCGCCTGCGGGCCGTCATAGGCGTCCACCACGAGCAGCACTCCGTCCACCATGCGGAGCGCGCGCTCGACCTCGCCGCCGAAGTCGGCGTGGCCGGGGGTGTCCACGATGTTGATGATTTTGTCCTGCCAGTGGACGGAGGTGTTCTTGGCCTTGATCGTGATGCCCTTTTCCTTCTCCAGGTCCATCGAGTCCATGGCGCGTTCTTGCACCTGCTGGTTGGCGCGGTAGACCCCCCCCTCCTTGAGAAGCTTGTCCACGAGGGTGGTCTTCCCGTGGTCAACGTGGGCGATGATGGCGATGTTGCGGATGCTCTGGTTCATGGCGAAGTCGGTGGCTGGCGGTGGAAAAAGGGGTCAAACGTGCCGGTCGCGCCCAACAAAAGCAAGGCCCGATGCGCCCGGCGGCGATTTTCCTGCCGGGGGGCGGCACCCTGGCTATTTTGCTCTACCTTGGGCCCAAGACCTGCCGCCGGGGTCGCGGCGGGGAAAAACGAGCAAACTGGCGATACGCAAAATCAGCCATTGACAAGCCCTTGGGGCCGCCCACGGTGCTGGCTCCCTTTGTTGCAGGGTGGAGCAGCCTGGTAGCTCGTCAGGCTCATAACCTGAAGGTCGTTGGTTCAAATCCAACCCCTGCACCCAATTTTCACCTCTGACGGTGAATTATTGGAAGTTACGCTGCCAGTTGACGTGGCAACCTCAACATGCCCCACGAAAGTTCGTTTGCCGTCTCCCGGTTCCAAAATTGCAACGGCGTCACCTCATTGCGCATTTCCGGCTATCGCGCCGGTGTCCGCATTCGCAAAAAACCTCCCCACCCGTAAAGAAGCTGCCGTTGAAAAGTCCGCCTTCGGCCTCAAGGCATTTCCATGCATGACAGAAGGAGTTAAGGATGGGAGGAGCCAGGAGTTGAGAGGCTGATGACGGAGGGCGAATCTCGGAAGCGCGGAGGTGCGGAGCTGATGGGAGCGCGGGCGCCCTCGCCCGCCTACTTCCCCGGCCTAAACTCGCTGATGCGCGTCCCCGGCGGCAGGGCTTCCTGAATGTTGCTGGTATGCTTTTCTGTGCGATACGAAGTAAGTCTGTCCCCCACGTTCCCTTTGAAATATGCTGTCGAACCATTGAGAAAGACGATGTACCCGCCCACGTCACCATTCGTACCCAGGCTCTTCGACCAAGTGCCGTCGGGTTGGAGTCCACGAGTCCACGCGAGCGGTGTGGTGGCTGGCAACCCCAGTAGGTTAGTGCCAGTCGGGAACAGCGCGACGGCGATTGCCAGCGGTGCGCCGTGAAATTCCGGGTTAATCCCACCGACTTCGCCGGAGGCACGACGGATATAAATATCAGGCACCTTACCCTTGATTTTAAAATTCTTATCAACAGCAGAAAACCACAGTTGGGGATCGGTCAGAGTGTTATCCTTGGCCAACCGCCAGGCCAGGCCATACACGTCGTACAAATCTCCCGTAGTCAGCGCATCAGGATTCGCAGCGGTCTCGGCTAGGATTGCGTGGCCGATACTGCGGACCTTCCAACCATCACTACCAGGTTCTCTTCCAGGTAGAAATTCGGGATGGCTGAGGGTCGGGAGGATTAAAGCCGCAAGCATCCCGATTATCACGAGCACAAGCAGTAATTCCTTGGAAGTAAACGCGCGCTCCGCGCGTCCTCGCTGATTGGGTGAAACAGGGACAGGGTTCACGACGTGGGAATCCTCGCCCCAATCTTCAGCATCGTCAAGGCTGCGAGGTGGGGATCCGCCCGCCGTAACGCTCCCAGCCCCGCTCGCGGCGTCCGTCCTCCGTGTTCAGGCCTTCAGCTTTTCAGCCTTTCAGTCCTTCGCTCACCCAACGCCCCCCGTAATTCGCCCGCTCCCGGCGGCACGCGCCTGGCCGCCAGTGCGCAGACGCAACGGCGTCCAGTCCCGCGCCACCGTCCGCTCGCCCATTCCGCAGTCCGCAAACCACACTCCGCATTTCCCCACCGCCCCCGCCGGCATGCGCAACGCTCGCCCGAAGGCCCGTCCGGGCCGGTCTTGCTCTCGGCCACTATCGGACTGCACTCAGGGCGACTCGGAAGCCAACGCCGCGGTGGTTGCGGAGGCCCGGCGAGCCTCCGTAGCGGTGCGCGGAGCGCGCAACCGCCGCGACGCTGCTCCGCCCGCCACCACGATCGACGCGGTTGGAGCCCGAAGCCGGCCCATACGGATCCGTCACACGACTGCCGGGATAAGCATCATACCAATCCCGGCACCATTCCCACACATTCCCGTGCATGTCCGACAAACCCCACCCATTTGCCTTTTTCGTCCCCACCGGATGCGTTGTGCCCCCGCTGTTCGCTGCATACCACGCCATCGCGTCGAGGTTCCCCGCGTAATTCCCTGTTGTCCCCGCCCGGCACGCATATTCCCACTGCGCCTCCGTCGGCAACGTGTATGCATAGCCGGCGGGCAGCCGTCCCGCCGCTCGCTCCCGCTCCGTCAGCTTCTGGCAAAACGCCATCGCGTCGTCCCATGATACGGTTTCCACCGGCAGGTCGTCACCCTTGAAACCGCTCGGGCTGCTCCCCATCACCGCCACCCACTGCGCCTGCGTCACCTCGGTCCGTCCCAACCAAAACGGCTGCGTCAGTTTTACCCGCGTCACCGGCCGATCGCTGTGCGACGTTCCGTACCCCGGAGTCCCTAGTTTCGTGATCTTCTGCCGCACCTCGTAAAACCACCGCACGAGGAGGTTTTGCGCCGGGCTCCCCATCAAAAACTCGCCCGGTGCGATCCAGACGAGATCGAGTTTCAGGTCGGGAATCGTCCGCGCGTTGGCCGCGCGCTGCGCCGCCGCCCGGCGCTCAGCGGGCAACTCCACGCCGTAGTGCCACCCAGCGACGCCGAGCACCACGAGCCCGACCACCGCCAGCGCCCGCAGCCAAACTCGCCGCGTGCGCGCATCGGACGCAGACGCGGAATCGGACGTGGGCGGGGTGAAAGTTTCCTCGGGCACTGCTGCGACACTCAGGCCGCCCCGCCCTGCGATAGCAATCTTGTTGGGTGTGGAAGACGCTTCCGCCTACGCGCTACACACTACCCGCTACTTCCGTCCCCTCCGCTTCGCTTCGGGGCCACGCCTTGCGGCGAGATCATCTCTGCGCTGCCGCGCTCCGTCCGCTGCGCGCTGTCCGTTCCTCGCCCGATCTCTGCGTGTCCGCCCAGCCGGGGCCGTGGGCGTTCATGGCTCAGGCTCCCCGCCCGGCGGCCACTCCGCTCCACGTCGGCTCCACTCCCTGCAATTCACGGTTTTGACTATCAGCTGGATTCCATTTTCAGCAGGTTCAGGGCCCGGGCACCAGCGAGCGCGCCCAAGGCGGCACCGGCTGCAACGTCGAGCACGACATGCTGACGCGTGGCGAGCGTGGAGTAGGCAATGGCCGCGCACCACAGCCATCCGCCATGGCGAGACTGTGTGGTCGCTCGCCGGCCAGCACACCGGCCGCACGGACGTTCCGCTGACCGCACGCGGCGAGGACGGGGCGCGCGCACTCGCGACGCACCTCCGCGACATCCCGTTTGCCGGCGTGCTCACCAGCCCGCGCCAGCGCGCGCGGCGGACCTGCGAACTGGCCGGGCTGGGCACGAAGGCCACCACTGAGCCTGACCTCACGGAGTGGGACTATGGCGATTACGAGGGCCAGACTTCGGCGAAAATACTCGCTACGCAGCCGAAATGGGAACTTTTCCGCGACGGTTGCCCGTCTGGGGAGACGCCCCTGCAGGTCTCCGCCCGCGCCGACCGGCTCCTCGCCCGCCTGCGTGCGCTCGGCGAAAATGTCGCGCTCTTCACGCACGGCCACTTCGGGCGCGTGCTTGGGGCGCGTTGGATCGGACTGCCGGTGGGTGAGGCCCGGCATTTTCTGCTCAGGACGACGTCGGTCAGTGTGCTCGGCCACGAGCACGACCGCGCCGACCAGCCCGTCATCGAGCTTTGGAACGCCACCGCGGGCGAACCGGCCGACGCGCAGCCCGATCCACGTGCGGACGACAATTGCATGGTGAAGCCACGAACGATCGAACGCTGGGAAAACGAGGGCGGGGAGATACCCCACCGGAGACGGAAGCAAACGGGATCCGAACCAGCAGGCTGATTATCTCGGAGCTTGGTGTCCGTTCACCGGACTGAGCTGGCAGTGCTCCCGGTGAGAATGCGTGGTTGGACAGAGGACTTGACCGCCAAAGCCGCCGTAATGGCCATACGGTACACCAACGGTGAGGAAGGACTGACTCTCCTCGCCAGTTGGGAGACAACACGCTTGCCCTGGGCGTTTCAAAGTCCAATAAGCCGCTGCGACAATGAAGAAACTCCGCCCCCTTGTTTCAGGCCTTGCCGTGCTGCTTCCGGGATTCGTGTGCGCGGCGTCCGCGCCGGATCCGTCGCTAACGCCTTATGTGGTCAGCGCCTCGAGGGCTCCCCAAGCTCGTGATCGCCTGCCGGTGGCAACCGATGTGTTCGAGATCACCCAGCTGCAGAATTCCCCCTCCCTCACGCTCGATGATACGCTGCGCGGCGTCGCCGCCTTTTCGCTCTTTCGGCGGAGCAGTTCGCTCATCGCCAACCCCACGGCCCAGGGAGTCTCGCTGCGCAATCTTGGTCCCAGCGGGGCCAGCCGGTCCCTCGTGCTGCTGGACGGAAATCCCCTGAATGACCCCTTCGGCGGGTGGGTCGCCTGGAGTGCCGTGCCGGTTGGTTCCCTGGATCGCGTGGAAATCGTGCGGGGAGGCGGCTCCGGCGCGTGGGGCAACTCCGCTCTCAGCGGCGTCGTGCAATTGTTCAGCGCCGCGCCCGATAACCGCGCCCAGCATCTGTCCGCTGCGGCGGGAGATTTCGGCCTGAGGACCGGTGAGGTCAGCTTGTTTGAAACTGCCGGCCATGATTCGCTCGGCCTCGATCTGTCCGCGTTTGCCTTCGATGGCTTCCACGTCGTCGGTCCGCTCCAACGGGGTCCGGTGGACCGGCCGCTCGATTCACAGCATCAATCCGCCCGGCTGAGTTGGCGCCGGTCACTCAGCGACCAGATGGCATTGCAGGTCAGCAGTCTGTTTTTCCATGAAAACCGTGGGAATGGAACCCTCTTGCAGAAAAATTCCAGCGAGTCCGGCCAGCTCGCGGCCTCCTTAACCGGCACCCTGTCGTCTGGGATGAGTTGGAACGCCGGGGCTTATGTCCAGGAGCAAACTTTCGCCAGTTTCTTCTCCTCCGTCAACGCCGCGCGCACGGTCGAGACCCCCGCCAACGATCAATTCGACGTTCCGGCCATGGCGAGCGGGGCGTCATTCACGGTGGTGGCTCAGGGAGATCAATCCACCACGAGCGGCGGGGCCGACGTGCGCTGGGTGCAAGGCGAGACCCGGGAGAAATTTTTCTTTGCGGGCGGCCAGTTCACCCGCCTGCGGCAGGCCGGCGGCGAGCAATATTTCGTCGGAGCCTTCCTTAATCACGAACGCGCCTGGTCGGAGGCGTGGCGCGCCTCGGTGGGCATCCGGCTGGATTCCTGGTCGAACGAAGATGGTCACCGTCATGAGACCAATGAGCTTACGGGAGCAACCCTGCGTGATGACCACTTCGTCCCGCTCCACGGCTCCGAATTGAGTCCACGGCTCGGGCTGGTCTGGTCGCCTGCCGCGGGTCTGAAGGTTCGCGCCGCGGCGTATCAGGCCTTCCGCGTTCCCACGCTCAACGAATACTACCGGCCTTTTCGGGTGGGTGCGGTGACGACCGAGGCGAACCCGGCGTTAAAACCTGAGCATCTTGCCGGGGCAGAGCTTGGGTTCGAGCTCAGCCTAGGGAGCGCCCACCTCACCGCCACGGTCTTTGCGAACGAACTCCGGGACGCGGTCGGCAATGTCACCCTGACTCCAACCTCCCGCCAGCGCCTGAACATTGACCGGGTCATCGTTAATGGCCTGGAACTGGGCGGCGAATGGCGGCCGATGCCCACTCTGCGGGTGCACGCGGACAGTGTCCTGAGTGATGCGCGGGTGCGTCGCGCCGCAGCGCGGCCCGCCTTGGAAGGCAGGCGGCTCGCCCAAACTCCCCAGCTGACATTCACGACCGGAATTGACTGGGCGGCCGGGAGAGACTGGAGGCTTTCCTCCAACCTCCGCTATGTGAGCGGGCAGTTCGAGGACGATGAAAACAGCCTCGCCCTTGCTCCCATGACCACTATTGACCTCGGGGTTACCAAGAGCATGGGCCCTCATTGCGAGATCAGTCTGCTCGTCGAAAACCTCCTGGACCGGCGGATCGAAACTGGCCGCAGCCCCGATGGAATTGTCACCCTCGGTCAACCACGGATGGTACGCCTTGGAGTGCGATGGACGTGGTGAGGAAGTTACTTAAACACCTTACAATAAAACTTAAGACACGACCCCTTTTGTCTGATTATGACTGATTTCTTTTACTTCGCTTACTATCGGCTGCACCTATGGGCAGAACAGCGGGATATCTGCTGCGAACAGAGGCGTAGAACGGTTTCGTATTGGTAACCAATCCGACGGGATCAAACGCCCGGGGCAGATGGAGGCGATGGCACTGGCCGCCAGTGCCCCGACAACAGCGGCCGCAGGTCATCCTTGGAGGTCATCGCCGGCAGGCGGGAGAGCACGTCCCTGAGGCAAGCGTGTGGATGGTGGCCGTAACGTTGGCAGGTGCCGAGGAGCGAGTAGAGTACGGCGGCGCGGTCGCCGGCATCGGGATGCCCGATGAAGAGCCAGTTCGGGTATTACCCTATGGTGGATCAGGGTCCCGGGGTGTAAATTGGCAAGATCCTGTTCCGATATGATGCCACTCCAATTTCTATGAAACGTAAATTCATCACCATCGCGATCACTGCGATGCTCGCCGGTTGCACAACGCAACCTACCACCACGCCCTCGCACTTGGATAATCCTACCACCTCTGACCCTAGTAACCTTGCGGTTTCCCCGGGAATAAACGGGCACAGAGAGTATTCGAGCGGCCAAAGTGCGATAGCAGGCGCATTCCTGCACTGGTGATTCACCGATATTCGATTTTAACGTTCCCGGCAGAATTAACCTAAAAAATGCAGTTGAAACCACGGATTGTCAGACTGTCGCCTCGCTCGGATCTCGGATGGGCACGGATGGGGTGAACAGGAGGAAAACGGAAGGTAGAGAGATCGGAAGAGGCCGAAGTCAGATGTCAGAAGCCAGATACGGTGGAGCGGAATGGCGGAAAAGCTGCGAGCTAAGAGCGGAGAGCTGAAACCGGAATTGTTTTAGCAGGAGGCCACGAAGTCAGGAATCGGAAGGCGGCGAGCTGGGTTCTTCTTAATGGCTGATGTTGGCCTGTGGCCTCGGTAACTTGGTTTCTTGGCTTCTGAATTTTGCAGTCTGGATTGCTCGAGGGATCGCGTAAATCGGAGAAGGATAATTCAGAAGCCACGAAGCCAAGGGCGTTACGAATGTGCCGGAACCCGGCGTGAGGCTCGTCGTCGTGCCGCGCGAAAAGTCCTGCAGGCACTTGAGCAGGTGCGTCGGGAATTACGTTGGCGCTGATGGGGCAACGTTTCCAAGAGTAAGATATGAGCACTCGGATGGCTATCCCTGAGCCGCAAGCCGGGCGCGGAGCGCGGTGAAGCCACCTAACCTTGCCGTCTGCCAAAACTCCCTTGCCTTTCGGCACGGAGCAAGCTTCCCTCGTCTTTCCGTGCGCCTTGGCGCGCGGTCTCACCAGCACCAGCACATCAACCATCGTCATCCACCGTTCACATGCCTGTCAAAGTCGCCATCAATGGTTTCGGCCGCATCGGCCGCCTCGTCTTCCGCGCCCTCGTTGAGCAGGGCCTCCTTGGCACCACGTTCGACGTGGTTGCCGTGGGTGACATCGTCCCGGCCGACAATCTGGCCTACCTGCTGAAATACGACTCCACGCAGGGCCGCTTCAATGCCACGGTCGCCTCCAAAAAATCGGCCGCCGACAAGGCCGAGGACGATGTGCTCGTCGTCAATGGCAAGGACATCTTGGTCGTGAGCGCCAAGTCGCCCGCCGAGCTGCCATGGGGCAGGCTGGGGGTGCAGATCGTGATCGAGTCCACGGGCCTCTTTACCGAGTGCAAGAAGGACGACCCGCGCAGCGCCTACGGCCACATCGTCGCCGGCGCGAAGAAGGTCATCATCTCGGCCCCGGCCAAGAACGAGGACATCACCGTCGTCATGGGCGTGAACGACGACAAGCTTGATGTCGCAAAGCACAGCATCATTTCCAACGCCTCCTGCACGACGAACTGCCTTGCGCCGGTCGTCCATGTGCTGCTCAAGGAGGGCTTTGGCATCGAGGAAGGCCTCATGACGACCATCCATTCCTACACCGCCACGCAGAAAACCGTGGATGGCCCGTCGAAGAAGGACTGGAAGGGCGGCCGATCCGCCGCGATCAACATCATCCCGGCGAGCACCGGCGCCGCGAAGGCCACCGCGCTCGTGTGTCCCGAGGTGAAGGGCAAGCTCACGGGCATGTCGTTCCGCGTGCCGACCCCAACCGTCTCCGTGGTGGATCTCACAGTGAAGACTGTGAAGGCGACGAGCTACCAGGAAATCTGCGAGGCGATGAAACGCGCCAGCGAGACCTACCTCAAGGGCATCCTCGAATATACGGCTGACGAGGTCGTCTCCTCCGACTTCATCCACAGCAAGGCTTCGTCCATTTTTGACGCCGGCTCCGGCATCGAGCTGAACCCGAAATTCTTCAAGCTCGTCTCGTGGTATGACAACGAGTGGGGCTACAGCAACCGCGTGGTGGACCTCACGAAGAAAATCGCCGCCCAGCTCTGAGAGGCGAACTCAAACCACACCTGAAACCACCGAGGCACGGAGGGCACAGAGCGCAGCTTTTGTCCTCTGTGAGCTCCGTGTCTCTGTGGTTCAATTTCTCCCTCCATGTCGAAATTCAAGTCGATCCGTGATCTGAATCTGTCCGGGAAGCGCGTGCTCATGCGCGTGGACTTCAATGTCCCGCAGGACAAGGTCACGGGCGCCATCACTAACACGGCCCGTATTGCGGCGGCGCTGCCTTCGATCAGGTTTGCCCTGGAGCAGGGCGCGTCGGTGGTGCTGATGTCGCACCTGGGCCGGCCCGATGGGCAGAAGATTGCCAAATTCTCGCTCAAGCCCGTCGCGGCCGAGCTCGAAAAGCTCCTCGGTCGCCCCGTGACATTTCTCGATGACTGCGTCGGCCCGGCGGTCGAGGCCGCGTGCGCGCCCGGCGCGCTCAAGCCCGGTTTCGTGATCCTGCTCGAAAACCTCCGCTTCCATCTTGAGGAAGAGGGCAAGGTGAAGATCAAGAACGCCGACGGCACCGAGACCAAGCTCAAGGCGGACCCCGCGAAGGAGGCGGCGTTCCGTGCCAGCCTTAGCAAGCTGGGGGACGTGTTTGTGAACGACGCCTTTGGCACCGCGCATCGTGCCCACTCTTCCATGGTTGGCGTGGCGCTTCCGCAGAAAGCCGCGGGCTTCCTGATGGAGGCCGAGCTCAAGGCATTCGCCAAAGTGCTGGATCATCCCGACCGCCCGTTGCTTGCCATCCTGGGCGGGGCGAAGATCGCCGACAAAATTCCGCTCATCAACAACCTCCTCGACAAGGCCGACAAGCTCATCATCGGCGGCGGCATGGCCTACACCTTTCACAAGGTGAACCGGGGCATGAAAATCGGCTCCAGCCTCTTCGACAAGACCGGCGCCGAGATCGTTGCCGAGCTTGAGGCCAAGGCCAAGACACGCGGCGTCGAGCTGATTTTCCCCGTGGATTTCGTGTGCGGCGACAAGTTTGGCCCCGATGCGAAGACCCAGCCGGCCACGCTGGAGGGCGGCATTCCCGACGGTTGGGAAGGCATGGATGCCGGCCCGAAATCAATCGCGCTCTACCGTGCGGCGATCCTCGCCTCGAAGACCATCGTGTGGAACGGTCCGCCCGGCGTGTTCGAGTTCGACCCGTTTGCCGGTGCGACCAAGGCCATGGCCGACGCCATCGCCGAGGCCACCGCCCAGGGCGCCACGACGGTCGTCGGCGGCGGTGATACCGCGACGGCGGCCAAGAAATTCGGCGTGGCCAAAAAAGTCACGCATTGTTCCACCGGCGGCGGCGCCAGCCTCGAGTTCCTCGAGGGCAAGGTGCTCCCCGGCGTGGCGTTTCTGGAAAACTAAAACTGAATTAAGCGCAAAGACGCCAAGTGCCAAAGCACATTTTCAGTTTCTGAGCTTTGCATCTTCACGTCTTCGCGCTTGAAAAATCTCCCATGACCCATCGCAAAAAACTTATCGCCGGCAACTGGAAGATGAACAAGACCTCCGCCGACGCGGCGGCGCTCGTGCGCGAGCTCACCGCCGCCGCCGGCCAGCGCACCGACGTTGAGGTCGTCGTCTGCCCGCCCTTCACCGCCATGGAAGGCGTGAGCCGCCTGTTGGACGGCAGCAATGTCAGGCTCGGCGCGCAAAACCTGCACCCGGAGAAAAACGGGGCGTTCACCGGCGAGATTTCCGCCGACATGCTGCGCGCGCTGTTCGTGAGCCACGTCATTCTCGGCCATAGCGAACGCCGCACGCTGTTTGGCGAGCAGGACGCATTCATCAACCAGAAGGTGCTCGCGGCGCTCAAAAACCAGCTCCGCCCCATTTTTTGCGTCGGCGAGACGCTCGTCGAGCGCGAGTCCGGTGCGACGCTTACGGTGGTGCAAACACAGCTTGAGGCCGGCCTGGCCGGTGTGAGCCGCGAGCAGGCCGCCGATGTGATCGTCGCCTATGAGCCGGTCTGGGCCATCGGCACCGGCAAAGTCGCCACGACGGAGCAGGCGCAGGAGGTTCACGCCTTCATCCGCACGCTGCTCACCAAGCTCTTCTCCGAGCCCGTCGCGCAGAAAATCCGCATTCTCTATGGCGGCTCGATGAAGCCGGCCAACGCACCGGAGCTGCTTGCGCAGCCCGACATTGACGGCGGACTGATTGGCGGTGCCTCGCTGGAAGCGAGAAGCTTCCTTGAACTCGTGACTGCCGCCGCCGTGAAGTGAGGTCTGGGAGTGCGACCGTCCAGGAGCGCGACCGCCCCCGGTCGCCTTAAACAGCTTGCGACCGAGGGCGGTCGCATTTCTAAAAATTGCCAAAACAATGGGCCGTGGGAGGCTGCGTTCCTGAAAATACTTGCGACCGAGGGGGGGGGCACGTTCCCAGAATATCATCATGCCCGTAGAACCTCCCGGCTGGCATGAGCGCGGCTACCTGCCGCACTACGACGACGGCAAGGTCATCCAGTCCCTCACTTACCGGCTGGCGGATTCGCTGCCAGCCGAAGTCATGGCGAAACTGGAGGAACTGGCGCTCGACGACGAAACGCGCCGCGGGCAGGTCGAGCGCTATCTCGACGCCGGCCACGTGTCATGCGTCCTGCGTGAGGCGGTGTGCGCGCAGGCCGTGCTGGATGCATGGCGGCACGACGACGGCCGGTATTACCGGCTTCACGCGTGGGTGGTCATGCCAAACCACGTTCATGTGCTCATTGAGCCGTCGGGTGGTTGCGCCATCGGGGAGATCGTCGGCGCGTGGAAAAGCGTCACCGCCCGCAAGATTCTTGGGAGCGCGACCGCCCCCGGTCGCCTGAAGCAGCTTGCGACCGAGGGCGGTCGCGCTCCCAGAAAACGCCGTGTTTGGCAGACCGATTACTACGACCGGTTCATTCGCAATGAATGTCATTACGCCGCCGTCGTGGACTACATTCACAACAATCCGGTGAACGCCGGTCTTGTCGTTCGTCCGCAAGACTGGCCGTGGAGCAGCGCGCACGGTGGCAGCGATGGGACCGCGACCACCTTCGGTCGCATTTCTTAAACGAAAAACGGAGCGGCCGGGGGCGGCCGCGCTCCTGTCTGGCTATTTCTTCTCCGGCAGCGATTCGCCCAGCAGGCGCACGTCGAACAGCCACCATTCGGCGTTGTGCTCGTCCATGCGGCCGAGAAATTCCTGACCGGCCCTCAGGCTCCTAAGCACGGCGGCTTCCGCTTTAAAAGGCATTGTCATCGCCGGCATCACGCCGGGAATGGGGTCGTGTTTCGCCACGAGCGAGCCTGCCGCCAGATCAACCGAGACAATGGTGCCGTGCAGCTCGAAGCCGCGCTGGAGCTGCTTTGAGGCACGCGTGCAGGCGCAGATGCTGTCCTGCGCCGCCAGCTCCTTAAGGGACGGTAGCGTGACCACCGTGCTCAACGCGGCCCCGCCCGCACCGTAGGCGAGCATGAGCCGCACGGGGGCGTCATCGGTGCGATCCGCCACCACGGTGAGCTGCAAGTTGTCGAGCGGCATACGGCTCGTTGCGACTGGCGTGACTGGGCCAAGGTCGGTCTGCGGGGAAATGCGACGCAGCAGCAGATTTTCGCCTTCCTTCCAGACAACGACCTGGCTGCCATCACGCAAAAAGACGACACTGGTGACAGCGTCTGGCCGGCCCTCGCTCACGCGGTGCGGGACGAGCCACACGCCGCCGGCGTCGGGAGAAACGGAAAGTTGGATGCGCGGATCGTTGCCGGCGGCGGTGAACCACGCGGCGACAGCCTGCCCGTCGCGCGAGTCGAGCGCGGGCGGTGCGGCGGGCGGGCTGTCGGTGATCCAGCCGTCGGGCGGGAGCATACGCGGCTCCGACCAGCGGCCGTCGCGCCAGTCGGCGACCTGGATGTCGCGCGCGTCGTCCACCGTGCGTCCGCGAAACGCCACCAGCGCGCTCCCGTCGGGAAACGAGGTGAACGCCCGTGCCGCCGTTCCGCCGGGCGCGGCCTGCGTGGAGATTTTAAGTTCGGCGGCGGGTGGCGGGACCGGGGGCGCAGTTTCGGCCGCCGGGGCGAGACCGACAGCGGCGAGGGACAAATAAATCAGTGGGCGCAGGCGGACCATGGCACAAAAGCTGGCGCAACCTGTTTCACGGCGCAAAGTGAATCTTTCAGCCGCTGAAGTGTGGGCTGCGGATCTATCGCGCGATCAGCTTCAGAAACTCCGCGTTGGTCTTCGTCTTTGAGAGGCGGACGATCATGGTCTCGGTGGCTTCCTCGATTTTCTGCTGCACGAGCGCGCGACGGAAAAAGTGGATGCCTTCGAGCGTCTTGGCGTCAATCAGCAGCTCCTCCTTGCGGGTGCCGGAGGACTGGATGTTCATTGCGGGCCAGAGTCGCATCTCGGCGGCCTTGCGGTCGAGGACGAGCTCCATATTGCCCGTGCCCTTGAACTCCTGGAAGATGACCTGGTCCATGAGGCTGCCGGTCTCGACGAGCACGCTGGCGACGATGGTGAGGCTGCCGGCCTCCTCGGTGTTGCGGGCGGAGGCGAAGAGCTGGCGGGGTTTTTCGAGCGCGCGCACGTCGAGGCCGCCGGAGCCGGTGCGGCCGGAGTTCTTCTGGGTGTTGTGCGCGCGGGCGAGGCGCGTGAGCGAGTCGAGGAAGAGCACGACGTGCTTGCCGGCCTCGACGAGGCGCCGGGCGCGCTCGATGCAGAGGTCGGCGATGCGGATGTGGCTGTCCACGCTCTCGTCATTCGACGAAGCCCACACCTCGGCCGGCACGCTGCGCTTGAAATCGGTGACCTCTTCGGGGCGTTCGTCCACCAGCAGGATCATGACGTGCGCCTCGGGATGGTTTTCGAGGACGCCGAGGGCCATGTCGCGCAGGAGGGTGGTCTTGCCGGTGCGGGGCGGGGCGACGATCAGGCCGCGCGTGCCTTTGCCGACGGGGCAGAAGAGGTCCACGGCGCGGGTGGTGAGGCGGCCGTCCTTGAGTTCCATTTTCCACTGCTTGTCGGGTGAGACGGTGGTGAATGTGGTGAAGTCGGGGCGGGCTTTGCGATCCTCGATGCTCAGGCCGTCCACGGCCTCGATAAACTTCATCTTGGGATTGGGAAACTTGCCCTCGGCGGGCCACGCGGTGCCGCTGATGAGGCTGCCTTGCCGGAGGCGGAAGCGGCGGATGAGCTCCTTGGGCACGAAGGTGTCCGACGGGCGGCGCTTACCGTAGCGGGCGAGGTCGAGGAGCTGGCCGTTGCCGCCATGTTGCACGTCAATGTCGAGCACCCCTTCGACATGGATGGTGTTTTCGGGCGGGCGCAGGGGTGGTGTGGGGGAGGGAGCAGCGCGGAAAGCCGGCGGAGGGGGGGCAGCGTGGGGGACGAAAGCAGCGGTGTCGGGAGGAGCGGGGGTAGGGGCGGGAACCGGTATGGGGGCGGTGGGCTGTGTGGCGGTGAGGGCAACCGTCGCAGGCTCGGAGGCCGGCGGGAGCGTGGGGAAAAAAATCGGCGGCGATGGAGCAGCGATGCGTTTGCGGACCGGCGGCGGGGCCAACACCACGGCAGGGGCGGCAACCGGCTCAGGCACGCTTGGGACGGGTGCAGGCGGCGGCTCGGCCGTGGTCGTGATGACGGCAACGGCCTCGTCGGCGGGAGCGGTCACGGACGAATGATTGGCCGCCTGCGGGACGGCGGGTTTGCGGACGCGGGGAGATTTGCCTTTGACCGGCGCACGGGCGGGGGCCTTGGGTTTTGCTGATTTGGTAGCCATGAAAAAATAATAAACAGCGGACGGGGAGAGAAGGGCGGTTCTTGCGCTTGACGGGGTCGGCCGGGGCAGGGAAAAGAAACCACGCGGGCAACTTCGCCCGCGATCTCCATTCCCCCACCAGCCAACCAACGTGACGAACTCGAACCAGACGATTACTTCAGTATCCCGGGAAAACCGGAAATTCAGGCCGTCGGCCGAGTTTCAACGCCAAGCGAACCTTGGGAGTGATGCCGCCTATAAAAGACTTTACGCGGAGTCTGTCAACACCCCAGAAAAATTTTGGGGCCGGCAGGCCAAGGAGCTGCTGGCGTGGCGGAAACCCTTCCAAAAGGTGCTCCAGTGGAAGCTGCCGCACGCGAAGTGGTTCTCCGGGGGAAAGCTGAATGTCGCCGAGAACTGCCTCGACCGCCACCTCGACGGCCCGCGCGCCCACAAGGCCGCCATCATCTTCGAGGGCGAGCCGGGCGACGTGCGCACCATCACCTACGCGCAGCTCCACCGCGAGGTCTGCCAGTTCGCCAATGCCCTCGCCGCCCTCGGCGTCGGCAAGGGCGACCGCGCCGCGATCTACATGCCGATGGTGCCCGAGGCCGCCGTTGCGATGCTCGCCTGTGCGCGGCTGGGTGCCATCCATACGGTTATTTTTGGCGGCTTTTCGAGCGAGGCGATCAAGGACCGCGTCAACGATTGCCAGGCCAAGGTCATCATCACCGCCGACGGCGGCTGGCGGCGCGGCAAGATCGTTGAGCTCAAGCCCAATGTGGACCGCGCGCTGGCCGGCACACCGACCGTCCAGCATGTCGTGGTCCTCCGGCGCACCGGCCAGCCGGTCGTGATGGAGCCGGGCCGCGACCGCTGGTGGCACGAGCTGACCGCCGGGGTTCCGGTGGCGCACAAGGCCGCCGCCCACGACAGCGAGCATCCGCTTTTCATCCTCTACACTAGCGGCTCGACGGGCAAACCGAAGGGCGTCCTGCACACCACCGCCGGCTACCTGCTCGGCACGGCGATCACCACGAAATATGTCTTCGATCTCAAGGACACCGACGTTTATTTTTGCACCGCCGACATCGGCTGGATCACCGGCCACAGCTACGTCGTCTATGGCCCGCTCGCCAGCGGTGCGACCGTCCTGATGTATGAGGGGGCGCCCAACCATCCCGAACCCGACCGCTTCTGGGACATCATTGACCGCCACGGCGTCACCATTTTCTACACGGCGCCCACGGCCATCCGCGCGTTCATGCGCTGGGGCGATGACTACGTTAAGAAACACCGCCTGACCTCGCTGCGCCTCCTCGGTTCTGTCGGCGAGCCCATCAACCCCGAGGCGTGGATGTGGTATCACACGCTCATTGGAAAAAAACGCTGCCCCATCGTGGACACCTGGTGGCAGACCGAGACCGGCGCGATCATGGTCACGCCGCTCCCCGGGATCACGGCGACCAAGCCCGGTTCCTGCGCCCGGCCATTTTTCGGCGTCGTGCCCAAGGTGCTCGATGAAAATGGCGCGGAGGTGCCGCGTGGCAGCGGCGGAAAGCTTTTCCTCGCCTCACCGTGGCCCTCGATGCTCCGCACGCTCTGGGGCGACGACGAACGCTTCAAGAAACAGTACTGGAGCGAGCTGCCCGGCTATTATTTCTGTGGTGACGGTGCCCGCTTCGACCAGGACGGCTACCTTTGGGTCGTCGGCCGCATTGACGATGTGCTGAATGTCTCCGGCCACCGCATCGGCACCGCCGAGGTCGAGAGCGCGCTCGTCTCGCACCCCGCCGTGGCCGAGGCTGCGGTCGTGGGCCGGCCCGACGAACTCAAGGGGCAGGCGCTCGTCTGCTTCGTCTCGCTGAAAAACAGCTTCACCGCCTCGCCCGAGATCAAGGAGCAGCTCCGCGCGCATGTCGCGAAGGAGATTGGCTCGCTCGCGCGCCCCGATGACGTCCGCTTCGCCGCCGGCCTGCCCAAGACACGCAGCGGAAAAATCATGCGCCGCATCCTCAAGGAAATCGCCGCTGGCGGCACGGTGAAAGGCGACACTACGACCTTGGAAGACTTCAATGTTGTCGCCGCCCTCCAGTCGCAGGAGGAGTGAGCGGAGCCGTCGGGCGTGACGTAGGCACACCATCTGGCTTGCATGGCCTCACCGTGCGATCCTTGCTGCGGGTATGGCCAAATGGCTCCTTGTTGACGGCTTCAACCTCGCCTACCGGTGCTTTCACGGGCTGCCGGAGCTGACGCGCGCGGACGGGTTTCCGACCGGCGCGCTGCATGGCTGGGTGAAGTCGCTCTGGATGCTCGCCGACCAGGAGCGGCCCGCCGGCACGCTCGTGTTTTTCGACCTCGGCGGCTCGCAGGACCGGCTTGCCCTCCACCCCGGCTACAAGGCGCAGCGCGCCGAGATGCCGGAGGCGCTGTCGAAACAAATTGCGCCGCTCAAGGCGTTCACCCGCGCGCTCGGCTGCGTGGGCATCGAGCAGGATGGCGTCGAGAGCGACGACCTGCTCGCGTCGCAGGCGGTCGCGCTGGCGCGCGCCGGTCATGAGGTGCTCATTGTGAGCTCGGACAAAGATTTTGCCCAGATCGTGGACGGGCAGGTGAAAATGCTGCTCCCACCGCCGTCGGCCAACCCCAAGCTCGGCTGGCGGGTGCTCGATGCGGTCGGGGTGCGGGAAAAATATGGCGTGCCGCCCGCCCAGATCGCCGACTACCTTTCGCTCGTCGGTGACGCGGCCGACAACATCCCCGGCGTGACGGGCGTCGGCCCCAAGACGGCGGCGAAATGGCTCGCTGAGCACCGCAGCCTCGACGGTGTGCTGGCCCACGCGGCGGACCTGGCACCCGAACGTTTCCGCGCGGGGGTCGCGGCGGACGCAGAGCGGCTCCGGCTTAACCGCCGGCTTGTTACCCTGGATCTCGCGCTGCCGACCGTGGCGGCGGAGCCGCCCGCGCCACAGCCGGCGGAGCTGTTCCGGCTGCTGGAGGAAATGGAAATGCGCGGCACGCTCGTCGAGGCGCGCCGGCGCTACACGCAGCCAGAACTGTTTTGAGTCGTAGGCATCGCCTCGGGTGACAGCCATGGGAGGCCGGGCCTTATCAGCCTGAGCCTTCGTGATCTCTTGGTGACATTGGTCTTCACCATTACCCGCCCTCGGCCGGGGCTGCCTCGGGGTCGAGGATGTAGCCGACGCCGTGGACGTTGCGGAAGCCTTCGGGCGCACGGCCGTGGCGGCGGAACAGCTCGCGGATTTTGGTGATGTATTGGTCGAGCGAGCGGCTGGTGATGTTGGCGTGCTCACCCCAGACGGCGTGGATGAGCGCCTCGCGCGTGAGCACCTCGCCCCGGTTGGCGTGCAGGTGGACCAGGACGCCAAGCGCCTTGCGGCCCAGCTGTTCCGGGGGCGCGCCGGGAAACTCCAGCTCCAGCCGGGCGGGCACGACGCGCACGCCGCAAAAATCAAACGGCCCGTCCACCACGCTGGCATTTTCCGTCACATGGAAATCGGTGCGTCCGCTGGCGCGGCGCAGCACGGCCTGGATCCTGGCGATCAATTCAGCGTAGCTGAACGGCTTGGTCATGTAATCATCACCCAGGCCAAGGCCGCGCAGCTTGTCTTCCTCATGGGTGTTGCCGGTCAGAAAAATGGTCGGCACGCGCACTCCTTCCTGGGTAAGCGTCTCGCGCAGCTCGAAGCCGGAGATGCCTGGCAGGTTGATGTCAAGCAGGAGGAGGCTGGCGAAGTTTTTCCGCAGAAACTTCAGCGCGGGCAGGCCGCTCGCGTAGCCTTGCACTATCATGCCTGCCTGATCCAGATGGGTGGTGACGAGCGCAAGCAGGTTAGGCTCGTCCTCGACGACGACGATGAGCGGTTTGGGGACTGTGCTCATGGGAGTATGGGCGGAAAAGAGCCTTGGCCACGGCGGCGGGTTGTCAATCCTCGTCTCACCGGATGCGCGCCGCCGGGAGAATTTTTCCACCCCGCGCCCACTTTCACCGGGCCGTTTCGCGCAACTGGCGGATGGCCTCGAACTGTTTTGGCGAGATCAGCCGGCGCGGCACACGGCGTTCGGCCTCGGCCAGCAGCCGCTCCCAGTCGGCCTCGCCGGGCGGGCCGTAGGTTTCCCACGGGTTGTGGTGGCCGTGCTTTCTCGTCCACGCAATGTTGCCGCCGTGGATGCGGACGCAGATTTGGTGTTTGCCCGTTTCCGGGTCTGTGGCCCACCAGCCGAATTCCATGCCCATGTGCGCAAGGGTGGGGGAGGGGGCCGCCCTCACGCGAGCGCAAACTCTGCGACCACGCGGCCGGGGTGAAAATTCCCCCCGCGCCGCTCGATCCGTCGCACGCGCACGGTCCCGTCCGCGAGGTCCACGCAGCGCGCGCCCAGCGGCGGAGAGAACGAGCCGGTGTTGACAACCACGCGCCCGCCGCTCCGCCGCACACCGGGGAAATGGATGTGCCCCGTCACGATGAGCCGCGCCGCCGGGCGCTGCGCCGCTGCGAGCCGGGCCGCGAGCCGGGGCGCGGTCATCCACGTGCGGAGCATGGCGAGCGCGCGGGTGGGTGGAAACAGGTCGCGCGCCGCGCGCTCCAGCTTGGCGAGTGCGCCGCCGAGCTTCGCAGTGTGCTCGCACGGCAGCCGGAGGCAGGCCTCGCGCATCATCGGCAGGCGCGTGGCGATGGCGTGCCAGTCCGCCGCCGGATGGCGGGCGCGGATGAGGGCGAGCCGGCGCGCGAGCTCGGGGCGCAGCCGGCTCCATGGCGCGATGTCGTCGAACAGCACGTCGCCATGCGTGCACCACACGCGGCTGTCTGCGAGCGCCAGCTCGTGCGCGGCGGAGATGTCGGGGTCGTGGTTGCCGGTGACGAAGGTGACCTGCGGCACGCGCGCTGCGAAAAAGCCCTTCAGCGCCGCCACCTCCGCCGGATCGAGGTCGTGCTGCGTGTCGCAGGTGTCGCCGTTGAGCACAAGCGCGCCTACCCCGTCGAGCAGCGGCGCGAGCTGGGCGGGCTCGCGCAGCGAGCTGCGCTCGTCGCCGAGGTGCAGGTCGGACAGGATGCGGGTTGGCGGCGTGGGCACGGTTGCGGAGAAGCGAAGCGGTGCGGAGGCGCGCGGCAACGTTTCGTTGGCAATTTTTCCGTGCGCGGCAGAACGGATTGTCCGTGACGTCCCGGCGGCCCCCGGTTCGGGAAGGGCGTCGGAGGGCGACGGCCTGGTATTGCGCGAAAAAGGCGCGGCGGAAAACGCCGCGCCTCGTTCAGGCGAAAGGGCTCCCGCCCCGCTCAGGCGTGCGGGATGATCTCGATGCCGTTGATCTGCGGGTTCTCCACCTGGGGCGAGAAGGTGATGTCCAGCTTGCCGTCCTTCACCTCGACCTCGACGGTCTCGATGTAGGCGCGCGCAAAGCCGCCCGCCTTCACCCAGATGTCGAAGTCTTTGAATTCCTTGCCCTCGATGTTGAAGGTGAACACCCGCTGTCCCGGACCCATGATGCCCTCGTACGTTTCGGAGAAGTGGAGCTTGACGGTGTATTTCCCGTTCGGCACCGGCTCGGTAAACGCGGTCATGCTGTAGTGCTCGCTCTGGTATAGGCCGGGGCTTTTGGTGTTGGCGATGGCGAGGCCGTCGCGGCCGATGGAGTCGGTGCCGGTGAAACCACGCTCGGGCAGCCACATGTTGCCGTCGGCGTCGGCCGTGAAGCCGGCGACCGGCGGGCCGGCCTTGATGCGGATGGCCGCCATCTTGGGCGCGGGTTTGGCGCTGGCGGCGGATGCGGCGGGGGTCGAGGCGGTGGACGCGGCCGGCATGGAGGATGCGGAGGACGCGGACTGGCAGCCGGCGAGAACGAGCGTCGCCAGCACGGCGAGCAGGGTGGGGAGGCGGAGGGATTTCATGGGGAACGGTTATTTGGGATTTTGAGGCGGCTGAAAAAGACCGGTAAAAATTGCCGCGCCCTGCCGGATGTCGGCAAGAGAAAACACGAGCCGCCCCGCGGCAAGATTGGCCGGGCCGACGCGACCGCGGCGTCGCGGCCCGATTTTCGTGCCGCGCGCCATTCCGCCCTTGCCGTCGCGCGCCGTGCCGCCACGCTGTGGGCGTGAAATCCCCCGTCCCCATCCCCCTCCTCATCGCCCTCATGTCCGCCCCGCTCTCCGCCGCCGAAACCGCCCCGTCCCCCGCCGCCATGAAGTCCGCCGGCGACTACTACGCATACATCGGCTCCGGCGCGGCGAGCGGCGGCATCGCGCTCGCGTATTTCGACTCGCGCACCGGCGCGCTCTCCGCGCCCGCCGTTGCCGTCGCCGCGCAGGCGCCCAACTTTTTCGTCGTTTCCGCCGACGGCCGCCACCTCTACTCCTGCAACGCCGGCCGCACGTTCCAAGGCCAGCCCGGCGGCGGCGTGAGCGCCTTCGCACGCGACCCCGCGACCGGCGCGCTCACCGCGCTCAACGCGCTGCCCACCGGCGGCGCGGACCCCGGCTACATCAGCTTCGACCGCACGGGGAAGTTTCTTTTTGTGGCCAACTACAATGGCGGCAGCATCGCCGCGTACTCGCTGAAGGCCGACGGCTCGCTCGCCGAGCGCGTGGCGTTCGACCAGCACACCGGCACCAGCCTCATCCCGCAGCGCCAGAACCACGCCTACGCCGAGGCCATCCTGACCTCTCCCGACAACCGCTTCGTCCTCTCAACCGACCTCGGCGTGGACAAAGTTTTCATTTACCGCCTCGACGCGAAAACCGGCGCGCTCACGCCACACGAGCCCGCCTTCACCAGCGTGAAGCCCGGTTCCGGCCCGCGCCGCTGCGCGTTCAGCCCCGACGGCCGCTTCCTCTACCTCATCGGCGAGATGGGCAACGTCATCATCGCCTTCGCCTGGGACGCCGCCAAAGGCACGCTCACCGAGCGCGACACCGTCTCCACTCTGTCCGCCGGTTACACCGGCGCGAGCTCCGCCGCCGAGATCGCCTTCGGCCCGGGTGGCAAGTTTCTCTACGCCTCCAACCGCGACGGCACCAACGCCGGCCACGATACCATCGCCGTCTTCGCACAAGACTCCGCGACCGGCAAGCTGACGCTCGTGGAGCACGTTCCCAGCGGCGGCCGCACGCCGCGCACGTTCACCATTGACCCGACCGGCAAATGGCTCGTCGTCACGAACAACGCCGGCGCGAGCAACAACGCCGTGGTCTTCAAGATTGATCCCGCGACCGGCAAGCTCACCCAGTCCGGCGCGCCCATCACCACGCCATCGCAGCCGCTCGGTGTGCTGTTCGTGCCGGTGGCGGGGAAGTGAGCGTAGTCGGAATACGAATGAAATTATCCGTCACATTGCTATTTTTTGCGTTCGTTTGCACCCTGTCCTCGTGCGGGCAAGCCGCCCGGGAAAAACCCTATGTTTATGAACTGGTCACCCTCAATGTGGGCAAAAATATCATCGTCGGCGTGAAGCTTTACTACGGGGACAAATTTGCTAACAGCGGTTCGCTGCAGGCAGATTCAAAGCAAACCAGAACCATTGGTTTCTTTGAGACCCCGATACCTTATCCAACAAAGATTGAATATTATCCTTATGGGGCCACTAAAATCTCTGAAGAATTGTTTATCACTGATATCAAAATCATCGGCCAGATGCAGCGCGGCGTGGCCGGCCAGAAATTGGTGGTGGAGATAGACCCGGAAAACCTACGCGCGACTTGTACGGTGAAGTAGCCGGCTGTGCAAGGAGAACGACTAGTTGGCAAAGCTCCTCCGCGCTTGCGCGGGCGGGCAGGACGCGTTGCATGGATCGCAACAAACCATGCCCGCCAATCCCTTCCTCGATCCCGCCTTTGAAATCCGCTGGTCGCAGCACACCCCCGACCTGATCGAGCCGGCCATCACGGCGGCGCTCGGGCGCGCGCAGGCGGCGGTGGACGTCATCGCGGCGCGCGACACGGGCACTGCCAATTTTGAGAACACGCTGCTCGCGCTGGAGCGCGCGACCGAGGAGCTGGGGCTCGCATGGGGCAAGGTCACGCACTTGCAGGCCGTGTGCGACTCGCCTGCGTTGCGCGCGGCGCACAACGCCATGTTGCCGGCGGTGTCGGCGTTCAACGCGAAAATCCCGCTTAACCCTGCGCTGTGGGCACGCGTGCGCGCCGTCGCGGAGTCGGCGGAGGCGCGCGCGCTGACCGGCGCGCGGCGGCGGTTTCTCGACGAGACGGTGGCGGATTTCCGCTCGGCCGGCGCGGATCTGCCGGCAGACAAGCGCGCACGGCTGGAGACGTTGCAAGGCGAGCTGGCCGAGGTCACGCAAAAGTATTCAGAGAACGTGCTCGACGCCACCAACGCCTGGCAGCTCCTCGTCGAGGACGAGGCCCGGCTGCGTGGCCTGCCGGCGCACGCCATCGCCGCCGCGCGGGCGGGCGCGGAGAAAAAAGGCCTCGGCACGGCCGAAAAGCCGGTGTGGAGGTTCACGCTGCACGGCCCGTCGCAGGAGCCGGTGCTGACCTACGCCGAGGATGAGGCGCTGCGCCGCGAGCTGTGGACGGCGGCGGTCGCCGTCGGCGCGGAGACGCCGCACGACAACACGGCGCTGGTGCAAAAAATCCTCGCCCTGCGCGCCGAGAAGGCCGCGCTGCTGGGCAAACCTCACTTCGCCGACCTCGTGCTGGAGCGCCGCATGGCGAAAGGCGGCGCGGCCGCGCTCGCGTTTGTCGGTGACCTCGGCACGCGGTCAGCGGCGGCGTTCGCCCGCGAGTGCCGCGAGCTGGAGGAGTTTCGCTCGGGGCAGATGAATGCGGCGGACAATCATGTAGGTTGCGAGCTTGCCTCGCAACGTGGCGCGACAAGCGCGCCACCTACCACCGAGAAATCCAAATGCGCCGCCCCCGGCCCGCTGAAAGCCTGGGAGGTCTCGTTGTGGGCGGAAAAGTTGCGGCAGGCCCGCTACGATTTCGACGAGGAGGCGCTGCGGCCGTATTTCCCGATGGAGCGCGTGGTGGCGGGGATGTTCGAGCTGGTCGGAAAAATCTTCGGCCTGCGCGTGACGGAAAAACCCGGTGCCGAGACATGGCACCCCGAGGTGAAATTCTACGAGCTGCACGACACGCGCGGGCGGCATCTCGGCTCCTTCTACACCGACTGGCACCCGCGCGAGTCCAAGCGCGGCGGCGCGTGGATGAACTACCTTATCACCGGTGGCCCACGCCCCGACGGCTCCCGCGCGCCGCACCTCGGCCTGATGTGCGGCAACATGACACCGCCCGCCGCCGACCGGCCCGCGCTGCTCACCCACCGCGAGGTGGAGACGGTGTTCCACGAGTTCGGCCACCTGCTGCACCACCTGCTCGGCGAGGTGGAGATCAAGTCCCTCAACGGCGTCAACGTCGTGTGGGACTTCGTCGAGCTGCCCTCGCAGATCATGGAGAACTGGACGTGGGAGCGCGCCAGCCTCGATCTGTTTGCGCGGCACCACGAGACCGGTGCAACCATCCCCGACGGTCTGTTCAACAAGCTCGTCGCCGCGAAAAATTTCCGCGCCGCCTGCGCGATGATGCGGCAGGTGCAGCTCGGCCGCATGGACCTCGCACTGCACACGCGCACGGCGGAGTTCCTCGACGGCGATCTCGAGGCCAAAGCGCGCGCCACGGTGGCCGACTGCATGATCCCCACCGAGCCGCCGGGCCGCACGCTCGTGAAACGCTTCGGACACCTCTTCTCCGACCCCGTCGGCTACGCGGCGGGCTATTACTCCTACAAGTGGGCCGAGGTGCTCGATGCCGACGCCTTCACGCGCTTCCAGCGCGAGGGGATTTTCAACGCTGCGACCGGCGCAGAGTTCGTCCAAAAAATCCTGTGCAAGGGCAACAGCGCCGACGCGGCGGCGCTCTTCCGCGATTTCATGGGCCGTGACCCCGACCCCGGGGCGCTGTTGCGGCGCTGCGGGCTGGCGGCGTGAGGGCAAAATCTGCAACGCGTTCAGGCGTTCGAAATATCAGATGGAGAGGGCGGCAGATTTTTTTTGGCTTTAGCGCCGAGGGTTTTCAAATCCTCGACTTGCGCCAGTAGATTGCCCGGGCCGATTTTCAACTTACCGAGCGCGCCGTCGTAGCTCTCTCGAAGACGAGAGAGGTGTTTGCCGATTTCTTCCAAGTCGGCGAAGAGGCCGGCAAATTTATCGTAAAGACGACCGCCGCGGTCGGCGATTTCCTCGGCATTACGTGTCCGTCGTTCTTGTTTCCAGATGGAATCGATCGTTTTCAGCGTCGCAAGCAACCCCGAAGCGGTGACGACGATCACACGGCGGTCGAAGGCCCATTCGTAGAGCGCGCGGTCGTTTTCCACGGCGAGGACGAAAGCAGGTTCAATCGGCACAAACATGAGCACGTAATTGGGGGTGATGAGGTTGCCGGCGTCCTCGTATTTTTTTGCGCTGAGCTGCTCGACATGGGTGCGAACGGCGGCGATGTGTTCACGGATGGCGGCGAGCCGGGTAGCCTCGTCAGAAGCATCGACGGCTCGCCCATAGGCAATGAGAGAAACTTTTGAGTCGATGATGAGGTGGCGCTGGTCGGGCAGGCGCAAAATGATGTCAGGCCGGAGACGGCGGCCATCCTCAGTGGCGATCGATTCTTGGGTGAGGTAATTCTGTCCCTTGATCAGGCCGGTATTTTCCAAGAGGCGGTCGATGACGAGTTCACCCCACGCACCGCGCGTTTGAGACTGACCTTTTAGCGCTGTCGTAAGGGCGTGGGCCTCGTCGGTGATGCGGGTGTTGAGTAGACGGAGCTGCTCGATTTGGGCCTTAAGCGCGGAGCGGTCGTCGCTTTCAGTTTTGTAGACGATGTCCACCCGTTGGCGGAAATCGGTGAGCTGCTGACGCAGCGGATAGAGCAGCGCCTCAACTTGAGCTTTGTTGTGGTCGGTGAACTTGGTGGACTTTTCGTCGAGAAGTTTGCTGGCGACGGCTTGAAACTCAACTTGCAGTGTGGCGCGTATTTTCTCGATGTCCGCAAGGTATTGGGCTGTGCGCTTTTCCTGTTCGCCAAAACGCTGTTGTTCCGCGACAGCACGGGCCTCGGCCCCGGCGCGTTCGGCCGACAGCTCATTTTCAACCTTCGACTTGAGGCTTGAGATCTCCGCGAGTTGGTCGCGCGCGGCGGAGAGCTCTGCGGTCAGGCGGACACTCTCGGCGTCGCGGGCCCTGAGCCGCTCGCCCAGCACGGCGGCTTGCTGGCGGAGAACCAGCCAGACGGCGGCGGCGGCCAGCGTGGCGGCGACCAGGGCGAAGAGCGCGGTATTCACGCCGGCCAGCGTGCGCAGCCACGCCCGCGCGGCAAGGGTGGAAATGGTTTCGCGCGCATCGTCGCCCGACCTTTCGCGGGTCCGCCCTGTATTTAAAATAGTGCGTGACATCTTCCCGAGGGCCGGGTTTAATTTGACCAGTCCGGCATGGCTGCCGTCATCGCCCTCTCGCGTGGCGGTCGGCTTGGCTGGGCGCCGTCACCCTCCGATGAAGCCCGCCCCCATTCTCACCGCTACCCTGGCCAGTGCCACGTTGCTTGCCGTCGCGCTCACTTCGTGCATGAGCGACGGTTCCCATCCCGCCGCCACGGCCGCCGCTCTCCCGCCCAAATCCGACGCCACTTGGGCGGCATTTCAGACGACCGTCCGGCCCTTTCTCGCGCAGAACTGCTACAAGTGCCACGGCGAAAAAACGCAGGAGAACGATCTGCGCCTCGACCTGTTTGCCGACGCCGCCACGCTTGCCAAGAACCACACGGCGCTCGAAAACGCGCTGGACCGGCTTACGCATCACGAGATGCCGCCCAGCACCGAGGCCCGCCCCGCCGCCGTGCAGCAGGCCAAGGTCGTTGCCTGGCTCGAGGGTTATCTGGCGTCGGACCTGAGTGGTCCCCGCGATCCCGGCCGCGTCACGCTCCGCCGGCTCAACCGCGCCGAATACAACAACACCGTCCGCGACCTGCTCGGCATTGATGTCCACCTCGCCGACGCCTTTCCCGTTGATCTGGCCGGATATGGTTTCGACAACAATGGCGACGTGCTCTCCATCGCGCCGGTGCTGATGGAAAAATACCTCGCCTCCGCCCGGCTCGCGCTTGATACCGTGCTGAAGGCCGAACCCGTCCGGCCGCCGAATAAAATCACCTATGACGGCACCCAAACTTCCGTGATGGAGGGCACGGTGCCGAAGTCCGACCCCAACCGGATTGCGCCTCTGGACCTCAACACCGGTGGCGGTGTCGGCTCCCCGTTGCTCGGCCGCTGGTTCCTGACCGCCGGGGAGATTTATACCGACCATGAGTTCCCGGCGGATGGAACCTACGAGATCAATGTACGCGCCTATGGCACGCGCGGTGCGCCGCCGCCCCCTCCGCCGGTCACCGACACGCCGCCGGCCGCCGGCCGCCGGGGCGGGGCCGGGGCACGCGGTGGCCGGGGCGCCCAGGGGGCGGTCCCCCAGATCGTGTTTCTCATGGATGGCGAGCGCGTGAACGCTCCGCTGAACATCGCCGAAACCCAGCGCAACGCGACGTTCACGACGCTGGAAAGATTCCACGCCACCGCCGGCAAGCATCGCATCACCCTGGCGTTTCTCAATGGCGCGACCGCCGGGGAAAATGCCGTCGCCGCTGCCACGGTCAAGGTGCAGGAAGCCGCCGCCACTGTGGCCACCCTGCTCGCCGCCGCCAATCCGCCGCCGGAGCCGGTCGTGGATCCGGCTCTGGCCGATGCCGGCGCTCGCGGCGCTCGCGGTGGTTTGCGCGGGGCCCGCGGTGGACGCGGCGGGCGTGGCGCCAGCGACCCCGCCGCCGTGCTGCCCAACTCACCCGCCGGCAAGCCGACGTTTGGGGTGGCGGCGATACAGGTCGAAGGACCGTTCGAGCTTTCAATTGACCGGATGGCTGAGAACTACGGCCGCATCCTGGTTGCCACGCCATCGCCCACAGTCACACGCGAGCAGGCGGCGGAAAAAGTCATCAGCAACTTCGTCACGCGCGCCTTCCGCCGCCCCGGCCGGCCCGAGGAGGTGGCGGCGTTGCTCGGTTTCTGGCGCAATGCCGATGCGGACGGCCGCCCCTTTCAGGACAGCATCAGCCTTGCCCTTCAGGCGGTGCTGGTCTCCCCTTCTTTTCTCTTCCGGGTCGAGCAGGAGCCGCAGCCCGGCGAGAAGGACAACATCCATACGCTCACCGAATATGAGCTCGCCTCGCGCCTCTCCTATTTCATCTGGAGCACCATGCCCGACGACGAGCTGTTTGCGCTTGCCGCCGCCGGCCAGCTCCGCGCCCGCCTTCCCGCGCAGGTTGCTCGGATGATCCAGGATCCGCGCTCCTCGGCCTTGGTGGAAAATTTCGCCGGCCAGTGGCTGCAGCTCCGGCAGATGGAAAACGTCAATCCCGACCCGGCACGCTTCCCGTCCTTTGACGAGCCGCTGCGGGAGGCGATGACGAAGGAAACTCAGCTTTTCTTTGGTGAAATCATGCGTGCGAACCTCAGTGTGCTCGACTTTCTCGATGCCGACTTCACCTATGTGAACGAGCGCCTGGCCCGCCACTATGGCATGGAAGGAGTCACCGGCGAGGAGTTTCGCCGTGTGTCCGTCCCCAAGGACGCCCGGGGCGGCGGCGGCATCCTCACACAGGCCAGCATCCTCACGCTCACCTCCTACAACAACCGCACCTCGCCCGTCCTGCGTGGCAAATGGGTGCTGGAAAACCTCCTCGACAACGCCCCGCCGCCGCCGCCGCCCAACATCCCCGCCTTGGTTCAGGATGAGAAGGCTCCGCTCACTGGCACCATGCGCGAGCTCATGGAGCAGCACCGGACGAACCCGACGTGCGCCGCCTGCCATTCCCGCATGGACCCCATCGGCTTCGGCCTCGAAAACTTTGACGGCATTGGCTCCTGGCGTACCATCGACTCGAAGAACAGCCTCATCGACGCCTCGGGCAAGCTTCCTGACGGCAAAACATTCGATGGCCCGGCCGGTCTCAAGGAAGTGCTCCTGTCCCAGAAAGACCGCTTCGTCCGCACCACGGTCGCCAAGCTGCTCACTTTTGCACTTGGCCGCGGCCTCGAAAGGTCCGATAATCCCGTGGTGGACGAAATCACCGCCGCCGTCCGGAAGGAAGATTACAAATTCTCCGCCCTCGTCAACCAGGTCGTCCAAAGCGCTCCGTTTCAAAAACGTCGCGGCCGGCTCGCACCCATTTCCGAAACCTCCTCGCCTCTCGCCCAAAACCCATGAACTCCCCCGTCATCTCCCGTCGCACCATGCTCCGCGGTCTCGGTACCGCCGTCGCCTTGCCGTTCCTTGAGTCCATGGTGCCGTCCCGGCTGCTCAGCGCGGGCGCACCCGGCGGTGCGACCGCCCCCTTGATTGGCCCGCGCCGCACCGCGTGGTTCTACGTGCCCAACGGCGTGGTCATTCCCAACTGGACGCCCGAGACGGTCGGCACGGACTTTGCCTTGACGCCCACCTTCCAGCCCCTCGCCCCGTTCCGGGACAAGCTCACGGTGGTGAGCGGCCTCGTCTGCGACAAGGCCAACCAAAACGGTGACGGCCCCGGCGACCACGCCCGCGCCATGTCCGCGTACCTCACCGGCGTGCAGCCCCGCAAGACCCCCGGCGCCAATATCAAGCTCGGTATCTCCGCCGACCAGGCCATCGCCGCCAAAATCGGCCATCTCACCAAGTTTCCCTCGCTGGAGCTCGGCATTGAGGAGGGCAAGCAGGTTGGTTCCTGCGACAGCGGTTACAGCTGTGCCTATTCGCACAGTCTGGCCTGGCGCGGCGAGGCCACGCCGGTGGTCAAGGACTGCAACCCGCAGTCGGTCTTCGACCGCCTCTTCACCAACAACGATCCCACCGAGTCCGTCGAGGCGCGCGCCCGCCGCGAGAACGACCGCAAGAGCGTCCTCGACTTCGTCCTCGCCGACGCCAATGCCTTCTCCCGCAACCTTGGGTCCACCGACCGGCAGAAGATGGATGAGTATCTCACTTCCGTCCGCGAAATCGAAGTGCGTCTCAAAAGCACGCAGGTCGAGGCTGCGGTTCCGGAGGGAGCCGAGCGCCCCGGCGCGGTCAGCAAGGCCACGCCCTATCCCGACCGCGCCAAGCTCATGCTCGACATGTCTGTGCTCGCCTTCCAGGCCGACCTCACTCGCGTCCTCACGTTCCCGTTTGCCGACGAGGCCAGCGACCAGACGTATCCGTGGGCTGACGCCAACGTCCGCCACCACACCACGTCCCACCATATGAACGACCCGGAAAAGATCGCGTTCCTGGCCAAGATCAATGTCTTTCACATGGAGCTCTTCGCATATTTCCTGCAAAAGATCGACGCCATCAAGGAGGGCAACGGTTCCATACTCGACAATTCCATTATCAGCTACGGCTGCGGCAACAGCGATGGCAACCGCCACAACCACGACAACATTCCGCTCATCCTCCTTGGCAAAGGCGGCGGCACCGTGGCCGGCGGCCAGCACGTCCGTTTCGATGGCCAGCCGCTGAACAACCTCTGGCTCTCGCTGATGGACCGCATGGGCGCGAAATACGAGCGCTTGGGCGACAGCACCGGCCGCGTCGCGCTGACCTGAGTTTTTGGCACAGATCAGTCCGGCGGTTCCTGCTGCAGTGTTCTGGCTGAAAAGCCAGCATCCGGAGGCATGAATTCAGATCTTGACCCTTCGGCCTGTGTCAAATCGCAATATTTAAGACCAGACCCTCTCGGCTCACCCCGGATGGTGGCCGTAACACTGCCAGGAGGCAAACCCGTCTTGCCATGCATGGATATGTCAGTAACGCTCGGCTCGTGCCTGATTGCCTGCCCAGTCCCGTCGCCCAGCGCCGCCGTTGCACGGGACGGCGAGCCGCCGATTCCTGTTTCCTCTCCGACGGTTGGAACATGATCGCTGCGCTGAACGGAATCCGGGTGCGGGCCAGTGGTTTTCCACGCGGCGCACTACAAATTCTAAAGCCTGACCCCGAGTTTTCTTTTCAGCGCCCAATTTCGATTTACCAACATGGATCAAGCCACCTATTGGGCGACGCTGCTTGGCCTCAACGGCTTTGGAATTAAATAACATGAAATCGAAACAACTACTGGTGATCGGGGCGGTCCTTCTTTTTGTGGCCGGCATTTGGTGGTATGTCAGGGTTGAGGCTTCGCGCTCGAAGCCGCTGGCCGGAGAAGCCTCTGATCAAAGCCAAAACACAAGTGCCCCTGGTGCCGCCACCGTGGCTTCAAATCCTGTTGGGCCAAATACGTCGGGCACTTCTGTAACCCAAAAAACCAAGGCTGAATTGATGCTGGAGGTAGTGGCTATCAGTAACACAACGCCCATCAATGTCTACGGCAAAATAGTTGACCAATATGGGCAACCGGTGGCCCAAGCAGAGATTCAAGGTGGGGTATTGATCAATGTCGGTTTGGAGAATAGTGGGGAGAAAAAATATTCCACTGTGACTGATGCACAGGGGCGGTTTCAATTTACCGGTCTGCAAGGTGTCCGGTTTGGTTTCATTCCTAAAAAGGAAGGTTATGTATTCGACCTAAAAGCGGATCTCAAGTGGTGGGACAAATATAAGCCCGATCCAAACAATCCGGCCGTATTCACGATGTGGAAGCTACAAGGCACCGAGCCGATGGTGCATGCCAAGCAGACCAATAGGATGTTATCCAACGGGCAGGGCACGGTTTTTACGGTCGCGCTAAATCCTTGGACGGGAAAAATCGACGGAGCGGGAGAGCTGTCGGTGACTTTGACGCGCAGTGTGGCAACGGTGCGGCGCGGGGTTGATCGCTATGATTGGGAGGTGAAAATTGAAATGCGCGGGGGCGGCTTGGTCGAAACCCTTGATCCCTACAAAAACATGGCCGCAGACACCGGCTATCAGCCAGTGCTTTACTTCACGCAAAAAGCGGGCGACCCGAAATGGACGGCCAGCCTGTACAAGGACTTTTACGTGCAAACAGCCCAAGGCCGATACGGCAGGGTCAGCTTGGATCTGCCAACCGACTCCGACCGCCCCGACAGAGGCTTTGGCACCGGTCTCATTCTTGAGGCTTGGCTGAACCCGTCTGGCTCGCGGAACTTGGAGTTTGACGAGGCGAAGCAGGTCAAGCCGTGACCCCGGCGGCGGTTTGAAGATGAACCCACGAGCCAACCATAACACGGTGAAGACCAGCGTGCCAAAAAATGAGAAAACGCGTTGAGCAGCTTCTCGTCTATCGAACCTTCACAGATCGAAGGAAGTTTCGCCTACGTCTGCCTGAACATCCCAATGGCTTGCCCGCCACCTGCCACTTGTCCTTGGTCAACCGGAGGAAAACCCGCAGCCTCTTTCATCAACGATGAGTACGACCACAACTGAAGTAGGGATGCGACTGCCCACGCTATGTCCTGCGAGCCCAAGTGTCGCGCATCCGGCTGAAGCGGGTATGATCCGGGGACCTAGGTGACAGATTGTCCGGGGACGTAGGTTACACTGTAGGGCTATGCCTTGGAGCCACCTCTCACCGATGGAAGAGATCAACCGATTCGTGGTGCTCGCGCAAAGCGGGCGCTTTTACCTGGCCGACCTG
>CANJLB010000029.1 GCA_947475065.1 Opitutia bacterium | reverse complement strand
GCGGCCCAGCATGTGGTCATCCAGGACCAGGCGGGCTTTCACCTGCCGCAAGGCGATGCGCGCCTGCCGGCCAACCTGCGCCTCCTGCCCCTGCCGCCCTACTGTCCGGAACTCAATCCGGTTGAGCGGTTCGGCGGCCTGCTGAAGGCCCGGCTGGCCAACCGGCTCTACCCGAGCCTGCGCCGGCTGGAGGATCACCTCTTGGCCGCCTCTCGGGAGTGGACCCACCCGGCCAAAGTCGCCGGTCTCATCCACCAATGGCTCGCCGATCAAACAAACTCTGGCGTGCCAGCCTAAAGTCTATATGCTAGAGGTCATTGGTATAAGCTGTTCAAGCAACCCCTGTCCCGCACCGGGCTGCCGCCTGAAGACGGCGACCTAATGGCTGACGGCGACCGCTGCACCCAGGTGCAACTGACCGGCGAGCCAACCCTTGCTCGCCTGGGTGTGCTGCTTGAAGTAGGCAGCCACCGCCAGCTTCCCCGCGCCCGATTGGGGCGCCCGCACGTTGTCCGCAGCGGTTTGGTCTTGCACATGCACGCATTGGGCCAGTGTGGCCGCCCATGGCAATCGCTGAATTTTCCTGCTGATCTCTGGCCTGCTCCGCAGGCATCAGCATCCGCACAGGCGATGGTGGCGAGGTTGCGCTCCCGCCGTAGCGGCCCCGTTTTTCCGGGTCAGCGCCGCAGCAGGCTCTCTTCGTTGAGCTCGGCCTTGCCGCCGGTCCCGGCGGCCCCGGCCACCCACGTGTAATACGCAAATCCGTCGCCGGCGGGTCGCGTGCCGCGCGCGACCAGCACGACCTGCGGCTCGTCACACACCAGGCTGAAGACGCCGGTGGGGTCGGTGTCGGTCATGGCCACGGACTTCGGGAGCGGATCGAACGAGGTGTAGATGGTCAGCAGCCAGTCGTCGCGGGCGGCGAGGGCCGCCGGCCGCAGGGCCGCGTCGCGTTGCGCGGCCGTGATGGCGGCGACGGCCTTGGCCTGCGCGCCGTCAATCTCCGCCCCGTGTTTGGCGAGCCGGGCCTGATTGAAGCTGGCGTAGTCGGAGGGACGCACGGCGAGCACAATCACGCCGGCCAGCGGCTTGTCCTTGCCGTCGGGGCCGGTGAATGTAACGCGGCCGGGATAAATGATCCTGGGCGCCGTGAGGGGCGCGGCGGAATCCACCGGCGCAGACTCGTGATACTCCACCACGCCGGGACCGGTGACGAAGGTCCTGTTCTGCTTGGCCGGCCGCAGCCGGGCCAGGGCGGGCTGCATCGCGGCCGGGAAAAGCGCGTAAGCCACCACCTCGTTTCCGTCGCGGGTGCGCAGGGTGAGGCCATCGGCATCCACCGCCACAACCTTCACTTCCCGCAGCGTGCGACCGTCGGTCAACTTCAGGCGGTCGCCATTGACCAGCTTGGCCAGCTCGGCCGGGACGGGCAGCGCCGCATCCCCGCCCACCACGGAGGTGGATCCCGCGGACACCACCGGCAAACGCTGCGCGCCACAAAGCAGCGCGCAAAGGAGCAGCAGGGGGATTTTTTTGATCACAGACACGCGGGAAGGCTGTCAGCCGGCCCAGCCCAACGCAAGTCCGCAGAAAGACCCGGCCGGCGCAACGGTTGGCGGAATTTTTTCCAGACCGCAGAGGAGAACATCCGCCGGCATTTTCCAAAAACGTGCCAGCCGAGGGCGTGCCCGCAGCCCCATGGGCAATGCCAGCTTTGCCCTGGGGACAGCGCGGCAAGGTTGGTTAACGAAAGGGATGTCGCTGGCCTCAAATGCCGGAGCCTTGCCCACCCCGGAAATCCTGGCCGCACCGCGCCTTGGGCGGGTAACACCCCATGGCCACCGGCGGCCGGTTGCCCCACCCTACGTAGCCAGAACCCAGAGGTCCCTCCGTAAAACCAACGCCATGAACAGCTCCGAATCAATCTCCACCAACCTCATCGGCCTCGCAACCGCGACCCGCGCGAGGGTGCATCTGCGCACCTATCCCGTCCTTCCCGTTACCGGCGAACTGGTGCTGGAGGCGTTTGCGCTGCAGCAACGCTACCAAATCTCCTACTGGGATGCGGCCATCATCGCAGCCGCCCGCTCGCTGGGTTGCACGATCCTCTACACCGAGGATCTCAACGCGGGGCAGGATTACGGCGGCGTAAGGGCGCAGAATCCCTTCGCCCACGCCTGAAGCCATGCCCTCCGAAGCCCAGGCCCGCATCACCATCAACCGCCTCCTGGAGGAGGCGCGCTGGCGGTTTTTGCCCGAGGCGTCGGGCCGGCGGGAGAACATCGTCTGCGAGCACCGCGTCACGAAGAAGGTCTTCGCCCCGAATCTCGACCTCGGGGCGGACTTCCAGCACGCGCCCGGAGGCTTCGTGGATTATGTGCTCCTCGGTGCTGACGGTCGCGCCGTTGCCGTCGTCGAGGCGAAAAAGGAGGCCATTGACCCGCTCACCGCGAAGGAGCAGGCGCGGGCCTACGCGCTCTCGCTCGGCGTAAGCCACATTTTCCTGAGCAATGGCCTCGTCCATTATTATTGGAACCTGCGGCAGGGCAATCCCGTGCGGCTCTCGCGTTTCCTCCCGCTGGAGGAGCTCGGCAAGGCGGCGGAGTGGCGGCCCGACGCCGCGCGCCTCGCCGCCGTCGCGGTGGACGAAAACTACATCGCCGTCTCGCAGGACGCCGCGTGGCCCGGCTACTCCGCCGCTGACCGCGCCACCGCGATGGTGAATAAGAAAATCCGCCTGCTGCGCGATTATCAAGTCGCCGCCGTCCACGCGCTCCAACGGGCCGCGCTGCCGGGCAAACACCGCTTCCTGTTTGAGATGGCGACCGGCACGGGCAAGACGCTCCTCAGCGCCGCCATCGCCAAGCTCTACCTCCGCACGGAGAACGCGCACCGCATCCTCTTCCTCGTGGACCGGCTGGAGTTGGAGAATCAGGCATGGAAAGCGTTCAACGCCTACCTCGCCCCCGACGGCATTGCCACTGTCATCTTTAAGCAGAAGCGCGCCGACTGGCGGCAGGCGCAGGTCGTGGTGACGACGATCCAGAGTCTCGCGGCCCGGAACCGTTTCCTCACTGAATTTGCCCCGACGGATTTCCAGCTCATCATCAGCGACGAGGCGCACCGCACCATCTCGGGCAACAACCGCGCGATCTTCGAATACTTCGTCGGAGCGAAGCTCGGTCTCACCGCCACGCCACGCGACTACCTCAAGGGCGTCGAGGACAAGGAGCGCGAGGACGACCCGCGCGCCTATGAGCGCCGCCTGCTGCTCGACACCTACCGCAGCTTCGGCTGCGACGACGGCCTGCCGACCTTCCGCTACAGCCTGCTCGACGCCGTCCGGCACGCGCCGCCCTACCTCGTCAACCCCACCGCCCTCGACGCCCGGACCGACATCACCACCCAGATGCTCGCCGATGGCTACGCGGTAAAAGTCACCGCCGATGAGGACGGACAGGAGACCGAGCTGGTGTTTGAGGGTCGCGATTTTGAGCGGAAGTTTTTCTCCCCGGAGACAAACCAAAGCTTCGTCGCCTGCTTTCTCGACCACGCCAAGCGCGACCCACTCACAGGCGAGGTCGGCAAGACGATCTGCTTCGCAGTCAGCCGCAAGCACGCCACCAAGCTCGTCACCCTGCTCAACGAGGAGGCCACACGCCGCTGGCCCGAGGCCTACGGCGCGGGCTCGGCGTTTGCCGTGCAGGTCACCTCGGACATCCCCGGCGCGCAGCAGATGACGATGGATTTCGCCAACAACAACCTGAACGGCAAGTCACGCTGGCGCGCGGCGGAATTCCGCGACTACGACACCAGCCGCACGCGCGTTTGCGTGACCGTCGGCATGATGACCACCGGCTACGACTGCGAGGACGTGCTCAACGTCGTGCTCGCCCGCCCGATTTTCTCGCCCACAGATTTCATCCAGATCAAAGGCCGCGGCACGCGCCTCTTCACCTTCAAGCACCACGACGGCACGCGCGAGCGTACGGCGGCGAAGGACGGCTTCGCGCTCTTCGACTTTTTCGCCAACTGCGAGTTCTTCGAGGACGAGTTCGACTACGACGAGCAGCTCGCCCTGCCCAAAGGCCCGCCGCCTCCACCCGGTCCCGGTCCGGATGGCGGCCTCAACGGGCCGCCGGGTGGCACGAAGCCCGAAACCTACACCAACACCTCGCCCGACCCGCTCGCGCTGCTTGCGGCCGAAGATGGGAGCATCAAGCTGGAGTGGTTTCATGCCGGCAGGTTAGCACTCCGCCGCCTTGGCTGCCATGGGGTCTTGCCCGGCCCCCCGCCCCTTGAATCCTCCTCACCCACCGGCCGAAAAATCAGCGGGAGCCAAACCTTGCTTCGGCCCGGGGCGGGCGGGGCCCGTCGGGGGAACCGTTTTGGGACCAGGGCATGTCGGGGTTACGGGAGCGCGAGCGCGACCAGCTCGGCGGGCACGCCGCGGGCACCGATCGCGACGACGATGTACTGCCGGTCGTTGACCATGTAGGTCATCGGCACGCCGGTCGTGCTCGCGGGCAACGCCATCTCGTGGATGATCGCGCCGGTTTTCTTGTCGATGGCGCGAAAGATTTTTCCGCCGCCGCCCGGGCCCGCGTTGAACAGTCCTGAGCCGTCCGCGCCGAATAGCAGCGTCTTCGTCACCAGCAGCGGAGAGCGCTCGGGCTTGCCCGTGTTTTTGAGATCAATGCCTTGCAGCGCGGGGTGATTTTTCACGGCGTCCGGTGCCTCGCCGTTCGCGATCATCCACACATGGTCGCCAGTGTTGAGATCAATGGCCGTGATCCGGCCCCATGGTGGCTTGACCAGCGGAAGGCCGCGCGGTCCCATGTTGGGGCGCGCCGGGCTTTCGCCGGTATAGACGGGCTGTCCGCCGGGGCCGCTTCCGGAATTCGTCGCGGTGCGGCCGGCGACGGAGCCGACGTAGCCCATGTCGGAACGCTTCGGGTCCGCCGGGACGACGGCGAGGGCGTCGGGATTCGTGAGCGAGGCGACGTAGAGCACGCCCGTCTCCGGATCGAACGCGCCGCCGGGCCAGTTTGCGCCGCCGGTGTGGTGTGGCAGGAACAACGAGGCCAGCTTGCCGCCGGTGCCGGGGACGATCGGCGGGAGGAAGAGCGGGCCGGTCTGATACTGCTCGAGAATTTTTTCCGCCTCGGCCCGCAGCTCCGGCGTGAAGTCAATGAGGTCGTCCTTCGTGATGCTCTGCCGGTCGAACGGCGCCGGCTTCGTGGGAAACGGCTGCGTCGGCGCCGTCCGCTCGCCGGGCACGTCGGACTGCGGCACGGGGCGCTCCTCGATGGGCCACACAGGCTGGCCGGTCGCGCGGTCGAACACATAGGTGAACGCGTGTTTGGTGACGAGGGCGACGGCCTTGATTTTTTTCCCGCCCACCGTGATGTCGGTGAGAATCGGCGGCGACGACGGCTCGTAGTCCCAGATGTCGTGGTGGACGATCTGAAAATGCCAGACGCGCCGGCCGGTGCGCGCATCGAGGCAGACCAGGCTGTCGCCAAAAAGATTGTCCCCCCCGCGGTTGCCGCCGTAGAAATCGCCCGTCGGCGCCTCGACGGGCAGATAGACGTAGCCGAGCTCCTCGTCGCCGCTCAACGGCGCCCACGCGCCGGTGTTGCCCGTGTATTTCCAGGAGTCCTTTTCCCACGTCTCGTTGCCGAATTCGCCGGGATGCGGGACGGTGCGGAAAGTCCAGAGCCGCTGGCCGGTCCGCACGTCGAAGCCGCGGATGTGGCCGGGGACGTTCTCCTTCGAGGCGGGCGCGGTGCCGGCGAGCAGCGCCGCGCCGGTCACGATCACGTCGCGAATCACGATGGCCGGCGAGCTGGAGCCGATCTGGCCGGGCCGCACCACGTCGCGGTCGAGCCCCTCCGTGAGGTCCACGATGCCGTCCTTGCCGAAGCCCGGGATGGGCCGGCCGTCCCTGGCGTTGAGCGCCACCAGTTGAAAGCCGGGCGTGATGAGGATCACCCGGCGGTCGCCCTTGCCGTCGCTCCAGTAGGCGAGGCCGCGGTTCTGCGTGCGCACGGCACGGTCGCCGCGCTCACCCTCGTCGAGCCGGTACATCCAGAGCGTCTCGCCGCTGGCCGCATCCACGGCGATGACATCGCGCCGCGAGCCGGCGGTGAAATAAAGCACGCCCTCAATCATGAGCGGCGTGACTTCCCAGTTGTAATCCGGGCGCGGGCCGAAGTTCTCCGCTTTCCAGCGCCAGGCGATCGCCAGCTCCTTCACATTCGCGGCGTTGATCTGGTCGAGCGGCGAATACTTGGTGCTGCCGGCATCGCCGCCGTAGAAGTGCCATTCGCCATTCTTGGCCCCCTGCTGGGCCGACGCGCCGCCCGCGAGCGCAAGCAGCAGGAGGGGGAGGCGGAGGGGGCGCATTTTCACCGGGGCGGTCTCGCCGAGGAGGATGCCCACGGCGCGCGGGGTCAAGTCACTTTGTTCGGGAGCGCCGTGCCAGGCAGGCGGGGTGGGGTCTTTCGTGGCACGCCCGCAAGCACTCACCTCAAGCGAATCGCTGTTTAACGCCGTCGGTCAGTTCGTTTCGCTGACTGATTCAGCTTCCCAACTGGCATCCCAAATTTTAGGGAAATCGAGTCAAACCCTGTCCACACCTGTCCAACACGCATCGCCGACCATCCATGTGGAAGTGGTTAACTCCCATGAGCATGTGGCAACTTTGGACACCCTTTGTCCAAGGGTGTCCAAACGGTGAAATGGTGGAGGTGGTGGGAGTTGAACCCACGTGTCCCCGGCCTTTGCGTACCGCGTCTACCCTCGTAGTGTGATTTTGATCTTACCGGCCGCTCGCGACCACACGCGCAGACGACCAGCCAGTCCCCGGATGAAGATATGGCGCGCAATCCGCGGACGGCACCGCGCGCTATTCCTGCTGTCGTCGTTCGCTTCGCCTAGCAGGTGTCGGCGGGCAAACGTGGCTGCTATTTAGGCTGCCAGAGGCATCTCTTCGATGTTGCCGTTTGTTGGTTTGAAGGGGGATTAACGAGAGACCGTCTCTCTCGAAGGGCGGCGGCGCGCTCCAACCGGGGGTCGAATCCAGAACACCCCCGTAAAATGATCCGCGGTGGCAACGGCCTGCAAGGCCGGTGGCGCGGGTGGATGCGTGCGAGTCAAAGAGCGAACGGCCAAACATGCATGGCAGGTGGGTGTTTGGCAAGCGGGTTCCGGCGCAGAAGGGTCGCAACCGGACAAAAAAACGCCGGAGCCCTTGCGAGGCTCCGGCGGAGAATTGAACTTGGCTTAAGGCCGGCCAAATCGGTTTTAGGCGCCAGGAGCAGGGGCGCCAGGAGCCGCACCACCACGACCGCCACGGCCAGCGCCACGGCCGCCGCCAGCACCACCAGCACCACCAGCACCACCAGCGCCGCCGGCACCAGGACCAGCACCGCCAGCACCGAAACCAGCGCCAGCGCCGCCAGCGCCGCCACGACCACCACGACCACCGCCCGCCGCCACGCCGGGAACGGTCTCAAAGGCCGTCTTCTGCTCGGCCGTCAGGGCTGCGCGAATCTTGTCGAGATTGGCCGTGCGAAGCGTGGCAAAATCGGCGGTCGCTTTCGTGAGCGCGTCCTGCGCCTTGGTGACCTCGGCGAGGATCGGGGTGATTTGGGTTTCCTGAGCGGGCGTCAGGGTGGGGATGGCTGCTTTGATGTCAGCCAGCGTGATGGGAGCAGGCGCAGCTGCGCCACCGCGACCACCGCGAGCGCCGCCGCCGGCACCGCCAGCGCCGCCACGACCGGCACCGCCGCCGGGAGCTCCGCCAGGAGCGCCGCCAGCGCCACCAGGAGGTTGCGCGACAGCAGATGTAACAACACCGAGGGCGATGACGCCAACGGTTGCGAGGGATTTGAGGTAGGACTTCATGTTAGGAGGTTTGTTTGTGGGGAGTTGAACTTTATGGATAGACCCGCTTTTGACGTGCAGGAGGCCGGTAAGGTTACAACCCCCGGCCACAATGCAACCATAAATTTTACCCGCCTCACCACCCTCGCCCGTGAGACCGTGGCCGCCACCCAAGCCCGGCTGCCGGCCGCCGTGCGCGCTCCGGCGGCGGAGGTGCCCGTGCACCTCGCGGCCGTCCCCGGCGACGACCTCCTCAACGAAGGCTTTGAGCCGGATATTCTCGGGCTGTTCACCGGCCCGGCCCACGGCGACGAGCGGGGAGCCGACAACCTGTTGCCACCGCAAATCTTCCTGTATTTGGACAATCTCTGGGACTTCGCCGATGGAGATGTCGCCGTCTTTCGCAAAGAAGTCCGGCTCACCTACCTGCACGAGCTCGGCCACTACCTGGGCTGGGACGAGGACGACCTCGTCGCACGCGGACTGGACTGAGCCCGGGCTGGCCGCACCCGGCCCCCGGTCGCAGCCGAAGACCACCTTTATCCTATACTCCGCAGTTCAATTTGACCACGGAAGCGCCGACGGCGCACAAGTGACACAAATAACGCGGATACAGAAAGATAATGGCCATAAATCATCCCAAATTCCTTCACCTGCCGGGTGAAAGCTCGCCTCTTCCGGCTTCAGACTCTCAGCTTTTCAGCCCTCCGCTCTCCCTCAGAACAGAAGGGTTAAGCAGGAAACCAAGTTACCGAGGCCAGCAGGCCGACATCCGCCAACCAAGAATCCCGAACGAAGCACGAAGAACCATCCCCTCCGCGACCTTCGCGACCTTCGTGTAAATTTCCGAGGCCCTCAAGGGCCGACATCAGCCAAATCCGAACAGAATCTTTACAAGAAGGGCGCAAAGAACGCGAAGCAACCATTCCGCAATTCCCCTATGCGCATTCCGTCTCTCTGTGCCCTTGTGGTTCAAACCTCCTTCCCTCCGATTCCTGGCTTCCTGGCTTCCCGCTAAAAAACTCCGGCTCAGAAAGATTAAGCAGGTTGCCGAGGCCAGCACCCGCGCGAACTCCGTGCTTTCCAAATCGCGTGCGATGCCCATGGTGGAGGCAACCTCATCCGACCGCTATGAAGAAAATCCTTCCGTTCCTGCTCATTTTGCTCGCCGCCGTCCCGTGCCTCCGCGCGGCCGCGCCGGCCAGCCGCGCCACACCCGCGACCTCGGCGGCCCGCGTCCCGGTGCCGGCCCCGCGCGAGGCGCTCGTAAAGCACATCGAGACCTGCGAGGCGATCCTGCGGGAGTTCATGGCGACGCCCGCCACGGCGATCCCGGCCGAGGTTCTCAAGCGGGCCCATGCCATCATCATCGTCAACCAGTTCAAGGCCGGCTTCATCTTCGGTGTGCAGGGCGGCTACGGCACCATCATGGTCAAACGCCCCGACGGCAAGTGGAGCCTCCCCGCGCTCATCCGCTCCGGCGAGGCCAGCCTGGGGCTCCAGATCGGCGGCAAAACCGTCGAAACCATCTACATCATCACGGACGACAAAACGCCCCGCGAGCTGCTCAACGGCCGCCTCGACATCGGGGCCGACGCGAAAGCCGTCGCCGGGCCCAAGGTCGCCGAGGCCGAGACGTGGAAGGACGGCAGCATCCTGCAGGTGCCGGTGCTCGTTTATTCCAAAAAGGCCGGCCTTTACGCCGGCGCAACCGTGAAGGCCGGCTTCGTTTCCCGCGACGACGAGGCCAACCAGCTTCTCTACAACACCACCTACGGCCTGCCCGAGCTGCTCTACGGCACTTGGATCACGCCCGCCCCCGAGGTGAAGTTCCTGATGAACTACGTGGAAAAAATCACGCACTGAGCGTGGGTTCGCGCCTGCTCCGCTCCGGCGTAGCTCTGCTCGTGAGAGCAGGGACCCGGGAAACGTTCTCATTCCAGCGTCCCAATAAAAATCGCCGCTGGCTCGGAGGGCGGCGCTCCGTGCCGCCGTAACCACGCTCCGTCCCGCCTCTCCCGAGGCGGGCTACGTCAACCGCCCCGCGTCGCACGCACATGCGCCAGCAGCTCGGTGAGCGCAATGTCCGCGATCATCGCCTGCGCCGCGGCGCGCGCCGCGGCGAGGCAGACCACGCGACCGGTGCGTGTTTGCCACGCGCCGTGCGGCCCGCGCTGCGCCACCGCCCAAAAGGCAAAAGGCTCCTGCCCCGGGCAAACGCCCCCTTGCGTCCGGCCGGTTTCGGCCGCCGCGGCTTCCACCGGTTTTTCCGCCCACCCGGTGGTCGCCACCCCGAGGTCCGCGCCGAACAAGGCCGCCGCGCCGCGCGCCATCTGCGCCGCTACCCCGGCGGACACACACCCGCACGCCACCGCGGCCGCGCGCTCCACGCCCAGGTGCCGCACCTTTTGCTCCAGCGTGTAGGCCGTGATGCCGCCGAGAAAAAATTCCGACGCCCCCGAAATCCCGCCCACACGCGCCTGCACGTGTCCGCACGTCACGCTTTCCGCCACGGCCAGCGTGAGCGGTGGCACGCGGAGCATGAGCTCCCGGAGTTCCTGCAGGCCGTCCATCGCCCCACCCTGCACAATCCCGCGACAAAGAGAAGCCCGCGCCGTGTTTTTCCGCTGGCCGCGCGGAAGGACGCACGCTAATCCCGCCCGGCATGAAAGTGCTCGTCACCGGCGCCGCTGGGTTCATCGGCTCCCACCTCTGCCGCCGGCTCGCGGAAACGCGCCGCTGCGAAGTGCTCGGCGTGGACAACCTGAGCGACTACTACGATGTCGCGCTCAAACGCGCCCGGCTCGCGGAACTCGCCCCGCTGGAAAGCTTTCGGTTCGTGCAGCTCGATTTCGCCGAGCCGGAAAAATACTCCGCCCTGCACACGCATTACCGGCCCGACTACGTGGCCCACCTCGGCGCCCAGGCCGGCGTGCGCCACAGCATCGAGCATCCCGCCGCCTACGTGCACAGCAACATCACCGGCTTCCTCAATGTGCTGGAGGCGTGCCGCGCCCGGCCGCCCAAGCACCTCGTGTTCGCATCGTCGAGCAGCGTCTATGGCGCGGGCGCGCGCGTGCCGTTCTCCGAGGAACAGGCGGCCGACCGGCCGGTGTCGTTCTACGGCGCAACGAAGCGCGCCAACGAGCTGATGGCGCACAGTTACGCGCACCTCCACGGCCTCAACGTCACCGGGGCACGCTTCTTCACCGTCTATGGCGCATGGGGGCGGCCCGACATGACGCCCATCATTTTTGCCAAGGCGATCTGCGAGCGCGGGCCGCTGAAGCTGTTCAACGAGGGCAAAAATCTCCGCGATTTCACCCACGTGGACGACATCGTGGACGGCCTGATGAAACTGCTCCTCTACCCGCCGCCGCCGGAGCAGCGCCCCACCCCGCCCTACCGCATTTTCAACCTCGGCCACCACAGGCCCGTGGAGATGCGGCTCTTCGTCGAGATGCTGGAGTCCGTGCTCGGCCAGAAGGCCAGGATCGAGCTGCTCCCGCCGCAGCCCGGCGACATGGTGGAGACGTGCGCCGACCTCACGCGCGTGCAGGCGGCCATTGGCTACGCACCGCGCACCCCGCTGGAGGTCGGCCTGCGCGGCTTCGCGAAATGGTTTCGCGAATATTACCGGCAGTGAACCACGCCCGTCGCCCGGACCGCAGATTTTTTACGGCAACGGACCCGGGGGCGGGCTGGCACTTCGGCCATGAGCAAGAACTGACCAAGGAAACAAAACCTCCGGCCCCTCCGGCCCTGCCATCGGCTGGCACCGCCATCGTGGCACCGGCACCCCACTCTCCGAAAATGAAAACTCTCCTCCTGCTCACCTGCTCCAATATTTTTATGACGCTGGCCTGGTATGGCCAGCTCAAGCTCGACCTTTTCAAGGGCAAGCCGCTCTGGGCCGTCGTGCTGATGGCCTGGGGCATCGCGTTTTTTGAATATTGCCTGATGGTGCCGGCCAACCGGGGCGGCTACAACAACGGTTGGAGCGGCTACCAGCTCAAGATTGCGCAGGAGTGCATCACGCTGGCGGTCTTTGTGGTGTTTGCGTGGCTCGTGCTCGGTGAAAAGCTGCGGTGGAACTACGCGGTGAGCTTCGCCCTCATCATGCTCGCAGTCTGGTTCGCCACGGCGTTCAAATCCGGCGGCGATGTGCCGCTGTGAACTGGCTGCGGGCCGGCACACCCTTCACGCAGGCGGCATCCCATTTATCCCACGGGTTCGACCGGCCAAAACGAAAGTCGGACCTTTTGACTTGGCGCAGCCGGGCGACGCGAGTTGGTTCACGTTCCGCCATGTCCCGTCTTCCTGACACCATCGTTGCGCCTGCCACGCCGTCGGGCACTGCGGCCATCGCGGTCGTGCGCGTGAGCGGGCCGGAGGTGGCGCGGTTGTGGCGGGAAATTTTTGGGGCGGAAACCTTCGTGCCCCGCACAGCTGTGCATGCCGACTATCACGACCATACGGGCGCGCTGGCGGACGATGTGCTGGCGACTTTTTTCCAGTCGCCCCATTCCTACACCGGGGAGGACTCGCTGGAGGTGTCGTGCCATGGGAATCCGTTCATTGTGCAAAAAATTTTGGAGGATCTGCTCGCACGCGGCTGCCGGATGGCCGGGCCGGGCGAGTTCACCCAGCGGGCCTGGCTCAACGGCCGCATGGACCTGAGCCAGGCGGAGGCGGTGATGGATCTCATCCACGCGCGGAGCGAGCGGGCGCTGGCGGCGGCGCAGCAACAGCTGCGCGGGGCGCTGGGAAGGCGCATGGCGGCGCTGACAGCCGCGCTGCTGGGCGCGCTGGCGCGGATCGAGGCCTATATTGATTTTCCCGACGAGGATCTGCCGCCGGAGGACCGCGGCCTCGTGCGCGCGGCGCTCGAAGGGGTTATCCGTGGCACGGGACAACTGCTGGCCACGACCCACTATGGCGGGCTCCTGCGCGACGGCATCAGGACCGTGATCGTGGGCGCGCCCAACGCGGGCAAAAGCTCCCTGCTCAACCGGCTGGTCGGCCATGAGCGCGCGATCGTCAGCCCCGAACCGGGCACAACCCGGGATTTCATCGAGGAGCGGATCATGGCGGGGCCCCACTGGCTGCGGCTGACCGACACCGCCGGCCTTAACCCTGCGCCCGCGCCGCTCGAGACGCTCGGCATGGCCAAGACGCTGGAGCGCGCCGCCGCCGCCGACCTCCTCCTGCTCGTGCTCGACGCGACCCGCCCCACCCCGCCGTTGCCCGCCGAGCTGCGCGCCCTGCTCCGCCCCGCCACCACGCTCGTCGTGCTCAACAAGGCCGACCTGCTGGCGCCCGGCGTGGCCCCTGTGCCGCAGCTAGATGACGTAGGTGGCGCGCTCGCCGCGCCACAAGGGCGCAGCAAGACTGCGCCCCTACAGTTGCAAAACATCCCCGTCTCCGCCCTCACGGGCGCGGGCATCGAGGAATTGCAAACCGAGATCATCCGCCGCGCCGAAGCCTTCCGACAGGACACCGGCGAAGAACTCATTGCGATCAACGCCCGGCACGCGCACGCCCTGACGCAGGCGAAGGAATGCTTGGGCGAGGCCTTGGAAAAACTTACGGCCAACAGCCCGGTCGAATTGCTGGCAAGTGATCTGCGCGGCGCACTGGATGCTTTTGGGGAAATCGCCGGCAAGGTGGACAACGAACAGATGCTGGACCAGTTGTTTGCCCATTTCTGCATTGGGAAATGAAACGAGGCCGCTGTCATAACCACGGAGGAAGGAAGGGCTGAAAACCTGAAAGCTGAAGCCGACGGCGGATCGCGGAAGCGCGGAGGTGCAAAACTCCGGCCGGATTGGGAGCGAGTTGCAAACGTTTGGGAGTGATGGAGGCAAAAGCGGTCAAGTCTTCTGAATTCAATTCCGCAGGGAGGATTCATAAATCCAGTCAAAATGGCTGATGTCGGCCTTGCGGCCTCGGTAACAGAAACCCTGAATCTAGGGTTTTTACCCTGGATTGTCAGACTGTCCCTTCGCTCGGAACACGAATGAACACGGATAAATTCCCATGCCGGATAGTTTGCGTCTGACCGCATGATGTGTGAAGCTCGGAACTATTCCTAGTAGCAAGCCGCTTCTATTTTCATTAATCGATGATTTATAATAAGATACCGTTCGATGTGATCGTCTGCGGCGCCGGCCATGCCGGGGTCGAGGCGGCGCTGGCGGCATCGCGAATGGGTGCCCCCACCTTGCTCTTGACTGGAAACATTGATACCATTGCCCAGATGAGCTGCAATCCAGCCATCGGCGGTCAAGCCAAGGGTCAGATTGTGCGGGAGATTGACGCACTCGGCGGGGAAATGGCAATCAATACCGATGTCACCGGCATTCAGTTCCGCCTGCTCAATGAATCGAAGGGTCCAGCCGTTCAGTCGCCACGAGCCCAATGCGATAAAAAGGCATACCAGTTCCGCCTCAAACACACCTTGGAACTTCAGCCCAACCTGCAAATCTTCCAAGCAACGGTAACAGGACTGATTTTCCAAAACGGCACAGTGATTGGCTGCCGAACTAATCTGGACATCGAATTTCTCGGCCAAACAGTGGTCGTCACGACTGGCACTTTTCTACGCGGACTGATGCACATCGGGCAAAACAAAAACGAAGGCGGACGACTGGGTGATTTCACTTCTAAAACACTGTCAGACAGTTTTTTACAGGCAGGAATAGAATTGCGCCGACTCAAGACCGGCACCCCACCCCGCCTGTTGGGCCGAAGCTTGGATTTTACGAAAATGCAGGAGCAAAAAGGAGATGATCACCCCACCCTATTTGCCTATCATGATACCCGCGATTCGGCCGGCTTGTTCCACGTGGAACAGACCGGCGAACAGCGGCTCGGGTGGACGCCGGGCACCAATGCTGTATCCTGCTGGATGACTCATACGACTTCCGAAACAGCGGAGGTGGTCCGTGCCAATCTGCATAAATCGGCCATGTATTCCGGACAGATCGAAGGAATCGGACCTCGGTATTGTCCGAGCTTTGAGGACAAAATTGTACGCTTCGCCGACAAGCCGCGGCATCTTTTATTTCTGGAGCCGGAGGGTCGCACAACCAATGAATACTATGTGAATGGCCTTTCAACGTCGCTCCCGTTTGAGGTACAGCTCGATTTGGTGCACAGCATCCCTGGTTTGGAGAGCGCCCAATTGCTGCGGCCTGCGTATGCGGTGGAATACGACTTTGCGCCTCCTACGCAGCTTTGGCCGTCGCTGGAATCGCGTAAAGTCGAGAACCTTTTTTTCGCCGGGCAGATCAACGGAACTTCGGGTTATGAGGAAGCTGCCAGCCAAGGGCTGGTGGCCGGAGTCAACGCGGTCAACAAGGTTCGCGGCGTAGCCCCGCTGATTATTCAGCGCCATGAAGGCTATATCGGTGTGCTGATTGATGATCTCGTAACCAAGGGGACCAATGAGCCTTATCGAATGTTCACCAGTCGCGCTGAGCACCGATTGCTTTTTAATCATGGCAGCGCTGAACTGCGTTTGTGTCACCATGCCCGGCACTATGGCTTGGTCCCAGCTTCCCGTCTGTCACGGATGGAAGAGAAGCGCAAGAGGGTGGCCCACTGGGTGGCCCATTTGGAAAAAATTCGGATGGGGAGCATGACTTGGGGTGAGCACATCCGCCGTCTTGCCGCAGCACCCAAACAAAATTCCGCCCAGATTCCGAAGGGTGGGAGAGGGGAGGGATCAATCCCGATTGAGCTTATGCAAGAATCTGTCCAAGTGCAAGATGAAGTGATTTATCAGGTGAGTTATGCTGGCTATCTCGGACGTGAGCAAAGGCAGATAAAAAAATTCTCTGACCTGGAAAAAATCAACCTTCCAGAAAATCTTAATTTTATGGATATCAGAGGTTTGCGTCGTGAGAGCGCCTTGAAGCTTGCAGAGTTTAAGCCGGCCACCCTTGGTCAGGCCGGTCGAATAAGTGGCGTTAACCCTTCTGACATAAGTGTTTTAATGATTTATATGCGGGCTGCAAAGGCCGAAGCCAAACCAGGCGAATCGCGCGAGGGCAGCGTGCCGAGTTAGCAGGTGCATATGGCGCGTTGTAACGATTGTGCAACGGTGTCGAAATTGGCTGGGCGGGAGCGAAGGCACCGATCAAGGTTCCGGACGCATGGCGACCGAAACGAAGCCAAAAAAAATTTTGATCGTGGACGATGAGTCCGACGTAACGGAGTTGCTCGCCTACAATCTCAAGGCGAAGGGTTATGCCGTGGAGACGCTTAACAACCCCAATGGCAGCATTGGACTCGCACGCTCCTTCCTGCCGGATTTGGTCATCCTGGATGTGATGATGCCCGACTTGAACGGCATCCAGATTTGCCGGATGCTGCGCGCGGATCCCAAACTCCGCCTGGTCCCGGTGATTTTTCTCACGGCAAAGGCCGAGGAAGCCGACCGGATTCAGGGGCTGGAAACCGGGGCGGACGACTACATCTGCAAGCCTTTCAGCACCAAGGAGCTCGTTTTGCGCGTCCAGTCCCTCCTTCGCCGCGCGGGCGAAGGCGCGCCGGAGGCGCCGAAACGCGTGCAAGTCGGCCAGATCGTCATTGATATCGAGCGCCACGAGGCCGTCGTGCAAGGCCGGCCGGTCGAGCTCACCGCCACGGAGTTCAAGCTGCTGCGCTTGCTGATGGAGCGGCGCGGCCGGGTGCAGACCCGCGAGCACCTGCTCATCAACGTGTGGAACTACGAGACGGAAATCGAAACCCGCACGGTGGACACCCATGTGCGCCGCCTCCGCGAGAAGCTGGGCCACGAGGCGGACTGGATCGAGACCATCCGCGGGGTGGGCTATCGCATGGCGGTCGAGCGCAGCAAGCCGCAGCCCGCCGGCCACTGACCGCGCCCTGACCCTCTGCCGTCCGGGCGGAGTTGCCTTGTGGGCAGAGTGCCGCAAGCATCCCGGCCCGTCCCACAACATGCCTCCAGCCACCGTCATCGCCCTGCTCCTCGCCGTCGCCCTCGGCTGGGCCTTGTTGAGGCTTCGCACCCACCGGCGCGCCGTACAGGCGCTGCAACAGGCGATGATCCGTCAGCAACGGCTCCTGCGTGACGATCTGCCCGCTGCGCTCGGCGGCACCTGGGACGCCCTGTGCGAAGCCACGGGTGATCTTCTCGACGAAACCGCCCGGCTGCGCCAGCTCCGCGCCGGCCACCTCGCGCAGCTTGAGGCCACGCTCGGCAGCCTGCGCGAGGCCGTGCTCATCATTGACGGCGGCAACTGCGTCGTGCTCGCCAATCAGGCGCTGCAGGAAATTTTCCCTCGCGCCACGCGCATCCTCGGCCAGCGCTTTGAGAGCGTGCTGCGGGGCGTGGCATTCCTCAACTACGCCGAGGCCGTGCGCCGCGGCACCGCCGGGCCGCAGCAGGAAATCGAGTTTGTCGAGGCCGCGCGCTCGGTCTGGGTTGAGGTCACCGGCGCGCCGATCCCGCCACTCGACGGCGGTAAGGATCTCTGGTCGCTTTTCGTGCTCCATGACATCACCCGCCAGAAAAAACTGGAGGCCATGCGCCGCGAGTTCGTCGCCAACGTCTCGCACGAGCTCCGCACCCCCCTCAGCGTCATCAAGGGCTACATCGAGACGCTGGCCGACGGCCACCGCGAGATGCCCCTCGACGACCGCGAGAAATTTCTGCGCACCGTCCAGCGCCACACCGAGCGGCTCAACTCCCTGATCGAGGACCTGCTCGCGCTCTCCCGCCTTGAGTCGGCCGACCCCGGTCTCCGGCCTGAACCGGTCAGCCTCCCTGCGCTGTTGGCCGATGTGCTCGCCGACTATCGCGCCCGCCCGGCGGCGGCGGCGCACCAGCTGCATGCCGCGGTGGAACCTAACTTGGAGCCGCTGCCGGCCGATCCGTTGAAAATCACCCAAGCCGTCGAGAACCTGCTCGACAACGCGCTCAAATACACGCCACCCGGATCGCGGATTGAGATCGGGGCCCGCGCGCACGACCGCGAGGTCGTCGTGACGGTGCGCGACAACGGGCCCGGCATTCCCGAAGCCGATCTGCCGCATATCTTCGAGCGCTTTTACCGCGTGGAGAAAGGCCGTTCACGTGAAAAGGGCGGCACCGGCCTGGGCCTCAGCATCGTGAAGCATATTGTGCAGCTCCATGGCGGCCGCGTCTGGGCCGAGAGCACGCCGGGGCAGGGGAGCGCGTTTCATTTCAGCCTGCCCGCCGCCTCGCCCTGAGTGGCAAGCCGCAGCGTGCTCACTCATGCCGCGCACTGCGGCCAAGATAATTGACGAGCCAGTATTCTTTCCACACGCGGTAGCGGCCGGCCTGAGTGATTTTGCCGTGTTCCTCGCGCTCCGAGGGCGGAAAGAGAAAGCCGAGCTCGGTGTTCACGCGCTCCAGCTCACGCTGCTGCGCGTTGATGTCGGAGAGCGGGTCATCGGTCCACGGCACGACCGTTTCGCCGGCCTGGGCCAGCCGCGCCTGGTGGCGGGCGACGAGCGAAGGCAGCGAACGCCGCCACAGGCTGCGTTCCACCAGCCAGCTTTCCGGATAAAAACCGCCGAAAGGCAGGCAGAAATTGTCGGTCACATAACGGCAGCCCGACGCCGTTTGCGTTGAAAGCGCGTGGCAGACCGCGAGCGTCCCGCCAGGCTGCGGCAGAAACAGCACCTGCAGCCGCACCGTGGCGGTCTCGTCCTGATAAAACGACCCGCGGAGCCGGAGCCCGTCGCCAACCTCGGCCTGCAACGCCTGCACCGGCTTGAAACCGTGCGCTCGCAGCCAGTCGCGCAACCGCAGCAAGCGCGGGTGGGTCGGCCACTCTTCACCGGACTGATTGACCGAAAAACGCGGAAACAGCGGCGCCGGACTCTGGCTGAGCGCCTCGATGGCGAGCCAGTTACGGAGCGTCTCGGCGAGCAACCAGAACAAAAAGAACGCCGGCACCAACACCCAGAACGGCCGGTCAATCCACCCGAGGCCATAAAACACTCCCGCTGCGACAAAGGCAAAGGCCAGCCAGTGCACCCAACGCACAAAGATCGCCCGCACCGGCGAAACCACCGCCTGCCTGGTCTCAAGCAGCAACAGTGCCACCATCAGCCCGACGCCGAGCAGGACGGCCAGATTGTTCCAAGGTTCCATGGGGACGATGCTGGCCGATGGTAAGGGACACCCGCGCCCGCCGCGCTCAGCTCAAGCGCACGGGCATGATGACACAGACGAAGTTTTCCAGCGTTTTGAACACGCCGGGGCTGACCTCATCCTTCAGCTCGAGGAAAACCTCGTCCTTGGTCAGCGCACGCAGAGGGTCCAGCAAGTAGGCCGGATTGAAGGCGACCTGCAATTCCGTCCCGCTGTAGGCAACGGCCATTGATTCGTGCGCCTCGCCAAAATCTGGGCTTTGGGCGGTGATTTCGAGCAGGTTGGTGGTCAGCTTGATTTTGACCGAATTGGCCTTTTCCGAGCAAACCAGCTGCGCACGATGGACACATTGCAGGAACAGCTCTCGCTCCAGCTTCAGCCGCTGGTGCGTCTCCTTGGGGATGACCTGCTGGTAGTTCGGATAATTGCCCTCGACGACTTTGGAGTAGAGATAGATATGGTCAATCAGTCCGCTCGTATCTTTGTCGGTCGCAATTTGAAACGCAGCACGCCGGTCGTTGAAGGAGATCTTCAGTTTTCCGCCCTTGCCAAGCATCCGTTCAAGCTCGGCGACGCTCTTGGCCGGCAGGATGATGTGCCCGGCGCTGGCGGCCGGCGTCTCTAGTTCCTTGGAAACGAGCGCAAGCCGGCGCCCATCGGTGGCGACCAACGACAGCTTATTGTCGCGAAAACTGAGATAAACCCCATTGAGGATATAACGCGTTTCATCTGTGGACTGGGCATAATCCACGCTGCGAAGCATCGTGATGAGCTCGGCCTGTTCCAGCGTGAAGACCTTGTCATCGCCAAAGTCCGGCAGCGGCGGAAATTCTTCCTTCCCGATGCCCATGATGCGAAAGGTTGAGCCGCCCGAAGCCAGTTTGACCTGGTGATTGGCGGATGCATCCACTGTCACATCCACATTGGGCAGTTCCCGCACGATGGTGGCAAGCCGCTTGACCGGCAGCGTGACCGCGCCCGTTTCCTTCGCGTCGGCCTTGATCTTGACCCGGATGCCCAGATCCAGATTGGTTGTCGTGAGCGTGATATGATCTTTCCCAACCTCGATGAGCACATTGCTCAAGATCGGCATGGTGGCCTTGGAGCCGACCACATTGAGAACTTGGGCAAGGCCATTGGCGAAATGGTCACGGTTGATCTTGAATTTCATGTCAGGATTTTGCGGCAGAGCGTCGGAAATTAACAAGAGGGAAATAAGAGTTAATTCAACTATCAATTCTATCCATATCAGTATGTCCCGCGAACAAGTGGAACAAGTCGGCCGCCAACGAGGGATTTTCGAATGGCCGGACCCGGTGAGCAAGCCGGCCGGGCCTGCGGACAAAGGCCGGGTTGTTCACCGGCGCAAACTTGTTCGGCATCGGCCGGGAGGTTGCGCGCAGGATATTTTATCCGTCGGTTGGGGCCGCGGCCTGCTTGCTTTCCCTGGCCGTCACTCGCGCCCGCCGGACCTGCCGCAGCAGGCCGAAAAAAATATAGCTCAGACAGACCACGAGGAGCGAAATTTCTATGAACCACACGGCGACCGCTAGGGCCACCAGCAGGACGACGATGGTGGCCGGGCGCGTCTTCGTTTGCAGGTCGAGCTGTTTGCCGCTGGGGTAGCGGACGGTGCTCATCATCAGCAGCGCGATGAGCAGCATGAGGAAGGGCAGCGCGAGCGCCCAGTTTTTGTAGGACTTGTCGGCGTCGCCCAGCTTGAGGAGAAACAGCACCAGTGCCGCCACGGTGGCCGCCGCCGCCGGCACGGGCAGCCCGACAAAATCCTTGCTCGACTGCTTCGCGCCGCGATGGAGCAGCGGATTCGTCAGCACGTTGAACCGCGCCAGCCGCATCGCCGCACAGAGCAGGTAAACAAAGCCAACGAACCAGCCGATCTGGCGGAAAACCGGCAGGTCGGGCGTCGGAGACAGGATGAAAAAAAACATCATCAGCGCCGGCGCGACGCCGAACGAGACCACGTCCGCCAGCGAGTCAAACTCCGCGCCAAACAGCGACTCCCGGCCGCCCATGCGGGCCAGCCGGCCGTCGAGCGCGTCGCACAGCGCGGCGAGAAAAATGCAATAGACCGCGTAACGGTAGTGCTCCGGCGGCTCATGCCTCAGATAGCGGCCGTCCGCCGCCGTCTCCGCCAAACGCGCGTGGATGCAGTTGATCACGGCGATGAACCCAAAAAACAGGTTGCCCGCCGTCATCAGGTTGGGGAGAAAATATATCCGGCTCGCCTGCGCGACCTGGTAGGGGTTGTCGTGGTCGTCCTTGCGATGGTCGGGCGGCAGGGGGTTGTTCATGGCAGAAATAGGATGCACGCGGGAACCGGTGGGAGCAAGCGGCGGGGCGGGTCATTTCTCCCTGGGCTGCGCGAGCGACTCGAGATATTTCCAAAATTTCGAATGTTGTTCGGCGAGCTGGGCGTCGGACACCGGCAGCTTGTTCCGGAGCAGAAAATCCTCCAGTGAATTTTGGTGGAGGATCCAGACGACGTGCAGGGTGGTTTCATCCAGGGACTCAAAATAAAACCGATACCCCCCGCTGCGCAGCCGGTAGAGTTCCTTGCCGCCGCGGTGGAAACGGCCCAGCGGCTCGCGCGGGTGCGCCAGGTCGCCGGCCGTCAGCCGGCTGATGGGGCCGATGGCCTCGAGCTGCGCGAGCTGGCCGAGCTTGTTCAGCTCGCGGATGCTTTGCTCGGAAAACGTGACTTGGAACATGGTGGCGGACAGAGGCGGCACTCTGCCCCGGGCCGTTCGTGGCAGCAACAGCAAAGCGCAAGGCCGGTCCGCGCGGACCTCACCTCGCACCCACGGTGAGCGGGCGCACGCGCGCGCCCTCGCGAACCTGGTCGCCGGGATAGACGATCACGCGGTCGCCGGGGTGCAGGCCTGCCAGCACCTCGGTTTCGCCGCCGTTGCTGCGGCCGACCTTGAGGTTGGCCAGCCGCGCCCGCCCGTGCTCGAGCACAAAACACTGCCACGCCCCATCGCGTTGGAAGAGCGCGCCGGCCGGCGCGCGCAGGGTGTCGGCGGATTCCCATGCCACGATGCGCGCCTCGACGCGGTAGCCGTCCCCGAGCGCGGCGCGTGTCCCGGACGGACCGGTGAAATCGGCGACGACATAGACGCGCTGCTCCTCGACGCCGAGCGCGGAGATTTTGGTGAACGCCGCCGGCTCCACCAGCCGGACGCGCGCGGCCAGCGGATCCGGGCCGCCCCAGCGCTCGAGCATCACACGTGCGCCCGGCCGGATCGCCACGCCGTCACGCGACAGCACTTCAATGCGGATCTCAAGGTCGGTCGGGTCGCCGATTTCCATGAGCGGAAACCCCGCCGGCACCAGCCGCTCGCTCTCCTGCAGCACGCGCAAAATCATTCCGTCCACCGGAGAGGTGACGGTCAGCGCCGCCGCATCCGCGGCCGGCTTCGCGCCGCGCCCGAGCACCGCGTGCGCCTGCTCCAGCTCGTACTCGGCCACCTTCAGCGCAAAGTCCGCCGTGCGCGTGTCCTGCGTTGCCATGTCGGCGCGCATCTGGGCCGCGTCAAATTCCTGCCGCGACAAGGCCTTTTGGGCGAACAGCTCCTTCAGCCGCGCATAGTCCGCCAGGTACATCCTGTCGGCCGCCGCTGCCCGCTCGCGCTGCGCCGCCGCCGCGTCACGCGCGGCCCCGGCCGTGCGGACGCGCGCCTCGGCCTGCGTCTGCGTGCGCGCGTCGAGAAAATCCGCGCCGCCGCCCTCGATCACGGCCAGCACCGTCTGTCCGGCCCCGACCGGGGCCCCGGCCTTCCAGTCAATCCGCCGCAGATGCCCGGCAACCGGCGCGGAGACCAGATAGCGGTTGCGCACGCGCGTCATGCCCTCCTCGTCCACGGTCACGACGAGCGGCCCACGCGCGACGACGGCGGTCTCGACCGGCACCGGGCGCGGCCACAGGCCGGCGACGACGAGAGCAATGAGCAGCCCGCCGCCGAGCCGGGGCAGGCGGCGGGGCCAGACGGCGGCGGGGTTTTTCACGGCGGGCGGGGGCGGAGAAGGCGGGTTCATGGGCGGTGGCGGGACGGTGCGTCGAAATGAAGGAGGCGCAGGGGTCAGTCGAGCGTCTTGAGCGCGGAGACGAGATCGAGACCGGCGATCTTGCGCGCGGCGAGCAACGCCGATAGCGCCGAGGCCGCCGCCACCACCCCGACGGCAAACGCGTAGTTCGAGGCCGTGAGCACGAGCGGCAGCCGCACCGTCTCGGTGCTTACCGTCGTGACAATCGCGCGTGCGAGGCCCGAGCCGCCGACGAGCCCAAGGGGCAGCGCGGCGAGGGTGAGCAGCACGAGTTCGCCCACCAGCACCGCGCCCACCTCGCCACGGGTAAAGCCCAGCACACGGAGCGTCGCCAGCTCACGGGCGCGCTCCGAAAGCGAGATGCGCGCGCTGTTGTAGATGATGCCAAACGCCACGATGGCCGCGAACGCCGCATACATTTTTTGCAGCAGCCCGATGCTTTCCGCCGTCGTCGCGCGGAAACCCTCGCGCAGCGAGTTTTTCACGTAGCAGCCCGCGATCTGCGGCGTTTCCTTGAGTGCGTGGAGAAAGGCGGTCCACTGCCCGGACGACACGGTGAGAAACGCGCCGTTGATCCGGTCGCCTTCCCGCATGAGGCGGTTGACTGCGCCGATCTCCATGTAGGCGGCGACCCCCGCAAAATCGTCCGCGAGCCCGACGAGCGGCACGGCGATCTCACGCGCCTCGCCCTCGAGCGGGCGCAGGGTCAGGGTGTCGCCGGGCCGAACGCTCAGCACCTCGGCGAGCTTGGCGGAGAGGATCACGCCATGCTCCGGCAGTGTGCGCTGCGCGGGCTCCGCGTCCAGCACGCGGCTGAGCGTTCCCTGCGCGGGCAGCCCTTGCAGCGCGAGCCGCCGTACCTGGGGCCCGGCGCGCAGCTCCACCGGGACCGAGCGAAACGGTTCCGCCAGCACCACGCCCGGCAGGTGCCGGAAGTCCGCGATCGTGCGCGCCGCCTGCGGCTCGGCGAGCGCGACGGTCACGGTCTGGCGCTGCACCACATCCCACTGAAAATCGAGCACCTGGGCGATGCCGTCGCGCATGGCATTGGGAAGGATCAGAATCCCTGTCGCCAGCGCGAGCGCCAGGCAGGTGAGCGCGGCGCGCACCGGCCGCCGCCGGAGGTTGCGCACGGTCATCCGAAATGACGGTCCGAGCCAGCCCACGGCGCGGAACCGTTCAAAAAACGCCGGCCGGTAGCTGGCCGGTGCCTCGGGCCGCATGGCTTCCGCCGGCGGCAGCCGCACCGCGCGCCGCACCGCGCCGGCGACCCCGGCAAACGCCGCGAGCGCACTCGCGGCCGCCGCCGCGCCGAAGGCCGGCACATCGGGCCGGAACACGAGCTGCGGGAAGCGGAAGAACAGGTGGTAGAGCGTGACAAATTTTCCCCCCAGGAACAGCCCGCCGGCCGCGCCCAGGGCCACCCCGCCGGCGACAATCACCAGCGAGAACTTGAAATAGTGCGCACCCACCTGCGCATTGCCGAAACCACAGGCCTTGAGCATCGCAATCTGCTCGCGCTGCAACGCGACCTGCCGCGCCATCACCGAGTTCACCATGAACGCCGCCACGCTCAGAAACACCAGCGGAAACGCAAACGACAGCGCCCGCAGCACGCGCAGCTCGTCGTCCAGCCGTCGGTCCGACGGGTGGTTGGCGCGTCCGAAGGCGCCGCGTCCGCCGTAGGGCGCGAGCAGACGGTCCACGGCCGCGAGCACCGCGCCCTCGGACGCATCCGGCGCGAGCGTGAGCGCCACGCGGTTAAACGCGCCGTAAAGCTGAAACACCGTCGCGAGCTCGCGGTAGGGCGCCCAGAACACGCCATAGGTTTTGTTGTCCGGCAGCGCCGCGCCCGGCGGGGCCTCGAAGACAAATTCGGGGGAGAGGACGATGCCGGTGAGCAGAAAAGTTTGTTTCCGCCCGTTCAGCACAGCGGAGACCGTGTCACCCGGCCGCAGCCCGTGGGCGTTGGCAAACGCCTCTCCCACCGCCAGCTCGGATGTCGCCCCGCCGCCTTGGGACTGCGGCAGCCGGCCGGCCCGCAGGTAGGGGATATTGAGCACCGGCGCGCCGCGCTCGGGCAGCGAGTTGAACAGGCCCACCGCCGGCTCCGCGAGGCCCGGCACGTCGAGGGAGACCTGCAACGCGAGGCCGGTTTCGACGGCGGTGACGCCCGGGAGGGAGGTGAGCTGTTCGCGCACGGCGTTCGGCGCGCGTTTCACCTGCGCGAAGACCTGCGCAAACCGGTTCCGCGCGTAGTAGCCCTCGCGTGCCGCCGTGAGCGAAAGGATGAGCGAGCGCGTGGTGATCATCATCGCCAGGCCGCACGCCATCACGAGCGCGACCGCGAGCGCCTGTGACTTGAGCGCCCGGAGGTCACGGAGGAGCTTGTGGTCGAGGAGACTCATGCGGGTGGGTGTCCGGTCCGCGCTACCATGCGAGGCTCGCCACCGCGGCGCGGTGCGCGTTCTGGCGCACCCCCACGATGCGGCCGTCGGACAGGGTGAACACCCGGCCGGCCATGTCGGCGATCACCGCGTTGTGGGTGATGATGACGGTGAGCGTGCCGAGCTCGCGGTTGATGCGTTCGACCGCCTCCAGCACGGTCACGCCCGTCCGCACGTCGAGCGCGCCGGTGGGCTCGTCGCACATGAGCACCTCGGGCCGCTTGGCAATGGCGCGCGCGATGGCCACGCGCTGCTGCTCCCCGCCGGAGAGCTGCGCGGGGAAATGGTCGAGCCGCGCGCCTAGGCCGACGAGCGCGAGCGCCTCCTCCGGCGCGAGCGGGTCGCGCGCGATTTCCGCGATGAGCGCAACGTTTTCGCGCGCCGTGAGGCTGGGGATGAGGTTGTAGGCCTGAAAGACAAAGCCCACTGCGTCGCGGCGGAACCGCGTCAGCCCGGCTTCGTCCGCCGTGCCCAGGTCATGGTCGCGATAGCGCAGCGTGCCGGCGGTCGGGGAGTCGAGCCCGCCGAGCAGGTTGAGCAGGGTGGACTTGCCGCTGCCCGAGGCGCCGAGCAGCACGATGAGCTCGCCGGCGTAAAAGTCCAGGTCCACGCCGGCCAGCGCCCGCACCACCGCGTCGCCGTCTCCGTAAGTCTTCGTCAGCCCGCGCGCGCAAAAAACCGGCTGGTCCGCCCGAGGGGAGGGCGGGGAGGCGGGCGTGGCGGCAGGCGGCATAAACGGAACCGGAACCAATCAAACCCGGTGCGGGCGGCAACGTCCAAAGCGACGGGGGCGGGGTGGGGCACGCCCGATCAGCCGGTGCCGGGCGCCTCCGGCACCTCGGCCAGCCAGTCCTTGAAGCCGCCGATGCGCTGCGGCGTGCCGAGCACCAGCAGCTCGTCGCCCGGCCGCAGCACCTCGTCGGCACCGGGGCTCAGAATACGCTGGGTACCGCGCTTGATGCCGACGATCTGGACGCGTTGGGCCGTCGCGGTTCCCAGGTCGCGCAGCGCCCGCCCGGCCGCCTGGCTGTCCGCCGGCACGGCCAGCAGTTCGGTGCGCACGTCGCCAAATTCCGAGACCGCCGCCACGCCGGAGACGGCGGTGAGAAATTTTCTGCCCGCCGCCACCTGTTCCGCCGTGCCCATGAGCAGCACCTTGTCCTGGGGGTAGAGCACGGTGTCCGGCCCCGGCAGCTGCATCATGTAGCCCTGCCGCTCGATGCCCATGACCGAGCAGCCCAGCCGGGAGCGCAGCCCCAGCTCGCCGATTTTTTTGCCCTGGCAGTCGGCGAGGTCGGGCAGGACACATTCGGCCACGCTCAGCTTCCACTCGCTGTGCGACTGCGCCCATGGCACGGTCGTCGCGCTCATGCGCCCCTCGCCGGCCCCGAGGAGGCTTTGCAGCTCGACCTCCAGCTCGCTGTGCCAGCGCACCAGCTTGCGTTTGAGCAGCAGCAGCGCCGCGACCGCGAGCAGCACGGTTGCGACCACCGCCCATTTGGCCGCCCCGCGCACCGGCAGAAACGAGGCCAGCCACACATACATCGCCGCCCCGGCCGCGAGCTTGAGGCAGGTCTCCACCAGCGGCGCGAGCCGCGCCGCCTGCGTGTGCCCCTGCGTGGACACCTGCGCGCACAACAGGGCCAGCACCGAGCAGTTGCGCCAGATCGCGACCAGCGGGGCGAGCGCGACCAAACCCAGCGCCATCCAGAAAATCACCGCCGGCCCGTGCGGAAACAGCCAGTCGCGCCCCAGCCAGCCCTCGACCAGCCCAAGCAACGGCTCCGCAAAAACGAGCAGACCTGTGACGGCCATCATGCCCGTGCCGATCTGGAGCAGCCGCTTGCGGCTGAGCTGCCAGAGCATGTTGCGCTTTTGCCGTGCCCGGATGCGTTCCAGCCACGCCAGATAATAGCCGATCCAGTCCTCCTGCCAACGTGGCTGCCGCGCCAGCACCGCATCCGCAATCACCCCCGAGCGGCGGATGAGGGGTGGCGCAACCAGCGTCGTGAGCAGCGACACCCCGACCGCCAGCGGGTAAAAGTTCCGCGGCACCGCCCCCTCGTCCACACCCAGTTGCGCGATGATGAACGAAAACTCGCCGATCGTCGTCACCGTCAGCGCCGCCCGCAGCGCCTCGCGCGGCGCCGTGCCGATCAGCAGCAGGCCCGTGGTCGCGGCCAGCGAGCGCACCAGCAGCGTGAACACCGTCACGCCCAGGATGACGGCCCACATGGCGCCCAGCTCGCGCACGTCAATCTGCATGCCGATCGCCACGAAAAACACCGCGCTGAACACGTCGCGCATCCCTGCAAACGTCCGCTCTACCTGATGCCGGTGCGGCGTCTCCGCCACGATCGTGCCGAGGAGAAAGGCCCCCAGCGCCAGCGAGTAGCCCGCGTGCTGCGCCAGCACCGCCAGCCCAAACAGCAGGGCCGCGATGCCCAGCGTCTGCAGCTCCTCGTCCGCCGAGATGCTCATGCGGCGCAGGAGCCACGGCACCAGCAGCAGCCCCAGCACGCCCGCCAGCACCACAAACGCGGCGAACATCGCCAGGGTCTTCGCCAGCCCCGCCCCCGCCGGCGTGCTGGCCGCCGCGTCCAGCCGCACCAGCGAGTTCAGCACCGTCAGCATCACCACCGCGACCACGTCCTCGAGCACGGACACCCCCAGTGCGAGCTGCCCCGCACGTTCGTGATTGGCGCCCGTTTCGTGCAGGATTTTTGCAATGATTGCGGACGATGACACCATGATCATCCCCGCCAGAAACGCGCTCTCCAGCGGCCCCAGCCCCGCCACCGCGCCCGCCACCCGCGTGAGATAATAGATGATGCCGGCGCTCACAAACACCGCCAGGAGCAGCGCGCCTCCCAGCCTCCGCAGCCGCCGCAGGCTCAGCTTCAGCCCGATGGAAAACATCAGGAACACCAGGCCCGCCTGCGCCGCCGTGCCCACGCGCGCCTCGTCCGTCACCAGCGAAAACGGCGGCGTGTGCGGCCCCACGATCATGCCCGCGACCAGATAGCCGACGACGACCGACAGGCCGGCGCGCTGACAGGCCCAGCCCACGATCCCGGCGACCACCAGGATCACGGCGAGGTCTTGGATGAATTCGATGCCGTGCATGGGGCGCGGAGCAATTCCGCGCCCCCACAACGTGCCGCGCCGGCCCGCGCGTCAAGCCCGTGCCGCGGGCGCGGAAAATCAGAAGCCAGAAGACAGAATTCAGGAGTCAGGATTCAGGAGGAAGAGAAAGGGCGGATCGCGGAAGCGCGGAGGAGCGGAAGGGCTGAAACGGAAGGGCGCGGAAGAGGTCAGAGGCCGGAAGCCAGAAGCCGGAGGTATTCTCCCACTGCTCTTCGACCTCGCCGGCGGTCGGCCCAAGCCGCACAATCCCAACGTCACCCGCCCGCAGCCTACGATGTCAGCGGCCACCTTCCCCGACGTCAGCGTGGTCATCAGCCCAAAATTCCTACGACCTCATTCCGGCCAAAACGCCGGTGTCAATTCGGCCGGGAACAGCACAGGCTGCGCCCCGTCGCTTGTCGCTGCTCAAAATTTAACAAAAATCGGCCTGACGCCGTCTGGCTATCTTCTGCCTTCTTCTCAAACACTGCTGATTGCAAACACCCAAATATTGAGAATCGCAACAAGACACCAACTTATAATAAGCACCGTAAATTTCCGGCAGCGTGCAGAATATTTTCCAGTATATGCCCATACACAAAGAGCCATACCAATGACCCATATAGTAAAAAGAATGATCATAACTGCGATGGATCCGACTGTGATGCGCTGCACACCATCGAGATAATGGTTCGTAGCCCTATATTCCGAAATTAGAAGACTAAGATGCTCCATGGGACCAAAGATCGCTGCCCAAATCCAGTGCGTAACCGGCATGAACACTGGAATCGTGGAAAGAACGACATATGATAATCCAGCTATGATGTTTGATTTTGATTTCATGGCCAAGCCGAGGGGGTCATGTCTAAATATTGTAGTTGACGACGCCGAGAGAGCGGGACGGGCAGCTTCGTGTGCCGGGCATCTGAAAGGCACGGCAAAGGCCATTTTTATCGTGTGTGGGCGGCCGCTCACGGCAGAGGACGACCTTCATCAGGCCGGGTTCGGTGCGGTGCAGGCTTTCGTATCCACGAGGCACCTTCGGCCAGCGGTGCAGTGGCGGTGATGAGGCTGCGCACATCCACCTTGCCGGAGGCGATGAGGTCGAGGCATTCGGGATATTCGCCATTGGAGCCACACGTCCCGAACAGGGCGGGTGGGAGGAGCCACGCTCACGCCCCGGCTTCGCCGACCAGAGGTTCGCCGGGCTTGAGCGTGACTTTGTCGAGGATGGCCTGGGAAATTTTCTCCGCGAGCGCGGGGTTTTCCTTGAGCGCGGCCTTGGCGGCGTCACGGCCCTGGCCGACGAGGCTGCCCTCGTAGGCGATCCACGCGCCTTTCTTCTCAAGAATCCGGTGCTCCAGGCCGAGGTCGAGCAGCGACCCAATTTTGGAGATGCCCTCGTCATACATGATGTCGAACTCGACCTCGGTGAACGGCGGGGCGATCTTGTTCTTCACGATCTTGATCTTCGTGCGGTTGCCGATGACCTTGCCGTCCGGTGTCTTGATCTGGTCCTTGCGGCGGATGTCAATGCGCACGGAGGAGAAAAACTTGAGCGCACGGCCGCCGGACGTCGTTTCAGGGCTGCCGAACATCACGCCGATCTTCTCGCGGATCTGGTTGGTGAAAATGCACACGCAGTTCGTCTTGCTGACGACCGCAGTGAGGCGGCGCATCGCCTGCGACATCAGCCGGGCCTGGCTGCCCATGGTCATGTCGCCCATCTGGCCGTCGAGCTCGGCCTTGGTGATGAGGGCGGCGACAGAATCGAGCACGATGACGTCAATGCTGTTGGAGCGGATGAGGGTCTCCATGATATTAAGCGCGTCTTCGCCGGAGTCGGGCTGCGAAACGAGCAGATCGTCGAGCTTCACGCCGACCACGCGGGCATATTTCGGGTCCAGGGCGTGCTCGACATCTATGAAGGCCGCGAGCCCGCCCCGTTTCTGCGCCTCGGCGATGACGCTGAGACAGAACGTGGTTTTGCCGGACGATTCCGGGCCGTAAATCTCGATGATGCGGCCCTTGGGCAGCCCGCCGACACCGAGGGCGAGGTCAATGGCGAGCGAGCCGGTCGAGAGCGTCTCGACCTTCATCTTCTGGTTGCTGCCGAGGCGCATGATCGAGCCCTCGCCGAACTGCTTGGTGATGGCGGAGAGCGCGAGATCAATGTTCTTGTCGCGGGCGGGATGGGCGGCGGCAGGCGCGGCGGAAACGGTTTTGGCGGGGACGGCTTTGGACATGCGAAGGAGAGGAAGGGTTGGAGGGAAAACGAAATCGGAGGCCGAAGCTGAAACCGCCCACGGTGCGACGCAAGCCCGGTGTGGGCGCCGTTGTTTGCACCGCGGAAACGCGGAAGCAAGGGAAAGTTGAGAGCTGAGAGACGAGAGCTAAGAGCTGAATTGTTTAGCAGGAAGCCAGGAGGCCAGGAATCGGAGGAGCGGAGGGTTGGTGCTTCGTTCTTGGTTGGCTGATGTCGGCCTGCTGGCCTCGGTAACCTGCTTAAATTTTCTGTTCGTGGGCTAAGGGAGCGGAAGCGCGGAATGACAGAAGGGCGGACCATGCTAACCTGCCTCGATGCGGCACAGATGATCAATAGCGGCGGGCGGCGCGGTCGAGGGGGGCGAGGGAATCGAAGACGAGTGGATCGTTGGGCCAGAGCGGCTGGGCATGGGCGAGGCCGGCGCGCTGGCCGCAGACGCGCGCCCGGGTGAGCTGAAACCCGACGTAGTCGCGCGTCCGGAGCTGCGAGGCGTGCGCGGCCATCGCGGCCGTCCAGGCGGCGACGGTTTCAGGCGGGGAGAGATCAATGAGCACGGGCGTGGCGTCACGCGGTTCGGCGTCAGGGGAGACGGCGTAAAAAAACAGCTGGCCGATGGCATGGGGCTTGAGGCGGAGCAGCGGCTTCAAGCCACCGTAACGCGCAAGGCGCGTGGCATCGCGCACCAGCACACCGAGCCGCCAGTGGTCGGGGTGCTGGTTCTGCTCAAGCGTCGGCGCGAGCACGCAGGCGGGCCGCACGCGGCGGATGAGGGCGGCGAGCCTGAGCGCGTGGGCGGCGCGGATTTCGAGCTGCGCGTCGCCGTCGAGACGGAGAAACTCCACGGTCGCGCCGAGCAGCTGCGCGGCGCGTTTCGCCTCGCGGGTGCGCTGGGCGGGCGTGCCGTTGGTGCCGGCCTCGCCGCGCGAGCAGACGACGAGATGCGCCGGGCGGCCGGCGCTGGTTTCGCGCGCAATGATGCCGCCGCAGCCGAACTCGATGTCGTCGGGATGGGCGCCGAACGCGAGGAGGGAGGCGGGGGCAGTCGCAGGCATGGGGGCAACTCGAAGCGAAACCGGCGCGGTTGCCAAAACATTTCAGGACGGCGGCTGAGGCAGGGCGGGGCCGCCGGCCCCGCCGAACTTTCCGATCTGCGGCGGGGCCAGCGGCCCCGCCCTGCCTTTTCGTCACGAATGCGCCGGAAAATCCGTGTAGGCCTCGTCGGAACGGTCAATGGCGTCGCGGCTGACAAACGTGATGTCGGGCGCGTCGGCCTGGTTCAGGTAGGCCTGTTCGCCCGCGCCGCAGACGTAGTGGGTACAATGGAGCACGGATTGCATCCAGCGCAGGCGCGAGTCCCGCGTCGGGCTGACCTGCTCCTTGGTGAACGCGGCGGCGGGCAGCGTTGTGTAGGCGTCGCCGCCCTCGTGGAGCCTGAGCCCGCCGCCGAGCAGCCGCGCGCGGACGGTTTCGCCGCCGTGCGGCACGTCCACAAAGCACTCCGCGATGTCGCAGGCGGCGCGGCGCACCGCCGGGTCGCCGGAGCGGACGACCCGGATGCCGTCGAGCAGGCCCATGCGGCGGTACATCTCGAGGCAGAAGTCGGCCACATTGGCGGCGACGACGGCCTTGAACGCGGCGACCGCCTCGGGCGCGACATAGGCGCCGAGCTGGCGGGCGGTGCGGTCGCGCCAGCCGGCGGGGATGCGTTTCAGGCAGAGCGGCGAGAATTTTCGCTGGAGCTTGTTCTCGAAGTCAAAGTTCAGCGTGGCCGGCTCGCCGGTCTTGCGATGGCGCAGCGTCGTCTGCGTCTCGCGCGGATCATGGTCGCTGTCATGCAAAAAGAAAACAATCTCTCCGCCGATCTCGCGCCGGAGCTTCCGCGCGGTCTGAAACTTGGCGAAAAGAAACCGGCGCGGGAAAAATCCGCACGGCTGCTGGCCGAAACAGATGACGGGGGAAGGCATCAGGAAAAGATTTTCCGCGGATGGCGCGGATGGGCGCGGATGAAAGCCCAAAAAACAAAAACCGATGGAAAGGCCTGGATCATGGCATTTTATCCCGGATTGTTATCCGCGTCCATCCGCGTGATTCGCGGAAGAAAGGTTTGCACCGCCGCCGCGAGCAGCACGCAGGCGGCGCAGCCGATGAGGTTATACCAGAGATAGCTAATGCTGAGGCTGGCATAGAGGGCGAACACGAGTGCCTGCGCCGCCACCGCGGCCCAAAATACCGCCGTGCCACCAATTTTCTTCAGAAAGAAAGCCACAAGAAACATTCCCAGCACCACGCCGTAGAAAATCGAACCGAGGATGTTGACCGCCTCGATGAGGTTTTCGGCGAAGGTCGCGGACAGTGCGAAGCCGATGGCGAACAGGCCCCAGAACGCGGTGAACCATTTGGCGACGCGGACGTTGCGTCCCTCGTCGTGGACGGCGAGCGGGCGGAAGTGCCGCCAGAGGTCAATGGTGGTGGTGGCCCCGAGCGCGTTGAGCTCGCCCGCCTTGGAGCCGAGGGCGGCGGCGATCATCACGGCGATGAGCAGGCCGATCACGCCGTGGGGCAGCTGGGCCATGATGAAACCGATAAAGACATAGTCGGAATCCTTGGTGTTGGCCTTGGGGTCGGCGGCGAGGAGCGCGGCCCTGGCCTCTTTGCGGACGGCCTCGGTCGCGGTGTTGGCCGTGGTGAGATCACGGCGGGCGGCGGCCTCGGCCGCGCCGTCGCCGCGCGCACGGGCGGCGAGCCACGCGGAGATTTTTTCCTGCTTGGCCGTGTGCAACGCGGCGTGCTTTTCCTCCAGCGCGCGGAACGCCGCGCCGTCCGGACCGTCGGCGTGCTGACGCCACTCGACGCGGTTGTAGAAGACCGGCGCCGGCTGGAACTGGTAGAACACGAAGAGCAGCACCCCGAGCAACAGGATGAAAAACTGCATCGGGATCTTGAGCAGCGCATTGAACATCAGCCCGAGCCGGCTTTCCCGCAGGGCCGCGCCGCCGATGTAGCGCTGCACCTGCGACTGGTCGGTGCCGAAATAGGAGAGCGACAGAAACGTGCCGCCGAGCAGGCCGGTCCAGAGGGTATAGCGCCTGGCCGGGTCGAGCGAGAAATCCACAGCCTGCATCTTGTCGAGGGCGCCGGCGAGATGGGCGGCGTCGTTGAAGCCAAGGCCGGCGGGCAGGCGCAGAAGCAGGATGACGAACGCCGTCACCATGCCGCCAAAGATGACGGCCATCTGCCATTTTTGCGTGAGACTCACCGCCGCGCTGCCGCCGGTGACGGTGTAGATGATGACGAGCAGTCCGGTGCAGACGATGGTGGGATTGAGCGGCCAGCCGAGCACGGTGGAGAGGATGATGGCGGGCGCATAGATGGTGATGCCCGCGCCGAGGCCGCGCTGGAGGAGAAACAGGCCCGCGCCGAGCAGCCGGGTTTTTTGATCAAAACGCTGCCCGAGGTATTCGTAGGCGGTATAGACACCGAGCCGCCGGTAGATCGGGAGAAAGACGACGCAGATGATGATGAGCGCGAGCGGCAGCCCGAAATAATTTTGCACAAACCCCAGCCCGCTCTCGAAACCCTGTCCCGGCGTCGAGAGAAAGGTGATGGCGCTCGCCTGGGTGGCCATGACCGACAGGCCGATGGTGCCCCAGCGGGTGGTGCCGTCGCCTTTGAGATAGGTGTCGAGGTGGTCGGTGTGGCGCGTGTGCCACGTGCCGTAGGCCGCGATGCCCACCATCGTCCCGAGCAGCACGAGCCAGTCGAGCGGGTTCATGCGAGCATTCGGGAAAAAATCGTGAGCGCGGCGACCACGCCCACGAAGCTGGCAAACACGAACCAATAGACCCCGCGCCAGGTGCGGAAGCCCGGCACGCCGGGGGAGCTGTCATCGGACGACGGCGGTGTCGGCGGCTGGGGCGGCTGGCTCATGGGGTAGGGCGTGGCCGCTGGCCGCGCCGCAGTGTGGGCGAACAGGTCGCAGGCTGGGAGGCCGGGGGATATTTACGGCGGGGCCAGCGGCCCCGCCCTACCTTTGGTTCAGCGGGATTCATTTGCCGAGCGAGACGAGGTTGGCGAACAGCCGGTAGGCCCCCGGCACGCCGGCAGGGAGCTGGCGGAAAAACGCCAGGCTGGTGTAGACGTAATAACCCTGGCCGTGCTTCGCGATCAGCAGGCTGCTGTTGGGCTGCGTCTCGCCGGGGTCGCTCATCGCCAGCGGCGCGGCATAGCGTTCGTCCCATGTGCTGGCAAAATACGCGCCGCGCTCCTGCACCCAGCCGGCAAAGTCGGCGGGCGTGATTTTGTTCGGCACGTTGAGCGCGGGATGGTCAGGGAGGAGGAAGGTGACGGGGGCATTCTCGTCGGTCACGCGCAGCGGCGGGGCCTGGCCCGCGATGGAGAGCGGGTAGGGGCCGAGCTGCGGGGTGTTCAGGCCGTTGGGGCGGTTGTATTGCGCGATGACGGTGCCGCCGGCCTCGGCGTAGGCGAGCAGGCCGGGCAGGTTGGCCGCAAAGTCGGTGCGCTCGTTGAACGCGCGCACGCCGATGACGACGGCGTCGAGGTCACGCAGCTTTTCCGGCGTGAGGTCCGCGCCGGTGAGGGTGGTGACATTGTAGCCGAGCTGCGCAAGGGCCTCGGCGGTGGCGTCACCCGCTCCAGGCAGGTAGCCGACGTTCTTGCCGCGCACGGCGAAGTCGGTGGCGACGACCTTCAGCCGCGCGGGCGACTGCAAAAGCTGCGGCGGGATGTGGTCGTAACGGATCTCCTCGCGGCCATTGCTGTAACGCGTGCCATCGCTCATCTCGGCGACGGCGAGGAAACTGCCGGACGCCGCCGACGCAGGCGCGGTGACGGTGAACGCGACTTTGGTTTTCTCGCCGGCCTGCGCGAGCTTGAACGGTTGGCCGGCAGGCGTGACCGCCCAGCCGGCGGGCGACTCAAGGCGCAATGTGCCGGTGGCGTTGGCGCGTGCGGATGAGATCTCGACCTCGACGGTTTTCTTCGCGCCCGGCGTGAACAACGCGACGCCCGAGCCGAATTTCAGCGCCACCGGCGAGATCATGGCGACCGAGCGTGATGGCCGTCCAGAACCGTCGGACGCGCGCACTTCATCAAACAGGATCAAATTTTGCCCGCCTACGCTGAAACTATACTGGAGCTCGAACAATGGCCGATTTTCCGGTTGGCCAATCAACTTTGCATCTGCCGCTGAAACCCGGAAAATCCCTGCGGTCGGCTCTTCTCTCAGCCAATAGGGCTGGGTGAGCGGGTGGTTAGGTGATAGCATTTCCACATTTTCTGTGATTTGGCCTTCGCTAGGGTGTCCTTCCGCTAGCGTCCTGTTGGAGCCAGAACTCATCATGGGAAAAGAGCTGCCCGATCCAAAACGCATCACGCGATCCGAGTCATTGTAGACACCAACCGGAGGGATGGGACGCTCTGCTGCGAACCGTAACCATGATACCAGAACCGCCGTATGCACGGTCGCACGGTAATGAATGCTGATCTGCTCGTTGTGCGTGATTTCGGCGGTTGATGTCGTGGTTTCCAAAACCAGCCCAAGGCAATGCTGGAGAATGCGGTCAAACAGAGTGTATTTCTCAAGCAAGACCGGATCTTCGGGTCGTGTGCGCGTGGCAGTTCTGAGCGCCGTGAGCTTCGCGCGCAGCGCAAGGATGGCCAGGACGCTGGCATCGGGGGCGTCAGGTTTGAAGTTGGCGATGAGCTCGTCGGCGAGCTTGGCGATCTCCGCGCCACCGTTGGGGATGCGCGCCCAGGTCGTGTCCACGCCGTCCATCAGGCCCGTGCCGGGCGTGCCGTCGAGCAGGTTGAAGCCGGCGGAGAAATTGTTTCCGCCCGCGCCGCCGCCGCGCCCGCCACCACCACCGCCGCCGAAACCCTGCGTCTTGTGCTGCGCGCTGGTGCGGTTGGCGATGGCCTGCACGGTCTCGCCGGTCGCCGGGTCGGTGTTGCCGCCGGAGATGGTGAGGCCGTTGCCGCCGTTCTGGACGATGCGAACCGGCTGCCACGGCGTCAGCCCTTCGGCGAGCTGCTCGGGATAGGCTTTGGGGTCGCCGGCGAGCTTGAACGCTTCGCGGGCCAGGTAGGCCGAGGCGGTATGGTGCCCGTGGGTGTTGCCCGGCACGGGGGAAAAGACCGTGACGATCACGTCGGGCCGGAAAGTGCGGATGACGCGCACGACATCGCCGAGCACGGCCTGATGGTCCCAGATGCGGAGCGTCTCGTCGAGGCTCTTGGAGTAGCCGAAGTCAATCGCGCGGGTGAAAAATTGCCGCGCGCCGTCGAGGCGGCGGCCGGCGAGCAGCTCCTGCGTGCGGATGACGCCGAGCTTGGCGTCGAACTCGGGGCCGATCTCGTTCTGCCCGCCGTCGCCGCGGTTGATAGAGAGGTAGCCGGTGCGGAAGTCGCGGCTTTTTGAGAGGAAGGCGAGCAGCGCGCGGTTCTCGTCGTCAGGGTGGGCGGCGACCATGAGCACTGTGCCGAAGGTGCGGAACTCGCGCAGCTCCTGCAAAATTGCCGCGCCGGTGACGGGCACGGGAGCCGCTGGCGCGGCACCAGCCGCGCGGGCGCCAGTTACGGTAAAGGCCGCCATCGCAAAAGCACCGGCGGCCGCAAGGGGTAGCGCGCGGGCGCACATGGTGGGTGGGCGGTGCGCGTTATTTCTTAACGCTGAATTTGGCTGAAAACTGAAGGTTCTCCCATTGAATGCGGAGCGTGCCGTTTGCATCCAAGGCCAAGGTCAGCTGATCCAGCGGCGAACTGAGGGGAGCCTTGCTAAGGTCAACGCGTGCGAGCTCTTCGGCCGCTTGGGTGTAAGGGATGCCCCACTGGCCGATATGCTTGTTGATGATTAGCTTCGATGTTCCGTTCTCGACCGGCAGCATATGAAGGGAATAAGCACCCGCCGGAACGGTCGTGCCACCAAAGTCCAAGGCGGCCTCGGTGATGAGCAAGGTCGCCTCGTCGGAGCCAAGGCGCCAGACTTCGTTGTAAGGAACCGTCACGCCCCAGATCTTGCGAATTTCGTTGCCGCGGGGAGCCTTCGAGTAAGGCCGGCCATACACGACCACGACGCTTTTGCCGTCCACCACCGCGCGAATGGTCTCATGCGGGCTGACGCGGGCGCGGGGCGCGGGGATCGGCGCGACGGCTCCGGCGGGCACGGGCGCAGAGGCCGGTGCGGCCGGCTGGGCGGAGAGGGAGAGCACGGAACCGGCGACGGCTGCAAGCAGGAGGAGGCGGGAGGGGGGGAGGGACATGGAGGAGGGGATTTGTGAGTTAAGGGGGGGAGCGCCGATGGACACAGGGGGCGGCAAAGGGTTCCCCAGATATTTCCGGCCAAGGCTCGATGACAGGTTGACCGTCCGCCCCTGTCAAGGCCACAGGGCCGCCAAACTTACGGGGAGCAAAACAAAGGCCGGCTGGATATCCTCATTCCGCCTATGGCAGGACGGCCACGTAGGGGCGCAGTCTTGCTGCGCCCTTTTGCAAATTTCATCCAAGCGGGCGCAGCAAGACTGCGCCCCTGCAGCAAACAAGTTTGCCTTGGATAATCTTTCTGGCGACAGAAGTTTTGAGCTTGATTTTTCCCTTCCCGGTCGCAGGCTGAAAAAAGGTTAGCGGGACTAGTTGCCGTCCTGTTGGTATAAGCCCGGTGTTCGGCCGGAGGTTTTTTGCAGACGGGTCAAATTGGCGCAGGGCGAAATAGGCCAAATTGGGTGACTCAAGCCCACTCAAGGTAAGTCAAGGTAAGTCAAGGTAAGGAGCCTCTGAAAAACCCAAATAAATCAGGGAACATATTAGCAGCCATAGGGTAACAGTAGCAATGAGCGAACAAATCACCTTCCTCTCGCTCGGTTGCCTGACGAAACGAACACGTGCGGACCAGTTTCTCGACGAAATGAACCGGGTGGTGCCGTGGGCCGAGCTGGCGGCGGTGGTGGCGCCGCACTACCAACCGGCGGGTGTGGGCCGGCCGCT